>NZ_LAHL01000032.1 GCF_000966195.1 Domibacillus robiginosus | reverse complement strand
GGTGCTTTTTTATTATTTTGCTTCTTCTGTTGTGGCAGCATCGTCTTCTGTTGTTGTTTCTTCTTCAGTTGGAGTAGCTTCGTCTGTTGCTGGAGCAGTTTCTGTCTCAAATGCACCTTTAAAGTCTTCGTCTTTCACTTCTACATCCGCATCTTCCATAACCTTATCCAGTTTTTCTTGGAGTGCTGCAGAATCTACTTTAGACTTTTTCAGTTCTTCCGTCATTTGGCTCTTCATTTTTTCGAAAGAAGCTTTTTCTTTTTGATCGGTAATTTTAATGATATGGTAGCCGTAATCTGACTTGATCGGCTCGCTCACTTCATTTACTTTTAAGGTGCCCAGTGCTTTTGTAAACTCTGGTACAAATTGCGCGCGGCCGGCGTTGTCAATCCAGCCAAGGCTGCCGCCTTTTTCTTTAGAGCCAGGATCTGTTGAATATTCTTTCGCAAGCGCCGCAAAATCGCCGCCATCGGCTAATTTTTGTTTTACTTCTTTTGCTTTTGCTTCATCTTCTACAAGGATATGGCTGACGTTGATTTCCGGCTGCCATGAATCGTAATATTCTTTTACTTCTTCATCTGTTACTTTTACATCGGCAAGGGCCGCTTTTTCACGAAGAAGCTCAAGCTTCAAAAATTCTTTAAAACCGTCTTCATCTAAACCATATTGAGCCAAGAACATTTCATACTGGTCACCCAGCTGTTCTTTTGCTGTTTTCACTTCTTCATCAAGCTCTTCATCTGTTACTTCATATTTGTCAGAGAGAACTTTTTTCTGCATTAGCTCCTGCAGGGCCTGTTCCATTTGCGGGCCGTATTTGTCTTTCATTTCTGCGTAAAGTTCCATATCTGTTACGTCGCCTGCTTTTGATGTGGCGATAACGTTTCCTTCGCTGTTTCCACAGCCGGAAAGCGCCAGTACGCCTGCTGCAAGCGATAATGGCAATGCCCATTTCTTCATGCAAAAAACAACTCCCTAATGTTCATTTAATCTCTATTCCAAAAACAACTATAACACAGTTGATGGCTTGGGAAAAGAAAAGACCTGCCTTCTGAAAAAGAACAGGTCTATACGTACAATATTTCAATGTAAGAAGTAGAAAGCAAAATAACAATCAAAATATTTACAGTGCGGAATATTTTTTCATGCCGTTCTTCCGGAATTTCCTTTTGAATGCATAACAAGTTTGTCATTCGATTTATGTGATACAAAATAAAGACGGAGAAAAGAATAAAAGTAATAATTAATGCCGCCATATGATGCCCCCTCTGTTAGCTCTGTACCTTTAACTATATCAAAATGTCGAAAAAATTGAAAACAGAACCCACAGGAAATGGTTGCCCCCATCATACATAGCAGGGCGTCATATGTATAAAAAGCATCCGGCCAGCAGTCTGCTTACTCCGATGCCTGAGAACGTTCAGCCCGCTTTAATTCCCCGTTTTCTTCATCAAAGTCCCGTTCGATATTATGAATGGAGGTCTCAAAAATATTCATAAAATCATCCCCGTAAATGTTTCGGATAATAGCCATTAATTCAACCATATCTGGAAACTTTCCAAACAATTCACGCAGCGGCGCTGTACCGGAAAAAACAAGATTCGATTCAGGTTCATAGTGTTCCATTAAATTAAAAATTAACTGTTCACCAGCAGGTGTAATTTCGATGTACGTATTTCGTTTG
The DNA here is from genome assembly GCF_000966195.1 of Domibacillus robiginosus. Classification (GTDB taxonomy): domain Bacteria; phylum Bacillota; class Bacilli; order Bacillales; family Domibacillaceae; genus Domibacillus; species Domibacillus robiginosus. The sequence goes on along the minus strand of NZ_LAHL01000032.1, from coordinate 51,000 downwards.
TCATCTTCTTTTTTAGAAAATGTCAAAAGCCCGCGTTCTTCCAGTTTTTTCGAGAAGTTAAACGCTGTAGAAACGTGCATGACACCGAAATTAGCTACATCTGAAATGGAAGCTCCTTTTAAGTGATGGGCAATCCACAAAATATGGTGTTCATTAATGTTTAAATCATAGGGCTTGATCCACCGCTGCCAGTCTTTTTCAACTGCTTTCCATAAGGCTTTTGAAAGCTGTGCCATCCGCTGGCTGAATATAAATGCTTCTTTCATCGTATAATGATGGGTCGATGCGGAATCCGTTGTTTTATGAATGTTGTCCACCTCAAATCTATTATTTTATTGCTTTATATTATGCCAATAAAATAAAAAAATAGAAAGAGGGAATTTACAAAAATTTTCGAATAAGCTGAAAAATAGAAATACACGAAAAGGGAACCCCCTTTCGTGTACAATTATTTGCTTGATTCAGACGGCTGCGGCAAGGCTTCCTGCAAATCTTCAACAGTATGCTGAATGTTGGAAATTTCTTTTTGAAGTGTTTTTACATTTGGTTCAATGCTTTCTTTCCAAAGTGCCGCGTTTACTTTTAAGCTGTTTACTTTTTCCGGTACTTCCTGCTTTGCTGTTTCCACAAGTCGTTTAACAGATTCTTTAACCTGCCCGGCATTATCTTTAATTTCCATTGACGCCAGCTTAGCAGATACCTGCTTGTTTTTAAGGTTTTTCCGCGTTTCCTGTCCACTGGCCGGAGCATTTAATAGTGCAGCGGCCGCACCGCCAGCCAGACCAGCTGCGAACCCTATGAATAAAGCTTTTTTATTCATTTTTTCCACCTCTTTAGTCATGTTGTACACATTTACACATACATATATGAATTATCGTTCCCGGAAAAAGAATGGAACAAACATATGTATCGCTATTTATAGGTGAGCGTTGATCACAGAAGCAATTTCGGCTAATTCATGGCTGTCATTGTTTTCCTTGAACACAGGATGAAAGCCATCAGCCGTTCCGTAACGGGGAATAAGATGCATATGGTAATGAAAAACCGTCTGGCCAGCTGTTTCGCCGTTGTTGTTTAATAAATTTAATCCTTTAGGAGAGAAAGCAGCCTGGATCGCTTTGGCTACTTTTTGAACGGATTCGAAAAAAGGGCCGGCTGTTTCTGGACTAAGCTCGAAAAGGCTTTCCTCATGTTTTTTAGGGATGACCAGTGTATGGCCTTTTGTTACCTGGCTGATATCTAAAAAAGCATAGACATTTTCGTCTTCATACACTTTTGCAGATGGAATGTCTCCATTTATAATTTTACAAAATATGCAGTTATCCATGATTCAGCACTCCTTTTATGTATGGGTTAAAGAAAGTGTAGCATATATTCTAGATGCAGGGAACTATGTGCAAAAGGGATAATTTTGATATGATACGTGTAACAATGGAGGAGAAAGGGCGTTTTGTAATGTCATTATTATCTGTGGAAAACATTACCGGCGGCTATACACGAAAGCCGGTGCTGCACGATGTGTCATTTGAAGTCGGCAAAGGGGAGCTTGTCGGGCTGATCGGCTTAAACGGTGCTGGTAAAAGTACAGCTATTAAGCACATCATTGGATTGATGGAGGCAGCAAAAGGAAGCGTTACGATTAACGGACAGACGCTTGCAGAAAACCCATCCGAGTATCGGCGCCAGTTTTCATTTGTGCCGGAAACACCGGTATTATACGATGAGCTGACGCTTGAGGAGCATATGCGTTTAACAGCCACTGCTTATGGTTTGTCAGAAGCAGAGTATAAAAAACGCATCGGCCCGCTGTTAAAAGAATTTCGCCTTGATGCAAAGATGAAATGGTTTCCTGCTCACTTTTCAAAAGGGATGAAGCAAAAAGTTATGATTATGGGGGCATTTTTAACAGAACCTGCTCTTTACATTATTGATGAGCCGTTTGTAGGGCTTGATCCACTCGGTATCCGTTCACTGCTTGATTTAATGAATGAGATGAAAAGAAGCGGCGCCGGTATTTTAATGTCGACACACATTTTGGCGACAGCGGAACGGTACTGCGACAGATTTGTGATTTTGCATGAAGGGCGTGTACGGGCAAAAGGCACGATGGAAGAGCTCCGCCGTGATTTTGGCATGTCCAATGCTGCGCTTGATGATATTTATGTGGAACTGACGAAGGAAGCAGCGCTATGAAGTTTTCAGCCAACGATTTGTTTAGGGAGCGTGCGTCCGCTTATTATGCGGAACTTCGGAAGTACTCGCGTTACATGTTTAATGATCATTTGGCTTTTGTGCTCGTTTTCGCACTTGGTGCGCTTTTATACTATTATAGCGGCTGGATACGCACCATTGATGAAACGTTTCCGGCACCGCTGATTATGTCGCTTGTTCTCGGTGCCATTCTTGCCTGGAGCCCGGTTTATACGTATATAAGACAGCCTGATACCGTCTATCTGCTGCCACTTGAAAGTGAATTAAATACGTATTTTCAAAAAGCAGTGTGGACGAGCTTTGCCGCACAAAGTTATGTACTTGTGGCTCTTTTGGCTTTCGCTATGCCGATGTACGCAAAAGTAGAAGGGGCCGGTTATGGAAGCTTCTTCGCTTTTCTCGGTGCTATTTTAGCCGCAAAGCTCTGGAATTTATTTTGTCGTCTTCGTTCGTTAAACGTACCAGCAGGTGATGTGAGAATCGCGGATATAGCGATTCGCTTTTTGCTGAATATCGCTTTTTTATTTGCTGTTTTTTCAAATGAATATTTATGGGCCGGTGCTGCTGCTTTATTTGGACTGCTTTGGCTTTTTTATATGAGCCGCCTTGGAAACCGTCCTTTAAAGTGGGAGCTGCTGGCTGAGCTTGAAGAAAAAAGAATGGCTGCTTTTTATCGGCTTGCAAATATGTTTACCGATGTGCCGCATTTGCGCGGAAGCGCCAAGCGCCGCGCCTGGCTGGATGGCTTGCTGCCAGGGCCGGAAAAGGGCACATACACCTATCTGCTTTTTCGGACATTTGTACGCATGAATGAATACATTGGGCTGTTTGTTCGGCTGACCGTTATTGCTGCATTTATTATCAGCTTGAGCGGGCTGCTGCCTGTTCAATGTATTGCAGCACTTCTTTTTCTATACTTAACAGGTTTTCAGCTGCTGCCTATTGCAACGAGACACAGCTACCTTATTTGGCCAAAGCTTTATCCAGAGGGGGAAGATGGAAAACAAAAAGCGCTTCAGCTTTTATTGATGCGTATACTTCTTATTCAATCTTTTGTCTTCGGTGTTTGTGCACTGTCAGGCGGATGGATAGAAGCTGCGATTGTACTATCTGCATCAATCACTTTTACGCTTTTCTTTGTTTGGGTTTATGCACCGGCCCGATTAAAAAGAATGCTGCATATTTAAGGACTAATTTTAGATAGTAATAGGCCGATCATCATGCTACACTGTTGGAAAAAGCATAGAGGTGTGGAATTTGCTTTGGATCAGTTTGATTTGTTTTATTTTATTTGCTGTTTTACTGTTTAGTTATGATTCCGGCTGGGCGTCAAGTATTGATCAGGTAATGCTTGATGCTTTTGACACAAGTTCTTTTTTTACGCACTTTAGTGTACTGGGTTCTCAAACGGTTCTGGGCAGCGGGGCCGTTCTGCTTATTGTGTTTCTGTTTTGGAAGCGGAATATAGCCGGTATTACAGCTGTTTTGATGGGAGTAGGTGTTGGGAATTTACTAAACAAAGCATTAAAAGAGTGGGTGGCACGTGAGCGACCGCCATTTCCACACGGGGAAGACGGGTTTAGTTTTGTAAGCGGGCATGCCATGATTGGCCTCGTCTTTTATTTGCTGGTGGCTTATTTTCTATTCTTGCATGTGAAAAGAACTAAACTTTTTTATGCCGCGGCGCTGCTGCTTGCTCTTTTAGCAGGGACAAGCCGGATAGCAGGCCATGCTCATTACGCCACGGATGTAGTAGCCGGATGGCTGCTGGGCGGAGGGATTTTTCTGCTGCTTGTGTTTTTCTTAAACAGACGGTTTTATCACCAGCCCAAACAAAAAACAATCGTGTAAAGCCAGGGAGAAATACCCCCCTGGCTTTATTTTTCGTTTGGAATAGTAAAGGTTGTGACATAAGATTTTCCTGAAAAGATATGAGGCTTTTGATCAAGCCCTACTTCTGTTCCCCGCTTTTTATGCGCTTCATTGAACGCCTGGGAGGATTTCCAATTTTCAAATGCCGCTGGATTTTCCCACTGTGTAAAGATAACATATGTGTCTGTGTCAAGCGGGCGCAATACTCGGATGGAGAGGAAGCCTGGCTGATTTTCGATGGCACCGGCCCGGTTTTTAAAGCGGTGTTCAAACAAAGGACGGCCTTCATCAGTTACGGGAATATTATTAAGGACTGCATAACCGCGGTTTACCAGTGCTCCAGCACCATCTACCACTTCATAGCGGCGCGGAGTGGAAAAAACCGTTTTTCCGTCCGTTTCATGAACAAGAGCTGCCCCCCCGGTACCATCCATCAGTAACATGTTTTCACTACTGTGCTTTTTCTGTATTGTTTTCAAAAAATCGTATGTTCCGGTTGTGATAAATACCTTCATCTCCGATCACCTCTGATTTTAGTATATCCCTTTTTGTACCCTTATTTCCAATTTTCACACATTGTTTTGGCAAATTTGCGAACAGAACATCTCTTTAGTGAAAAGTCCCACACTGTAAGCTATAATAAACAATAGTAATTCTAATCTGTCATAGTTGAAAGGTGGCTCTCAATCCATATGAGGCATTTGAATGATACATTTTTAAAAGCGGCGCGGGGAGAAAAAACGGACTATACACCAGTCTGGTACATGCGCCAGGCGGGGCGTTCACAGCCGGAATACCGGAAGCTGAAGGAAAAATACTCACTATTTGAAATTACACACCAGCCGGAAATTTGTGCTTACGTAACACGTCTGCCGGTGGAACAATATAATGTCGATGCAGCAATTCTGTATAAGGACATTATGTCGCCGCTTCCGTCTATTGGGGTAGACGTAGATATTAAATCCGGCATCGGCCCTGTGATTTCAAATCCAATCCGCTCGCTGAATGACGTAGAAAAACTTGGCGAGATTGACCCCGAAAGCGACGTACCTTATGTGCTTGAGACCATCCGGCTGCTGACAGAAGAGCAGTTAAGCGTACCGTTAATTGGCTTTGCCGGTGCTCCTTTTACGTTGGCCAGCTATATGATTGAAGGCGGGCCATCCAAAAATTATAATAAAACGAAAGCATTTATGTATGCCGAGCCAAAAGCATGGTTTGCGCTTATGGACAAGCTGGCGAATATGACGATTACATATGTTCGTTCTCAAATAAAAGCAGGTGCTAAAGCGATACAGATTTTTGATTCATGGGTAGGTGCTTTGAACGTCGCTGATTATCGAATATTTATCAAGCCGGTAATGGAGCGGATTTTTGGCGAGCTTCGTTCAGAGGGAGTCCCACTCATTATGTTTGGAGTAGGAGCGAGTCATTTAGCAAAGGAATGGCATGACCTTCCACTTGATGTAGTCGGGCTGGACTGGCGCACCCAAATTACTGAAGCCCGGGAAATGGGCTTGACAAAAACGCTTCAAGGGAACCTGGATCCCGCTATTTTACTGGCTCCATGGGACGTAATTGAAGAGCGGACAAAAGCGATTTTAGATCAGGGACTGGCGTCGCCGGGCCATATCTTTAATCTTGGGCACGGTGTATTTCCGGAAGTAAATCCGGATACATTAAAACGTCTGACAGCATTCGTTCATGAATATACAGCACGATAAGCTTTTTATTTTAAGGAAGCTTCCTTACGTGCCATACTAACTGAGAAAGCAGTGAATCAAAAGAGGTGGGATCAGCATGACGAAAAAACAAATGGGCCTTCTTGTGATGGCGTACGGAACGCCTTACAAAGAAGAAGATATTGAACGATACTACACGCATATCCGACATGGCCGCAAGCCGTCGGAGGAAGCGCTAGAAGACTTACGAAGCCGCTATGAAGCAATTGGAGGCATTTCGCCGCTTGCTAAAATTACGGAAGAGCAGGCACAAGGGCTAACGGATTTCTTAAATAATATGCAGCAGGAAATTGAATTCAAGCTGTATATCGGCTTAAAGCATATCGAGCCGTTTATTGAAGATGCTGTGTATCAGATGAAGAAGGACGGTATTGAAGAAGCCGTTTCTATCGTATTGGCGCCGCACTTTTCTACATTCAGCGTAAAATCATACAATGGGCGAGCGGCTGAAGAGTCCGCGAAAATTGACGGACCAGCCATTACATCGATTGAAAGCTGGTATCAGGAGCCGAAATTTATTCAATACTGGGCGGACCAGATCGAAGCGACTCTTCAAACGATGAGCGAAGAAGAAAAGAAACACTTTGTACTGATTGTGTCGGCGCACAGCCTGCCGGAAAAAATTATTGCGGCAGGTGATCCTTATCCGCAGCAGCTGAAAGAAACAGCTGATTTAATTGCTGGTGCGGCAGGTGTTGAACAGTATGCGGTCGGATGGCAAAGTGCCGGCAATACACCGGAGCCATGGATTGGGCCGGACGTTCAAGATTTGACCCGTGATTTGTATGAGCAGGAAGGCTACAAAGCATTTATGTATGTACCGGCCGGCTTTGTCGCTGATCATCTTGAAGTTCTGTACGATAACGATTATGAATGCCGGGTTGTCACAGATGAGATTGGTGCTGGGTATTACCGTCCAGCGATGCCGAATGCCCGTGCGGAATTTATTGAAGCACTTGGTGAAGTTGTAATAAAGCACTTGAAAGCAGAAGGAAAATGATAAAGCTTATCCCGCCCCAAAAACGGCGGGATTTTTTATTGACAGGCAAAGAGTACAGGCATAAAATGAATATCAGAACTAATTGACTAAAATGTTATTTTGGTCAAAAAGAGGTGAGAGCATGGCGTCAGAACGGAAAAAGGACATTGTTGAAGCGGCTACAAAGTCATTTACATTTTTTGGCTATAAAGCAACTACAATGGATCAGATAGCGAAACTTGCCAACGTTGGCAAAGGTACTATTTATACATTTTTCAAAAATAAAGATGAACTGTTTGAAGACATTTGTATTACGTTGATCCAAGAAATGAAAAGAGCGGCCGAAGCGGTCATTGATCCGGCACAGTCTTTTCATGAAAATGTTCACCGGGCACTATTTGAAATGCTCGCGTTCCGAACAAAGCACCAGCTTGCTGTTAAATTATTTCAAGAAGAAAAGGAAATGGGTACACCAGCAGTTACACAGGCATTAAAAAAAATGGAGGATGCCATTGTTGCTTATATTGCTGTTCAAGCAAAGGAAGCAATGGATCGAAATGAAATTCAGCAGACAGACCCCCAAATTGCTGCTTTTGTAATGATGAAGCTTTATGTGACGCTGGTTGTAGACTGGGAACGGCGCGGACCCGCTCTTTCAAAAGAAGAAATCGCAAAATTGTTTGAGTTATATGTATTTAAAGGGCTGTCCCGTTAAGGGGCTTTCTTTTTTGAATAAAATGACTAAATGAACCATTTGGTCACTTCGGAGGTAATCTTATGTTTTGGAAAGAATTAAAAGAAATCAGCCGAAATCGAATGCTGAGAATTTCTCTTGCTGCCATTATGCTGATTCCGCTTTTGTACTCAGGTATTTTCTTGTGGGCGTTTTGGGACCCATATGGTCATTTGGATCAGCTGCCGGTTGCAGTCGTAAATAGGGATAAAGGGGCAGAATTTGAAGGGGAAAATCTTCATATAGGTGATGAGCTGCAAAGCGAGCTGGAAAAAAGCGATGATTTTGATTTTCATATTGTCACGAAAAAGGAAGCTAAGGATGGGTTAAAGCAGCAGGAATACTATATGATGATCGAAATACCTCCGGATTTTTCCAAAAACGCGACTACATTGATGGATGAAAAACCAGAAAAGCTTGAATTGATTTACACACCAAATGAAAGCTACAATTTTGTTTCATCGCAAATTGGGCAGTCCGCTGTAAAAGAAATCCGGGCCTCTGTTCAAAAAGATGTAACGAAAACGTATGCCAAGTCAATGTTTGATCAGGTCAAAAAAATGGGTGATGGTTATACAGAAGCCCAAAAAGGAGCCGGTGAGCTTGATGAAGGCGCATTGAAAATAACGAAGGGTACAGACGAACTGAAAAAAAACCTGGAGGCACTGGCAGACAGTTCAATTTCGTTTTCTTCTGGAATTGACAAAGCGAATGAAGGATCGAAGCAGGTAGCCAGCGGTGCGTCTTCACTTTCAAATGGTCTCGGCCAGCTTTCAGATGGGCAAAAGCAGCTTGCAAACGGGGGACAGGATTTGCAGGAAGGAATCAATCAAATTGCTGCAGGATCTGCTTCTCTTAAAGATGGTCTAGCGTCAGCTAACGCAAACATGCCAGAGCTGATAGACGGAACAGCAGCTGCTAAAAGCGGTGTAGATGGGTTTCGTGAACAAGTTCCTGCTTTAGCGGATGGAACAGCTTCTCTCGCTTCGGGAGCTGACGAGCTAAACGCGGGTATTGATGAGTTTGAAACGAAGCTGAAAAGCCAAATTAGCGCAGCTCAAAAAGCGCAAATGGACGAGCTGCTGCCGATGCTGGCGCAGGTCATGACGGAAGAACAGGTCGCTGCTATGCAGCAAAAGATGGCTGCGCAGCAGGACGAACTAAATAAAGGTATTTCAACAGGCTTTGATCAACTTCAAACTGGCAGCAGTCAGGTTGCCGCAGGAGCAAGGGAGTTAAACGAAACAATTTCAAACACAATGCCCGGAAAATTGGATGAATTATCAGCAGGTCTCGGAGAAATACAAAAAGGCCAGCAGCAGCTGCAAACGGGTCTTGGAAACCTCCAGTCTGGAGCAGGTAAAGTAACCGAAGGAGCCCAAAGTCTTCAATCAGGCAGCGAAACACTTGTGACAGGCTTGAGCACGCTCGCTGAAAAAACAACAGAAGCGAAATCAGGGGCCGATACGCTTGCCAGAGGAGCGAGTGATCTATCAAGTGGATTATTGGAGCTTGCCGGCGGCTCTCATCAATTATCGGAGGGAGCCGGCAAGCTTGCAAGCGGTTCTGCAGATTTGGCCAAAGGATCGGCTGAGCTGGAGCAGGGAACGAAAAAGCTGCAAACGGAACTATCAGAGGCAGCCGATAAAGCAGGAGACGTAAAAGCCGACGACGACACTTATACGATGATGGCAGAACCGGTTCAGGTGGCTAAAGAAACATTTCATAAAGTGCCAAACTACGGTACAGGCATGGCCCCTTATATGCTGTCACTTGGTTTGTTTGTCGGCGCGATTATGCTGACAATTGTTTTTCCGCTGAAAGAAACACCTGAACAGCCGAAAAGTGGCTTTTCCTGGTTTCGTGGCAAGCTCGGTATCTTCCTGCTTATTGGGACGCTCCAGGCATCGGCAGCTTCGATCTTTTTGCTAAACGTGCTCGACTTGCATGTGCAAAGTGTACCGCGCTTTGTGTTGCTTTCTTTTATCGTCAGCGCCGCCTTTATGACATTGATCCAAATGCTGGCTACGATTCTCGGGAATCCGGGCCGTTTTATAGCGGTGCTTATTTTAATCAGCCAGCTGACAGCGAGCGGCGGAACGTTCCCGCTTGAGCTCATTCCAAAAACGTTGCAGCATCTAACAGGCTTTTTGCCAATGGCTTATTCCATTAATGCGTTCCGAGCCGTTATCTCAAGCGGTGATTATGCATTTATGTGGCAAAATGCCGCTGTTTTAGCCGGGTTTGCTCTATTTAATATGACAGTGACTGCCTTGTTTTTCCGCGGACAGTTTAAAAAGCAATATGGACGGCTTACAGCAGCGTAAAGCTGCTTAAGCCGTTTTTTTTGAGTGTTTTTTCACACTTACTTCACACCGGTCCTCTATAATGAAAGGAAAAAGCAGAGGAGCGCATGCAAGTGAAGAAAATCATACTGTTGATGCTTTTGCTGCTTGCCGGCTGCAGTCGTGAATCGTTTGAACCGGTACAAACCAGTGAGTTTGCGGCTGTTTTAACCATTAAAGAACCAGGAATGACGTTTATTTCGCCAAATGGCGCGGTACTTGCCGAATGGGAGTTTGATGAACAATATACAGGCGGTCTTTTATTCAATAAAAAGCTCCTGATGTACAGGACAGATGGAACCCGTGCCGGACTGTATTCAGTTGAAACTGGTAAAAAGCTGAATGAATGGACCGTGCCAAAAGGCATAACAGGTGCAGTGTTTATTAATGAAACAAATGAAATAGCACTTTCTGTGAAAGAAGATGGCGCCGTACATTTTTTTGATCAAGAAGGCACGGAAATAAAAAAAACACGGACGGGCCGTTACCCGATGACCATGCTTGAACACGAGGAGAAATTGTATATCATTAACTACCAGGACACTGTATTATCAGAATTGGACATACACACATATCGAGTAAGCAGGGAATTCGCCATTCCAACGTCTTCTACTGGTTTGGCGGTGAATAAGCAAAAAAATGAATTATGGGTGGGCGGCCATGGCTATGGAGCAAAGGCTGGCGAAACGATTCATGTGTACTCACTTAAAACAGGTTCCCTAACAGCAACAGCGGATGCCCCCGTTATGCCTGTTGATTTTGCATCAAAAAGCGGGTTTATGTATGCAGTCAGCCACGGATCAAATAAGCTGTATGCCTTTGATCCAGAAAGAAAACGGGTAGCTGAAACGGATGCCCCGGCTAATCCGTTTGCTATTGCCGTGCTTGGAAAAACCGTTCTTTCGGCTGGCTACGACAGCGGAACCCTTTCTTTTTACGAAGAAAAAACACTTATAAAACGCAAGACAATTGATATCGGCAAAGGGCCATTTATGATTTTTGTAGAAGAAGGTGAATAAGATGACACATTTATTACTTGTGGATGATGAGCAGGACATGGTGGATCTCGTCACAATGTATTTGGAAAATGCCGGATATACAGTCAGCGCTGCTTTAAATGGAGATGAAGCGGAAAAAAAACTAAGGGAACTCGGGCCTGATCTTATCCTGCTTGATATTATGATGCCGGGACGTGACGGCTTTACTGTTTGTGAATCGATTCGTTCCTACAGTGATGTTCCGATTATTTTTTTAACGGCACGCGGAGAGGAATGGGATAAGGTACGTGCGTTCTCGCTTGGAGGAGATGATTATATTGTCAAGCCTTTTTCTCCAGGGGAAATGACCGCACGGATTCAAGCCGTGCTTCGGCGGTTCGGTTCATCGACGGAGAAACGGGAGACTATTCGGTATCAAACCCTTTCGATTGACATTCATTCCCGTACAGTAAAGGTGGATGGAACAGTCGTTGGGCTGACAATGAAAGAATTTGATTTGCTTGTTTTTCTGGCAAAGAAACGCGGCCGGATTTTCTCGCGGGAGGAATTGCTTGAAACGGTTTGGGGAGCACAATACAGTGGCGGCACACGCACAGTGGATACTCACATTAAAACATTGCGAATGAAATTAAAGCATGAAGGGGCTTCGATTGAAACGGTATGGGGAATTGGCTATAAGTTTGTGGATGGCTCTGTATGACATTTGGAAAAAAGCTGTGGATGACACTGTTTGTTTTTATTCTTATTGCTGTTGGCGCTGCATTTGGCCTTGCTTATATGCTGTATGAAAAGCTGTATGTAGAAAGCGTGAAATCCGAGCTGGCAGCTGCTGCAGAAAATTTGTCCTATGACTATGAGGGCGGGGAGCTAAGTGCGGATTTTATAAAGCAGGTGGGCTGGTTCAGCGAAAAATCACCCTTTGATGCTTTTGCAGTTCATAATCCAAGAGAGCTTGCTGCCTGTATTCCATATGAAGCAGATTATGAAACCCTTATTGGGCCGGAAGAACGGTCCCGGCTGCTTGAAAATAAAATGATTGAAGAAACAGGCTATTCAGAGAGGTTTGACCGGCAAATTATTTCGGTTATTTATCCTCTTTTAGATGACAAGCAGCTAAAAGGGATTTTGTATCTGTATATACCTCTTGAACGGATTGATGAGCTTGCTTCCAGCTTGATCATGTTTTGGGCGGCAGGAGCAGCTTTATTAATGGGGCTTCTTTTATATGGAGGCATGAAATGGACAAATTATGTGATCAAGCCGCTTGAAAATATGAAAAGGGCAGCAGTTCGTTTATCGAATGGGGACTACACAGCACGTGTGCCCGCTGAATCAAAGGATGAATTCGGCCAGCTTGCGCACACCTTTAATGAAATGGCCGAGTCTATTCAAAGAGAGGCTGAACAGCGGAAAACATTTTTAGCAACTGTCTCGCACGAGCTTCGTACGCCGCTTAGCTATATAAAAGGCTACAGTGAAGCGATGGTTAACGGTATTGGCCGTGCTGAGCAGCAGCTCGGCATTATTCATCGTGAAGCAGCACGTATGGAGCGTCTCGTAAACGACCTGCTCGAATTAATCCGACTCGATTCGAATAAGATGAATATAGAAAAAACAATCCTTCCGCTTGCTGATCTTGTGTACCGGACTGTTGATACATTTCGGTTGAAACATGAGCGTTTTTCACTCGATATAGACGAAGAAATCATTGTAAAAGGTGATGAAGGCCGCCTGGTTCAGGTAATGACCAACATTATTGACAATGCAGTGCGATATTCACAAAAAAATAAGCCTATTTACATTACGCTCAAACAGGAAAACAACGAAGTAAAGTGGATTGTCCGGGATATAGGGGCCGGTATGCCGGAAGAAGAAATTCCGAAGGTGACGAACCAGTTTTACCGGATTAACAAAGCGCGTACGCGCGAAGACGGCGGTTCAGGTTTAGGTTTATCGATTGTAAAGCAGATTGTTGAACGTCATGAGGGCGAGCTTGATATACAAAGCGAAGCAGACGTGGGAACAACCGTCATGGTCATTCTGCCTGCGCTACAAGATGAAGGAGTGGAAACATGAATTGGAAAGCAGCAGCAACGATTGTGTTTGGGCTAATACTGGCCGCCTGTGCGCCTGAAAAAGAAGTTCCATCTTCACCTCCTGAGCCGGTTGAAGCTGTGCTTGATGTACCGGACGGTGCGGATGTAGGAAAAGAAGTGATCATTTCTACAACCGTTACACAGGATGGAAAGCCGGTTGATCATGCTGATGAAGTAAAATATGAAATATGGAAAGATGGGTACAAGGAAACAAGCGAAATGCTCGATGCGGTCCCTAAAAACGATGGCATTTATACGGTATCCAAAACGTTTAATGAAAAAGCGGTGTACCATATACAGGTTCACGTAACAGCAAGGGGAATGCATACAATGCCGAAATCATCTCTTTCTGTTGGAAATACTGCACCTTCTAACTTGGAAGAGGAAGAAATTCATCATGAAAGCGAATAAATTGTCAAAAACCCCCTGCCGGCTTAGGCAGGGGGTTTTTTTGCAGAAACGACAGAGTTACAAATCTTTCGATGCACAAGTTGAGCATGTGTTACTGTAGCAGTCATGCTGCTCTTCGATATGTGAACCGCAGCTTGCGCATTGTTTTGGTGGAAGATTTTTGAAAAAGTCAATGATGTTTGTGATCATGTTTACCTCTCCTTTGTTATATAACTGATTGATTTGTTATTAGTAGTGTATTATAACAGAACTAAAACGTCAACCGTTTTCTGAAAATTTATTTTATTTTTTTGTAATAAGGGAATACAATGAAAAAAGAAAGGAGCATACATACATGAATGTAACTGTACTGGGCTGCTGGGGCGGCTTTCCGAAAGCGAATGAAGCCAGCAGCGGATATTTAATAGAACATGATGGGTTTAAACTGCTTGTAGACTGCGGCAGCGCTGTTTTATCGAAACTGCAAAATCATTTAAAGCCGGCAGATCTGAATGCCGTTATTCTGTCCCATTATCATGCGGATCATGTAGCGGATATTGGTGTATTGCAGCATGCGCTTTTAATTGATTCTTTCACAAGTAAAACGAGGGAAGAGCCTCTGACTATTTACGGCCATAATGAAGCAGACGGATTCCAAATCCTAACGTACAAAAACATAACAAAGGGCATTGCTTATGATCCCGCCGACACACTTCAAGTCGGGCCTTTTTCGATTTCGTTTTTTAAAACAAATCATCCGGCACCCTGCTATGCTATGAAAATTACGGACGGGACGGACACTGTTGTGTATACAGCGGACACAGCTTTTCAAAAAGAGCTGGCTTCTTTTGCGAAAGGTGCAGATGTACTGCTGGCTGAAAGCAATTTGTATAAAGGAATGGATGGCTCATCGGCCGGGCATATGACAGCGCAGCAAGCCGGTATACTTGCCAGGGAAGCTGGAATAAAAACGCTTGTCTTAACACACCTTCCGCATTTTGGGGAACTTGAGCAGCTTGTACAGGAAGCAGGAGAGGAATTTGAAGGCACCATTTTGCTGGCAAAAGAGAACCTGGAAATCGGCCTGTAAAAAGCCGCGCTTGCGGCTTTTTTCCCATTTTATATAATAAAAAGAAATGAACTCGCTATTTTTCTTTACAGGGAGGATAAAATTGTGAATATATCACTGGCACTTGAACAAATCGCTGCTGCCCATCCGGATAAAAATGCTTATACGTTTCTTCAAACGTCTGCTACATATAGCGACTTAAATGAGGCTGCCACAAGATTTGCGGCCGGTCTGCAATCGCTTGGTTTTCAAAAGGGAGACCATGTTGCCCTATTGCTCGGAAACTCACCGCAGTTTATCATTTCGCTGTACGGTGCCCTGCGCGCAGGTCTTACTGTTATTCCAATCAATCCAGCTTATACACAAAGTGAATGGCTTTATATTTTGAAAAACGGCAGGGCCAGGGCGGTAGTCATGACAAATCAGCTGCTTCCTGTTATGGAAAATGTGTCTGCTGATCTTTCTTTTGTCAGCCATTTTATTGTTTGCTCACCAGGAGGGGAACCACTGATTGAATCAAATGAAGCGCCAGCTATTCACATCGAAATGAAACCGTTTTCTGATTTGATCGCCTGCAAAAATAAGCTGCAGTGGCCCAACCTGGAAGAAGAAGATACAGCTGTGATTTTGTATACCTCTGGTACAACCGGCCGGTCGAAAGGTGCCATGCTTACACATAAAAATATTTATTCAAATGCACGTGATGTCGCCCAATACTTAAGGATAACAAAAGCAGATACCGTGATTACGGTTCTGCCGATGTTTCACGTATTTTGCTTAACTGTTATGCTGAATGCGCCAATTGTCTGTGGAGCTGAAATGATTATTCTGCCGGCTTTTAGCCCGAAAGAAGTGTTTGAAGCGGCGAAAAAACATAAAGCAACCGTGTTTGCAGGAGTGCCGACGATGTACGCTTTTTTACTTCAGCATTCAATTGTGCATCCAGCGGATTTTTCTTCTGTCCGTCTTTGCATTTCCGGCGGTGCGTCTATGCCTGTTTCCTTGTTGAGAGAGTTTGAAGAAAAATTTCATATTCGTGTTTCGGAAGGATACGGTTTGTCAGAAGCCAGTCCGGTTACCTGCTTTAATCCACTGGATCGGCCACGTAAAGCTGGTTCGGTTGGCTGTTCCATTCCAAATGTTGAAAATAAAATTGTCAATGAACTTGGAGAAGAAATAGAGATTGGACAGGTAGGAGAACTAATTGTAAGAGGACCGAATGTGATGAAAGGGTATTATAAAATGCCTGAAGAAACAGCAGCAGCTCTTCGTGACGGCTGGCTGTATACGGGAGACCTGGCCCGCCAGGATGATGAAGGGTATTTTTATATTGTAGACCGGAAAAAAGACCTTATTATTGTTGGTGGATATAATGTATATCCGCGCGAAGTAGAAGAAGTGTTATACGAGCATCCAGATATTATAGAGGCGGCTGTGGTGGGAGCACCAGACTCCTACTATGGCGAAGAGGTTCTCGCTTTTATTGTACGAAAAGGAGACTCGCTGACAGAAGAAAAGGTGCGAAGATATTGTGAAGAAAAGCTTGTTTCCTATAAAGTACCAAAATCCATTGAGTTTTTACAGGAGCTGCCCAAAAATACAACGGGCAAAATTTTAAGAAGATCTCTTAAAAAACAAATTGATAAACAAAAGTAAACTATACGCTCGCACATCGCCATCGTTTTTTTATGAATATCCTAATGGGAGATAGTGTGCCGCTGATCGTTCTAGGAAGTGCGGTATCATGATCACAAAAGCCAGGTGGCCTGCGCTTCATGCGGCAGTACTAACTTATGCGTTTACCTGTTTCCATTCTCCATTCAAGCGGCTGGTCATTACTGCTTCAACGTGGATCACGACAACGGGTACTAAGGCAGCTGCTTAAGTAAAAAGAGGCAGGACCAAAGACGAGCATAACAATTGAGGCTGCAGCAGCGGAAATGATGACTGTCATGCATGCTTCTGTTTGTTTTTATTTAAGAGTAAGGAGGTAGCGGGACACTTCGAAAACATTCTGTATAAAACCTTTTATGAAAACTTGATTTTTGCTTTAATGAAAACAGCAGCTGCCAATATGATTGTTTCTTTAAATTATTTGGGATTTTACCGGCGTTATCGTTTGTTTAATACAAGAGGGGGTACGCGCTCAAAAGCGCCCGTATCCAGCAGGATACGGGTCTTTTTTTGATATGGGATATTGGTCTCTTGGGGAAACCGGTGTGAAGGGAGCTTTAAGATGCGTGATACGTTTTCTCCAAACGATTTAATTCATCGGATAGAGCAATAAAAGCAGAGCGGTCACCTTGATCAAGTGAAAGATCGATTTTTTCCATTAACACTGCTTTTTCTTTTTTGTATAGAATATCGCTTAAAAAGCTGTCAATAAATTCACTAATTACTGTTTTTTCCTTTTCGCGGGGCATCGGGGACTTCATCATTTCGGCAAAATAATTGTTGTTTTCCATTTTTAATCACCTCTGATACCTTTTTTTTATTATATGGGATTCCAAACAACTAATCAACAGAAAGTTTTAAATTTTTAGAAAATTATTTCGCGTGGCAAATGGGACAAATTTACTGCTGAATGCTAGAATAAAATAGTTCGAATAATGAAAAGAAACGGGTGAATCGATCAAGTGAACAACCAGCCGAATCAAGTAAACAGCGAATATGTTATCAATGAACGTACTCTTTCCCTGGAACCGATCCGTTTTGGAGAATATACAAAAGTGTATGAAAAAAACAGTGAACCGGTTATGATAAAGAAAACGCCGCTGAAAATTATTCGGCAAAGCTGCATTCGATACCTTTCAACTTATGACGGCCGGAGAGAAGCTTCTACCAAAGTTCTTGGTATCAATCGAAAAGTTCCGGTTAATGTGGATCATTGGAAAGGTACTTATCTATTCCCGACGATTTCTCATTTAAAACCTGAATGCACATGGATTACACTTTCTCATTTAAAATTCTTAGAAAAAATCGATAAAAAACAAACAAAAGTAACATTTACAGATGATCAGTTTATTACAGTTCCAGTTTCGCCTCTGGCTGTTCATAACCAGATTATGATGACAAAGGCGCTTTATGAAAGAGCCAACGCCGCCACAGCATCTATACAAACAGAAAAAGTAACACGCCCTCAGCACGTTGTTGGCGTAAAAGAAAATGTTATTTCGTTTTTCTATACCCGAAACAGGGAATGAAGAGAAACAAGGATAGATCACGAAAGGGAACAAGTCAATGAATTTTTCAATAGATCAGATTATGGAATGGATTCAGCGGTACGAGTCATTCGGACCGCTTCCGGGCTTTCTTCTGCCCCTTCTTGAGGCGTTTCTGCCCTTTTTGCCGCTTTTTGCTTTTGTGTTAGCAAATGTAAATGCATTTGGGCTCTGGCTCGGTTTTTTAATTTCATGGGGAGGGGCCGTCACAGGGTCTTTCCTTGTTTTTTTGCTTGTAAGAAGGTTTGGACAGCAGCGTATTTTACGTTTTCTGCAGCAAAACAAGCAGGTAGGACAAATGATGAATTGGATGGACCGCCACGGCTTTGCACCTATTTTTTTAATGCTTTGCTTCCCCTTTACACCATCTGCGATTGTAAACATCGTGGCTGGTCTGTCCCATATTAGTGTCGTTCAATATTTATTCGCCGTTATGGCAGGGAAGACTGTGATGATCTTTACAATCAGTTATGTCGGTCATGATCTTTTTGCCCTTATTCACCAGCCGGGAAGGACAGCAGTGATCATCGCGGCAATTGCGCTTTTATGGGCGGCAGGAAAGCAATTAGAAAAGCGTCTTCAAAAATAAAACGGTGTGTGGGCCGTTTTTATTTTCGGTTTTTGACCGAACGTATGATCTTTGTTATACTGAAAGGAAGTAAAAGGGGGAATCCGGATGGCTTTACAATTTATTATCGGACGTTCCGGTTCGGGAAAAACAGAACATATTATCAGTGAAATCAAAGAACGCCTCATCCGGCATCCAGAAGGAAAGCCGATTATTTATATTGTGCCGGAGCAAATGTCATTTCTGTCAGAGTACCGTTTGGCAGCTGACCAGGAAATCGGCGGCATTATCCGGGCACAAGTATACAGCCTGACACGGCTTGCCTGGCGTGTCCTGCAGCAGGAAGGCGGCATGAGCAGGCAGCATATTACACCGGCCGGCCGCAATATTTTAATCCGTAAAATTATTGAAGAACACCGTCAGGATTTGGCTGTTTTTGCGAAGGCGGCTGATAAAACGGGTTTTGTCAGTACAGTCGAGCAGATGCTCACAGAATTTCGCCAATACTTAATTGCGCCGGGTGAAATGGAAGAACACCGCAAGCATGTTCCGGCTGCTCTTGCAGATAAACTGAGTGACCTCCAAATGATTTATACGTCTTATGACCGTGCGCTTGCCGGCAAATATATAGATTCTGAGGATTATTTAAGGCTCCTTGCCCAGATGGCCGCTTCCTCTTCATATGTACGGGAAGCTGATATATATATAGACGGATTTCATAGCTTTACACCTCAGGAATATGACGTGATAAGAGTTTTGATGAAAACAGCCAATGAAGTCACGATTGCCCTAACAACGGACCGCCCTTTCCGGGACGAGGTGCCCGAGGATACGCATTTGTTCCGCCAGCCGGGACGTGCGTATCATGACTTGTATCGGGTTGCTGCGGAAGAGGAAATCGATATAAAGAAGGATTTGATCCTGTACGGCCATAAACGCCAGAAAGAGCCTTCTCTTATTCACCTTGAAACGCAGTTTGATAAACGTCCGGCAAAACCTCAGGAAAACAGTAGCGGTATAACTTTGTGGCAGGCGGCAAGCAGACGGGCTGAAGTGGAAGCAGCAGCACGTGAAATTCGTCGCCTTTCCCGTGAAGACGGGCTGCGTTACAAGCAAATGGCGCTGCTTGTACGAAACGGGGAAGATTACCGTTCTATCATTGAAACTGTTTTTGATGACTACAGCATTCCATTTTTTATCGATCAAAAAAGACCAATGCTCAATCATCCGCTTGTAGAGCTGATCCGCTCTTCGTTGGAAGTGATTGGTGGGAAATGGCGCTATGAAGCGGTTTTTCGTGCAGTCAAAACAGATATGCTGTTTTCCTTTGATCAGCCTCGTGAACATGTGCGCCGCGAGATGGACCTGCTTGAAAATTATGTTCTTGCTCACGGAATTTATGGTGAGCGCTGGACAAACGGGGAGCGGTGGACATACCGGCGTTATATGGGGCTGGAATTTACTGCGGTAGCACAAACCGATGAAGAAAGGTCATTTGAAGAACGGTTAAATGAAATGAAAGAGTTTATTGCTGCGCCGCTTTTTAGACTGGAAAAACGAATGAAACGGGCTAAAAATGCAATGGATTGCTGCCGTGCCCTTTATCAATTTATTGAAGAGCTCAATGTTCCACAAAAAATAGAAAAGCTGTCTATCGAAGCAGAAGAACGCGGCGAGCTGGCTGAGGCAGCACAGCATAATCAAGCATGGGATGCGGTAATTGGCATGCTTGATGAATATGCGGAGGTAGCTGGCAATGAGGAAATGGACGCGAAAAAATTTGCTGCGGTACTGGATGCTGGTCTTGAGGCACTTGAATTTTCTATTGTGCCGCCGGCAGCTGATCAAGTAATTGTGGCCAATCCTGACAAGTCCAGGCTTGCTGATATTCATACCGCTTTTATTGTTGGCATGAATGATGGTGTGTATCCGGCCCGGCAGATGGAAGGCGGTATTTTAGATGATGAGGAAAGAGAAGCGCTTCTTTCTTCCGGTATGCATGTAGCACCAGGCAGCAAAACGAGGCTGCTTGATGAGGAGCTGATCACTTATCGAGCTTGTACCGTCCCATCGCATCGCTTATATGTTTCGTGGCCCATAGCTGATGCAGAAGGAAAGTCTCTTCAGCCTTCGCCTTATTTAAAAAGGATGCAGGAATGGTTCAAACAAATAGAGGAAGCAGTTATTGCGAATGACCCGGCTGATTTACCGGCTTCGGAGCAGCTGGCTTATATTTGCCATCCGGAACCGACGCTCTCTTATTTAACCTCCCAGCTTCAAATGAAAAAACGAGGATATCCGGTTTATCCATTTTGGTGGGATGTTTATAACCTTTATCTTGAAAGCAGCCGGAAAAAAGCAGGCTTTGTTCTTGACAGCCTGGCTTATGAAAATAAAACAATACCGCTGCAGGACAAAACAAGCCTTGACCTGTATGGAACTGATATGATTGCCAGTGTATCGAGAATGGAAACCTTCCATTCCTGCCCGTTCAGCCATTTTGCCCGTCACGGCTTGAAGCTGCGTGACCGGCTTGTGTATCGTCTTGAAGCACCGGATATTGGGGATCTTTTTCACGGCGCACTCAAATGGATTGCGGAAGAGGTTGAGAAAAGAGGAATGAAATGGCCAGAACTTACACCGGAACAATGCCGTTCCTTTGCAAGAACAGCCGTAGAAGAACTGGCTCCAAAGCTTCAAAATCGTATTTTAATGAGTTCTCACCGGCACCTTTATATTCAAAACAAGCTGGAACAAATTATTGCCCGTGCTTCAACGGTTTTAAGCGAGCAAGCAAAAGTAAGCGGCTTTTCTCCTCTCGGTATTGAGCTGGCGTTTGGTCCCCGTTCGGAATTACCGCCGCTCATTTTTGAATTAAAAAATGGAGCACGTATGTCACTGGCCGGCCGAATTGACCGGGTTGACCGCGCACATGGAACGAACGACACTTATTTGCGTGTAATTGACTACAAATCAGGCAGCCGGGACGTAGACATGACAGAAATTTACTACGGGTTTGCGATGCAGATGCTGACTTATCTCGATATTGTTGTCACACATTCACCAATGTTAACCGGTACTCAGGCAAGGCCTGGAGGTGTATTGTACTTTCATGTCCATAATCCATTTTTAAATACGAAAAAATTTATGACAATTGATGAAATCGAGAAGGAGCTGATGAAAAGCTTCCGTATGAAAGGGCTTGTGCTCGAGGAAGACGAGGCGATTCATTTGATGGACCAGCAGCTTGAAGCAGGAGACTCACTCGTTATTCCAGCCGGCTTTAAAAAAGACGGTACGCTGTCGGCCCGTTCAAAAACAGCGGATGACAGTGAATTTAAGGCGATGAGAAGCCACGTTCGCGGCTTGTATGAAAAAGCAGGCAACGCAATTGTTTCCGGACGTGTAGATATCACGCCGTACCGTTACAACAAAAAAACGCCATGTACATTTTGCTCCTACCAGCAGGTATGCCAGTTTGACGATACACTTGATGAAAATAACTACCGGATCATCCGGCCAAAGAAAAATGAAGAAATTATTGACATGATGAAGGAGGAGAACGATGAGCAGCTATAACGTTCCCCAAAAACCGGACGGAGCCCGCTGGACAGATGACCAGTGGAAAGCGATTTACGCAGAAGGAAGCGATATCCTGGTCGCTGCGGCAGCTGGTTCTGGCAAAACTGCTGTACTGGTTGAGCGTATTATTCAAAAAATGATTCGGGAAGAAGCACCGGTAGATGTAGATGAACTGCTGGTTGTAACGTTTACCAATGCAGCAGCAGCCGAAATGCGCCAGCGAATTGGCGAAGCGCTTGAACGGGAAATTGAGAAAAATCCTGCCTCGAGTCGTCTGCGCCGCCAGCTTCGTTTATTAAATAAAGCGTCTATCTCCACTCTTCATTCTTTTTGTTTGGAGGTCATTCGGAAATATTATTATGTAATTGATATCGATCCTGGTTTCCGTATTGCCGATGATACCGAAGCCATTCTTATTCGGGATGAGGTGCTTGAAGACCTGCTTGAAGAAGAATACGCCAATCCGGATAACGGCTCTTTTTACACATTAGTTGATACATTTTCCGGAGACCGAAGTGACGCAGATCTTCAGCAAGCGGTTATTCAATTATTTAATTTTGCTCGTTCCCATCCGGATCCGGACCGATGGCTGAGTGAATTGCCTTCTTTGTATGAAGCAGCAGAATCAATCGACGAGCTTCCCTTTATCGAACCGTTAAAAAAAGATATTCGTTTTCAGCTGCAAAATGCACAGGCATTGCTCCAGGAAGGGTTAGAGATGACCGATCTGCCGGGCGGTCCAACACCGCGTATAGAAAATTTTACTGCAGATCACGCAATGGTAACAGCGCTGCTTGGATGCGAAACGTGGGAGGAATGGTATAGCGCGTTTCAGTCTGTGAAATTCCCAACCTTAAAAGCGTGCAAAGGCGATGCATATGACGAAGAGCTGAAAGAACGCTCAAAGCAGGTTCGAGACAGCGCCAAAAAACTGGTGACCGAATTGAAAGATACCTTTTTTACCCGGAAGCCTGAAAATTGGCTGAAGGACCTGACGGAAATGAAGCCGATCGTTCAACGATTGTCAGAGCTTGTTCTCGCTTTTTCAGCGAGGTATGCAGAAGTTAAGCGGGAAAAAGGCCTGACCGATTTTAGTGATCTTGAGCATTATGCACTGGCTATTTTAACCGACGCCGGCCAGCCCTCCAAAGCAGCCCAAGCGTATCGACGCCGTTTTAAAGAAGTGCTCGTAGATGAATATCAGGATGTAAATATGGTTCAGGAAACGATCGTCCGCCTTGTCTCCTATGACAATGAACAATCAGGTAATCTATTTATGGTAGGCGATGTAAAGCAGTCTATTTATCGTTTTCGTCTGGCAGAGCCGGGGCTTTTCCTTGGCAAGTACAATCGTTTTCATTCAGAAGGCATAGATGCTGGCTTGAAAATTAATCTGTCCCGTAATTTCCGAAGCCGCCAGGAAGTGCTTGACGGCACCAATTATATCTTTGAGCAAATTATGGGGACAGAAGTCGGAGAAATTGAGTACGGTGAAGAAGAAGCACTCCGTTTAGGAGCATCTTATCCAGAAGCGGTTTACCCGATTGAAGTAGCCGTAATTGACAGTGACGCTCCTGAAGCAGCAGAAGGTGATGAAATAGATCGTGAGGATGCAGAGCAATCTCAGCTGGAGTCCCGTTTAATCGCTTCGAAAATCAAGGAGCTGATCGAATCAGGCCATCCAATTTGGGATCCGAAAACAGGTACAATGCGTCCAGTGCAATATCGGGATATCGTTATTTTGATGCGCTCTCTTACGTGGGTACCGGAAATGATGGAAGAGTTTAAGCATGCTGGTATTCCTGTTTATGCCAATACATCGGGCGGCTATTTCCGGGCAACTGAAATCTCTGTGATGCTGTCATTGCTTCATGTAATCGATAACCCGTTTCAGGATATTCCGCTGGCAGCGGTACTTCGTTCTCCCATTGTCCGTTGTACAGAGGATGAAATGGCCACAATCCGGGTCGCTTCCCAAAAAGGAAGCTATTTTGAAGCACTGCTTGCTTTTATGGAAAAGGATCAAAACCATGCGTCTTTAAAGGAAAAGGTCGCTCCGTTTCTGGAAAAACTTGAAACATGGCGATCTATTGGGCGCAGCGGTGCCTTGTCTGATTTAATCTGGGCTTTATACCGCGATACACAGTTTTACGCTTTTGCGGGTGGGATGCCGGGTGGAAAGCAGCGACAGGCTAACTTGCGTGCCCTCTATGACCGGGCGAGACAATATGAGGAAACATCGTTTCGCGGATTATTCCGCTTTTTGCGTTTTATCGAACGGATGCGTGAGCGGGGAGATGATTTGGGGACAGCGCGCGCTTTGTCCGAGCAGGAAGATGTAGTCCGGATCATGACGATTCATGCAAGTAAGGGCCTTGAGTTTCCCGTTGTCTTTACAGCAGCGGCAGGCCGCCGTTTTAACATGATGGACTTAAATGGACGTGTGCTGTTTGATAAGGATTATGGTATCGCTGTAAAATATATGAATCCTGAAAAAAGAATTGCCTGGCCGTCTCTTGTGCAGCTTGCTTTTCAGCGCAAAAAGAAATTAGAGCTTCTTGCAGAAGAAATGCGTGTCTTGTATGTAGCGATGACCCGGGCAAAAGAGCGGCTGGTTGTTACAGCTTCTGTGAAAAAATTAGAGAAAAAAATGGAAGCATGGACCCTTGCAGGAGAGCACCCGTCACGGTTGCTCAGGGATGCAGTGCGTGCTTCGGCAGGCTCTTATGTGGACTGGATCGGCCCAGCCCTTATGCGGCATCAGGATGTAGGGAAGGGCCATTCATTTTTTGCAGATCATCCGTCACGCTTTCAACTGGACATTACAGCAGCAGAAAGCTTGATTGCTTTCCAGGCAGAAAACGAAGAGAAGGAAGAGTCCTGGCTGGATTTACTGAAGGAACGAAAAGAGTATCCGGAGCAATCGCCTGAAAAAGAAGAAATTAGGAAGCGGATGACATGGAAGTATGAATTTCCTGAGGCGGTTCGGCTCCGTTCCAAACAGTCCGTGTCCGATCTTAAAAGGTCGAATGATATTTACAGTGAAGGGGCGTCTAATGAAGCGGCACGTTCATATCGTCGACCTATCTTCCGCCGCCCTCGATTTGTACAGGAAAAGCAGCTTTCACCTGCAGAAATCGGTACTGCGGTTCATACGGTTATGCAGCATATTGACTTAAAGCATGCCCCGTCCGAGGTGTCAGTAGAACGGCTTTTAGATGAATTGATTGGAAAAGAGCTGCTTACGATTGAACAAGCTGAAGCTGTTGATGCCGGAGCAGTCGTTGCCTTTTTTGCCACTGAGCCGGGCCGAATGCTTTTGGCCGCCGATCATGTACAGCGTGAACTGCCTTTTAATATGGGCATGCCTGCACGTGAAGCAGGGATGGGCGAATCCGATGAAGTGATTTTGGTTCAAGGAGTCATTGACTGTTTGTTTGAGTACAGAGGCCGCCTGTATTTACTCGATTATAAAACTGACCGAATCACAGATCGTTTCGCCGGAGGCTTCGAGGAAGCAAAGCCGGTGCTCACTAAGCGGTACAAAGTACAAATTGAGCTTTATGCCAAAGCGGTTGAGCGAATTTGGAAGCGCCAGATTGATGGGAAATTTGTTTTTTTCCTAGACGGCGCTCATGTAGTAGAATATACGTAATTTGTTCCTTTTCTGTTATGATAAGTAAGTAATCATAACAGAAAAGGACGTGGTTGGTTGCAATATGCGGAGCAGAAGGGAACTAATCGAGTTGCTTCCATCGATATACTAAGAGGCATTTCCCTTTTTGGTATTTTTCTTGTGAATATGCTGTCGTTTCATTCTCCTTATTTTTATTACAATCCGTATGAATGGTGGGAAGCACCTCAGGATAAACTGGCGTTTTCCTGGATTGACGTGCTTGTACAGGCAAGCTTTTACCCAATTTTTGCGGCTATGTTTGGATTCGGCGCGGCTATGCAGCGTGAAAAAGCGCTCGAAAAAACGGGGACATTTGCTTGGACAGGCGTGCGGCGCTTTCTGTTTTTGCTTGTTTTAGGCATCAGTCATGCCATTTTGATCTGGCCGGGCGACATTTTATTTAATTATGCTGTGTGTGGCTTTCTGCTCCTGTTTTTTCTTCGTTTGTCGGGAAAAACCTTACTGAGAGCCGGTCTGCTCCTGCTGTTTGTACCAGCTGTTTTGTTTAGCTCTCTGCTTTTTTTATCAAGTTTATCGGATCCGTATAATGCCTCCTTTTGGACAGACATTACGTCGGTTTCAAATTCAATTGCGGCTTATGGAAGCGGATCTTATGCAGAAGTAACAGAACAGCGGATTTATGATTGGACAAACAATAATATAGTTGAAGGTGCTTTTTTATTTCAGCTTATAACCATTTTTCCGTTTTTATTAATTGGTGCAGGGGCATATAAGCTGCATATGATTCAAGCCTGGTCAGCTCACCCTAAGAAAACGCTGCGGCTTTTTGCTTTTCTTTTTGGAGCAGGTCTCCTGCTTAAAGGCGTACCGCATATACTTGGGCCAAGCCATATAGCGTATATGTATGTGCAGGATTCTCTTGGAGGACCGGTGCTTGCGGCTTCTTACGCTGTGCTCGTTGTTTATCTATGCACGCGTACTCGGCCGTTGAAACTGCTTATGCCTTTTGCGCAGGCTGGGAAAATGTCGCTGACCAATTATTTAATGCAGTCTATTATTGGCTCGCTTTTGTTTTATGCTTATGGACTCGGTTTTTATGGACAAGTGACAGTCACAACTGGCATTTTGCTTTGTGTAACCATTTTCACTGTACAGGTGATCGTTTCCGGTTTATGGATAAACAGGTTCCAACGTGGGCCGATGGAAGCTCTATGGAGATTTTTTACTTATGGAAAAAGGGGATGAGAACATGAAGTGGATGAGCTTTAAACAGGATGGAAAAGAGAAATATGGTTTTTATGAAGAAGAAAAGCAAGAGGTAGGCATTGTTTCTGATATGGAAGGCGCACCAGCGACGCTTGCTGCTGCTATTGAAGAACAGGAGTTTTTAGCTTCTATTTCTCGTGATACAAAATCAGTGCCGTACATAAAAGAGACATCTATCGAATGGCTGGCTCCGATTCCACGCCCGCTGAAAAATGTAATGTGTGTGGGCAAAAATTATCGAGATCATGCGATTGAAATGGGAGGAGAAGTGAGCGTACCGGAACACCCTATGATTTTTACAAAAGCGCCGACCACTGTCAGTGCACACAAAGCATCTATTCCCGCTTATGAATCTTTAACCGATTCACTCGATTATGAAGGCGAGCTGGCTGTAATTATCGGCAAAAAGGGAAAAGAAATTACCCGCGAAGATGCACTTGATTATGTTTTTGGCTACACTGTACTAAATGATATTACCGCACGGGATTTACAAAGCCGCCATAAACAGTTTTTTATTGGAAAAAGCCTGGATGGCAGCTGTCCAATGGGGCCCTGGATTGTTTCAAAAGATGAGGTGGCAGATCCTCACAATCTAGCGATTCAAACAACTGTAAATGGGGAAATAAGACAGCAGTCTGATACATCTCATTTTATTTTTCCAATTGATGAAGTGATTCATGTTTTATCAAAAGGGATGACACTTGAACCTGGTGATATTATTGCAACCGGAACACCCGCGGGAGTAGGGTTTGCAATGGATCCGAAAGGGACGCTGCAAAAAGGAGACACGGTTGAAATTACGGTTGAAGGGGTTGGAACCTTGTCGAATACCGTACAGTAATAGTATGGTAAAATAAGAAAGAAAAAGGAGGAGGATTTATGGACTTTTTAACACAGTCTACCCATGTGCATATTACAACGTGGGTGATTGCGCTCATCTTGTTTTTGGTTGCACTAAGAAAGCCATCAACCGGTGTACATATGGGGCTGCGCCTGTTTTATGTTTTCATTTTAATTACAGGTTTTGCGCTGTTTACCACGTTTGACAGCTTAAGTCCAATGTGGTATGGCATTAAAATGCTTTTAGGAATCATTACAATTGGACTGATGGAAATGACCCTTGTACGGAAGAAAAAGGGCAAAAGCAACGGCGGTGTTTTGGCCGGGGCATTTATTGTGCTTATCTTAACCGTGATCCTGGGCTTTGCTCTTCCAGGCATTATTTGATCGAGGCTTAACCAAAGAGCTGCGTGCGAAAAAACGCAGCTTTTTTCTTATAATGGAAAAAGGAGGCTCTTAAATGTTTCCCGTTTTTTTATGGATTCTTGTTTTTGTTTCATTTTTCGTGACTGTTCAACTCGTTTCATTTTATTTAAAAAGGGCTGAGTCACTGGAAACGAGTGAGGTGGTTCTAATAAAAGAAAAAGAGGATTCATCCTCCAGATAACCGTCATTCCAGTAAAGGGAAGGCGGTTATTGTTTTATATACCTACAATGGCTGCGACGTGATCGAACCATCCTGGAGGGATTACAGGAAAACCAGTAGGATGCAAAGGAAAACGGAGTTCCCCTCCATAAAAAGAAAGAAATCCCAGCGCTTATTTCGTAAGTAATTTGATTGGAACCGTGGCATTTTTTTGAACAATTTCCGCTTTCATTGACGACATGTAGGAAAAAGCGTACTCTAAATGAGAATGGAACACTTTGGCGCAGGGGGAAACAAGCTGTGAGAAAACGATTTCTTTCGCTTATTATCATCCCGTTTCTTTTGTTATCGGGAGGCACGGCTTCGGCAGAAGAAAAAGAGGAAAATTGGCAGGATGAAACAATGTATTTTTTAATGACGGACCGGTTTATGAACGGGGATCGTTCAAACGATCAACAAACGAATAATAATGATCCGTCCGCTTACCAGGGCGGTGACTTTAAAGGGATTCAAAACAAGCTTGATTATGTAAAAGAGCTCGGCAGTACGTCTATTGTTATTTCGCCTGTGTTTGAAAATGAAGCAGGTGCCTATCATGGTTATCACATCACAGACTATACAAAACTAAACCCTCAATTTGGCACTGAGCAGCAATTAAAAGCGTTGGTTGACAGTGCACACAAAAAAGGAATACGTGTGTTAGTAGACTTTCCGGCTACACGGGTAAGTACAGAGCATGTATGGCTGAAGGAAGCGGATAAAGCCGACTGGTTTACGAACGTGTCGGTTCCACAAAAGCCGGGTTGGCTTGGTAACATGGCACTATTAAACACGGAAAACTCTGAAGTCCAATCGGCTCTCGTAAAAGCCGCGGTAAATCTTGCGGAAAGAACAGGAATTGATGGATATTTTTTCAGCAGCGCTTCAGCGGCAAAGCCGGATTTCTGGTCCGCTTTTCATGAGGCGATGCCCGAAATGCATCTTATTGGAGAAATGACAGAAGTGCCCTTACAAACAGCCGCTGTTTACGAGCAAGCCGGGCTTGACGCGGTGACGTCTTCCTGGATTCAGGAGCCGCTGCGTAATCAATTTGCGACAGTAGACCGTCCGTCAGACGCCGTGCAAAAATGGCTTCTCGAAGAAAAAAGAGAGCTCAAGCATCCTTTGGAAACGGTTCATTTAACAGATTCGGCTTTGACAGACCGTTTTACGCTCGACATGGCAAATGAAAATATGTTTCCGGGCGCGCGCTGGCGGATGGCACTTACATATCTCTACACGGCTCCTGGAACGCCGGCTGTTTTTTACGGATCAGAAATTGCGCAAAACGGAGAAAGTGGTCCGGACGCACACGGATTGATGAATTTCCGGACGGATCAGGAGCTAGTTGATTACATTAAGCAGATAGCAGCCCTGCGTCAAGAACTGCCGGCGCTTAGACGCGGTTCTTATGAGTCGATTTATGAGCAAAACGGCTTGTCTGTGTTTAAGCGTCAATACAAAGATGAAACGATCGTAGTAGCCATTAACAATACAGGTGAAACACAAAGTATCGCAATCCCCGCTTCTAAGCTGGATGAAGACAAAGAGCTGCGCGGCCTGCTTGCTGGTGACATGTCACGTGCAGCAGATGGAGAATTTACTATTATCCTTGACCGTGAAGAAGCGGAAATTTATGCGCTGGCAGAGAAAACAGGTGTCAATTATGCGTTTATTGCAGCTATGGCAGCTGTTTGGGTTGTTTTTGTTTTGTTTCTTTATGTTGTATGGAAGCGTGGCAAAAGGGCGGCACAATCGTAAAAAAAGACTTCTCAGCGAATGGGCTGAGAAGTCTTTTTTAAGCCAATGTTTTTAATGATAATCGTTCCTCTAAGAAAACGGCAATACCGTCCTCTTCATTTGAAACGGTGATGTCGTTAGCGATCGATTTCAGGGCATCAATACCGTTGCCCATCGCAACGCCTGTGCCGGCATAATCAATCATTTCAAGATCATTATCTTCGTCCCCAAATGCGATAATCCGGTCTGGCGGAATGCCGATCCAGTCCGAGACTCTTTTTAAGCCCACCGCTTTGCTTAAGCCGCTTTTGACAATTTCAATTACGTGCCATGGAGCGGCCCAGCGGCGATGGTCAATTACTTCTGCGTGTACGTCACTTAAATGGCGTCGAATGGCCGGCACCTGTTCCTCCGTTGCATGAATGAGCATGCTTGTTGGATGATCCGTCAGCTTTTCGCGCAGGTCACCTGTTGTCACAACAGGATTGCCCATATTAAATACGTCAATAAGCTTTTCATCATGATAGTGGAAATAAACGTTATCAAGCACTTCGGCAATAATATTGTGGAAATCAAAATCATGGCATGCTTCAACAACATCAATGGCTGTTTTCAATTCCATCGGCTCATGAAAGAATCCCCATTTTTGATTGCCGGGATGATGAACAAAGGCACCGTTGAAATTTACAATCGGTGTTTTTAATCCGAGCTCCGCATAGTAAGGAGCGCTTGAGCGGAACGGGCGGCCCGTGGCAATCATTACTTCATGCCCGTGCTCCATTGCTTGTTGGAGAGTACGTTTTGTGCGGGGAGAAATGGTTTTTTGATCGGTTAATAATGTACCATCGAGGTCTAACACGATTAAATGCTTTTCCATACAGGCGAGTCACTCCTTTGTCAGTTCTTTTTTTAGTGTAGAGGGTTGAGGTGCCGTTTGTAAAGAAACAGGCTTTTTGCTCATCATTCGAAGAAATGTCTGTTATGATAAAGCTATACGTGTAAATTGAAAGGAGTGCTTTAAATGGATCAGGATTTAAAAGAAAATATTATGGGTGCGCTTGAGCAGGTTGTGGATCCGGAGCTGGGTATTGATATTGTCAATCTTGGGCTTGTGTACGACGTGGATATGGATGATGCCGGAAAAACAACTGTTACCATGACATTAACGTCTATGGGATGTCCGCTTGCCGGCGTAATCGTTGATCAGGTAAAAGCAGCGCTTTCCGATATTCCAGAAGTCACAGAAGTGGAAACAAATATTGTCTGGACACCGGTTTGGTCGCGCGACATGATGTCACGCTACGCAAAAATTGCGTTAGGCATTCAGTAAAAAAGAAGGTTCCTTTACGGAACCTTCTTTTTTAGTCGATCTGACAAATATCAATCGGACAATTTTCACAATGAATTTCCCGTTTTAAATAATCAATATCACAGAGTGTAATTTGATTGCGACGCATTTTGATAATACCTTCTTTTTTTAACTGAGCAAGAAGACGGTTAACAACTTCCCGGGAGGTTCCACACAAATTGGCCATCTCCTGATTGGTCAAAGATATATTGAGAAAAAGGCCTTCTTCCGTCTGTTTGCCGAATGTATTACCCATCCGGATCAAAGTGGAATAAACAACGCCCTTTTTTCCATTTAAAACAAGATCACGCAGCTTTGACTGGGTTCGCACATGATCAGCTTGTGTATAGCGGAGCCAGCTTATCATCCATTCGGGCGTTGAAGACAAAAGCTTTTCTAAAGCCCGGCGTGAGACAGTCCACGCTTCTCCATATTCCAGCGCCTTTGCATTCATTATATAAACGGTGTCCTCTTCAAACAGGGTCATTTCAATAAGCATGTTCTTCTTTTTGGATACGCGGATTGTCAGCTCGCGGCCGTCCGGCCCAATCTTGCCCACCTGCACTTTGCCGGATCGAATCCAAAAAATATCATTGGCGGGTTCGCCTTCTTGAAAAAGATAGGCTCCTTTTTGAAAGGAACAAACATGCCGCTCTTTTGTAAACAGCTCTTCAAGTGCTTGTGTGAGAGCGGGTTCAAACGCCATGACAGTCACCTCTTTTTCTCCTGTTTTAACGAGAAAAAAGAATGTTACAACGTTTCTGTACTGCGCTGCCGCTGTTGAAGAAGTGAAAAGCAGCGCCCAACAATAAACATAGTTGACGGCTTCTTTTTGCTTGTCAGTGAATCAATAAATTTCACGGCGTTTTCTTTGCTTAAACCGAGGGGATATTTTAAAATAGAACAAAAGGTCAAAAAAGGTCAAGGAGGTTTTTTGACAAATGAATATGGAGCAAATGACATATACAATGCAGGAAGCGCTGGCGGCCGCCCAGCAGAGCGCGGTGGAACGAAACCATTCAGATGTTGACACCGTACATATGATGATAGCACTGCTTTCAAAAGAAGCCGGCTTGTTCAGCCGGATTTTTGAACGTGCCGGTCTTTCGAAAGCGTCCTTTCTTAAATTCGTACAAAGTGAAATACAGTCGAGGCCTGCTGTAACTGGAAATGTGCAGCACGGTGCTTACTTATCAGGCGGACTGAATACGTGGTTTCAAAAAGCTGCCGAGGTTCAAAAGCAATGGGAAGACGCTTACCTATCAGTTGAGCATATGGCCGCTGCGATCTTTTCAGCGGGTGCGAAAACAGCTGATTTCATGAAAAGAGAAAACATTTCGGAACACACTGTTTTGGAAGCCATTCATGATATAAGGGGGAATGAAAAAGTGACAACACAAAATCCAGAATCAGGCTATGAGGCATTGGAGAAATATGGACGTGACCTGGTCGAAGAAGTCCGAGCAGGAAAAATCGACCCGGTAATCGGCCGTGATGAAGAAATTCGCCACGTAATCCGTATTCTATCGCGAAAAACAAAAAACAATCCTGTATTAATCGGCGAGCCAGGCACGGGTAAAACAGCCATTGTCGAAGGGCTTGCCTGGAGAATTGTTCGAAAAGATGTGCCCGATGGTTTAAAAGACAAAACGATTTTTTCACTCGATATGAGTTCGCTTATTGCCGGTGCAAAATTTCGCGGGGAATTTGAAGAGCGGCTAAAAGCGGTCTTGAATGAAGTGAAAAAAAGTGAAGGGCGCATTCTACTATTTATCGACGAAATTCATACCATTGTCGGTGCGGGTAAAACAGAAGGATCGATGGATGCCGGTAATATGCTGAAGCCGATGCTGGCACGGGGGGAGCTGCATTGTATCGGTGCCACAACACTAGACGAGCATCGCCAATATATTGAGAAAGATCCTGCTTTGGAGCGTCGTTTTCAGCCGGTTCTCGTATCTGAGCCGAATATTGAAGATGCCATTTCCATTTTGCGCGGTTTAAAAGAGCGCTTTGAAATTCATCATGGCGTAAATATTCATGACCGGGCGCTCGTAGCAGCAGCGACTCTGTCCAACCGCTATATTACCGACCGGTTTTTACCAGATAAAGCCATTGATCTTGTAGATGAAGCATGTGCCATGATCCGAACTGAGATTGACTCAATGCCGTCCGAGCTGGATGCGGTGATGCGCCGGGTTATGCAGCTTGAAATTGAAGAAGCCGCTCTCCGGAGAGAAAAAGACCGTGAAAGTGCGGCACGTCTCGAGCAAATCCAACGGGAGCTGGCGGATTTAAAAGAGCAGGCAGATGCGATGAAAGCCCGATGGATGAGTGAAAAAGAAGCTATTATGAGCGTGAAAGACAAGCGGGAAGAACTGGATCGGCTTCGCCGTGAGCTGGAGGACGCGGAAAGCAGATACGATTTAAACCGTGCTGCCGAATTACGCCATGGTCAAATTCCAGCATTGGAAAAGGAACTCTCTGCTCTTGAATCAGCCGCTTCATCAGAGAAAGACGACCGTCTGCTTCGGGAGGAAGTAACAGAAGAAGAAATTGCTTCTATTGTTGCCCGTTGGACCGGTATTCCGGTAACAAAACTTGTGGAAGGAGAGCGTGAGAAGCTGCTCCGTCTTGAAGAAATTTTACACGAGCGGGTCATCGGACAGGATGAAGCAGTATCTCTTGTAAGCGATGCTGTACTGCGGGCCCGGGCAGGTATTAAAGATCCAAATCGGCCGATCGGATCATTTTTATTTTTGGGTCCGACTGGTGTTGGGAAAACTGAGCTTGCCAAAACGCTCGCCGACGTTTTATTTGACAGTGAAGACCAGATGATCCGTCTTGATATGTCTGAATATATGGAGAAGCATTCAGTATCCAGGCTGGTCGGCGCACCTCCAGGATATGTCGGCTATGAAGAAGGAGGACAGCTTACAGAAGCTATCCGCCGCCGTCCTTATTCTGTCGTGCTGCTGGATGAAGTAGAAAAAGCACATCCGGACGTATTCAATATATTGCTGCAAATGCTTGATGACGGCCGGATTACTGATTCCCAGGGCCGTATGATTGACTGTAAAAATACAGTTGTCATTATGACATCTAATATCGGCTCTTCTTTTCTGCTTGAAGCAGGTGGAGAAGAAGAAATACCAGAAGAAGCGAAAAACAGTGTTATGACACAGCTGCGAGGCCACTTCCGGCCGGAATTTTTAAACCGGGTAGATGACATCGTTCTCTTTAAGCCGCTCACGCGTGAAAACTTAAAAGGTATTGCCGGCAAAGTGCTTGAAGGCTTATCGGAACGCTTGCTTGAACGCGGTGTTACGCTTCGGGTAACAGAGGAGGCAAAAGAGAAAATTGCCGAGGAAGGGTATGATCCTGTTTTTGGTGCCCGTCCGCTCAAACGGTTCGTTCAGCGTAATATTGAAACACAGGCGGCCCGGGCTATTATTGCAGGTGCGATTTTGCCAGGAGCTGAAGCAACTATTGACGTGGAAAATGGTGAACTAGTTGTAAAATAAAAAGGCGTCTCCCTCCAGGGGAGCGCCTTTTTATTCTTCAAGCAATGCTTCTTTTTTGCCCAGGTCGTAGGCTTCCTGCATGACTTTCATAAACAAGCCGAAAAACGGCTCCGCCATTGCGGGTGAAAATTCAAGGCCGGCTTCCTGCATTTTTTGCTGCGCTTCCGGCAAGTATTTCATGGCAATTTGCATAAATTCCATATTTTTTTCCATGAGAGGGTCTCCTTTTTGGCTTCAGCCAGTGCTTTCCTTTATTTTAGTCAATCTGCAAAAATCGTCAAGAAAAAGAAACACTTTTTACGCGCGCAAGCTGATAAATATGCTACTATTAAGAACAGAGTACATAAAAAGAATTAAAGGAGGTCCCTGCATGCAGTATCTAATGACGTTTTTCTGGACATTTCTTTTGTCTGAAATGACAGTATATGTTGTTTCATCCATGAATGGTGCAGTATTTCATTTTGAAACAGGTGTTTTTCTTGCCATTGTCCTGACTATTCTGCTTGTTGTTATTACCACGCTGATTCCAAATGATCCAATTGAAAAGCACTAAAATGAAAGCGGGTTCCCACTAGGTGGAATTCGCTTTTCCTATTTAGACATTGCATTTAAAGACGTTTTTCAGTAAAATTAGTACCAAGTCATAATAATTGCTATCACAAAATGTGGTTGAAGGAAGGTGCGTTTTTTGAACGCTGGAATATGGGGAATGGGACGTTACATTCCGGATCAAGTAATTACAAACTTTGATCTTGAAAAAAGAATGGATACCTCTGACGAATGGATCCGCACCCGCACAGGCATCGAGGAACGCCGCATTGCAGAAGATGAAATCGGTACTGTTCATATGGCCGCAAAAGCAGCCGAAAAAGCCATTCAGCATGCAGGAATCAATCCAGAAGAAATTGATTTAATTATTACAGCAACCGTTACACCGGATCACAGCTTTCCATCGGTTTCGTGTGAAATTCAGCATGAAATCGGAGCAGTCAATGCAGCCGCCATGGATATTAGTGCTGCGTGTGCCGGGTTTATGTATGGTATCGTTACGGGAAAACAGTTTATCGAAACAGGTGCATATAAACATGTGCTTGTGATTGGTGCAGAAAAGCTATCGAATCTGATTGACTGGGAAGACCGAAATACTGCTGTTCTGTTTGGAGACGGAGCAGGAGCTGCTGTTCTTGGACCGGTGGCAGAAGGACGCGGAATTTTATCTTTTGAGCTTGGAGCTGACGGGCGCGGCGGCAAGCATTTGTATGAAGACAAGTATGTGAAAATGAATGGTCGTGAAGTGTTTAAATTTGCCGTTCGCCAAATGGGAGAATCTTCTATCAGTGTAATTGAAAAAGCGGGTCTCCAAAAAGAGGACATTGATTTTCTTATGCCGCACCAGGCTAATATACGTATTATGGAATCGGCACGAGAGCGACTTGGCCTGTCTCCAGAAAAAATGTCTGTAACTGTTAACCAGTTTGGCAATACCTCATCCGCATCTATTCCGCTGACCATGGTGGAAGAACTTGAGAATGGGCGGATAAAAGAAGATGATGTAATTGTAATGGTCGGCTTCGGGGGAGGCTTAACATGGGGCGCTATCGCAATGAGATGGGGACGTTAACAGTAATTTAACAAAGAGGTGAAAAATGTGGAAAAACGTAGAGTAGTGATTACCGGTCTAGGCATTGTTTCACCGGTTGGCAATACAGTAGAAGAAGCATGGAGCAATATCGTCGCAGGGAAAAGCGGCATTGGGCCAATGACCCGCTTGAATGCAGATGATTATCCAGCAAAAGTAGCGGCTGAAATCCATAATTTTGAGCCGGAGCAATTTATAGAAAAAAAAGAAGCACGTAAAATGGACCGCTTTACACAATTTGCCGTTGCAGCGGCTAAAATGGCTGTAGCGGATGCGAAGCTTGAAATTACAGAAGAAAACGCGCCGCGCATCGGTGTCTGGGTCGGTTCAGGCATCGGCGGCATGGAAACATTTGAAACACAGTATAAAACATTTTTAGAACGCGGCTACCGCCGGGTCAGCCCGTTTTTCGTGCCAATGATGATCCCTGATATGGCTGCAGGACAGGTATCTATTTACCTTGGAGCAAAAGGTGTAAACTCATGTACAGTAACTGCTTGTGCAACAGGAACAAACTCTATCGGTGATGCGTTTAAAGTTATTCAGCGCGGCGATGCCGATGCAATGATTTCAGGCGGGACAGAAGCGCCGATTACCCAGATGTCGGTTGCAGGGTTCTGCGCGAACACGGCACTTTCAACAAATCCCGACCCGGCTACAGCAAGCCGCCCATTTGATTCAGAACGCGATGGGTTTGTTATCGGAGAAGGAGCCGGTATTGTTGTTCTAGAAGAATTGGAGCATGCAAAAGCACGTGGCGCTCACATTTATGCCGAGATTGTCGGCTACGGCTCAACGGGTGATGCTCATCATATTACCGCACCGGCACCAGAAGGAGAAGGCGGCTCCCGGGCCATGAAAATGGCAATTGAGGATGCGGGTCTGGCTCCATCTGATATCGATTATATTAACGCCCACGGAACAAGCACGCCTTATAATGATAAATTTGAAACGGCAGCGATTAAAACGGTCTTTGGTGATCATGCCAAAGAGTTGGCCGTTTCTTCAACAAAATCAATGACGGGCCATCTGCTTGGTGCGGCTGGCGGTGTTGAAGCCATTTTTACTGCACTTGCCATTCAGGAAAACACGCTTCCGCCAACAATCAATTTGCAAAATCCCGATCCAGAATGCGACCTTGATTACGTGCCAAATGAAGCACGCAAAAGTGAAGTTCGCGCAGCGATGAGCAACTCGCTTGGATTTGGCGGTCACAATGCGACGATTGTGCTGAAACAATACAACGATTAAAAAAACAGGCCTCGGCCTGTTTTTTTTTTGCTTCCTTTGCATATACATGAAGGACAAGCTGTGGGGGCGTGATAGAATGAGGTTCATTCTTTTTTTAACCGGCTTTGGCCTGGCAGTAGCAGGCGGAATTAGCTTTATTATGTATCTTAATTTACTTGCGGCAGGTATGACATGGTCTGAATATATGCTCTTTACGATACGACGCCCGGAATGTTATTTATTTTTCCTGGGCTGGCTGCTCATGTTTTTTGGTTTTATTGAATAAAGTAACAAAAACGTGTCGATAATGAACCCATAAAACGGTAATCAAGGAGGAATTTGATGCTGTACCTTCATGACGTGTGGGTGAACTGGTTCGAGGGAGAAGAAAATGGATGCAATGTATGCCCGTATCACGAATGGCGAAAAGACGACGGGATGATGCTGCTTGATCAAGTACCTGTTTTGATTTTGCGTAAAAATGCGATGGATTTTTTTGAAAAAACTTTATGTGAATTACCAGAAGAACTACTGAAAAAAGTGGAAAGCAAAGCGTTTATCCGCAAAGGAAGCAAGCGTGAAATGATGGAGTACTGCTTTATCGTTTCAGATGGAGACCGGACGATGGCGGTTGATACAAACGGTTATCGGGTACCAATTAAAAAAAGCCGGATTATGCCGCAGCATGAATTAATTGTTCGGGAAATGGCGGACTGCCATCCGGCAGAACCTTTTTATTTCCCGGACATGGTTGAAAAAGAATATAGTCTCGCAGAACCGGCACCAGAGTGGATGGCGGGATTAACAAGAAAAGAAAGACAGTTAAAAACACTTTTGTTAATGGCGATTGATCAGCTGATTGAATCAGACCATGAGCCGGCACTCAAGTATTGGCTGACAGAATGGAAGCCGGAAAAGTATGAAATTATCCGGCAAATGGACTGGGAATCTGCTGTGAATATGTTCAGTGAAACCATTGTGATCGGCTGGACTCATGCGCATGAGCAATTATGTGCCCAGATGATTAAAGGGCGCCCATTCTTCGAGAAAATGTACGAGCAGGAAATGAAAGTCGTAATAACTAAATAAAAAAACGTTCCGGCATAAACCGGAACGTTTTTTTATTTGCGCTTGCGGCCGAGGCCCATCGCATTTTCCATTTTTTGAAGCATTCTTCCAGCTTTAAGACGTGCTCGTTCTGCACCTTCATCTAAAATCTGGTCAAGTTCATCCGACTCAATTAACGCATAGTAACGTTCTTGGATAGGAGCCAGGTGCTTTACTACTACATCGGCTGTCGCCTGTTTAAAGTCTCCGTAGCCTTTTCCGCTAAACTGTTGTTCAAGGTCGGCAATAGAAATTCCCTCAAGAGCTGAATAGATAGACAGGAGGTTTGAAACACCCGGCTTGTTTGCTTTGTCGTATTTCACTACACCATCTGAATCGGTAACAGCACTTTTAATTTTTTTCTCAATTTGCTTTGGATCATCCAAAAGTGTAATAAACGCTTTTTGATTCGAATCCGATTTGCTCATTTTTTTCGTTGGTTCCTGTAAAGACATGACTCGCGCACCCTCTTTCGGGATACGCACTTCAGGAATTGTAAAAATATTGTTGTATTTTCGGTTGAACCGCTCTGCCAGATCACGCGTGAGCTCAAGATGCTGCTTTTGATCTTCTCCAACAGGCACCAGGTCGGTTCCGTAAAGCAAAATGTCAGCTGCCATTAATGGAGGATATGTCAAAAGACCGGCAGATACGGCTTCTTTACCCGCTGATTTGTCTTTAAATTGTGTCATGCGTTCCAGCTCTCCAATATAAGCCACACATTGGAGCATCCAGCCTGCCTGTGCATGAGCTGGTACTTCTGACTGAATAAACAGCGTAGCTTTAGAAGGATCCAGACCGATGGCTACGTAAAGCGCTGCCAGACTGCGGATATTTTTGCGCAGTGCAAGCCGGTCCTGTTGAACAGTAATGGCATGCTCATCTACAATGCAGAAAAAACAGTCATAGTCTTCTTGCAGTTCAACAAACTGCCGCATTGCACCAATATAATTACCTAATGTAACCGATCCACTTGGCTGAATACCGGAAAAAATTGTTTTCATCATTAGTCCAATTCACTTCGTTTCATCTTAATATGTGTTCCATTATAAATAAAACAAACTGAATATTCAAGATGACAGGAAGTAAGAAAAGATCAGAGTGAGCAGGGCAGCGGCAACGCCTATGGTCAGGAAGGGGCGGTCCAATCAGTGGGTTTCCGTGTGTTATATTCCTGATGAAGTTCAGCGGTGTCATCTAAGTGATCGAATTGTGCTTTATAAGCGCCTTCTTTTGAAAACTTATAGCCTTTCCGAGTGGCATCAATGTGGGGATAAATTCCGAAAATTATCAGGCGGTCCGTTAAAGCGGCCGCTTTTTTTATTATTTGTTTAATGATGCGAAATGTGTCTATATTATATAAGAAGTACAAAATACAGGTCAGCAAAGGAGACATGCATGAACTGGTACGAAAAATTAAATCAATATTTTCCGATTGAAGAAATGAAGGCCAAAGAACAGATGGATGTGCTGCTCGCTGAACGCAGTGATATTTACCATAAAGATGAGGGCCCCAACCACGTGCTTATTTACGTAGAGTTTGATGGGTTTGTTTTTGTCGACTATCTTTTCGTGTCTAAAGATGCCCGAGGACAAGGACTGGGCAAGAAACTGATTGACAAATTAAAGTCGAAAAACAAACCGGTTATCCTTGAGGTGGAACCGGTCCAATATGATGACACCGATACAGAAAAACGGCTTCGCTTTTATGCACGCGAAGAATTTCAGCATGCTACAAAAATTGGCTATCGCCGCCGTTCGCTTGCAACCGGCAAAGAAACAGTAATGGAAATTCTTTATTGGAGTCCGAGCGGTGCGGATGAAGAAACGATTTATGAAGCAATGGTTCAAACATACCGCGATATTCATAAATATAAAGATAAAGAAATTTACGGTGCTCCTTTTGCGCCTGTAAATGAGACGCTTTCTTTTAAAGAGGAACAGAAGCGAGAAAATATTCTTGAACCTTTTGAATCTCCCCAAAAAGTTTAAAAAGGTCCAGCTTTGACGTTTAGCTGACACATTCACCGGGTACAATATGGTTGTAAGGAAAATATAATTTTTTTACAATTGAAAATGATATTCAATTGGCTGTCATTTCATGGTATAATACATATGTAGCCGGTTGTTGAGGAGTTTCACTTATCTTGAAATCTCCATGAACGTTCAATTCCTCAAATTGACAGGTATTATATATTTTATTTAAGGAGTGTGAATGAGGAATGGTTACACTATACACATCACCAAGCTGCACCTCATGCCGGAAAGCAAAAGCATGGTTAGAGGAACACGAAATTCCTTACGTGGAACGCAATATTTTCTCAGAGCCTTTAAGCATTGATGAGATCAAAGAAATTTTGCGTATGACGGAGGACGGAACGGATGAAATCATTTCAACACGTTCGAAAATTTTCCAAAAATTGAATGTTGATCTTGAAACACTTCCACTTCAAGATTTGTTCGAATTAATTCGTCAAAACCCGGGCTTACTTCGTCGTCCAATTATTATGGATGAAAAGCGTCTGCAGGTTGGTTATAATGAAGATGAGATTCGCCGTTTCCTACCACGGAAAGTTCGTACTTTCCAGCTGCTTGAAGCACAGCGTATGGTTAACTAATTGACAAAGAAAAATTCCTGCCCGATATGCAGGAATTTTTTTATTTTTTTATCCGTTTTCGCTTGAAGAACATAGAAAATTCAGTTAGAATGTGCAGACACCTAAGTCTTTCTGTTTTCATTTACACCTTGTTTATCATACAATAGAAGGAAGGGATGGGGACTATATTTTCCACAGCCCTGTGAACCCTCTAAATGGAAGGGAGAGACCGCATAATGGAAATTGAACGCATTAATGATAATACGGTGAAGTTTTTCATATCATACGTTGATATAGAAGAACGGGGCTTTGATCGCGAGGAAATCTGGTATAACCGGGAACGCAGCGAAGAACTGTTCTGGGATATGATGGAGGAAGTCCATGATGAAGAAGATTTTACAGTGGATGGACCTCTTTGGATACAGGTACATGCTTTAGATAAAGGGTTGGAGATTTTAGTTACTCAGGCCAACCTGACAAAAGATGGACAGCGCTTGGAATTGCCATTTTCGAGCGATAAAATGGATGTGAACGGGCAAATTGAAGATTTGCTTGACGAGCATTTTGATCGTTCGGAAGAAGATGATGCACCGCTTGACTTTGTTCTTGCCTTCCGCGATTTTGAAGATGTAATTGCGTTAAGCAGGCGAGGCGGTCTCGACTATTTAACCACTTCCTTGTATGCGCATGAAAATCGTTACTATTTGTTTGTTGAGTTTGCCGATGATCGGTTCCAGGAAGAAGAAATCGACGATGCGCTCAGCATGCTGCTTGAATATACACACGAATCTCGCATGACGATCCACACACTTCAGGAATATGGAAAATGTATCATGCCTGAAAATGTGTTCGAGACCGTCCGCCAATACTTTTCATAATCGGCATCCTCTTGACCTGTCAAGAGGGTGTTTTTTTTTTGTAAAAAAAAGGAGGACTCGATTCGTATGTCGAATGGTATGGTATAGAAAGGAGCAGATAAAATGCTTTCAGCAGTAAATGCGCTTGGAGAGCCTGTTGTGCTGGCGGGTCCAGAAGCGAAGTTGTTAGCCAGCCAGTTAAAAGAAAAACCTCATTACTGTCCACAATGCGGCAGTCCTGTCATCATTAAAGCAGGAGACATCAACATCCCTCATTTTTCCCACATTTCCCACTCTTTATGCAATTCTTTTTCAGAATCTGAATCTCCAAGGCACTTAACAGGAAAATCCGATTTATTTCATTGGATTACGCAAACAACAGACGCTCAATTAGAAGCGCGCCTGCCAGATGGTTCACAGCGCCCAGACATTTTAGCGGGGAATATAGCAGTTGAATTTCAGTGCTCTACTATTTCTGCTCCACTGTTTAAAGAGCGTACAGAAAAGTATACAGCACGCGGTCTGATTCCCTTTTGGATCTACGGCGGCAAGCCATTGGAACGAAAAGGATCTTATATTAAGTTGACGCCCTTTCAGCGATTATTTTTGCGTTTCCATCCTCAGCTTGGTTTTTACTTTTTATCCTATTGTCCGGAACAAAAGGGATTTACTATTTACGAAAAAATTGTACCCATAACTGTAACACTGTGCTTCTCAAAACAACGGTTTATTCCTTTAGAAAGGATGACTTTTCCTCCGTCTGCGTCTGCTGGTGAAAAAATTAGTTTTAAGCTGACATTGTTTTTTGACCAGAAGCAAAAATGGATAACCCAGTCTCTGCAATTCGGAAAGGGTCGCCAGCATCCTTTTTTCCAAGCTGTTTACGCAGCCGGACGTAATCCATATTTATTACCAGAACAAATCGGGCTGCCCGTTCAAAGCAGCATAGCGATTCGTAATCATCCAATCGAATGGCAATTTTATTTGCTGCTGGATCTGCCAAGACGTCCGCCGGAAGAAACCATCAGGCGTCGAATCGAGCTAGGTCACTTGAAAGAGCAGCCGCTGCCGCTTGCTCGTGAAAAAACACCAGAAAGGGCTGCATTGGAGTACATAGCGCTGCTTAAGAGAATAGGAAAGCAGCTCAGCCTTAGCCCGGACAGCCCTTCACTAGGCGTAAAATTAAAAAAAGAAACCTTATTTACAGAAGCATTCGGGGAGATTGTCGCTGATAAGCTGATTTTTTGAGGTGAAAAACAAAGGAATATATAATTAGGAAGGAGAATGGTTATATACATAAAAGGAGGTTTTTGAAGATGGCAGAAAATGCAGTAAAACAGCTTCCGGCTCGCTCCGAGGTACCGGAAGAGCTAAAATGGCGTCTTGAAGATATTTTTGCAACAGACGAAGAGTGGGAAGAGGAATTCAAAGCGCTACAGGCGCTAGCAGGAGAAGCGTCTTCATACAAAGGAACACTCGGTGAAAGTGCAGAGCAGATGCATGCTTTTTTCTCCTGGCAGGATGTACTGCTTGAGAGAATGGGCCGCTTATATACGTATGCACATATGCGTTATGACGAAGACACACAAAATGCTCACTATCAGGGTATGAATGACCGGGCAAAAATGCTATACACACAAATTGCCGGAGCGCTTTCATTTGCTGATCCAGAAATTTTATCTATTGAAGAAAAAAAGGTCAATGAGTTTGTTGCCTCTTATGAACCGCTTCAGCTATATAAAAAAGTGCTCGATGACTTGAACAAACAGCGTCCGCACGTTTTGTCCGCAGCAGAAGAAAATCTGCTGGCACAGGCGTCGGATGTACTGGGCTCGTCGAGTACCACCTTTGGTATGCTAAACAATGCGGACCTTGAATTTCCAGTCATCCAGGATGAAAATGGAGAAAGCGTACAAATTACACATGGTAATTATGTTCGATTTTTAGAGTCGTCTGATCGACGCGTTCGTGAAGACGCATTCAAAGCCGTATATGCAACCTACGGGAAATTTAAAAATACATTTGCTTCGACACTATCTGGCCAGGTGAAACGCGATAACTTTTCTGCTGGCGTACGTCATTATAAAAGTGCGCGTGAGGCAGCTCTTTCACGTAATCATATTCCGGAAGCCGTATATGACAATTTAGTTTCTACAATCAATCAAAATTTGCCGCTACTTCACCGTTATGTAGCGCTGCGTAAGCGAGTACTTGGTCTTGATGAATTGCATATGTATGATTTGTACACACCGCTTGTAGCGGAAGGCAAGTTTGACGTAACGTATGATGAAGCGAAAGAATGGCTTCAAAAAGGTTTACAGCCGCTTGGAAAAGAGTACAACGATATTTTAACAAAAGGGCTGGAAAGCCGCTGGGTCGATGTAGTTGAAAATAAAGGCAAGAGAAGTGGTGCTTATTCTTCAGGTGCTTATGGCACGAATCCATATGTGCTAATGAACTGGCAGGATAATGTGAACAACCTGTTTACGCTGGCACACGAATTTGGTCATAGTATTCACAGCTATTATACGCGCGAAAATCAGCCATATATTTACGGGGATTATTCTATTTTCGTAGCAGAAGTAGCCTCTAC
Source organism: Domibacillus robiginosus (assembly GCF_000966195.1). Classification (GTDB taxonomy): domain Bacteria; phylum Bacillota; class Bacilli; order Bacillales; family Domibacillaceae; genus Domibacillus; species Domibacillus robiginosus. The sequence goes on along the minus strand of NZ_LAHL01000032.1, from coordinate 6,191 downwards.
ATGTAATGAGTCGATTTTAAACGATTATCTGCTGAAAACAACAGATGATGAGAAAAAACGTATTTACCTGCTGAATCATTTTCTGGAAACATTCCGCGGGACTGTTTTCCGTCAGACGATGTTTGCAGAATTTGAACATCTGGTGCATGAAAAAGCGCAAAAAGGAGAAGCTTTGACCGCGGAAGGTTTGAGCGAAGCGTATTACGAACTAAATAAAAAATATTTCGGAGACGACATGGTGATTGACGAAGAAATTGCGCTTGAATGGGCACGTATTCCACATTTCTATTATAATTATTATGTCTATCAGTATGCGACTGGCTTAAGCGCAGCAATCGCTTTGTCTTCACAAATTTTAAAAGACGGCGAGCCGGCTGCCCAGCGGTACATTAATGAGTTCCTAAAAGCAGGAAGCTCTGCCGATCCAATTGAAGTATTGAAGCGTGCAGGTGTGGATATGACGGAAGCTGCGCCTATTGAAGCAGCCTGCCGCGTATTCGAAGAAACACTGGATGAAATGGAAAAATTGCTGGGTTGATTTGTAAGTTAACGCTGTCAAATCCATTATTATGTCGATTTTGTGAACTGAAGAGTCATGTCTTGCAAAAAATGTGCCATACATGATACGATGAGGTCGTGAAGTTGATCACAAACAAACATATACCCCTTTGTTTGACCGTGAAAAATTTCTCCCATCCCCTTTGTTCGTAGGAAAAAGCTCCGCTTCGGCGGAGCTTTTTCTGTTTAAAGACAATAAAAACGCCAGCATTGGATGCTGGCGTTTTTATTGAGTATATTCCCAGAAAGCGCCACACTTTGTGTTGATTTTCCGGACTTTACGCTGCAGGAGCAGCTTTTTCATTTCGCATTCTGTTTGCGTGTCTGTCCAATCATAAACCCCTCTTATCTCACTCGTCGCCGCTATACGAAAATACTGCATGAACTCTTCAAGCGAAGGCGGAGCAAGAGGCTCCGGAATTTCTTCTAAAATTTCCTGCAAAATCTGAACATAAATATCGTATGAATAAAGTCCAGAAATTTTAATGCCTTCATCTTCAATGCGTTCATTAAAAAATACAATTGTCGGCGCCTCGTCTACATCCATCTCACAAGTAATGGCCAAATCACATTGAAAAGCCTTGGTTGCACCGGCTGAATAAATATCATTTAAAAACTCTTTTTTATCAAGTCCTGCTTCTTCAGCACACCGGGTGAGTACAGCTAGATCGGCTATGTTTTCTTTGTCTAAAAACAATTGTTCTTGAATTTTCCGAAGAAACTTACTGCCAGCCCGCTTTCCCTGCAGCTCAGCTGCTTTGATCGCAATAGATGCTAGAAAAGGAGATTCCACCGTTTCTTCCATCCAAATGGATTCCTCACAGGCGAGACCGCTTCCGCCCCGCTCCACTGCAAGAAGGGGCTTACTCGTATTCAAAGCAGTCAGCTTGCCGGTTAACACTTGTTTTAACTTAAAATAATGGCCATATTCTATCTGCAGCTTTCGAATAAGTGGATCGAGTGCCCAGCATTCTGAACATAAAGGATCAATAAATACATAGAGTTCAAGAGGCTTTTGCCGGGCAGAGCAAATCCGTTCAGGCAGTTGCATCGAATTCACAAAGCATCACCCTTATCATTCGGCTGGTTCACCATATGAAAAGCCGTTTGTTTAAGTCGTTCAAAAAAGAAAGCACGCAATTCACCGGTTAATTGCACATCATCCATTGCCGCTTTCATGCATTCAAGCCAGGCTTCTGCGCGCACTGGCGTAATAGGAAACGGTAAATGGCGTGCCCGGAGCATCGGGTGCCCGTGTTCATCTGTATAAAGGCTTGGTCCACCTAGAAATTGAGTTAAAAACTGCTTCTGCTTTCGGGCAGTTTCCGTTAAATCATCGGGAAAAATCGGCGCAAGATCCGGATGCTGCGAAACGCGGCTGTAAAAAACGTCCACCAGTTCTGAAAGCTGTTTCCCACCAATGATGTCGTATGGAACATTGGATTGCTCGGCCATAAACGTGACTCCTTTTTCCTCTTAATGTATCTTCATTTTAACAAGGCTTTCGACATAAAACAAATGATAGGATTGAGGAGATAACTCCAAAACATTCCTTTTCTTTAAAAAAAACCGGCTCTACGCATTGTAGTAGCCGGTTACTTTTTTTACATAGTTTTGTGTTTCGCTAAATGGCGGGATTCCGCCGTGTTTTTTTACATTGCCCGGCCCTGCATTATATGCAGCAAGCGCCAGTGAAATGTCTCCATCAAACATATCAAGCATCTGGCGCAGGTATTTTGTTCCGCCAAATACATTCTGTTCTGGATCTTTTGAGTTTTGAACACCAAGGTAGCTTGCGGTGCCTGGCATTAATTGCATAAGACCTGTTGCTCCTACATAGCTGACCGCATTTGGATTAAAATTTGACTCCTGTTTAATAACAGATTGAATTAGTTTTTTTGGTACATTATACTTTTCGGCTGCCCGGGTGATGATATCATCAAAATTTGTTTTCGGTGCAGTCATTACATCTGCACCGGCTTTTGTGACAAGGGCTGGCTGCGTTGCAGAAGCAGCCCGTACAGTATCGGCTGTTCCTGCTTGAATAATGTCAAGTCCCTGTGCCAGTGCCTGCTGTAAAATAGAGCCAAATACAGCGCTTGTCCCAGCCGCGGAGGAGAATGGAGAAGTGTTTCCGGTTCCGGCGGCTTTAGCGACAGTTGTATTGATCATCGTGTTGAAAAAGTTTGTATCCACGTTGTTAGTTTCCCCCATGTTGTGTAAGTGCATGATAAAAACGGCGGATTTTATTTTCAGCCGGTTTGTAGTCGATGCCATATTTCGTCAAAAGCTGATGAAACACATCTTCTCCTGAAGCATCCTTTGCTTCGTATTCAATCTCGTAATCTTCTTGCCCGAGATAAGTGCTATGATCAAAAACGAGCAGGCCATCCTTATAGGTCATTTCTGCCCGTGTTGTCGAAAGTGTGCCAAAATGAACAAAGCGGGCAGAGCCAGCACGCTCAGCAGCCCGGTTGATGACTTTATTATGTGGAAGGCTGCCAGATAAGGCGTCCTTTACTTCGTCTTGTGACAATGAAACGGTTGATTCCAAAAGTCCAGTTTCAGCTGGCTCCTTCAGCGTCATTTCTGCCCGTCCGCCTTTTTCACGAATGCGAAGTGCGGAGCCAGCTTCTTTAAGCAAAAAATCGATTGTATCAAAATAGTGATTGGACTGATGCCGAAACGGTTCCGGATTAAAAGCGGCGACAAGATCATCAAACTGAGCCTTCGTAACTACACATTTAAATTCAATTTCAATTTCTTCGTTCATCGTGTCCGCCTCATTTTCCATAATGTTCTTCTTTTATTGTATCCTGTTCGAACGGTGTTTGAAAGAGCAAAATGTGGTAAAATGTTTACGAAGTTTTGAATGAACGGTTGTTCTAAAGGAGAAGTGAAAAATGAGAACGAAATGGCATTTTACAAAAACAGAATGGGTCGGCGAAACACTTCGTCTTGTATCAGAAGAAGACGTAGAGATAACACACCTGAAGCCGGTCCATCAGGTGATTACGGATTCAGACGCTGCGGCTTTTGTGTATTTGGCGGAAGCAGAGCCGGGCTATGTATATTTATATGTGCATGAAAGTACATGGAAAGAAGTGAAGCGGGCTCTTGACAGTCGTTATCCGATTGAAGCAGCTGGAACAGATGGTACGTTTTTACTTGAATCGTTTTATGAAGAAATGAACGACCTGCTCGTCAATATTGAAGGAAATAGCAACTACGGTGAAGAGATGGTAGAGAAAGTGGAACGTGTTTTTTTCGCCGAACAGCGCTGATGGAGGGCACCATGTATGGACAACTGGGATGAGTTTTTAGCACCTTACAAGCAGGCAGTAGAAGAGTTGAAAGTGAAGCTGAGGGGCATCCGTAAGCAGTTTGTAATTGAAGATGATCGTTCCCCAATTGAATTTGTAACAGGGCGGGTTAAGCCAGTTCCGAGTATTTTAGACAAAATGGAAACAAAGCGAATTCCGATAGAGCGTATTCAGCAGGATATGCAGGACATTGCCGGATTACGTATGATGTGCCAGTTTGTAGATGATATCAAAAACGTCGTCACCATTTTGCGAAAACGGAAAGACTTTAAAATTATCGAAGAAAAAGATTATATTTCTCATAAAAAGCCAAGCGGCTATCGGTCTTATCATGTGGTGATTGAATATCCCGTTCAAACCATTCATGGAGAGCGAAAGCTGCTTGCTGAAATTCAAATCCGGACGCTGGCCATGAACTTTTGGGCAACAATCGAGCATTCACTGAATTACAAATACAACGGCGATTTTCCAGAAGAAATTCAAACAAGACTGCAGCGTGCGGCAGAGGCTGCTTTCCGTCTGGATGAGGAAATGTCCTTGATCCGAGAAGAAATTCAAGAAGCACAGCTGTTTTTCACAAAGAAAAAAGAATAACTACTAATCGGCAGGGGTGAGGCAGAATGAAGTTTGCGATTACATCAAAAGGGGACGCCAAGTCCAATGCACTAATGCATAAGATCCGCAATTACTTGACGGATTTTAAATTAACGTATGACGAAAACGAGCCGGATATCGTGATTTCGGTTGGAGGGGACGGAACACTTCTTTACGCTTTCCACCGATATAGCGGACGTCTCGATAAAACGGCATTTGTTGGTGTGCATACTGGACATCTTGGTTTTTATGCAGACTGGACACCGGATGAAATTGAAAAGCTGGTAATTGCTATCGCACGGACACCGTACCAGATTATTGAATATCCGCTTCTTGAAGCCATCATTCGTTACCAGGATGGCGGTAAAGAAACACGTTATCTCGCGTTGAACGAATCGACTGTAAAAAGCGTAGATGGAACACTTGTGATGGATGTAGAAATTCGTGGCGAGCAGTTTGAAAGGTTTCGTGGTGACGGGCTGTGCGTATCAACACCATCTGGCAGTACTGCCTATAACAAAGCGCTTGGCGGGGCTATTTTGCATCCGTCAATTCGTGCGCTGCAGCTTGCAGAAATGGCGTCGATTAATAACCGTGTATTCCGGACTGTCGGCTCGCCACTTATTTTACCGGCCCATCACACATGTATTTTAAAACCAGTTAACCGGCCTGATTTTCTTGTCACAATCGATCATTTAACCATCCTGCATAAAGACGTCAAGTCAATTCAATACCGGGTTGCTACTGAAAAAATCCGCTTTGCCCGTTTTCGTCCGTTCCCATTTTGGAAAAGGGTGCATGATTCCTTTGTCAGCAGTTAAAGGGACTCCGTTTGAACTGAACTGGATAGCGGATGAAGGTGGAATGCTGCTCCGTACCTTTTTGGCACAAAAAGCGATTTCAAAACGTGCTTTAACGGATATTAAATTTGCAGGCGGGCTGATCCAGGTAAACGGCCGCGAAGTAAATGTACGCCATGTGCTCGCTGCAGGAGATAAAGTCCGAGTGGTGTTTCCGCCCGAGGTGCCATCAGATGGAATAGAAGCGGAGCCGATTGATCTGCCGATTTTGTTTGAAGACAGCCTGCTGATCGCTGTAGCCAAACCAGCAGGCATGAATACAATTCCATCACGTGAGCACCCGTCTGGTTCTCTTGCCTCCGGTCTGCTCTGGGTGTACAAAGAGCAGGGCCTGCAGGCAACAGTGCATATTGTCACCCGTCTGGACCGGGATACATCCGGTATTGTACTGGCAGCGAAGAATCGGTACGTGCATCACCTGATGTCTGAAATGCAAAAGCAAAAAAAGGTGTTCCGTCAATACGAAGCACTGGCAGAAGGCACGTTTACGGAAGTATCCGGTTTTGTTGAAGCGCCTATCGGACGCAGGGACGACAGTATTATTGAACGAATGGTACGCGAAGATGGTCAATACGCTCGCACTGGTTATCGGCTTATCCATCAGTACACCGAATTTGCTCATGTGGCTGTTAAACCGGAAACTGGGCGTACCCACCAAATTCGTGTTCACCTGGCTCATCTTGGTCATCCGCTTGCAGGTGATGATTTATATGGCGGCAGCAGGAACCGTATAAAAAGACAGGCACTTCATTGTGGCTTGCTGTCGTTTCGCCATCCTGTAACGGAAATGCCGATTCGCCTTACAATGCCCATGCCGATGGATATGAGAAATATACTTTCATAAAAATACCCGGAT
>NZ_LAHL01000031.1 GCF_000966195.1 Domibacillus robiginosus | reverse complement strand
GCCTGCACGTGGAAACCTTCTAGTGCATTGATGCTTTCGATAATTTCCTTTAGCTGCTCTTCCCGCTCAATTTGTATCGTGATATCTCGCTGCGTGTAAGCCGGACCCACTTTAATTGTTTCTACCTCACCAATGTCACCGCCGCGCAGCCCAATAGCTGTTGCTGCTTTCCCAAGGCTGCCCGGAATCGATGGAATTTCGATCATCAGTGTGCGAATTAATTTGTTATATGCCATGCGTATACCTCCAATTATTGAGAACATGCGCTTTCTTTATGAATGTTTTCAATTAGAAATGTTTAAATGAATTTTACACGACGAAGCAGTCTGACTTTGCTTCAAACAAAATCAAACTGCAGATCATATAATACATTCTCTCCCACTTGCTCCAGTCTATTTACGACATTGAAGAAGTTTGGTCGATCGGCTGTGCCTTCGCTTTTGGATCTTTAACATACCAAATGTATTTACCGGTATAGCCATAAATAATAGCCAGCAGTATGGATACAAAGCTTAGCCACATAAACGGTACGTAAGCAAAGGTGGACACACCCAGTATACCTGCCATGAAAATACCGTTGTCTGACCATGGCACCATTCCAGAGGTTAGCGTCCCGCCTACTTCGGAATTCCGCGCGAGTACTCTTCGGTCAATATGCAGCTTATCATAGCTGTCCGCCATAATTTTTGGCGTTAAGATAAGTGATACGTACATCGCACATCCGAAGATATTTGCCAGGAATGCTACAATCAGCGTGGAAAGTGTTACGTTTCCTGCCGATGTTAGGAAGCGTTCAAAAGAAGATACAATTACTTTCAGGATTCCTAAATGCTCAAGCAAACCGCCAAATCCAAGCCCTAAAATGATCACAGCGACAGAGCCTAGCATTCCCTCAATGCCGCCGCGATTTAATAGCTGATCAGTAAATTCAATGCCCGTATTAATACTAAAGCCGCTGTATGCTGTCGCCACTGCATCTATAAAAGACATGCCCTGGAAAACAGCAGCCCAGACTGCCCCCAGAAGCGATCCCGCTGCAATAGTAGGCAAAGACGGCTTTTTAAAAGCGAGCATTAAAATAACGAACAAAGCCGGCGCGAGCATCCAGATATGGATATCAAACTCTTGAAGGAGCGCCCTTTTTAAAAACTCGACTTTTTCAAGGTCCGTATTTCGACCACTGTAGATAAATCCAGCTCCTGTAAACAGAGCAGCGGTAATCAAGTAAGCCGGTATATCCAGATACAGCATAGCACGAACGTGCGCTATCACTTCTACTTTTGACATAGAAGCGGCCAAAATCGTGCTGTCTGACAGCGGCGAAAGCTTGTCTCCAAAATACGCACCGGAAAGTACTGCACCGGCTACAAGTGGAAGCGGCATGCCAAGCCCTTCACCAATGGCCATCATCGCAATACCCGCTGTTCCTACCGTTCCCCATGAGGTACCAGTCGCTAACGACGTAATCGAACAAATCAGGAGCGTTGCCAGCAAAAAGATGCTTGGATGAATCATCTCAAGGCCGTAATAGATCAAGGTTGGCACTACGCCACCGGCAATCCACGTACCGATCAGCGCACCCACCGCGATTAAAATCAAAACAGCTTCCAGACCGTTGGAAATCCCTTTTGTAATCGCCCCCTGCAAGTCCTGATAGCGGTGTCCCAGCCTCGTGCCAAGCATCATCACTAAAAACCAGGAAATAAATAAAGCTAATTGAATCGGCAGATCATATAGTGCTGTAAAAGAAAAAACAATCGCTAAAAAAAGTCCAAGTGTTACGATGATTTCCCACATGAATGGCAGTCTAATTGTCTTCATCCTGTTCTCCCGTCCCCTTTTTACCGGTTTTTATGCACGTTCACTTACTTTTGTGCAATCAATTCACTTCCGGCAATACCTGGTTTTGTCATTTCGTACGGATTTAAAATCAGATCCAGCTCTCGTTCTGTAAGCAGTCCTTTTTGAAGACAAAGCTCACGCACCGATTTCCCGCTCAGTACAGCTTCTCGTGCGATCTGAGATGTTGTTTCATAGCCAAGATGCGGGTTGATGGCGGTAATGACTCCTACACTTTTCTCCACATATTCTTTTAAATGCTGTTCATTTGCCTCAATACCTTCCACACAGTAGCTTGTAAAGCTCTGGAAGCCATTGTTCATAATGCTGATGGATTGCAGGAGATTGAAAACAAGCACCGGCTCCATAACATTTAACTCAAGCTGGCCTGCTTCTGAAGCAAGACAAATCGTATGATCATTTCCGATTACCTGGAAAGCAATCTGATTAATCAGCTCGGCCATAACCGGATTGACTTTACCTGGCATGATAGACGAACCTGGCTGACGGGCCGGCAGCGTGATTTCCCCCAGTCCGGCACGCGGGCCAGAAGCCATAATCCGCAAATCATTTGCGATTTTGGACATATTCATCATGCATACTTTTAAAGCCGCCGATACTTCTGTGTACGCATCTGTGTTTTGTGTTGCATCCACCAGATGTTCAGCACTTACAAGAGGAAGGCCGCTAATCTCTGCCAGGTGCTTGACGACGTTTTCAATATAGCAAGGATCAGCATTTAAGCCAGTGCCGACAGCAGTTGCTCCCATATTGACTTCATACAGATGCTGACGGGCCTGGGCAATCCGTTTAATATCGCGTCCAATAACACGGCTGTACGCTTCGAACTCCTGCCCGAGACGGATTGGCACAGCATCCTGGAGATGTGTGCGTCCCATTTTAATCACATGATCAAACTGTTCTGCTTTTCCGTGAAAAACAGCCAGCATCCGCTCCATTGTCACAAGAAGCTTTTCCAGTAAATTCAAAGTTGAGATGTGAATAGCTGTTGGAAATACATCATTTGTGGACTGTGACATATTTACGTGACTGTTTGGGCTCAACTCATGATAAGCTCCTTTAGGATGTCCCATAATTTCCAGCGCCCGGTTGGCGATGACTTCGTTTGTATTCATATTCATGGATGTACCTGCGCCGCCTTGAATTGGATCAACAATAAAATAGTCATGCCATTGGCCGGCAAGAATTTCTTCAGCCGCTTCGATAATCGCAGCGCCTTTTTCTTTTTCCAGGCGCCCTGCATCCATATTGGCAGCTGCGGCTGCTTTTTTAATCATCGTCAGTGCCCGAATCATTTCCTCGTGGATTTTATAGCCGGTGATCGGAAAATTCTCAACCGCCCGCAATGTTTGAATGCCATAATACACATTGGCTGGCAGTGCTTTTTCGCCGAGAAAATCCCTTTCTATACGATACGCATTTTCTTTTTCCACACTAGTTCCCGCTTTCCTTTTTGATTTTAAACCATTAAATCGTTAGCAATTGGTGTTTCCATCCACTTTTTCACTTGCTGAATATCATTTGTTTTACCAAGAGTCCACATCAATTTTGGGACAAGCGCCTCAGTATTCATATTTCCTGCCCGAATCACAACACTTTGATCAATATTCCGGCCTACTTCATATACATCAATGTCTTCTCCTTCTTCAAGACACTGGGTCGTAATCACAACCGCTGTTCCTTGATGGGCCAGCTCATTGACCTTTTCTAAAATATTTCGCCCTTGAAACGGTACACCGCCGCTTCCATATCCTTCTACGATAATCCCTTTATAAAGATCTTTCAGCGCATCAAAAAAGCTGGGCTCAATGCCTGGATATAATTTAATAAGACCTACTTCCGTACAAAGAGACGTATCTAATGTTAATGTTCGCTCTAGTGTTGGCTTAGGATTCTGGTTATATTCCACGCCTTCCCGCGAAACAGAGGCCACATACGGGAAATTAATGCTTTCAAACGAATCGTAGCTTTTGGTCCGCAGTTTAATTGCACGTGTTCCTTGAATCACACGGCCATCAAACACCACATACACTCCGCCGATTTCCTCGCATGCAAAACGAATGGCATCTCCAATATTACGCTTCGCGTCTGTTTTTTCGAAAGCAATTGGGATTTGGGAGCCAGTCAGCACGATCGGTTTGATAGAGCCTTGAAGCATATAAGACAGCGCAGCGGATGTATACGCCATAGTATCTGTTCCATGCGTAATCACAAAGCCATCGTACTGATCGTATGCTTCATGCACAGCCTCGGCGATTTGTACCCAGTTTTCCGGCTGCATATTTGTACTGTCTATATTCAACAGTTCTTTCGTTTGAAGCTCATACGGAATCTCCAATCCCGGCACGTGGTTTAAAAAATCTTCTGAATTCATTCCTGGCTCTAAGCCATTTTTCCCTTCCGAAGAAGCAATAGTCCCACCTGTTGTAAGCAATAATAGTCGTTTCAATACAATTCACGCCCTTCATACACTTTTCATGTTCATTAAGTAAATAAAAGTCCCTTTTGTTGTAAGCGTATTCTTTTTAATAATGTTCTCGTTCCGCGTACATAATTGTATTATATGAGCTAATATCGAAGAAATCAAGACAAAAAAGTTCTCGTTCCGCGTACTTTTTATTTGGTGAACGTGATATAATAAACGGAAAGATAAAGGAGCGGTGATGATGAATTTAAACAGGTTAATGGCCCTGCGAAAAGAAAGAAACTGGTCGCTGCAGTATGTATCCGATCAACTTGGCATGGCTAAAAGTACATATGCGGGTTACGAATCAGGCTATCGCCGGCCTTCACTTGAAGCCATTACGGCTATGGCTGACTTATTTCATACGTCCGTCGACTATATTTTAGGCAGAGTAGACGAACCCGGCGCTTATGCAGATCAGTCCAACCGCCAGGATGAAAAAACAACTGTAGACTTAAACAATCTGGAGAGTTGTATGCTTTCGGTAGATGGTCAGGCTCTTTCAGAAGAAGAAATCCGTCAGTTTATTGCGTTTATCAAAGCGAAACGGGAACTTGAGCAGCCGGCGCGCAGCAAGTAAAATAAGCATAGGTGGATAAAGAAAACGATACAGCTTCTCTCCAGTATCTGATGCTCCCGTAAACCGGCTTCCTCCCTCTTATACATAACATTTGATAAATCCATTGCTTTTGTTCATTTTTCGCATCGAGTTATCTCTTTATTCAGACTTTACCGCTTTGCCACATAAGCGTCCCTTCGTTAACAGGAACGCTTATGTCGCTTTCTCTTATTTAATTAAGCCGCCTCCTTATGAAAACCCATTTTTTTATCCAGCCTTTATAAGCAGTCGGTCTTCTGTCAAACTTCTATGCTACCGGCTCCTAATTACTCTTACAAAAGAACAGCTGAAAAGAGTTCACTATGTAAATAACTTTGATTTTTACTATACTCGCGGGGATTTCCATATCCCTTCTATTGTTTCTTAATTTCTCTAGATTACTTCAGTCGCATTTGGAGGAAAATCTTCCAATCTCCACCTGGGCTCATGTAGAGTGGAGTGACACAAAAGAAATCTCTTCCAAAATCGATATGTTTGAACAGGCAGCCCACCGATCCATTACTTCTTTGGAGGTATTATCTGTCTATGCTTATAATGCCAATCGGTTAACAGCACCGATGAAGGAGTCTTTAAGGAAGATAAATGAGTGTGATGATAACAGAGTATTGATGAATTAGTGACATCACATAATGGCCTTTTCCTTATAAAAAAATATTGATAAATGTTAAGAGCAGGCCGGTAACGGAAACAAATAAAAGCAGGTAAAGTGGCAGTAAATCATAGATAAACTTTTGCTCGGCTCGTGCCTGCATGTTTTTTAACCGGCGGTAAAGCGCCATACATTCCCCGGCGATCACCATAAGAACGGTGAAGTTAAGAGCGTTATAGGATAAAATCCGATAATGCCCTCTGCTTTAATGGTCATAACATTGATGCCCAGCGCCACGATCGTGTAGTAACCGTTTTCTGGCATTGTAAAGTACATCCATCCGAACACAAGCGGGAAGGTCACGAAGCAGGAAAGAATACAGCCCCAGCCGATTAATAAATGCTGTGTCCAGCGGTAAAGGCCGCGATTCCAGATAAAGCGGTACACAGCCAGGTGGTCAACGGCAGTTACCGCTGTTTCCCGGCGACACAGAAGCTTGAGTCCTTTTTTGATAAAAATTTTTGTGGGCGGCCGTTCACCCCAGGCGATAAACCGGTAAAAGAAGCCGCCGATAAAAACGAGTGTGCCGACCATGTAGCCGTATAAATTCAAGTCCACATGTGTAAACATCCTCGTGGCAATAAGAGATAAGATAAAAAGTCCAAGCACGGTTAAAAATACGGACTTAGCAAAATGAGAAGCAAATGCACGGTTTAATGAACGTTTGTCTTTATGGGTTGCTGCTGCTGTTTGTGCCATCCTTCGTTCCTCCTTACAAATAAAAAAACACTTCCTGACTCTTATATTAAAAGTCAGGAAGTGTTTTTCGTATCGGGGAATCTCCCGATATTAAAGAGGAAATTCCCCCATTATCCTATTTACTCAACTTTCTGTTGGAAGTGCTATATCTTAAAGCAGCTTTGACTATTTTCATGTTAGCAGGAATCATTCGGGGCCTTTTAGAAAAACAACTGATATGGTCAAGAAAGCTAAAAAAAGAGGCCTCAAAAGCCAACTTTCCGGTACGAGTCTCCTTTGCTTGTTTGCTGAAACGCAGCGGCCTTCAGTCCTTCGTTTCTTTAAAAACCGCAGCCGCCCCCTGCATTTTTATTCCGCCGCGAGAAGCACTGGACACATAAAGCAGTCTGTCTTTACGTTAAAAAGCCTTTTTGAACGAGAACACTGCGCACAATTTCGTTCATTAACTCGTTCTGGTCCTTTTCAGCGACTGTGTTGATAAATTCGATAATGTCTGCATCCCAATAAAAACCTTTATACGTTTTTGCGTCTCTTTCCAATTGTTCACGAAATATAATGCGGTCAATGGCATCAAGCTCATAAGGTTCATCCTTATTTGCTCTTTTATCCGCTTCGATTTGTGCATCTGCCCTGGCCGTCAATACACTTATGGCCTTTTCATTATCTCTACTTGATTTTACTTTTGCTCTTCTTGTTTCAACAAACTCGTAAATGGATCGGTCTGCGACTTGAGTCAGATTGTCATGATGCCAGCCCCGGGTTCCTCTTTTACAATAGCAGCCGGCATTTTTTAGGGCCTGCCTTGCGGCTGTTTTGCCTATCGTTAAATATTGCTTTGCGATTTCTTCGAGGGGCTCCTTTCTTGTCATCGCAAGCACATCTCCAATCTTCATCTTTCCACCTTTCCCGCCATCTCGCTCATTGGCGCTGTATGCTCGTTTCATTTTGTTTCAACCGAAACTGTACTTCTTATCTTTGAACCATCGTCAAGAAAGCGGCAGCCTTACTTCCACGGTAGTGCCTTCATTTTCTCTGCTCTTAAATAGAATTGTTCCCTTATGCTGTCGGATAATTCTGAAGCATAGCATTAAACCTAACCCCGTTCCTTTTTCTTTATTACTGAAAAAAGGTTCTCCTAATTTGTGAATTCGATCTTCCTTAATACCAATTCCATTATCCATTACCTTAATTAATACGGTTGAGTCTTCTATAGAGGACTGTACTTTTACTATGCCGCCATCAGGCATGGCTTCTATGCTATTTTTAATTAAATTAATAAATACTTGCTTAATCTGGTTTGGATCACACATAAATGAAGGAATTGTCTGCTCTATCACATGAAGAATCTGCACATTTTGCAAGTGGGCTTCTGACCGCAACAACGTTTCAACGTCCTGTAATACTTTATGAATATTTATTTTTCTCAGCTGGATCTCCTGTGGTTTTGCCAGTGTAAGAAACTCCTTAATAATATCTTCTACACGGTCAAATTCCTCCATAATAACGCTGAAAAATTCTTCCTTAATCATTCCCTGCTGCAGCAGCTGTACAAAACCTTTAATAGAGGTGAGGGGGTTTCTGATTTCATGCGCTACACCTGCTGCAAGCTCTCCTACTACTGTTAATTTTTCCGACTTTAACAGCATTTCTTCTGCTTTTCTTTTTTCGGTAATGTCTCTTCCTACTATAACAACGTGTTCAACGTCTCCGTTTTCTCCTATAACAGGCGTTCCTACACATTCGATTAACAACCACTTTTCATTGGCATGTAAAAAACGGAATTCTACCTGTGAGGATTGCTTTGTTTCAATAATCTGTTTTATTTCCTGTTGAAAAGATTCAACATCTTCGGGGTGCATTTTTGCAATTATTTTGTTTTCTCCAAGTTCTTCCTGAGGATAGCCTAGAACAGAAGCATGTGAAGGAGATGTATATATAACATGCCCACTGCGGTCTAATAAACAAATAAGATCCGTCATATTATCGGCAATCAACCGATACTTCTCTTCACTTTCAAGAAGTGCTTCTTCAATTTGTTTACGAGCGGTTATATCTACAGCAGAGCCAATCACCTCTATGACTTCCCCGCCTTTTTTAACAGGACATAAAACACTTAAATACCGGATGCCATTGTTTTCTCCTTCATACGTAATAATTTTTTCTTCTTCCCATGCCTGCCGATAGTGCTTTATCTTATCTGCTGCCACCTTAGCAGGAAAAAAACTATATAAATCCTTTCCTACTACTTGAGAAGGTGTTAATCCTAATCGGTAAAGTAATTCTCCATCACATAGGGTATGGATAAACTGGCCATCGATTTGTTTGAACTTAAAGATCATTCCCTGGTGTAAACGGATAGTGTCTTTCATTTCCTGCTGAGCCCTGTCTAATAATTCCTGGACCCACATCCGTTCATTTAGATCATCAGAAAGTCCATGCTTTTTCATCAGCTGCTCGACTTTTTGAAACGTTTTTTCAGCTCGTTCAGCAGGAAGCGGCGAGCTAAAAAAGTATCCCTGCCCTTCATCACATAAATGCTGCTGCAGGAATACAAGCTGTTCCTCTGTTTCGATTCCTTCCGCTATGACATTTAATTTTAAATTGTGAGCCATCAAAATAATATTTTTTACAATGGCTTCTTCGTTCGGGTTGTGGCGAAGCTCCCGAATAAATGATTGGTCGATCTTTAATGTATCTACAGGAAATTGCTTTAAATAATGGAGTGAGCTAAATTCAGTTCCAAAATCATCTATACTAATCTGCACGCCAAGGTCTTTCAGCCGCTGCAGGGTAACGAGAATACGTTCGGCGCCTGCTGTGATACTTCCCGTAATTTCAATCTCTAGATAGTGGGGATCTAGCTCTGTTTCCTGCAAGACATCTGCAATTATTTCCACAATATCAGGCTGCATCAGCTGTCTGACGGATAAATTAACGGCTATAACCGTTGCATAGCCTTTTTGATGCCAGCGTTTATTTTGCTTGCATGCATGATAGATCACCCATTTACCTATCGGGATAATTAAGCCTGTTTCTTCAGCAAAGGAAATAAAAGACGCAGGTGATAGAAGTCCCCACTCTGGATGGTTCCAGCGAAGAAGGGCTTCAAACCCTACAATATCTCCTGATTTTAAATTTACTTTTGGCTGATAGTATAAAGATAATTCTTCTTGTTCAATGGCTTTATTAAGATCTATTTCCATTTTCAACGGATTCAGCTTAAAATCATGATCACTGGAAAAATAAAACTTATATGTGTTTTTTCCAGCTTTTTTCGCCTGAGACATCGCAAAGTCAGCATGTTTAATCAATTCTTCAGCCGTTACTCCGTCTTCTTTAAACAAGCTAATTCCAATACTCGCAGATGTAAGAATATTATGATTTCTAATGGTAAATGGAACCGCAAGAACATCTAGAATCCGCTTTGCTACATTTAAAGCAATTAACCGATCAGCATTTTTTAATACGATAAGAAACTCGTCGCCGCTCTGGCGAAAAATAATATCATTTTCGTAAATAGAAGACTTTAAGCGAATGGTTACTTCTTTTAAAAGAAGGTCTCCAGCAGTATAGTCTAATGTATCATTCACCACTTTAAATCGATCAAGATTAAGAAGAAGAACAGCGAAGCTGTTTTTCGTTTTAAGCGCTTTCGAAATCTCATCCGATAAACGGGTATGCAGGCCGCTTCTATTAGGCAGGCCAGTTAAATAATCATAAAAGTCTTCATATTTAATAGATTTTTCTTCTTCCGTTTTTTTTACATCCTGTTGAGATAGAATGACCGCGCTATTATGCTGGCTGTTTTCTTTCACAGTTGCTGCTATTTTTTGATGAAGGTGACTTTTGTTAGCATCCTTGGACCTTTTGGTATCTTGTAAAATCCTCTTTTTCTTTACACTAAGCCACGTGGTTGTTTGGCAGTGTTGTTTCTGCCGAGGAAAGTCATGATTGCATGTGCTCATATCAGTTATCCGCTGAAGTGTATGTTCTACGCCTGCTGTTACCATGACAGCGGGGACTCCTTTGAAACAAACAGGAACTATACCTGGCTTTATACTTATAACCGTATCATTCCATGTTTTTACCTTGCTTTCATCAAGAGAAGATAAAGTACCTGTTAAGATTTTATCTAATTGTTCTTGCAAAGCAGCTGCATCATCCGGTATAAAAATTTCATCAAGTGCTTTTCCAAGCAGTTTGTTTATAAAAACAGTTCCAAAAGTCTTCCAGGCTGATTTATTTGCATACACCAGCACTCCTTCTTGATACAAAAAAATTGAACTGGAAGACAGCTCAATAAGATGCCGATCATGCTCTTCCCTTTGAGCTAACTGTAAACTAGCCCTTTTTTGCTCGGTAATATCATGAATAATGCCTGTATTTAAAATGACTTTTCCCTGCTCATCTTTTAAGCTATTTCCTTTTTCCCGGACCCATCTTATGGTTCCGTCTGAACGGATAATTCGATATTCGATCATAGAGGATATTCCTGATAATAATTGGTTTCTATGACGTTCAACGGTATCAAGATCTTCTAGAAAAATGAGCTCTGTCCACAGATAAAGGTTGTTGATCAAGTCCTTTTGTGAATGTCCATAAATCCTGGCACTCTCGCTGGAAACCCAAAAAGATGCATCTTCTATATTCCTGTACCAAATGGATAATCCCAAATCTTCGAACATCTTTTGAAGAGCTTCATTATTCTGATACATCCCTGCTAGATTGGCAATAAAGTTAGTCTCCATTTTCCCTCTCCATTTGCTTTTAAATGTTCTCTCTTTCGTCAAAAAAAGGATCTACTTCCGTCATTATAATCCCATCGAGAAGCGGATACAATATATGCTTTGATGTTTTGCAGGGTACTTGTTTTTTCGCCACCTTGTGACATTTTTTTCGCATTATAAGAAGAAAAATAAGATGATATTAACTAGAAAAAGGACGACCAGTAGTACGGAATTTTAAAAGGAAGAAATCCTTTTTGCAGTGCAGCCTTCCCGGCATCTGCTAACATGCCCACTGCATTACCTTTATTCCTGTTTGGCTGTTACTGATTTCATCACTTCTGAACCAGGATGTTCTACTTAAGGAAATAAATATAAATCATATAAGTTTTTTTGATATAAATTAAAATTAAGCTGGAATTTTAGTCAGTAAGAGAGCTATAATAAATAAGTGATTGTACTAACAGCTTCTAAAAGTGCTTTTGCACGGATCTGTTTGTGCACAATTTCACAAAGTTTGTAGAGATTTGGAGAATATAATTATAGCAGTAGTAGCTATGAAAAAGGAGAATTGGTTATGCAAGAAACTATGACTCAACCAAAGTCTGAAACATTGACTGTGAGCCAGGAACAATTAGATGTCCTTGATCAGCTTTTAAAGCCTGAAGTACAGGAATCCTTAACAGCTTTAGTGGAACAGCTGCCTAAATTAACGGAGCTGGCTGCCATTTTAACAAAGACGTATGATTTTGCCCAATCTGTTGCAACAGATGAGGTCTTAAAAAACGATACGGTTAGTGCAATTACAGAGCTTGCAGAGCCGGTAACACATACTGTAAAAAATCTTGCGGCAACAGCGATCGAAGCAAAAGACCGCGCAGATGAAAGCCACGAAGTGATTGGCTTATTCGGTTTGATGAAAATGTTGAAAGATCCGCAAGCACAAAAAATGTTCCGCTACGCGAATGCGTTTCTTCAGGTCAGCAACGAACGGGCCAACCAAAAATAAGTATTTTAACACTTAATGAGTAAGAATGGAGAATAAACGATGTCAAAACATATTGTGATTTTAGGTGCAGGTTATGGCGGCGTGCTTTCTGCCCTGACTGTACGTAAATATTTAAACAAAAATGAAGCACAAGTAACAGTAGTGAACCAATTTCCTACTCACCAAATCATTACAGAGCTGCATCGCCTTGCTGGAGGAACAGTGAAAGAACAAGCGGTTGCGATTCCATTGAAAAAACTTTTCAAAGGAAAAGATATTGATCTTAAAGTAGCGAAAGTGGATTCTTTCTCAGTAGATAAGAAAGAAATCAAACTAGCAGATGGTTCTTCTTTATCATACGATGCGCTTGTTGTGAGCCTCGGAAGCCAGACTGGATTCTTTGGCATCCCAGGACTTGAAGAAAACAGCATGGTGTTGAAATCAGTGGCTGATGCAAATAAAATCTACAGCCATATCGAAGACCGTGTTCGTACATATGCCCAAACGAAAAACGAAGCGGACGCGACAATTGTAATTGGCGGCGGCGGCTTAACTGGTGTTGAGCTTGTTGGGGAAATTATCGACAACTTCCCGAAAGTGGCAAAACAATACGGTGTTGATTTTAACGACTTTAAAATCAAGCTGGTAGAAGCTGGCCCAAAAATTCTTCCAGTACTGCCGGATCCACTTATTGAGCGTGCAACAGAAAGCCTTCAAAAACGCGGCGTTGAGTTCTTAACAGGCCTTCCTGTCACAAAAGTAGAAGGAAACCAAATTGAACTCAAAGACGGTACTAGCATCACAGCCAACACATTTGTTTGGACGGGCGGCGTTGCAGCGCTTCCAATCGTAGGTGAGTCCGGTCTTGAAGTCGATCGCGGCAAAGCAACTGTAAACGAGTTCCTTCAATCTAAATCTCATGCAGATGTATTTGTTGCAGGCGACAGCGCGGTAGCTTTCCCTGCTGACGGAGGACGCCCTTATGCACCGACTGCACAAAACGCCTGGCAAATGGGTGAGCTTGTTGGCTACAACTTGTTTGCTTATCTAACAGGCAAGAAAATGGATACATTCGAACCAGTGAATTCTGGCACCCTTGCCAGCCTTGGCCGTAAAGATGCAGTTGCGACAGTTGGAGCAAATAACACAGCCCTTAAAGGACTGCCGGCGACTCTTATGAAAGAAGCAAGTAACGTCCGTTACTTGTCACATATTAAAGCATTGTACAGCCTGATTCATTAATCAGTCGTTTGTACAAATAACAAAAGCCCGGAAGAATACTCTTCCGGGCTTTTTAACATGGCCTTTATAAAACCGTTAGTTATTTTTGAAGCAGCTCATACTGACGCAATACTTCCTGGGTGATCTCACTGTTTTCATCTAGTCCGCTCACCTGCTTAAGTACTGCTGCTACCCCGTCCTCTTGAATCATTTCCTGCAGTTTTACTGCTTCTTCGTCTTCCTTGTAGTCAAACAGCAGGGCTGCTGCAATCGCTTTGGCCAGCTGTGTATAAGAAAGTCCTGCTTTCTGAGCCTCGACAGCCGGACGCACAAGACGGTCATCTGGTCCTAGTTTGCGAATAGGAGAACGCCCTACTCGCGTTACACCATCATTTAAATATGCGTTTTGGAAGCGGCCGATGATTTTTTGAATATATTGCTGGTGTTCTTCTTCGTTCAAGCCATACTGTTTGATTAAGTACGCCCCTGTTTCATTAAGAGTTGCCTGCACCTGCTTTTCAATTGCTTCATCCGCGAGTGTTTGATCAATCGTCGTTTTGTTTTCAAGGTAACCAAGATACGCAATAACCGCATGTCCTGTATTAACGGTAAACAGCTTTCTCTCAATAAACGGAGCAAGATCTGCGACAATTTTCATTCCTTCGATCGCTGGTATATCCTCTGTTGTTTCAACCACCCATTCATGGTAAGGCTCCACAAGAACGTCCAGTGATCCTTGATTATTTTGGATGGGCACAATCCGGTCAACAGCGGAATTGAAAAAGAACACTTTTCCGTCGAGACGTTTCTTTGTTTCTTCATCAAGATTTTCCAAAAC
Source organism: Domibacillus robiginosus (assembly GCF_000966195.1). Taxonomy (GTDB): domain Bacteria; phylum Bacillota; class Bacilli; order Bacillales; family Domibacillaceae; genus Domibacillus; species Domibacillus robiginosus. The sequence continues at coordinate 43,218 of NZ_LAHL01000031.1, read as the reverse complement.
ATAGCCTTTTAACAGGTCGGTTGCTGAAATTTGATTTTCACAGGCAATCACATACAGCTTTTCATCGCTCGTTTTAATTCTTTCCGTAAGCCCCTTCGCAATCAACGGCGCAATGCGTGGAAGAATGTTCGGTCCAATAGCCGTTGTTAAAAATGTTGCCTGTTGAATGGCCGCAACGACTTCATTTTCCTGCTTCATGTTATTTAAACCGGACACATTGGTAATGATCATTTCATCCTGCTCGTCTGTCGCGAGCTTTACGCGGTATTCTTTGCTTTTATTCAGCTGATCGATCGTCTGTTCCGCAATATCTACAAATGTTACTTGATAGCCAGACTGGGAGAAAAGAGCTCCAATAAACCCGCGGCCAATATTTCCTGCGCCAAAATGTACAACTGATTTCATTTTCATCATTCCTTTATCAAATTAGTATGAAGATAGTCTAAAAAGATTGATTCCATTTTTGTCCGGATTTTCTCTTCATCTGATGAGGAGAAAATCATCATTGCTTCACTGCTTTCAATGAAGCTGGTACTCAATAAACTCATGATTTCCTGCTCTTTTGAGCTTAATTCTTCCGGAGCCAGCATAAGCAGCAAGCTGTCCATATACATCTCATTTCCATCCATTCCTTGAATTAAACAAGGTTTTTCCAAATGGGAGATTTGAAAAACGAGTGTATCTACATATTCATTTCGGCAATGAAAAAGCCCCATCCCTGTATTCGGTATGCCCAGTCCGCCTTTTTTTTCACGTTCCTTTAATGCATTAAATACGACCGGTGTATGAGAGATGAGTTTTTCTTCCTCTGCTTTTTCGAGCATTTCTGTAATAATGTCTTCATAACCCTTTGAATGAACCGGGCTATACACACGAAAATGTCCGATAAGCGCCTCGATGCTTTGCTGGGTGTCTTTTAACTCTTTTAGTAACTCGGCTAAAGGCCGCTCCCTTTTTTGTAGTGGCGACATTTCTTTTACCAATGAATTTTTATATTTTTTGTTTTTGGTTAAATTCCTTACATTTTTCTTCAAAAAGGTTTTAATGGCTGTAATGTCTTCCTGACTTAAAAGCGGGTTCACTAGTATATATTCGGTATGCATAAACGGCAGACGAACGGTTGAAATAATCACATCAAACATATGTACGTTTTCTTGCTGCCTGATTTCTTTGAGTGACTTGACCTCAACTGAATCAATTTCTATTATTTCTTTTTTGATCCGGCTTGCCAGCATTCTGGAAGTGCCAATCCCTGTTGGACAAACGACCAGTGCTTTTAACGTAATCTCCTCTTCCTGCATTACGAGGGCTGAACCAAAGTGAAGAACAATAAACGCGATCTCATCGTCAGGAAACGATTGAATTTCTTTAAATTCTTTTTCTACGCTGTTTTTCACCGCCAAAAAAAGAACTGGATACTTTTTTTTGATTTCTTCTGTTAACGGATTGAAAAGCCCCATCTGCTGCTTGAGACGATACAGTGATGGCTCCATATGGGCGAGAAGACCTTGAAAAAGAGAAAAGTCATTTGTTAAATCAATATGAAGCTGAGAAGATACATTTTGAATCACATGTTTGATCATTTGACTCAAAACGATACTATCATAGGGAATCGATGCTGCTTCTTGAAGCTTTGAGCCTTTTAAAATCGTCGTTATATATCCGATATCTTCCTTTGTGAACACGACAGAAAATGTTTTTTCTAGCTCTTTACTTATCGCCATTACTTGACTCTGTTCCTCTGCTTCTTCGCTTTCATATGGCTTCTTTTCCAAGTAAAAGCCTGCTTCTGTTCTTTGCATCGTAATCCCAATATGTATGATAAGCCCGATATAATCGCTGTCTGCAAGTCGGGAGTACCGGTTATTCATTGCTTCGTTCACGATTCGATCAATCGCCCGTATATAGTCTGCCCGAAAATAATGAAGTAATTTCTTTTGCTGGTGTTCTCCCTTTTCCAGCAAAAATAGGCTCTCAATGATTTCTTCACTAAAATCCATCAACAAACAATTAGCTAAAGCTTTTCGCTTACTTTGCTCGCTTCCTTTCAGCTCTACCCCGACGCCTCGCTTCCGGCTGAGTTCAAGTTGAAATGTTTCAAGCCATTCCGTTAACTCATCTAAATACGCGGACAAGGTCGTGATGCTGACACCCAAGTCTGCTGCCAAACCTTGAATTTTGTAGGATTCTTCTCCTTCAAGCAAGACTAGAAGCAGCCGCAGCTTTCTTTCCTTCGGCGTCTCGTCCACTGGATCACTGCCCGTTAAGTGTTGAATAAGCCGGAAGATTTGTTCATTCCTGCCTTCAATCATCAGCCCTTCATTGGTATTTCTCTGAAGGCGAAGATCGAAGCGTTCCAAGGTTTTTTCAACTGCTTTTAAATCCCGCTGAATCGTTCTCACACTTACGCTTAAGGAAGCCGCAATAGAAAAGGCCGTGTGTTTTCCTGACGTTTTAATAATAAGCTCAATAATGGCTTTTTCCCGCGAAGTAATAAACATGCTGCCACCTCCTTTTGTCCTGTTCTTCGGAAAACAGAAGTAGAAAAGCGCTCAATAGCGCTTTTCTACTTCATAAAAAGCTTATTCTTTTGAACCATTGAGAATATCAATAATTTCTGCCGCTGTTTTAGCATTAACGATTTTTTCAATATTCTCCATCTCTGAGCATGTTACAGCAATACCAGATAAAATTTCTAAATGCGTACCGTCTTTACCTGCAATACCAAAGATGACGCGGACCAGGTTGCCATCAAAATCGATGCCGTCTGGAACTTGAATAACAGTAAAGCCGGATTTTAATACTTCTTTTTTCGCCTCTTCTGTTCCGTGAGGAATCGCTACATCATTTCCCATATAAGTTGATGTGATCTGGTCACGTTCAATCATGGCTTCAATGTAGTTTTCCTTAACATACCCTGCTTTGAATAAAGCATTACCTGCAAAACGAATCGCATCTTCTTTTGTTGTAAATGATTGATTTAGGAACACATTTTCTTCTAATAGAAGACCATCATTTGTTTGCGCATCATTATTTGGAACATTGTTCTCTGCATCCTCGACAATTTCCTCTACAGGGTCCTGTCCTCCATTCTGAAGACGGTCAATTAATGTTTCATATTCTGGACTGGACAAGAAGTTGTCAACAGATACGTGATATGCACCTGGAAGCTTGTTTTGTGCACGTGGTGTTAACTCCTCCTGTGTAATAACAATTTGTGCATCAGAAGGCAGGTTACTGATTGATGTATTGGTTACAGAAACACCTAAACCGGCTTCTTTTACTTTTTTACGAAGAAGAGAGGCACCCATCGCACTTGAACCCATTCCTGCATCGCAAGCAAAAACAATTTTGTTAACGTTTTGCGGGAATTCTCCAGGATTTGAAGCAAATACATCTGCAACAGAGCTTTTCTTCCCTTTCATCTCCTGCATTTTTTTCGCAGCATCTTCAATGTTTTCGTCTGTTTGTTTGCCAGTTTTTAATACAAACGCAGCGACAACAAAGGATACTACTGCTGCCACAAGTACAGCTGCAAAGTTGGCAGCAAACGCACCTGCATTATGCGGCGTTACAGCAGCAATTGCAAGGATACTGCCCGGTGAAGCCGGCGCAAACAAACCGCCGCCCAAAAGAACCAGTGTGAATACACCGCTCATGCCTCCAAGAATAACCGCTAAAAACAGCAGTGGACGCATTAAGATGTACGGGAAGTAAATTTCATGAATTCCTCCGAGAAAGTGAATAATTGCTGCTCCCGGAGCTGATTTTTTCGCTGTACCTTTTCCAAAAATACAGTAGGCTAGCAGAACGCCAAGTCCAGGGCCAGGGTTTGACTCAAGCAAGAACAAAGCTGACTGCCCTGCTTGTTTCGCCTGTTCAAGCGCAATCGGTGATAATACACCATGATTGATCGCATTGTTTAAGAATAACACTTTTGCTGGTTCAATAAGAATACTTGTCAACGGAAGTAAACCTGTTGCGACCAGCCAATCCACGCCGTCTACCAGCCAGCCTGTTAACGTTTTTACCGCTGGGCCAACCGCTAGAAATGCTATAATAGCGAGCAGACCGCCTAAAATTCCGGCAGAGAAGTTGTTGACCAGCATTTCGAAGCCAGACTTTACTTTTCCTTCGATCCATTGATCAAATTTCTTGATGACATATCCGCCAAGCGGACCCATTGCCATCGCACCGAGGAACATTGGAATATCGGTACCGGCAATAACCCCCATAGTAGCGATCGCACCAACAACTGCTCCGCGCTCAGCATGAATCAGTTTTCCTCCTGTATACCCGATTAAAAGCGGGAGAAGATACGTAACCATCGGGCTGACCATTTTGGCAAGGCTTTCATTTGGAAAGAACCCAGTAGGAATAAAAAGTGCCGTAATCAGACCCCAGGCAATAAAAGCGGAAATGTTCGGCATTACCATTGAGCTTAAAAAGTTACCGAACTTTTGAACAGCTACTTTTATATTAGATTGAGCCATATATTTTCTTCCTTTCAAATGTAATGAACATACTTTTATGATAAAGGACGTTTTTTATCCATTCAATAAAGAAGAAAACTACCTTTGTCGTCACACAATCGACAAAATTAGCGTTTTGTTCTCTGTTTACCGTTTTGTTTGGTCCAACCACCTCATAACTTGTTTGTATTAGGACAAAGGCAGCCAATATTCTGCCCGTCATAGATCTTTAGCCTTTGCTTATAGAGATTAAACCATTGTCTCAAGATGCGCGTCTTTTTTTTCTGTAAATGAAAAACCACTCTCGTTACGACAAGCAGCCTGACCATTTCACCCAACGAAGCCGCAATCGCACCGGCACTGCCGGTTAAATGAGGAACAAATTGAGCCAGTAAAAAGCTGCTGACGGTCAAAGCCGCTAAATTGTATACCTGCGGGACGACTATACTTTTTGTGTTTTTTTGCAGCATGAGAATGCCGCCAAAAAATTAACCCATGGAAAAAAGAATGTTTTTAAAATAAAAAATTGCAGTACCGTCAAAGAAGACTCTGCGAGAGAGATACTCGTTCCCATCACATTGGCCATAAACCAAATCCCCGCTGAGCTGTAGCAGAGAAAAGCCAGCAATAATGAGGGCACAAGACTGAAGACAATCACACAATGAAAAACAGCCCGCCGATTTTCTTTAAAAAACTGTAAAATAATTTGATAAGTATACATAAAAAAGCTAAGCACTAAATTGGTAATGCTAAGGGCCATCGTAAAAGAAGCCATGCCTGTCTGGGCATCTTTAATATTACCAAGAAAAGCGTAAATAACCGGAATAATAACTGTTTGAAATGACAAGTAAAGAACAAGCGGTGGATAAAACGCGTAAATATCCCGTTTCTCTACAGCCGGTTCCCTTCTTTTTATTTCCTTTTTCACAATTCGATGGCATCGCCAAACACTAATGATGCATTCAATAGCTATACCACTTAAAAAAATCACAGCCCCTACCATACTGTGATCGATTTGACCGGACCAAACAAAGTAATATGTAACCACAAACATTCCAAGCGGCCTAACACTCATGCTGATCGTTACCCATTTCGTCTCAAAATGGTTAATAATGATTCCCTGATACAGGCAGCGAAGACCAGAAAAAGAAAATTACAAAGGTAATCACTCTCAATGTAGAAGTCACCGATATAAGCATTGTTTCATCTTTATTAAAAAGGTATACAAAAGTAAAATGGCCGATCGGTGTATAACCGAACAAAGCGCGTGCCACAAAAATCAATAGTGTCACTTGAATAAAAACAGTACTTAAAAGTCGAAAAGAAGCTTCGTTTTTCACAAGAGCAGAACACGTCTGGCGAAAAACCAGGACTGGCCGTTCTATAATATCAGATAAAGAAAGTCAATTGCGTAACTGGCGATTACTACTTCAGCGGCTCTACTCTACTTAACGTTCCATTTATAATTAAATGAGTAATAGCCGGGGACTCCCCCAATGTGCTTGATGCCTCTTATTGTTGTAAATAGCTTCTCACTGCTCATCATGTTAACGTTAACATTTTTCCTTAAAACTGTTTTTTCGGAATGTTATGTTAGGAAATATAAAAGTAAAACAACTCTTTTAAAGCACAAAGCAATTCTTGTTTCCGCTTACATCAAATAGAGAAACAAACCAATATGCTTGCTTATCCCTTCCAAAATCAGAGAGTAAATAAAAATAGCATACTTACTGTTCTTTTTTCTTGATTTAGTGGGTACGATTATATCATCTCTTTTATCATGAAACGATGTAAACGATTGAGAGAAAAGAGATATCGTTTGCTCAAATCTGCCTGCTGAGTTTCTGAATAAAAGAAAAAGCTGAATGGTTACATAAGTTTTACACAATCCCACAAAATAATAAAAAGCACGTTCTTCGTCCATATTCATTTGAAACAAGGGGACATTTTAATTAATTGAAACGAGGTGGATAAGCGTGAAGAAAAGCGATTGTGATTTTTCTCCATTAAAACAGCAATTAATCGAGCAGCTTGAAGATATTGTTCTCCATTTAAGAGAAGGGATTCATACATTAAAAACAGACAGTGGATGTACCCTGAGCAGACTTGAATCGATTAAAGACCAATTTGAAACAGTAGAAACGATGGCCGCTTCCTTTTATTTAAACTGTTACTTGGCTCCGTTTACAGATAAGTACCTTGATATTTCCACCTGCATCCAGCACCTTTCCAGTCAGCGGCATGGCGCATTGATTGTGATTGAGCGCAAAGATTCAGTTGACCCTTTTATTCGCCCCGGCACACCGATGGGAGCAGCTCTAACACACCCATTGCTTGAGTCCATTTTTTATCCTGGCAACCCTCTCCATGACGGGGCAGTGCTGATTCGCTCAAACAAAATTTTTTCGGCTGCAAATATTCTTCCTTTATCCAGTCAAAACTGGTCTGACAAAAAATTAGGCACCCGCCACCGTGCAGCGATCGGCCTGACAGAAACGTGTGATGCACTTGTGCTTGTCGTATCTGAGGAAACAGGAAAAGTCTCCTTTGCCGTAGACGGAAAGCTGCATCCTATTATTACAGCCAGTTCACCCCTTTAGCCACTAAAAAAACCTGCTTAAACCTAAGCAGGTGGATAAAGCAATTAATCGATATTCCATTTTACAATAAGACCAAGGTGAGTCAGCCCGCCTCCAAAACCATACAGCAGGAGCGTGTCACCGTTTTTCACTTTGGCCTCCTTTATGCCAATGTTCAAGGCTAGTGGAATAGAAGCAGCTGACGTATTTCCAAAGCTCTCCATGCTGGTTAAGGTTTTTTGGAGCGGAAAGCCCGACTTTTCACAAATAGACTCCACCATACGCATATTGGCGCTATGCGGAATAAACCAATCAATATCTTCTTTAGAAAAATTTGATTTTTGCAGCAGTTCTTCCATACTATCAGGAAGCGTGCGGGTTGCCCATTTATATACTTCCCGGCCATTCTGAACCATTTTTCCGCTCGTATTCAGCTCTTTTCCATGAATAGAGTCCGCAAAAGCGGTTCTATAAAGCTGACTGCCGCCCTCCCCGTTTGTACCCATATGTACACCCAAAAAGCTCGGCTGATCTGGATCATACTCCACCAGTACAGCACTTGCCCCGTCTCCAAATAGCACGCAGGTCGTTCTGTCTGTAAAATCTGTTACTTTTGATAATGTTTCGGTTGCTACTACCAGGACCTTTTTATGCACCTCTGATGTAACCATTGTGTTGGCCAAGTGCAACGCATAAGTAAAACCTGCACAAACGGCGTTGATATCAAACGCACCCGTTGCCGGGATTTGAAATTGATGCTGAATTTGGCAGGCAACGCTTGGAAATGCATGATCAGCTGTTGAAGTTGCTACAATAATTCCATCAATGTCCTGTAACTCTTTTTGAGATCTTTCCACTAGATTTTCCACAGCACGAAAAGCAAGGTGGGAAGCATATTCTTCTTTTCCTGCGATCCTTCTTTCTTTTATACCTGTTCGCTGAAAAATCCATTCATCACTCGTGCTGACCATCTTTTCAAGATCGTCATTTGTTAGCTTCCCTTCTGGAACATACGCTCCAATTGCTGTGATACGTGCCCTGGATTTCATCATCTTTTGCACCTCGTTTACCTTCATATGCTATCTATTATAACACCGAAATTTAGCACCTGGTATTAATTTAAGTGAATATTGCATATAAAACGAGGAAGCAATATTAATTTGCGATAAATGGCGTTTGATGAATGTATTGTTTTCCTTCTATTTGACTAATAATAAAGCGGGCAATGTCTTTATTGCCGATTGTAAGCCCTGGCGTATTCTCAATATCTACTTTTACATCCGCTGTATTGACACGTTCCTTTACAAAAGGCAGGCGGATGAGGGTCCAGTTTACATCTCTGCACCGAAGAAGCAGATCCGCCTCCCTTTGCTTATCTTCCAGCATGTCGGCATATACTGCTTTGAATAGCTTGGATCCTGTCCGATTTATTAAGCTTTTTTTATCATTTTTCAATGTAAGAGAGGCGCCCGTTACGCCGATATAGCGAGTGATTTGAAGTTCATTCATCACATCAAGTACTTTCTTTGTTACGTGACTGTATAACGGGCTATCCTTTGGCGGCTGTCCAAATGCATTCACAACCGTCTGACAATCCTGCAAAAGAGCTTTTAAGATATCATCGTTTTCTACAGACCCCTGTAAAACTTCCATTTTACTATTTTGGTAACGCAATTTTTGAGGATCTCTGACAAGGACGCGAACATGGTAACCATGCTGCATCGCCTGGTCAGCTATGTGCTGTCCGACTTTTCCTGTTCCACCTATGACCGCTATTTGGGCTCTTTTCTTCATTCCCCCGCCCCCTACTGCTTTATCCATTTTTTTGCAACAATCAAACATAACTATTTCCGTTTTGATGCGAGCAGTGTAACGGCTGTTTGCAAAAGGATGACATCACTTACTATTTCTTTTTTTATGTTTGGATCCTGACAGCGCTCGTAATCGCTATATAAACGAGTGAGTTCATGATTTAAAATGACCTGTTCGCTGCTTTCACTCATGACGATGAATACCGTCCATTTCTGCAGCCCGGCTATCATTATTCTAGGAATTTTAGATCCGCAGCTTTGCGTCCTAACCTTTCGATTAGTTTGCCTTTTATTAATTATTCGTAAGTATATTTTATCCAAATTTTACGAAAAGAACAGTACAATTTATCGTTTTGTTTGAATTTTATTTTAACAGTATCTTATCCATTTCTTGTTTGCTGCAGCTGTCATAAAAAATCGGTTAGTTTTTCAAAATGCCTTTCCTCTCTTTTTACCAGCTGTTTTGCAAATGTTCTGGCAAAACAAGAAAATCTTTATTAGCCGCATAAAATTTCAATATTTTTCCTCAGCAAGCCCCTTCCTTTGTTAGACTAAAGATAATGAGCGACTCTGGTTCACCGCCAGCCATTGGAGAAGCAAGCTTGCCCGATCTTCGCCGCCTATGCAACGAATCACAACCGGTATGTTCTCTCCGTAAAAGAACAGGCTTCCTTATGTATCGAAGACTTGAAAAAATCCTTTTTCGATACATGTTCTTCCCGGATGAAAAGTTTTAAAAATTAATTAGAAATTTATTTTTGTCCATTATTCTTTCACTATACGGTGAAAGGAGTTAGGATGAAAAAATTAATGAATGCGTTAAAAAAACTAGCAGCTGTATGCGTGATCTTTATGTTGCTCGTCACAGTTTTTGTTTATTTGCACCACGTCTATCAGCTAAGCAAGGAGGAAGCACTGCTTAAACTTCAAGGCAAGTACGTGAATATACATGATAAAAAAATCAACGTATACAGTGAAGGCAGCGGCGAAGATACGTATGTATATATGCCTGGTTCGGGTATTGCAGCTCCTATTTATGAAATGAAAGGCCTGTACAGTAAGTTTTCAAAAAATAATCGTATTGCTGTCATTGAGCGCGGAGGCTACGGCTATAGTGACGTATTCGATGATAACCGTAATCTCGATACTATCATGACTCAGACTAGAAGGGCACTGCTTCAAAGCGGGCATAAACCTCCCTATATCCTTGTCCCTCATTCTCTTTCCGGATTAGAGGCAATCTACTGGGCGCAAAAGTATCCAAATGAAATCACAGCAATTATTGCCCTTGATATTGGCCTGCCTCAGGAATATAAAACTCATCCGCCAGACACAGCCGACTCGTTGATGATAAAAGGAATGAGCCTGTTAACGAAAATTGGGTTCCACCGGCTCGCCCCTTCTATGGTATATGATCCGGAAGTAATCAAGCAGTCTTTTTTAACAGAGGATGAAAAGAAGCAATTTAAAGCTCTGTCCTATAAACAAATCTTTAATGATAATATGGTACAGGAGCTGCTTCAGAGCGGAAAAAATGCAGTAAAATCGACCGCTCTTCCTCTCCCAAACGAAACGCCTATGCTTTTCGTATCCGCTTATACGGAGGAAAATAAGCATTCAATATTTACGAAAGCTAAAAATAAAAACTATGAAGCATTCTCTCAGCAGCTAAAAAATGTACAAATAAAGAAAATAGAAGGTAAGCATTCTATTTACCTGTATGCTCCTGATGACATTTATCAGTCAGCTGTTCAATTTTCAAGGCAAATAAAACATAACCGCTAGCTTTTAATTACAACATAAAAAGGTGACCAAATGAATGGATTTACGATTTTAATTGTAGAAGATGATCGGCTGATTGGCGATCTGCTCCAAAAAATTTTACAGCGGGAAGGCTACCAGGTCTTTTGGAAAACAAACGGCAGCGATATATGGACAGAGCTTCGCCAGGCAGATCTGGTCATCATGGATATTATGCTGCCGGGCGAGGACGGCTATCAGCTTACACAAAAAATCAAAAGCGCCGGGTTTACCCTTCCTGTCCTTTTTCTCTCTGCTCTGCAGGACATAGACAGCAGGCTGCAAGGGTTAACACTGGGAGAAGACTATCTTGTAAAACCTTTTGATCCGCGTGAACTGCTGCTTAGAATGCAAAAAATGCTGAATCACGCTTATGGAACATTTGTTCAAATTTATCATCTCTTTGTGGACGCTGAACGCAGAAAGGTTTTTAACCAACAGATTGATCAAGAAATATCATTTACTGCCATAGAAAGAAAAATCTTTTTTTATCTTTATGACCATAAAGACCGGATTTTAACGAAAGAGCAATTCTTCGCTTACTTGTGGCCGCTCGATGACCGCAATCCCAATATTATAAATGTTCATATTAAAAAGCTCCGGTCCAAAATTGAGGATACGCAGGGAACCATCATTCAAAATGTATATGGAGAAGGGTACCGGCTGAATACCCGTGTGAAAATATGACCTTAAAACGAAGATACCAGCTGCTTTTATTTTCTGCTGTGCTCAGCGTCCCTTTTTCATTAATGCTGATTAATATGGTGATGATGGTGATCTATCAGTTGTCTGATTCATCTGAAGAAGTTCCTTTTCATGAATCTTTTGCGTATCCAGTTATGATGCTCCTGTTTTGTTTTTCCTTTTTCCTGCTGGCATTTTTGTTTTCTACATCTATTAATTCGCTTCTTCTTAAAATAAATACATTAAACGAAACCATCCGAAGCCTGGCCAGCAAGGAAGAGCTTCCGAGCAAGCTGGAGATCAAGCAAAAAGATGAGCTTGGCGAGCTGATCAAATCGGTGAATTTACTGATTGACCGGACGGCATACAGAGAATTAGAGCTCTGGCAGCAGGAAGAATCAAAAAAAGAGCTGTTACAAAAACTAAGACATGATATTAATACCCCCCTGACCGCTGTCCGGCTGCAATTATTTTATATAGAAAATCAGTATGACGGCAATGAATCTTTGTTTAAGTCTCTTTATAAACAAATTGACTATATCGCTGAGTTAACTAATGAATTTAATCTGCAGTCTGCGGAAACATTAGAAAACTCCTATCTTTTAACACAGGAGATTGTTATAAACGATTTGCTTGGAAGCATGGTGAGCAAGTGGAGTTATTTATACAGCATTCACGGGATCGAGTTGGTTTACCAGCCCGCTGACAAAACACTTAGCTGGACAAGCAATGAGCTCTGGCTTCAACGGCTGTTTGATAATGTGTTTCAAAACACGTTAAAACATGCGGAAGCAACAAAGCTAGAAGTGAAAATCGTAGACGGTGTTGTTTCCCTTCAAGATAATGGAGTAGGGTTTGATTCCAGCCGCGGCCAGGAAGGACTTGGATTGAAGATTATTGATGATGTGACCAGGCTGCTGCACCTTACCTATAAGCTCGAGTCAGGTAAACATGGTACTTCATTTTATTTTGCCAGTCAGGCAGAAGTCCGTTAGAAAACATCGCAAAAGGATGATTGGTTCATTCTTTTGCGACGCTGTTCTTGATAAAAAGAAAAATACATTGGCGATGATTTTCCCTTCGTCTGCCAGTGAAAAAGGCATATACTCTTCTCCCCAAGATCCTGCTTCATAGTACTTTTGAAAGGGCAGGCCAAACACTCTATTCGCCAGGTCGAAAAAACTGTTTCGAAGCAGATCATTTTCTCCATAGTTTTTTACTAGCTCCACCCCATTCATTTTTCCTGCTCCTTTCACTGCCTTTTGGAGAAAAACAGACGCTTTGTCTGTTTTTCCCACTGGTTAAAATACTTATTGCTTCATCCATCTTCCTCTTCCTCAAGCCACGCACCTTCGACGTGTTTTCGAGATTGATCTTTTTTGATTTTTCGGTATTCCTTGCTTTTAAAAATAATATCAAAGTCATAATCGGCCGGGTACAGCTCTGCAGCAGAAATCAGCAGACTTAGCCGCTTATGGCTAATCGACTGCTTTTCTCCCTTCACCTGTACGATGTACTGTCCGGACGCATCAGGCCCTTTAAACACGATACCTGTTTCATTGGTTGCTTTAAGAACGACATTGTCCCCCTGCGTGAAAAAAGGGACCGGATTTCTTTTTCTTTCATTTCTGCTTGGCTTTGTATGTTTATAGCGGTTAATCGTTACCTGATTTTGATAATCTGCTGAACGAAGCTTCTCTTCGGCAAAGCGGTTATGGAAGGACTTTTTCTCCTGGTAAGTCACTTCATACGCTTTTTCGACAAGTGCTGGATGCAGACCAAGCTTTAACGCAATATCAAATGCCTGGCTCTGGCCGCTTTTTCCCAGCACCAGCTTATACGTTGGCTTTAATGTATCGAGGTCAAACTCCATTGAGCCGTTTAAAAATCCCTCTTTTTGATCGGCAAAGCTTTTCATCTCACTGTAATGTGTGGTGGCGAACAATGTTGCTCCCTTTTCATACAGCTGTTCTAAAATTGCAACAGCCAGGCCCATTCCTTCTCCCGGGTCAGTCCCTGAACCCAGCTCATCTATACAAACAAGGGTATGATTGTTCGCTTGACGTAAAATATCAATGATAGATACGAGCCTTGAACTAAAGGTACTCAGGTTATCTTCTATACTCTGTCCATCCCCTATATCTACAAACACATGCTGAAAGATGGCAACCCTGCTTCCCTCCTTCGCTGGAATCGGCAGGCCGGATTGAGCCATAAGTGTCAGAAGCCCGACTGTTTTCAATGTAACGGTTTTTCCACCTGTATTGGGTCCTGTAATGACAAGAGCATGCTCCCGGTCACCGAACTGAATGGACAGCGGAACAGCCTGCTTTCCAAGCATAGGATGCCGGGCTTCTTTTAAATCAATTCTATCCTCTTCATTTAACTGTGGAACGACCGCTTCAATGCTCGCACTATACTTTGCTTTGGCAAAAAGAACATCGTAATGATGCATCACTTCCATGGCGAGGTGAAGATCTTGCTCATGAGCCAGCACTTTCTCCGTTAACTCATACAAAATGCGCTCTGCTTCCGCTTCTTCTGCCAGCTGAAAATAACTGATTTCCTCCTGTTTTTCACTGCATTCAATGGGCTCAATAAAAAGTGTGGAGCCTGAAGCCGATGTGTCCAGTACGGTTCCTTTTACTCTGGCACGGTGCTCTTTTTTTATTGGCAGCACAAACCGGCCACTTCGTTCAGATACCACCCGCTCCTGTAAATAAGGCCCGTACTTTTTTCCTTTTACAAGTGCTTGAACATAGTCGCGTAGCTTATCAAGCAAAATCGATTTCTGCCTCCGGATATACGCCAAATGAGCAGAAGCATGGTCATCTATTCTGTCGTGACGAATACATGCGGAAATATCCGCTTCAAGCTCTGACATCTCTTCTATCGATGCTGCATAGCTGCTAACAACGGGTGCTGCAGTTACTTTATTTTTCATAAACCGCTTTAATTTACTGCAGTGATCTAAAAACGATATTACCCGGCCAAATTGGTCGGCCCGAATATACAGCCCCTTCTTTCCCTGGTCGAGCATACTTGCTATGTCGTCCAGCGTGTGAAGAGGTATGCTGCTGCTGATTTGAAGAATGCGCATGGCTTCTTCTACTTCAAGCAGCAGCTGTTCAATCCGTTTTTTCTCCTGAAGCGGACGCATAGCGTGAATGGTGTTTTTGGCTGAATCAGTGTGGGCAAAGGCTGCTATGTGACTTAAAATCTTATAGTACCCAAGCGCGTCAAAAGAACGGTGATTCATTTTCTTTTCCTCCTTTTTTGGGAGACGCCTGAACGACTGTTATGGACGATTTATATACGCAAAAAACCGCCATGAACAACGTTCATGACGGCCACAGTAAATAGGCATAGACAGGCTGCATCTAGTAAGACAAGTCTTTCTACTATTCCTATTTTATGATCCTGGTAATGAAACGTGTTCTTAACTATTCCTGAAAAGCGCAGCTCAAATAAACGTTGTAATAACGTTTTTTTGCGATTTTCAGAATATCCAATTGTTGGATTAGTTAAGAATCACCAGATACATATGCCAGTCTCCTTGTTTAAATAAATCGGCTTTCATTAATCACTTTATGCAACAGATGGAGATTTGTCAATATTCTTTCTATTCTGTTTCTTTAATCAGAAGACAAATCGTACTAATTCCTTTTCTCAATACATACATATACCGTGGACAAAACGCTTTTTATTTTAATCCTAAAAAGGGGCCGTATATGCTTCCGCTTATTCGCTTACACTTATTATCTATCACTATGCTCACTGTCCTTCTTTGTATTGTTTGGTTTTTATTTGTACAGTTTTTCTTTGGAAAGAAAGATATTTTTTCATCTCTTCCTTCTTCTTTTCTGCAAATGAATACGATTTTCCTGAGCATTCTTATAGAAGCCATACCGTTTGTTTTAATCGGTGTTGTGATTGCAGGATTTATACAGATTTTTGTTCGAGAGGAGCATATCAAAAAATGGTTGCCCCAAAACCGATTTGCAGCTGTTTTGGTCAGCTGTATCATTGGCGCTTTTTTTCCTGCCTGCGAATGTGGTATTGTGCCTATTGTTCGAAGGCTTGTCGCCAAAGGTGTGCCCATTTATGCCGGAGTTGGGTTTCTGTTAACAGGACCGCTCATTAATCCAATCGTCATTTTTTCAACGTATATCGCTTTTGGGCAGGATATAAAAGTAGCTGGCCTGCGTATGGCTGCTGGCTTTCTCGCAGCTCTTCTCATTTCGTTTTTGATCAGCCTACTCTTCAAACAAAATCAATTAAAAGAACGAGCTGTAGACCCGGTACCCAAAGCCGACTTGCTTAAAACAACTGTTACAGCGAGAATGTGGAGCATGCTCACCCATTCTATTGATGAGTTTTTTGATATGGGAAAATATCTAGTCATTGGTGCTTTTCTCGCAGCATTTGTACAAACCTACGTTGCAGCCCAGTCCCTTTTACAGATGGGAGAAAGCTGGATCTCCTCCACTCTTGTCATGATGGGACTCGCTTATATACTCTCTCTTTGTTCAGAAGCAGACGCATTTATTGGGGCTTCTTTTCGTCATTTATTTCCTTCATCCTCAATCTTGGCTTTTTTGATTTACGGGCCAATGATCGATTTAAAAAATACCCTGATGCTGCTCAGTGTCTTCCGCCTTACATTTGTCATCAGCTTAATTTTTTTCATTACAGCCGTTGTTTTTTTATGTACAGGCTTTTTATCATTTTTGTAAAGGAGGCCGCTGCCTATGGTTTTTCATCCTCAGCAGGCATGTAAAGCAATCGCTTTGGCTGCCTTTTCATTGTTTTTTCTTGAGCTTCACACGAGTGGGGATATCTTGAAATATGTAAATCCTGCTTACACTTGGCTCAGCTTATGTGCTGCTTATCTTTTTTTCTTTCTCGGATTTGTTCAGTTTTTCCGCTTATGGAGTCCTAAAAACAAAGGTGCATCCGTGTGCTGCTGTGACCATCACCATTCCAGGCGTCCCTACTTTTCTTATTCTGTTTTAGTATTTCCACTGGTTACCGGCTTTCTACTGCCGCCCCAGACACTTGGCGCTTCTATAGCCGCTCAAAAAGGAGCCGGCCTGCTTCTGCAATCAAAGGCTGAAACACTTTCCGGTGAACATGAGGAAATGGCTGTAGACCGAAAAGAAATTCAACAGGCAGCGTACGATCAGAAAATGAACAATCTGGAAGGTGAACACGTTATTCATTTAACAGATGATGTCTTTGAAGCTTACTACGGACAAATAAATGCAGATCCCGGAAAGTACGCCGGCCGCACCATTAAAATGAACGGTTTTATATTTAAAGAGAACAGCCTCCAGGCAAACCAGCTTGTTTTGTCACGTTTTCTTATTACACACTGCGTAGCCGATGCCAGCTTGATTGGCTTTCTAGTGGAATTTGACAAAGCCTCAAACTTCAAGCAGGATACATGGCTTGAGATAGAAGGAACCATCTCACTAACCTCATATAACGGGACTCAAATTCCTGTATTAGAAGTGAATTCCTGGAAAACGATAGAAGAACCAGAAGAACCTTATGTGTATCCACTTTACATTAAATTAGCCTGAGAATTGTTTCGTGGTAAACTAGCGAATGCTTCTCTTCTTGTTTATATTTCACTGACGAAGAATAATTTGCCTTGCTTGTGAATAAACTAACACCAAAGTGGAAAGACTCTTTATATCTATCGTCAGTCAGTTAGATTTCATTATAACTATGAAAAAGAAATGGAGTGACCTACATTGAATATTCGTCAGGATGCCTGGTCAAAAGATAACGATCTTTTCCTAGCAAATACAGTATTGAAGCATGTAAGAGAAGGCAGTACACAACTAAAAGCTTTTGAGGAAGTAGGAGAAGTATTAAACCGCACGGGTGCAGCATGCGGATTTCGGTGGAATGCAGTTGTTCGCCAGCATTATATTCAAGCGATGGAAACAGCTAAGAAAGAAAGAAAGCAGCGGCTGCGTGCGCAAAGCAAAAGGGCTTCAGCTAAACCAGAAGGCGACTCTCTTTCTTCTAATCCATCAGACAGCTATATGACGATGGCAGATGTTATTCAATACTTATCAACGATGACATCAGAGGAAAATGCTGCATCACTTCAGGAAGAAAACAAGCGCCTGAAAGCTGAGCTTGAAACGGTTACATCCGAGTTAAATCAATTAAAAGATGTGTATAATGCGATGCAGGAAGATTATGAGTCTCTTATGCAGATTATGGAGCGTGCTCGCAAGCTTGTGGTATTTTCAGAGGAATCCCCCCCTGCTGTTAAATTCAAGATGGAGCGAAATGGCAATCTAGAAAAAGTCGCCGAATAAAAGACAGCTGCCCTTCTTCAAGAAAACAAGCACATGACCTGTATGACGGGTCATGTGCTTGTCAGGCGCTGAAATCATTCAGCCGTTTTTTAGTATTTTGATAAAATCGGTTTTACTGTCCAGCTTCCTCAGCAGAAAAAGACGTTTTATCAATCAATGTTTTAACCATTACGCTCATATGCGGATGAATCTGCTCTTTTTGCAGAATCATCTTTTTTCTTTTAAATGAACGCGGTAGCTGGATATGAAACTCGGGTTCATTTAAATGGTCCTCAACCGTCAGCTCAATCAGCCCTTCACTTACAACAGAATCTAAAAATGAACGCTTTAGTCGATAAAGCGGTTTTTTATACGTATGCCCCACGTCTTTTTTCCCTCTTTCTCTCTTGCACTCAAGATTTCATTATACCAAAAGATCCCTTTCCCGCGTAGAACTTTTCGCTAATTAAAAGTAAACTTCTCGATTGAGAAAAAAAGCCTTCGTATTAAAGAAACAAAATGAAAAGTCTGTTAAGAATCAACTCTGCCAAATCGATCAAGGAAGGCACATTTTTTATCCAGCCTGAATGCTATCAGCTTAAGAAAAACGAAACTCTATCGGGTTTGTTTCCGTATCATTATTTAAAGATGAGTAGATGAAAGAAGAATTATATTACTTTAATTTTGTCGGATAAAGGTACATTTCCCTAGTCTTCGAGGGATACACGTTTATTCCACATGAAGGTGATATCCTATTTATCGCTTGATGGCTGGGGACACCAGGACGAAAAGAATTTTAAGAGCCTTACATTGATTAAAAGGCCGACTCGCTTTTAGCACGCGTTTTAAATAATTATGCCTCTGTAGCTCTAGAAGGGAAGAGCGCCGGAAAACAATGTAGCCACCGGGTCGCAAGGCGAGGGTTTCAGAAGCACCGAAAAGCAAACTAGCTGAGGCAGGTGCAATTCCTGCCGGTGAAAATCCGTAGGGAAGCGTGTTCTCCCCTAGCCTATGCTTACGAAAGGAGTGCGGGTTCGAATCCCGTCAGAGGCATTTACTCTTTTTCAATTTAATTAACTGCACATGTGGACACAATTTTTCTTATTCGATCAACGGAGTAGAATCGTTCCATAAAGGATTCGACGTAAAATCATAAAAAGGCCTGGCTATTCTTCTTCCATAAAGGCAGCCAGGCGGAGAAAATAAAAAAACATCAAATCCTTATTAAATAAGGTTTGATGCTTTTCTAGCGGATGATATTACCGCAACTCTTTACTGCTTAACCAACACGGACAAGTCACCTTCAAATACTTTTTCTTTTTTATCATTGTAAGTAGACAATAATACCGTAATGATTCCCGTTTCTGTTTTCTCCTTCTTATCGATAACTTCAACAATGGTATTCAATTCATCACCAGGATACACGGGTTTGATAAATTTAATATTATTCATTTGGGTTCCAGCAATAACATCATCACCGTAGATCCCTTCTTCAATCCAAAGTTTAAATGAAATGCTTATGGTATGTATTCCCGAAGCAATAATTCCGTTAAATCTCCCCTGCTTCGCTTTTTCCTCATCCAGATGCATATATTGAGGGTCAAATTCTCCTGCAAATCTCATAATATCATTTTTTGTTACTTTGAAAGACTTTGTTTTAAACACCTGTCCTATTGCAAAATCACCAAACTTCATATATACACCCCGTGATTAGAAATCTTTATATTTGTTTATACTACATTAGCATTAAAAAGCAGTATTTTTAAAGATAAAAATATGAACTTTTAAACCAAGTTGAGAACGATGAAAACAATTCCGTACTCAATTTGCTAAAGAATTTAATATCTTTTACCTCCATCCCATTCTCCTTCGACACCCCTCCATCCAGCTGAACCGCTGTATTCAACACACTGGGACAGGTAAAGCTGCTTTTAAACAGTTCCTTATAATTCGGTGAAATTTATGCAGCACTCTCGAACACGACTGTATTCAGGGATTTTTATCCAAACAAATGCACCTCTCCATCAAAACATTTGATTTAGGTGGAGAGGTGCACTATCTTTCTTCATTCAACGTTAGTAAATGTAAAAACAAGTCACCCTGTTTGCCTACACTTGATTTCTTCTCCTGTATTCAGCAGGTGTTATGCTGGTTTCCTGTAAAAACACCCGACAAAAATAATGGACAGAAGTAAAGCCGCAGATGTGAGCAATAGATTGTATGGAATCATTTGTAGATCTAATTTTTTGGGCAGCTACTCGCACTCTTTCCTGCCGTACATAGGAGCTATACGGAATACCCATTGTATCACTGAATAAACGAGATAAATGCCGGGGAGAAATATGAAAAAAGCGGGCCACCTCGCTTAAAGGAAGCGGCTGAGCCAGGTTGTCTTTGATAAATCTTTGCACTTTCTCAATCATCTTCTCGCCATTATCATAAGAAGGCTGGGGCTTTTGGTTCTCACTTACTCCACAGAACAACGCTTGTAACGATAAAATCAAGGATAAACTGAGTGTTTTTAAAATATCAGATGAAGACAGCTGCTCGGCATGCTTCATTAATGTCATCCATAAAAGAGCTGTTGGTTCATTTTCGGAATCAGGAAGATAAACGTTTTGTTCATTTGCTAACTCCTCAAACAATAACTGCTGTTCTCTTGATGTGTTCTCTTTTTCTATTTCGAAGGCGACCCACAAAAGATATAAATTATTCCCTTCATAGATTTTATGAAGCCGATTGGGGCGAGAACAAAAAAACGTTCCTTTTTCGAGAAGAAACTCCTGATCATTTTCCGAGTAGAAGCCTTTCCCGTCTACTACATAACAAATTTCAAAAAATGAATGTTTATGAAGAGGAGTATCCACATGCTTTCTTTGAGCTCCCCAATAGTGAATACGGATAGACAGGTTCTTTCCAACACAAAGATTAGCTCCACGCTGCAAGGATCGAATGGCAGCACCTAGATTCATCACGCAAAACTCCCTTACCAAACAGACTTCTAACCAAAATGTGATATTCTGAAAAAAAAACAAGGCGTTATTTATATGAAACGGATCACGTCCGCATTATATAAATAAGCATATCATTAAAGGACTTTTGTAGAGGAGTTTTTTTGGATTTGTTTATTGCTATAACTACGAAAGGAAAACTCTAACTCTTCCAGTGTCCGGTCTTTTGTTTCAGGTAAGAATCTCTTCACAAATGCGATAGCGGCAATACCCAGAGCTGTAAAGAAAAAGAAAGTCGTTGATAAGCCAATACTTTCGAGCAGCACTGGAAACGTCAGTCCAATAAAGAAATTGGCAATCCATAAACAGAATACACTAAGCCCCATTCCCATGCCTCTCAGACGCAACGGGAATATTTCGGCCAGCATAAGCCATGTAACAGGGGCAACAGCTCCCTGCATAAACGCAAGAAAAGTAACAGTCAAAGAAAGAACAACATAGGGAAGTGCGCTGCTTCCTTCGAGCACATTGGAAAAAATCCCAATTAGCAATAATGAAGAAGTAGTACCAGCAAGTCCAGTTAGAAGCATGGGTCTGCGCCGTACTTTGCCGAGAAGCACAATCCCGACACAAACAGCAATCACCGAAATTAAACCGTTGGCAATGTTGGCTATTAAAGCAGCTTCTGTTTGAAAGCCTGCATCTTTTAAGATTTCAGTTCCATAATACATGATCGAGTTAACGCCAGTAATTTGCTGTACAACCGCAATACCAATTCCAAGGAAGACAATACGTCGTATCCATGGAACAGCTAAATCCTGAAGAGCCGCTTGTTTGACTTTCGATTCATCTAAAACTGTGTCCTTAATTTTATTAAACTCCATTTGTGCCTGTTCTTCTGTACGTATTTTCCGAAGAACCGCCAGAGCTTCATCATCTTTACCTCTTGAAAGGAGCCAGCGCGGGCTCTCTGGCATTTTGATCATCCCAATGAATAAGAAAACAGCCGGCAATGCCGCAATAGCAAGCATATAACGCCAAACGTGTACATTGTCAGACATCACGTTACCTAAGATTGCATTACAAACAAAAGCCAACAGCTGACCGCCAACGATCATCAATTCATTTTGCGTCACCATTCGTCCCCGGCTTTCTGCTGGAGAGATTTCCGCCAAATAAGTCGGAACCGTTACCGATGCACCGCCAACCGCAAGTCCTAATAAGAAGCGAAAGATAACCATTGCTGTGACATTAGGAGCAAGCGTGCATCCGAGAGCGCCAATGAAGAAGAAAACGGCCAGGTACAGAATATTTTTTCGGCGTCCGTTGTAGTCAGACAGTCTGCCGCCAACAACAGCACCTAATGCAGCACCCAAAAGCAGAGAGCTTGCTACAAGACCTTCTGTAAAGGAAGTAAGTCCAAGCGCTTCAGACATAAAAGGCAAAGCACCATTGATAACTCCTGTGTCATATCCGAAGAGAAGCCCGCCAAACGTCGAAATAACTATGATAGTAGTTAAAAACGATTTTTGATTGTTCTGTTTACTCATCTATATCTCTCCCTTAAAGTGTTGTGCTCTCACTTGCCTGTATTTATCTATTTTTGCCTTTCTCTTAATTCACAACTACTACGTCTGCTTTTGTTGTGAAGTCTCTCGGCAGTCTTTCTTCCAGTACATCTATCCATTTTTCCACGCCAGTCAGCGATTCCATCGTTAAATCTTTCATTTTCAGCACAACCAGGCCTTCGCATCCATACATTTCCATAACTATAATAAATTTTTCCAATATACCATGTCATGACCGTACATAAGAGTTACGTAGTTTCAGGGATGAGCCGTAAAGCTTTCCATTGGCTTTGCTTCAATCAGCCCCTGCCCATCCACAATCTCGCGCTTCAAACGTACATCCCTGGCATGAATATGGAAGTAAATAAACAAGAAGCTGACCACTGACTGAAAAGCAACAGCTTATTGAAAACGATTTCATTATCTTTTAAAAATAAGAACACTTTTTAAAAGATATTCTCTCTTAATCCAGTGTCCTTATTCTTTTTCAAAAGGGTTACGTTTTTAGCTGCTTTAACTATAGAAAAGAATGCTTATAAAGTATTTATCCTGAAAAAACAAATTTGTGTAATTTAAGGACAGGTAGCACATAAACAAAATAATGAACAGATAAAAAACCTTATCTTTTTCTTCATATAATCATGATCAAGCTAGTATTTGAACCGGCTTACTTTTGAGCTTAATTAACATGTAAAGCCGGCTGGTCAGCATAATCAACCCATGTAGAATCATTTTCGGCAGAACGGACACAGTTTTCAATCCAGCGGATGCCGTCGATTCCAGCATCAATATCTGGATAAACTAGATTTTTTAATGTTTCTTCATCGCCACGATTCTTCGCATCCATAGCGATCGCAAACTTAAGGTATATATTGGCCCACGACTCAGACAGCCCCTCCATATGCAAAGCGCCAAGGCGCTCATCGGCATTACAGCTTTCGTCGAGGTAAGGCATTGCACGGATCAATGTTTGAATCGGTTCACCCTGCACCTCATAGCGAAGCTCATTCGGCTTGCTATCCCACCACTCCAGGCTTGCTTTTGAGCCGACAATGCGGATACGGTGCCCGTCCATGCAGCCTGCATCGACAGAAGATGTCCATAGTCTGCCTACCGCCCCGTTTTCATAATGCATCATGACGTAAGCATTGTCTTCCAGCGGCGCCCGGCTGCTGATAAAGCTCTGGCGGTCGCAAAGCAGCTTTTTAATCTTCATGTTTGGCATGATAAGCTTGGACATGTAATATGTGTGGGTCGAAAGGTCGCCTAGAACAAAGGTCGGTCCGGCAATCTTCGGGTCTACCCGCCACTTTTGTGCGTCGCTGAATTTATCCGCTTCGTCTGTCGCGCTAAAGCCGTGCGTGTACTGCAGCTCTACTATGCGGATGTCGCCGATTTTGCCCTGCTCGATCATCGCACGCATTTGAAGCAGCAGCTGGTTGCCGGAGAATCCGTATGTAACGCCGACGATTTTGCCTTGTTGTTCAGCAAGCTGCTTGATTTCTTCTCCTTCTACGGATGTGAAAAATAACGGTTTTTCGCAGATTACATGAAGACCTGCTTCAAGCGCCGCTTTTGTAATCTCATAATGTGTGCCGTTTGGTGTGGCAATCGATACGACTTCTAGGCCGTCTTCTCTTTTCGCTTCTTCCGTAAACATCGTACGATAATCTGGATAACAGCGGTTTTCTTCTACACCTAGATTTATGCCAAAATCCTTTCCTCGTTCCGGATCAATATCAAAAGCTCCCGCTACTAATTGAAAAGCGGTATTATCACGAAGGGCGCCAATACGGTGCTTGTAGCCGACCTGCCCAAGACGTCCTCCTCCAACCATTCCCCAGCGCAGTGGACTTGCGATCTTCTTTTCACCGTTCAACATACTCAAAACTCCTCTCCATTTTTTAAAATTGATTACATTGTTCCGTTGCTTAGATTTCTCTTCATCAACCAATAGTAACTGTATCTGTTTTTGCTGCGAAGTCTCTTGGCAGTGTTTCTTTTAGCACGTCCATCGATTTTTTCACGCCTGTCAGCGGCTCCATCGTTAAATCTTCCATTTCTAGCACAACCGGACCTTCGTAGCCAGACATCTTCACAACCGTAAAGAATTCTTTCCAATATGCCGTGTCATGACCGTAGCCAAGGGCCACGTAGTTCCAGGAGCGAGTCGCAAAGCTTTCCATCGGCTTCACATCAATCAGCCCCTGTGCATCTACAATCCCGCGCTCCAGCCGTACATCCTTCGCATGAACATGATAGATAGCTTCTCCAAGCGTCCGTGCCGCCGCAATCGGGTCGCCACCCATCCAGAATAAGTGGCTCGGGTCAAGGTTGATGCCAACCATGTCACCCACTTCGCTGCGCAGTTTCAATAAGGTTTCTGCATTATGAACAAGATTGTAACCAAGGTTTTCAATGGCAATTTTCTGAACACCGAACTCTTTCGCTGATTTCACCGCTTTTTCCCAGTAAGGAAACGCTACTTCATTCCACTGCCACTTCAGCATGTCAAAATGCTGCGGCAGGATCGGGTGCGTAATCCAGTTTGGTGTTTCGTCATTCGGCCCTCCGCCCGGGCATCCGGACATCATCACCACGGTTTCCACCCCTAAAAGCCCGGCAAGCTGGAATGTTTTTTCAACGCCCGCTTTATGTAGTGCTCCTTCTTCTGACGGGTTCAGCTGGTTGCCCGAGCAGTTCAGCGCGGCAATACTAAGGCCGCGTTTGTTAATCGCGTCCATAAACTGCTCCCGTTTGATAACGCTTTCTAATAACTCGTCAATCTGAACATGGGGTGCCTTTGACCAGTTGCCGCATCCGAGTTCCAGCGATTCAATCCCCAACTCCACACAGGTGTCGAGCATTTCCTCGAAAGGCATGTATCCCAAAATATCTGTTACTAAGCCTGTTTTCATCATGATCCGTTTCCTCCTGTACATGTAGTAAAACCAGCTCAAATAAAAAGAATAACCTTTGTAAATAGAGGACAAGCCAAAATCGAATCGTTTTAACTTTTCAAGTCTTCTACCACGCGAAAATAATTTCACTAAGTTTTAATCTTTCTCTTTTAAAGCTGGATCTTTCTTAATAAATCGGACAATGAAATCGTTGTCATTTATTAAGAAAAAAGAAATCTTCATTGCTTATGTCCATAATTATAGGACAAGAAAGAGAGGACGTCTTTGTATTATCAGGTCTTTTAGTTGTACTTTTAGGACATTTTATTAAAACACTTTTTTAAGCAGGGTTATTGACTTAAAGGGTATGTACTCCATAAAACAAAAGCCTCAGACAATAGACAAATGATTGATAACCGTGCACATGAATGGGATAGAGCGAATAAGGTCGTATCTTTCTTTTTAAAAAAGAGAAAATGTTTATTCAATTCATGTTCATTGGTCTTCAATACCACTTAGTGAAGCCTGCCGGACGAAGACTCCTGCGGGAAGTACAGTGAGTCGGGAGACCCCCGCAGGCGCAGCCGATGAGGCTCCCGCACTGCCCGTGGAACACGATGTCCGGCAGGTTTCACTTATCGGCTCTTTTTTGAAAGAGACAGACTTTGTCTACACACTGAAGCTTCTGTATGAACAGAAGCTTTTATACTATTAATGAAGTTTATTTGTATTTGGTATTAAATTCATCTATATGTTCCCCAGGTGGCCTGCGGTCAGATTTCGTGTTGACAATCGAGGTTGACGAAAAAAAAGAGCATTAATCCAATTAAGATTAATGCCCTTTTCAGCTACTGTTTTTGATCGCCCCTTTGTAAAATTACCAGATGTTTACTATCTTAAGGCCATTAAGTCTAGAGCTATTGCTATGATAAAGCAGAATACATTACGAGTACTTTTCCCAACGAGAGGTTTCCAAAAAGCTGACTTCTGCTAGATTCGAAGCTGCTTCGCGTAAAGCCCATAATAAAATCCTCGCCGGCTCAGTAATTCATTATGGCTCCCTTGCTCAATTAATTCTCCATTTTTCATTACCAGGATGCGGTCAGCTTCTTCGATCGTCTTTAGCCGATGGGCAATTACAAAGCTTGTTTTTTCTTTGGTCAGGTTGCGCAGCCCTTTTTGAATTTCCACTTCTGTCCGTGTATCAATGTTCGCTGTTGCTTCATCCAGAATTAAAATGTCAGCATCGGCGAGAATCGCTCTTGCAATGGAAAGAAGCTGTTTTTGCCCCTGGCTTAAGTTGGCTCCTGTGGAAGTAATCATCGTATGGTACTGGTCCGGCAAATGCTTAATAAAACCGTGAGCGGACGCGGTTTTGGCTGCCTCAATCACTTCTTCATCTGTTGCATTCAGCCTTCCGTAGCGAATGTTTTCCATTACAGTTCCGGAAAATAAATATGGATCCTGTAGAACGATGCCAATTCTTTGACGCAGATCTTTTATTTTATAATCCTGAAGATCCTTGCCGTCAATCAGGATTTTTCCTGAACTCACATTATAAAAGCGCATTAGTAAATTGATCATGGTCGTTTTTCCGGAGCCTGTCGGGCCAACAAGGGCAATCATTTCACCGGCCTTTGCTTTAAAATGAAGATTTTTCAAAACCCTTTTCTCTTCGCTGTAACCAAAATGCACATCGATGAACTCGACGTCTCCTCGAAACTTGCCCACAGCAGCGGCATCCTTTTTATCTTGCAAGTCAGGCACCTCATCCATCGTTTCAAATACACGTTCTGCTCCAGCAAGTGCGGCCTGAATAGAATTAAATAAAGTGGAAAGCTGATTAATTGGCCTTGAAAACTGCCTGGAATACGTAACAAATGAAGCAATGATCCCTACTGTAGTTATGTCCTTTAGCACCAGTACGGCTCCTATTACAACGACTAAGCCCAATCCAATATTGCTTAAAAAGTTATTTACCGGTCCCAGATAACCGGAAAACATATCTGCGCGCATCGCCGAATGACGCAGCCGTTCATTAATCACGTCAAATTCTGCAAACATTTCTTTTTCTCTGCCAAATAACGTGACCACTTCACCGCCGCTAATCGATTCTTCAATAAATCCATTTAATTCTCCTAAATCCTTTTGCCGGCTTGAAAAGTTTTTACGGCTTACGCCGACTATTTTTCTTGTGGCGAATATCATGAATGGAATTGTCGCAAAGGATACAATTGCCAGCACCCAATTCAGTGAAAACATGGCGATTGCAACACCTGTAACAGTTAAGATGGCTGAAATAATCTGAATAACACTTTGGCTCAATGCTTGATGGAGACTGTCAATGTCATTTGTGAACCGGCTCATTAAGTCTCCGTGTTTATGACGGTCGAAAAAACGCAGTGAAAGCGTTTGAAGCTTTTCAAATAAATCCTCACGAAGGGTACCAATCGTTTTCAGCGATACATTCACCATAATAAAAGCCTGCAGCCAGATAAAAAGAGAAGCGGCTCCATAAATCCCAAATAGCAGCCCGGCCATTTTTATCGTGCCGGATACGTTTTTCGGAATAATATAATGATCAATTATCACACCAATATAATAGGGACCTAATAAGCTCAAAAGAGAGGAAAAAATGACAAGTACAATTGATAACAATAAACCGACTTTCTGTTTTTCCATATAGTTCCACACGCGGCGCGAGGTGCCTTTTGGGTCTTTTGTTTTGACGGCTGGTTCGGTTATTCTTCCCTTTAATCCTCCCCCGCCTGTTGATTGCTGCATTTTTGCTACGCTATTTGCTTGCTGAGTCAACGGCTGCCCCTCCTTTCTTTACTTGTGTTGAATAGATCTCCTGATAAAGCGGACAGCTTTCCAGCAGTTCGCTGTGGGTTCCGCAGCCAGCTATCTTTCCATCATCCATCACCAGAATTCGGTCGGCATCGATAATCGATGAAATCTTCGACGCAATCACAAATGTTGTTGTTTCTTTGAAGTCCGATTTTAATGCCTCGAGAACAATTGCTTCTGAACCGGCATCAAGTGCAGAGGAGGCATCATCCAGAACCAGAATGGACGGCTTTCTGACAAAAGCTCTGGCAAGGGCTAACCGCTGCTTTTGCCCGCCTGACAAATTGGACGCGCCCTGCGTTAACCGGTGGCCAAATCGATTTTCGAATCTCTCAATAAACTCCGCTGCACATGCCTGTCGGGACGCCTCAGCAAGCTCTTTGTCACCGGCGGAAGGATTACCGAAGTGAAGATTGCGTTCAATGCTTCCGGAAAATAATATCGGCTTTTGCGTAACATAGCCAATTGATGCACGAAGTGAGTCCAGCTTCAGGTTCTTGATATGAATGCCGTCGAAGAGAATGTCACCTTGATCCGCATCATAGAGCCTTGGCAGCAGCTTTCCTAATGTAGTTTTCCCGCTTCCAGTTGGGCCGATGATACCGATCTTTTCTCCCTTTAAAGCGGTAAACGAAATGTTTTTCAAAACCTGTTCCCCATTCTGGCTGTAGGAAAAAGAAACATCCCGAAACTCGATCGATTTTTTTACGCCTGACGTGCTTTCTTGATGCTCCATCGTTTGAATGTGGTTTTCTGTTTCCAATACCTGCTGAATCCGACCGGCTGATGGAAACGCCCGCATCAATTGCATAATGACCATACTGCTTGATGTTAACGCCATTAAAATAATATTTAAATAGTTGATAAAAGCAAGAATCACTCCCACTTGTACAGTGTCTCCGTTTACCTCGATAACACCCATTAAAAGCGAGATCACCACGCCAGCATTGATTACAAACATAGAAGCGGGCATCATAACAGTAATGATTTGTTCGGCCGTTATGGTCGTTTTCATTAGTGAATGATTTACTTGTTGGAACAAGCTAACTTCATAATCCCGGCGTACAAATGCTTTAACTACCCGTATGCCTGTAATGCTTTCCTGGAGTTTGGTATTAAGCTGGTCAATTCCATCTTGCACTTTCCTGAACCAGCCTCCGGCTTTTCTTGAAAGAAAAATAATAAAAAATAAAAGAATAGGAATTAAAACCAGTAAAATTGGAAAAAGCTCTGGCGCCTGAAAAAAGACGATTACACTGCTTCCAATAAAAAGAAGCGGACCTCTCACAAAGCTGCGAAGTGTCATCATGATAGCGGATTGCAGCAGCGAAATATCACTTGTCACGATAGTAAGCAATTTTCCTGTGCCCACTTCGTGATAGTTTTCATTTGAAAATTGCCCGATTTGCTTGTAAACATCCCGCCTAATATCAGTAGCAGTATTTACTGATGCACGGGTGCTGTAAATGGTGCACCCTGCCCCGCAGGCCAGCCCGACAACCGCGGCGCCAGCCATCAGTAAGCCTATTTTCATCACATAAGACATGTCATTATTTGCAATTCCGCTGTCAATAATTTTTTGCATCATAAAAGGCTGCAGAAGATCCATGGTGACCTCTAGCGCCATCAGCAACGGGGCCAGCATCATAAAAAACTTGTACGGTTTTGTATAAGCTAGCAGGTTTTGAATTGATTTCATTTGCTGTCCCCTTGCCGCTCACTTTGTTTTTTTGCTTTTGTTTGAGACCAATGAATTAAATTTTCTTTTCCGCTTTTAATCATTTCCGCAAGCTCCGGCGCAAGGGAAGGATTGTGCAGTACGCTTTTCATAGCGTGTTGAAACTCCAATTGGAATTTTTCCATTTCTTCTCGGATAAGCACCGCTTCCTTTGACTGTTTCCATAACAAACGGAGACGCCATTCCTCCCAAAATACTTCGTCTTCATCATGGATCATCTGTGCAAGAAATGTTAAACCGGCCTCGGTTAGCGTGTATACTTTTTTATCTTTTTGCTCGTCGATGGAAATTAGCCCTTTTTCACACAAATCCTGTAAAGCAGGATAAACGGTTCCAGCACTCGGCGAATAAACCCCTTCGCTTCGCTTTTCCAACAGCTTCATCACTTCATAGCCATGTCTGGGCTGTTCCTTAAGCAGTTGAAGCATTGCGGCTTGAATCAGCCCTCTTCGTTTTTGGGACTTCGTTTTTTCCTTTACATGAAGCGGCTTTTCGTAAAAGCAACGTGCTTTTTTTAAGCCTTTTTTTGTAATAGAAAATGTCCCTTCTCTGTTTGCAATCAGTTCTTCCTCCAGTAAATAATCGACAATGTCGTCAGCATATAATACTTCCTGGCTTAACTGCTGCAATACTTCTTCTCTGTCTGTTTCCTTGCGGCTGATATACGTAAGAACCGTCACAATATCCTGCTTTTTAAAATCCGACATGTAACATCCTCCTATCTAACTATTACGATAAATTTTAATCGATATAACGATGTGTTGCAAGAAGTATAGCGAATTACTTTTCCGACATATGATCGCTCAGAAAAGATATTCCTTTGTTAGAAGGTTTTTTTGATTTTCAGCCAGTATTAGCTATTCAGCATGCTAACTTAAAATGGAAAAACACAGAGCTCAAGCACTTTCATTTTTATAAAAAAATTTATACATACAAGCTAAGATATCATCAGCCCATTAAAGCAGACAAACGAAACAACAAACCTGGATATTCGGTGCTACGTCTGTCATCACTCTATCTTCTTCCCTATCAAGCTGCACCTCTCATTTATCATCAGCAAGATTAACCTTCAAATAAAGTTTTATTCATGGCCTATTCCCCTTTTGAATAGGATAGTGAGATTGCGTATGAAGCAGAAATTGTACATGTACTTGGAAATAACATATGTATATAGGGTTTTATCATCTAACTGGTGAGGGAATTTGTACAATACATACAGAAAAGCAAGAGTAGATTAGATAAGGAGAATGTTATGAAGAAAATAATTTTATGCTCTATAGCCATTCTGCTTCTTACCGGCTGCAGTTATGGTACGGAAAATTATACTACCAGAACACTAAACAATATGACATATGTAAGCAAAACAGAGATTAAAAAAGAAACAGCTTTTATCTTCACGCAGCCTAATGGTGTAAGACGAGAACTTTACTGGAATAACTATAAAGATTCGTTTCTTGTGGAGGGTAAAAAATATGATATTCAGTTTGTGGTGGATGACAAAAAAGCAGCTGACCGGATTGTACAAATTGAATTATCAGATTCTATAAAAGAGGAAGATACAAATGATTAAGCTTATGTTCCTTTTATTCATCGCTGCAACAGTGCTTCAGGTTTACCGCATCATGGAGCATTAAAAACGATTATTTGATAGCTCTTACAAACAAAGCGCAATAAAAGGATTAAAAAAGACAAACACTAACTTGAAGTATTTTAATGCTATACGAAAGCCTAATTAAGTTATGCCCAAGACATTATACTAACTCTATTGATCTTTTACATTTATTTAGGAAGAAACCTGTTTGGGGGCTACTTTTACACAGCAAGCTTGAAATAGGGATTCCGGGTGAAAAGATAAAAATAAGAGAACCGCTTTTTCAAAACGGCCTGACCCTTCATTTATATATTGCAGGAAAGTTTCTTGGTTGTTTTTGATGATCGTTTTCCTTTTTTTAAAAATTAATTTGGGAAAATATTATCACCTACTCCTTCCGGGACATATACCATTATCAATAAACAGCGAAATTTCGGCGGACCATTTGGTGCGTTTTGGATGGGGTTATCAAAGCCTCATTATGGAATACATGGCACAAATAACCCTTCTTCAATCGGAAAAGATGTCTCACATGGGTGTATTAGAATGTTTAATCATGATGTTTTAGACTTATCTTCTAGAGTACCTGTGGGCACCAGGGTTTCCATTCATAAATGATCCGTCCCAATCACTATCTAAGCTTAGATAAGCGTTACTTACCTGTTCGAGTGTACTATTGATCTAACAAATTATAGTTTTACAGTTTGAATCGTTGCTGAATATAAATGAAGTAGATAGAAGCTCTCCTATTTTATGACTTAAAGGCAATGGTCATTTTCAAGCAACTATTCCTGCCTAGAATAGTTGTTTTTTCTGTTCAATTGTTTAGACGAACTCTGAGTAATAGTTTTTCATAATTTTCCTAGATCGCTTCTATTTGTTTCAGCATATTATGTGAGTACTTATTTAATAAAGGAGTGAAATCGCGTGCCACCACAATCTCCTCCGCCATCATTTATTCCGCGAAAGCCTTTTTCTGGAGACTATATGATAGACTGTGTATTTCAAAATACTTATGTTTGGCTAACAAACGGAGAAAGCTTCTGGTTTTACCCAACACGTATCGAGTATGGTGAAGTCTCTGGATATAGATGGAACGGTTTTTACTGGGTATTTTACGGTATTGATCCGAGATTTATTGATGTTGTTGTTTGCTATCCTACCCCTACCCTTTACTAAAGAAAATTTCCTTGTGGGAAGTAAAAACCACAAGGCTTTTTTATTTGTAGTTACCAAAAAACCCTTTTACTTAACATGTTCGGTTAAATATTGAGGAGGGGAAGCCCCTCTCGCATCGATTAAGCAGCTCCGTCCTGCTCATCTACTTCTCAACTCTTCGAATCACCCTCCTCACCTGACCAAGTCTGCCCTCTTGTTATTCATTTTTCAGGTGTAATAAATCAATAAGTATAACTCTTACTAAAGAGGGTATATACTTTTTAAGACCCTCATTTGATTCTTTACGCGAATTTTTCTCCATTCCTCACAAGGTAAAGAGAAATTTTGGTGAGAGGTGATGAAATGAGAAGAATTCAAGGAATACCAAAGTTGACTTCCTATCTGAAAGCAGTAAACTATCCACTTACCGAGAAGGAAATTCAAGATCTAATCGGAAATAAGAAGCTCCCACACAAAAAACTAGTAAATAACATCATCATTTTTGATTTAGATCAAATTGATTGGTGGATAAATCACAATCGAACAAAAGAGTTATGATGAGCCTCGCTTTTTATAGCGGGGCTCCACTATTTTCTAAGCAGCGGTCTTTATGGACGAATTGCTGATAAAGGATTACATTTTCACCATTTGTTCATTGCTGAATAAGCTAAAATTGAAAGACCTTTCTCTTACCTTGTAATCAGAAGGCAGTTCGTTTTCGAGCAATTATCCCTGCCCCGGATAGTTGCTCTTTTTTGAATTAGTTAGTTTGACGTCACTGTTAGCTTAAAGGATTATATTTACACAGTTTGAGTCGTTGCTGAATACAATGAAATAGATAGAACTTCTCCTATTCCATGATCTAGAAGGCAGTGGTCATTTCCAAGCAACTATTCTTGCCTAGAATAGTTGCTTTTTTTTTCAGTAGTTTGGACATACTGATGATTAAATTTTGCTAGAATATGATGATTCAAGAATATTGTTTGTTACCTCTCCTTTCCGAGAATATCTAAAAAGGAGGAATTATAAAATTTTCTATTCTATCAAACCAACAATTAATCCAGGCCTATAATCAGGCGAAAAAACTAAATCTTGATGAAAGATTTATCGATATGCTCAAAAAAGAAATCGAGGCAAGACATCTCTTGAATGAAGCAGAACCTTCTGATGTTTGAAGTATCAGAGGGTTTGTTACGTATATAGAGTGCTTACATGGCAGTTTCGGTCAACTGTTAAGGAGGGAAGGCCTCTCCTTATTGATTAAGTAGTTCCCTCCTGCTAGTTTTCCTTTTTTGTATATTAACCTCTTCGACCCACTCTCTTAGTCTTGTCAAGGTTGATCCCTCCTTTGAATAGTTTTATTAGTACTGGTCTTAGTACTAACAATGGTATTAATTAACGATCATTTGTTTGGACGTACTGTTAATGAACAGTACGATTTTGTTTTCCTTATCATCTCCTAAATGTTTTAAAATTGTATTGCATCCATTTAATTCCTCCTATATTCTTTTAATAGATATAAAGGGGGACACCATAGATGGGCAAAATTTTTAAGTTTGGATGCTTAGGTATCATTGGAATTATCGTTTTAATGATTGTTCTTGCTATAATCGGTTACAATGGAATGAATAATACTGAAGAAACGATTACTAGAGAAGATGCTGCACCAGCATCAACTAACGAAACAACTAAGGCTACAGACGAAACAGAAGGACTAACTCAAGAAAAGTTCGGTCAAATCCAGGAAGGCATGACCTATGAAGAAGTGGCCGACCTTATTGGTCATGAAGGCACGCTGATTTCTGAAACAGGCGAAAAAGGCACTGACCTTCACACGGTTATGTACCAATGGGAATCGGCAGACAGCGTACTTGCTAATGCCAATTTCATGTTCCAAGGTAATAAACTCATGAGTAAAGCACAGGCTGGACTTGGTGAAGGTGCTAATTCCGATGTAAAGATTACTTTGGAAGAGTTTACTGAAATCACTAATGGTATGTCGTATTCAGAAGTCCAAGCGATTATTGGCGGTGAAGGTGAATTAACTTCAGAAACTGGCGCAAGCGATGATCCTCTTAGAACAATCACGGTTACTTATTATGGAGAACCACTTGGATCAAACGTAATCTTAGTTTTTATGGCGGATAGATTAGAATCTAAATCGCAATTCGGATTAGAGTAGAGCTCTGCAATCGCAGAGCTTTTTTATTTCTCAATGACAGATATACGATTTAAGAAGGAGAGTGAAATATGGATTCTTTAATCCACAGTTTC
This sequence comes from Domibacillus robiginosus, assembly GCF_000966195.1. GTDB lineage: Bacteria > Bacillota > Bacilli > Bacillales > Domibacillaceae > Domibacillus > Domibacillus robiginosus. The sequence goes on along the minus strand of NZ_LAHL01000031.1, from coordinate 8,525 downwards.
TATCTGTTGCTAAGAAGGAGAAGTCCCTCCCATATTGATTAAGCAGCGCCATCCTGCTCATTTTTCTCTTTTTATCGATACCCTCCTTCGAACCACTCTCCTAATCTAATCAAGGCTGCCACCTGGGCATACAGAAAAAGCGACTTCAAAAAATGAATTGTATGTATCTCCGGCTAGAGATGATATAAATACAGGAAGCAAGAAAAAGCCTTTAAAAACAATACAGAAAGCAGTTAATCTAGCAAAACCCGGCACAACTATTTATGCAAGAAAAGGTATCTATAAAGAACAGGTGATTATATGGAAATCGGGATTAAAAAACACCGCCATTGTTGTTAAAACTTATTCCAATGAAAAAGCGACCATTGATGGGAGCGGCCTTAATGTGTCATGGGATTATCAAGGTTTAGTGTCAATTCTTGACGCCAGTTATGTGACAGTGGAAGGGTTTGAAATTAAAAATTACAAAACAAAACAAGAAGACTTAATAACAATTGGCATTTCAGTCGGCGGAAGTGGAAAAGGCATCCGCATTTTAAAAAATCATGTCCATCATATCGAAACTCTTCATAAAAACGGGAATGCCCACGGGATTGCCGTGTACGGAACAAAAGCACCTGAAGCGATTGAAGATATTTTCATTTCAGGCAACAAACTAGAAGACATGAAATTGGGATGGAGTGAAACGCTGGTATTAAACGGGAACGTATCGAACTTCGAGGTTACAGACAATATTATATGACGAAACGATAATATAGGAATTGATATTATCAGGCTTGATGGTATATCCCCTGTTGAAGCGTTTGATCAGGCCAGAAACGGAATTGTCCGCGGCAACACGGTTTACCAAATATCCAGTTATGGAAATCCAGCCTACGGAAACGACTATTCCGCTGGCGGAATTTATGTAGATGGTGGAAAAGAGATCCTGATTGAAACTTATAATGCTGGAAAACAAAGAAATCAAGAAGAAATTCGTTTTTTAAAGAGTGTATCTGGTGTGTTTCTTTTTTAGCTTGCTCCGAAAGCCGCTCTTTTGAAAAAACAGCTTTAGGGACTGCGTAGCGTGCGGCCGGTGGTTAAGCTTTTACTGGTGCTCCACGAATAATACCTAATACCTAGAGGAATTTGACTTTCAAAACCATAGCTCAACAAACGTTTCATTTGACTCCAGTGCCAAAAACGTTTTTTCTAGAATATAAAGAGTCTCACAATAGTAATGTGCTCTAAAAACTGAATGTAATTTATAACTTGATTAATGAAAAAGAATGTTCATAAAAGCAGAAATCGAGGGTAAATGTATTAAAGCAGCTACACCCCAGTAATAAGAGGACAGATGCTTAATGAGGAGGCTGGATCAATGAGTATATATAAAAAGCTGAGCCCCGGCGAATTTGATCATATGATCAATTATCCTGTTTATACAAACGATCCAAAACAGCTAAATAAAATGAAAACTGACTTCCTGGATGCTTCTATAAAAGCTTTTGGAAAACACAAGTATAGCCGGTTAAAAGAAGGGTCACGCAAGGTAATAGAGAGAATATGTATAACTGCAGCTGACCGCGGTTTTTTCTATATAAAGAGAAAAGATTTTTTAAGCAGAAACCATATTTCCGATAAAACCCTTCGCAACATAATGGCTACTCTTCGTGAAGCAGGTGTAATCGTAACGATCTACCAGGGTTCCCTTACGCATAATGGACGCGGCGAGCCCATCCACCTTTTTATTGACCACCCTTATTTTTCTTATTGGAGAGATTCTCTGGACCTACAAGAATATTTAACACGCAATGAAAAAGATTGCGAGCTGTAGGGATTAAGAAAGCTATTTTATGAATAACACCCTGAGCCAGCTGTGTATCGGAGTTAGTACAAACCTGTTGTATTTATGCACCTTTTAAATCGATGCTGGCACTGACAAATAAATCGAGTTCTATGACGAACGGATTAAAGCAAAACGAAAAGGCATGAATCCGGTAAATACCAGACTCACGCCCAACAAGCTGATTAACAATATAACGTGCCCGGGTCACTTTAAAAAGAAACCCTGGTTATTCACGTTTCATTATCCAAAATACAGCTTCACTTATACCTGCTTATTTACGTTGTTTTTTAAACAACGCCCTGCATGATCATGGCATCCGCCACTTTAAGGAAACCAGCGATGTTAGCACCCACTACAAGGTTATCTTCATAGCCAAATTCAGCAGCTGCTTCTTTTGATTGTTTGTAGATATTTTTCATAATGTCGTGTAGTTTGGCATCTACTTCTTCAAATGACCAAGGCATCCGAGCGCTATTTTGTGCCATCTCAAGAGCAGAAACAGCTACGCCGCCTGCATTGGCTGCTTTTGCCGGAGCAAAAAGAACGCCATTTTTCAAGAAAATATCAATCGCTTCAAGGGTAGAAGGCATATTCGCTCCTTCGCCGACCGCCTTCACACCATTATTCACAAGCTGCTGGGCTGATTCCGCGTTGATTTCATTCTGTGTTGCACACGGAAGCGCAATCTTACATGGAATTGACCAAATGCCTTCGCAGCCTTCTGTATAAGTTGCAGTCGGATGGAATTTCACATATTCACTGATACGCTTGCGTTCTACTTCTTTCAATTGCTTAACAGTAGCAATGTCAATGCCGTTTTCATCATAAATATAGCCGCCGGAATCCGAGCATGCAACAACCGTCGCGCCAAGTTCTGTCGCTTTTTCCATTGCATAAATCGATACATTCCCCGAACCAGATACCACAACCGTGCGTCCGTTAAATGTTTTTCCTTTATCACGCAGCATTTCATCTACAAAGTAAACTGTTCCAAAGCCTGTCGCTTCCGTACGCGCAAGGCTTCCGCCATACGAAATCCCTTTTCCTGTTAAAACACCTGCTTCATAACTGCCGCGCAGACGTTTGTACTGGCCAAACATGTAGCCGATTTCACGTGCACCGACACCGATGTCGCCAGCTGGTACGTCAACATCTGGTCCAATATGGCGGTAAAGTTCCGTCATAAAGCTTTGCGTAAAACGCATGACTTCATTGTCTGATTTTCCTTTCGGATCAAAGTCAGATCCGCCTTTGCCGCCGCCAATCGGCTGTCCTGTCAATGAGTTTTTAAAAATCTGCTCAAACCCGAGGAATTTAATGATGCTTGCATTAACAGACGGATGGAAGCGAAGACCGCCTTTGTACGGGCCAATCGCACTGCTGAATTGAACACGGAAGCCGCGGTTAACCTGTACATTGCCATTGTCATCTGTCCAGGGTACACGGAAAGAAATGACACGTTCCGGCTCTACCATGCGTTCTAAAATATTATGCTCAATATATTTTGGGTATTTTTCAAATACTGGCGTTAATGATTCGAAAATCTCTTGAACCGCCTGATGAAATTCATTTTCGCCAGGATTGCGCTTTTTAACGATTTCAAATACGTGGTTTACGTATTGCTTAGCAGCTTGCTTTTCCGGTGTTTGAATATCTGTGATTGTCATCTTTACTAGCTCCTTTGTGCATAATGAACAAATTACTTAACATGTTTTCATTATGTTCTGAATAATTCACACTTTCAATGCTTTAAAAAGATGGAATCCATATCATTTAAAGATCAATTTGTTCAATTTCAAAATATTGGAATGTTTCATGTATCTTTATCGATATTTAATTTCTTTATTCCGGTTCAAGGTTTCAGCTCTCTCCTATAGCTTTACTCAAGGAGAAGGATATTATCCACCCTCCCTTTTAACATCACACTCTTTTGAATAATATGTTATTATCTGGTGATTTTAAAATCCAAGTTTAATTAATCATTTGGGAATAATTCAAATACATAGCATGATTCAACTAGTTGTGGAGTCTGATGGATACCCTCAAGGATCATTTAAAAATATAAAGGAAAAATTTATAACTGATTATGCTTGTGTTTAATCCTATATCCTTTAACTTAAACATTATTATCCAACAATATACAATTTATAGATATTCGGAAGGATAAAATAAGAAAATCACTTAGTCCTTTTATATTAATACTTATTTTAGGACTGCTTGGATATAGTAATCCCACAGCTATGGTCATACCCAAGCATATAACTTTGGATGGAGTGGTTGAACATTGTGAAAACAAGGGAGATAAAATCGATGGAAAAACGCAAAGTGTATACTTTTATAGGTCAGTCCTCGATTTGTCATGTAATAACGGGGGGCTTCGTTAATAGAAGTTGTGTTATAATCCCTGTAAAAAGAAAGTAATAAGTGAGGATAAATGAATGCAACCGCTTGAAAATTTTGCTGAGTATTTAATTCAAAATGCTGAATCAATAAGTATAGAAATTGTAAATTACAGTATAAAAAATGTAGAAATTGAGTTACCAGTGGAACTTATTGAGAGCTCAATAACCACCAATATCGATTTTTTGGAATTACTGGGAAATACAATGAATGTAACGGACGAGATAGTGGAACGAGAATTTATTCAATGGTTTAAACAAAAACAGGAGGAATCTCAAGCTCAAATGAAGTCTCATCCTTCTGTTTACGAGAATCTCTCCAGTATTATAAAGCCCTATGCGGAAAATCGTCGTCGATTAATCAGACTAATAAGTAATGTTTCAATTGAACAAGGTCTTTCCACAGAAGAAATCCTTTTCGTAAATGAACGCATCAATTATTTGCTCGATTTAAGTATGACTCATACTTTTATTGAACGGGAACAATCAGCAAATGAAACAAATAAAAAAAATCAAAAAGTAATAATGGAATTGTCTTCACCAGTTGTGCCTTTACAAGATGGCATGGCTATTCTCCCATTAATCGGAGAAGTTGATTTGGATAGAAGTGAACATATCTTAAATAATGTCATACCTCAAATTAGCCAACTAAACATTGAGTGTCTGATCATTGATTTTTCAGGATTGGTTAAAATTGATACTGAGATTGCCAGTCGGATTTTTAGTATTTATCATGTTCTTGCATTGTTAGGAATAAACGCGGTATTCACAGGGATACGACCCGATTTAGCGACAACGGTTGTAAGTGCCAATATTAACTTTTCTTCTTTAAAAACGTTCGCTACCGTACGACAGGCTATACTTAATGACTTCAAACATTAATTTGAATTACTACCCACTTACTTTAAAATAACAAAGCTCAGGAGCAATATTCCTGAGCTTTGTTAGTTCCAGCCATTCTCCCTCGTTTCCTACACACTAGAAAACACCATAGTTTCGTAGTTAATAAATGAGACGTTTATCCGTCGAATTATGAGGAAACAATCAATATAAGTAGAAAAAAGAAAGAAGGTGACAGGATGACGACAAAATTACAGCGCTTTTTTTCAAAAGTACAAAGCGGTACGGAACAATTTCTGTCCCAAACAGCTCCTTTTGACCATCCGCTTTTAACCCTCATCCGGACTTCTCTTCAGGAACAAAAAGAAACTCTTGATCAGCTGCTGCCCGAGTTGAGTGAGGAAAAAGAAGCTGAGCTTCCAACAGTAAAAGAGTTTATTAGTATCGTCTACCACAATCATGAAATCGCTCTGCCTTTATTTGAAGCATGGAAGCGAGCTAACGATTGGATGAATCTCCCCTCGAAAGCAACAGCCGAAAAGCTGGAGCCCCTTTTTCCGGAAATGAAAAAAGCGCTCGAAGAGGCAGCCATGGAGCTTGAACATATTTATGGAAAAGAAGACATCAAATTTGTGGTACCTTCTTTTTACATCCCTACAATTCGATAGGAGGTTTTAAAAATGGCCTGGGAAAAAGAACGGATTGATCAAAATGTCTACAGCCAGGGAGAAGTGGATAAGTGGGTATACAGCACCTGCAATATTTGTTCGGTAGGATGCGGCTGCTATACTGCTGTTAAAGACGGGAAAATTGTTGGCATTAAAGGAAACGGCGAACACCCAATCAACCGTGGCCGGCTTGGCCCAAAGGGAGAAAACCAATGGCATGCCAATAATGCACCCGACCGACTGACAACACCATTAGTTCGAAATGAAAAAGGGAGGCTTGAGCCTGCTACGTGGGATCAAGCAATGAATCTTATTGTAGAAAAAGCCAAGCAGTCTATGAATGAAAAAGGGACAAACAGCATTGCCATTTATTCGACCGGCCAGGGCTTTTTAGAAGATTATTATACAATTGCCAAAATCGGACGGGCCGGCTTGCAGACCCACCTGCTGGATGCCAATACGCGGCTTTGCACCGCGACAACTGAGTTTTGTCTCCTGCAGTCGTTCGGAGCCGATGGGACACCCGCTTCTTTTGATGATATAGATGAAACAGATACCTTAATGCTGTTTGGCCACAACGCAGCAGAAACCGGTACTGTTTTGTTTGAACGCATTATGGAACGCAAGAAAAAAACCGGTAAACCCTACATAATTGTCGTAGATCCACGAAAAACGTTAACGGCAAAAGAGGCTGACCTTCACCTTCAGCTTTACCCGGGAACTAACGTGGCTCTTTTAAATGGCCTTATCAATGAAGTACTGCAGAATGGGGAAATTGATCACGATTTTATCAAGGAACACACGATTGGTATAGAGAAGATGCGTCTTCCTTTACACGAATGGACGCTTGAGAAAACTGCTGAAGTGACGGGTATTTCAGTAGATGTGCTGCAAACAGCAGCGGATCAGTTGGGCAAGACTGCTTCCCTTGTCACGACCACTCTTCAGGGAACATTCCAAAGTGCTGATGCCACCACTGCCTGTGTAGCTATTAATAATCTGCATTTAATCCGGGGTCTGATCGGCAAATCCGGCTGCGGTCCTCTTCATATGGCCGGCCAACCCAGCTCTTCCGCTAACCGGACAGCAGGCGGCGTAGGTACATACCCGGCACACCGCAATCCGATGAATCCTGACCATATCAAAGAAATGGCCGAACTGTGGAATGTCGACATGATGACTCTTCCCGTTGGGCCTGAGAAAGGAATTGAGGAGCAGATCTCCATGATTGAAAAAGGGGATATTGGACTTTTCTGGAATATCGGCACGAATTCTATGGTCTCTCTTCCTAACCGGCAGCGGGCCAAAAAAGCAATGGAAAGGACTTTTGTAGTAGTACAGGACCCGTTCCTAACAGAAACAACCGCTGTAGCAGATGTCGTTCTTCCTGTTGCGATGTGGGGAGAAAAAGAAGGAACGATGGAGAATGCAGATCGAACCATCAATTTACTGCGCAAAGCTGTTGAACCGCCAGAAGGTGTAAAATCAGATTTTGAAGTTCTTCTCGACTTTGCTAAGCGAATGGATTTTAAGGACAAAGACGGCGAGCCTTTAATTCAATATTTAACACCTGAAGAATGCTTTAAAGAATTCAAACACATTTCTAAAGGGCGGCCTTGTGATATGAGCGGTATCACATACGATAGATTAGAATTGCAGAATGGGCTCCGCTGGCCAGTACCGGATGAACATTCACTTGGAACAACAAGACTTTATGAAAATTTTCAATTTCCTACAAATACGGATTACACACAAAGCTTTGGCAAAGACCAGTTTACAGGGCGCGCTTTGACAAAGAAAGAATATGAGGATAAGAATGCGAATGGCCGTGCCATTCTCCACCCAACCCGTTATCTGCCGCCGGCGGAGCAGCCAAATGAGGACTTTCCGCTCTGGCTGACAACAGGCCGCCTTGTCTGGCACTGGCATACCCGGACTAAAACAGGCCGCTCACCTTACCTGCATGTAGCGGCTCAGCACGGATATGTAGAAATTAACGAGGAAGACGCTGAAAAGCTGTTTATTCTTCAGGGAGAATTAGTCCGTATTTCTTCTCCGCGCGGATGGATTGAAGTGCCGGCCCGAATTGGAGATACTGTCCAAAAAGGATTGGTCTTTGTCCCCTTCCATTTTGGCAGCTGGGAGAAAAAAGAAGCAGCAAACGAGCTGACGGTTGATTTCGTTGATCCGCTTTCCAAGCAGCCAACCTTTAAACAAGCCGCCTGCAAAATTGAAAAAATCCGCAGGGAACATCAGGTTTCAACTGGTGAGTCCCTTGACTTCATTGCAGAACAATATGGTTTGTCAACAGAAGACCTGCAAAAAGCGAACCGTTTAAAGGATCCTTATAAAATACAAATGGGAGACCTGCTGGAAGTTCCGCTGTCAGTTATAAATGTCCCACTGAAGCCTTACATGTCGTATCGTCAGAAAATGTAAAGATTAAATGCTTAAGATCTTTCAAATGATTGGACTGTACTCTTTGTACATAAAAGCAGCAGAGAAGCCAAACTTCCTCTGCTGCTTTTATGTAGAGCTTAATAACCATGATAGAAATTTTCCCTTTTGTGGTTTACCTTCTCATCACAGCGGGTAAAAGACCTATCGTGGTAACTTCCCTGCCACTTCCAAAATGTTTCAACCCATTGTTACATAATCAGTTTTTTGCTGCGGATCTTTCCGCGGCTCTTTTTTTATGCATAGCGTCCGTTGCGAGATTATTTTTGCTTTAAAAGGCGCTCGTTATTGAAAATAAACCTGCACAGCACCATTTTTACGCACGCGAGATTT
>NZ_LAHL01000030.1 GCF_000966195.1 Domibacillus robiginosus | reverse complement strand
CGCCATTTTAGGTTAAGTTAGAAAGGGCGCACGGTGGATGCCTTGGCACTAGGAGCCGACGAAGGACGGGACTAACACCGATATGCTCCGGGGAGCTGTAAGTAAGCTTTGATCCGGAGATTTCCGAATGGGGAAACCCACCATCCGTAATGGGATGGTACCCCTGCCTGAATACATAGGGCAGGAGGAGGCATACCCGGGGAACTGAAACATCTAAGTACCCGGAGGAAGAGAAAGCAAACGCGATTCCCTGAGTAGCGGCGAGCGAAACGGGACATAGCCCAAACCAGAAGGCTTGCCTTCTGGGGTTGTAGGACACTCTATACGGAGTTACAAAGGAAGAAGATAGGTGAAGCGATCTGGAAAGATCCGCGGTACAAGGTAACAGCCCTGTAGCTGAAATCTTCTTCTCTCTTGAGTGTATCCTGAGTACGGCGGAACACGAGGAATTCCGTCGGAATCCGGGAGGACCATCTCCCAAGGCTAAATACTCCCTAGTGACCGATAGTGAACCAGTACCGTGAGGGAAAGGTGAAAAGCACCCCGGAAGGGGAGTGAAAGAGATCCTGAAACCGTGTGCCTACAAGTAGTTAGAGCCCTTTAACGGGTGATAGCGTGCCTTTTGTAGAATGAACCGGCGAGTTACGATTTCATGCAAGGTTAAGCTGATAAAGCGGAGCCGCAGCGAAAGCGAGTCTGAACAGGGCGTTTGAGTATGAGGTCGTAGACCCGAAACCAGGTGATCTACCCATGTCCAGGATGAAGGTGAGGTAACACTCACTGGAGGTCCGAACCCACGCACGTTGAAAAGTGCGGGGATGAGGTGTGGGTAGCGGTGAAATTCCAATCGAACCTGGAGATAGCTGGTTCTCTCCGAAATAGCTTTAGGGCTAGCCTCAAACGAAGAGTACTGGAGGTAGAGCACTGTTTGGACTAGGGGCCCATCCCGGGTTACCGAATTCAGACAAACTCCGAATGCCAGATACTTATGTTTGGGAGTCAGACTGCGAGTGATAAGATCCGTAGTCAAGAGGGAAACAGCCCAGACCACCAGCTAAGGTCCCCAAGTATACGTTAAGTGGAAAAGGATGTGGAGTTGCCCAGACAACCAGGATGTTGGCTTAGAAGCAGCCACCATTTAAAGAGTGCGTAATAGCTCACTGGTCGAGTGACTCTGCGCCGAAAATGTACCGGGGCTAAACGTATCACCGAAGCTGTGGATTGACACCGTTGGTGTCAGTGGTAGGAGAGCGTTCCAGAGGCTGTGAAGTCAGACCGGAAGGACTGGTGGAGCGTCTGGAAGTGAGAATGCCGGTATGAGTAGCGAAAGAAGGGTGAGAATCCCTTCCACCGAATGCCTAAGGTTTCCTGAGGAAGGCTCGTCCTCTCAGGGTTAGTCGGGACCTAAGCCGAGGCCGAAAGGCGTAGGCGATGGATAACAGGTTGATATTCCTGTACCACCAAGCATCGTTTGAGTGATGGGGGGACGCAGGAGGATAGGAGATCACGCAGCTGGATACGCGTGTTTAAGCAGTCAGGCTGGAAATGAGGCAAATCCCGTTTCCGTTAAGGCTGAGCTGTGATGACGAGGGAATTTTAGTACCGAAGTCTTCGATTCCACACTGCCAAGAAAAGCCTCTAGCGAGATGTAAGGTGCCCGTACCGCAAACCGACACAGGTAGGCGAGGAGAGAATCCTAAGGTGAGCGAGTGAACTCTCGTTAAGGAACTCGGCAAAATGACCCCGTAACTTCGGGAGAAGGGGTGCTCTGGTAGGGTGCAAGCCCGAGAGAGCCGCAGTGAATAGGCCCAGGCGACTGTTTAGCAAAAACACAGGTCTCTGCAAAGCCGCAAGGCGACGTATAGGGGCTGACGCCTGCCCGGTGCTGGAAGGTTAAGAGGAGGGCTTAGCGCAAGCGAAGGTCTGAATTGAAGCCCCAGTAAACGGCGGCCGTAACTATAACGGTCCTAAGGTAGCGAAATTCCTTGTCGGGTAAGTTCCGACCCGCACGAAAGGCGCAACGATCTGGGCACTGTCTCAACGAGAGACTCGGTGAAATTATAGTACCTGTGAAGATGCAGGTTACCCGCGACAGGACGGAAAGACCCCGTGGAGCTTTACTGCAGCCTGATATTGAATTTTGGCACAGTCTGCACAGGATAGGCAGGAGCCTTGGAAGCCGGAGCGCCAGCTTCGGTGGAGGCGCTGGTGGGATACTGCCCTGACTGTGTTGAAATTCTAACCCGCACCCGTGATCCGGGTGGGAGACAGTGTCAGGCGGGCAGTTTGACTGGGGCGGTCGCCTCCTAAAATGTAACGGAGGCGCCCAAAGGTTCCCTCAGAATGGTTGGAAATCATTCGCAGAGTGTAAAGGCACAAGGGAGCTTGACTGCGAGACCTACAAGTCGAGCAGGGACGAAAGTCGGGCTTAGTGATCCGGTGGTTCCGCATGGAAGGGCCATCGCTCAACGGATAAAAGCTACCCCGGGGATAACAGGCTTATCTCCCCCAAGAGTCCACATCGACGGGGAGGTTTGGCACCTCGATGTCGGCTCATCGCATCCTGGGGCTGTAGTCGGTCCCAAGGGTTGGGCTGTTCGCCCATTAAAGCGGTACGCGAGCTGGGTTCAGAACGTCGTGAGACAGTTCGGTCCCTATCCGTCGCGGGCGCAGGAAATTTGAGAGGAGCTGTCCTTAGTACGAGAGGACCGGGATGGACACACCGCTGGTGTACCAGTTGTCTTGCCAAAGGCATCGCTGGGTAGCTACGTGTGGACGGGATAAGTGCTGAAAGCATCTAAGCATGAAGCCCCCCTCAAGATGAGATTTCCCATTACGCAAGTAAGTAAGATCCCTTGAAGAAGACGAGGTAGATAGGTTCGAGGTGGAAGTGCGG
>NZ_LAHL01000003.1 GCF_000966195.1 Domibacillus robiginosus | reverse complement strand
TAAATGGACCTCCTTGAATATGCAAAACATGCAAAATTTTCGTATTTTCAGATAATTTCTGAAGACTTTATTTATTATAATCTTCTTAATAATATTCGTAAATATCTTTTTTATTGTTTTCTTAGAATAATTCAGTAAATTTTAAATAAATTCGCTTTCGCAATAAGAAAAGCCTGCATATTTTCCATATACAGGTCTTTCTTCTAAAAAAACTACTTTTTTCTTTTTAAAATAAAAGCAAACATAGCTAGTAAAAGAATCGTCACAGCAAGTCCAAGAAATGTATTTTCCGTAAAACCGAGCACAAGATAACCCGCTGCCGCTGCTAAAGCGGATACGAGTGCATATGGAATTTGTGTCATTACATGGTCGATATGGTTGCTTCCTGCCCCGGTTGATGAAAGAATTGTTGTATCTGAAATGGGCGAGCAGTGATCGCCGAATACAGCGCCCGCTAAAACGGCTGCCAGGGCCGGCAGTAAAAGCGACATATCCGTTGCCGCTGCAATTTCACCGGCAATCGGAAGAAGAATCCCAAACGATCCCCAGCTTGTTCCCGTTGCAAAAGCCATAATGCCAGCTGTCACAAATAAAATCATCGGCAACAAGCCAATATTCAGGTCAGATTTTTCTACAAGGCCGGCTAAATACGTGCCTGTTTCAAGCTCACCAATCAGCGCAACGATCGTCCACGCTAAAAATAAAATATATACAGCGGGAAGCATAGACTTAATACCTTCGACTATCCCTTTTCCTAATACAGCGCCGGCTCCTTCAGGGAATACAGTGGCCTGGCGTGCAAAAACCACTAATGCTGTAATAAGCCCAATGATGCCACCAATAAACAATGATTTTGCTACATCTGTGTTTTCAAAAATAGCAAAAATATCTGCGCCTTCGCCTGCCGCTCTGGAGCCTGTAAAAAGCATAGCTGCGACTGTCCCGATAATCAATGCTACAATCGGCCAGACAAGTCCGCCGATCGTGCCGCGGTCACTCACCGGCAAATCTTCTTTTAGCTCACCAGGAATCTCACGCCCGCTGAATACCACTTCCCCTGTTTGATTAGCGTGATTTTCATGCTTTTTCATTGGACCAAAATCCCGGTTTAATACCGCTACAAGAAAAACCATTCCAAGCGCCGCCCAAACGTAATAATTCATCGGAATCATTTGCATAAACGCCGAGAAAGCAGTGATATCCGTTACTTGATGGGCAGTTAAAATAGTGCCGATCAGTCCTATGATATAAGCACCCCAGCTTGAGACCGGCGCTACTACGCAAACTGGAGCAGATGTCGAATCAATAATATAAGCAAGCTTGGCACGTGAAATGCGATGACGGTCGGTAATAGGCCGTGAAACCTGGCCGACTGCAAGTGCATTAAAGTAGTCATCAATAAAAATCAAAATACCAAGTAAGGCAGCCATTATTTGAGCACCGGTGCGTGACTTAACGCGTGTAACAGCCCATTCTCCAAAAGCGCGGCTGCCACCTGAAATCGTAATAAACGCTGTAATAATACCTAGAATGAGTAAAAAGAAAATAATATATAAATTCCATTCACTCCATTCAAATGCCCCGTCTGTTCTTGTGTACACATTACCAGATAATGCTCCCCAGGTGATTGAAAGGGTTTTCCCAATTTTAAAATCAGCAAGCAAAAGGGCTGCTGCTATAATTCCAACACCAAGCGACAAAAGCACACGGCGTGTTAAGATCACCATCACGATTGCCAGAGCCGGCGGTAAAAGTGAAAAAATTGTGTTTTCCAAAAGTGTTTCTCCTCCATTTTTTACAATAAAAAAAAGCAATGGCTTATGGGCTGCATTGCCTTCATACTTCATATCGTCAATATTGTATCAAAAAATACAAACTTTTTCTACTCTTTGTTATTTCGACGGTGCAGTGATTGAATCAGGGTTATAATAATTTGGTACTGTTCCATGAACAAGACCCATGGCTACAGGAAGAGTTTGTTTAACGACTGTTGTATCGACCGCAAACGGAACGATAACTTCTACGCTGACTTCCAGTTCAATGTACACTTCAACATAAGCGGAATTAATGCCAAATGGCTCTACTTTTGTTTTAACATTTGACGTTACATCCCCAATGGCGTGAAACCGAATCGGAATACGCGGCCCGAGATTACCAAGAATGGCATTGTTTGTGATTTGACCGAGCGGGATGGTATAAGCGATTCCCTGTGCCCGCTTTGTTTCTTCTGCATCAATTTCAACACCTGAAATTTCTTGCAGCTCTGTTAAGTTCCCTGCTTCGGCTTGATCTAAATTTTCTTCAGCAAGATCGGTGACTTCGGCAAGCACCCGGTTGATTACTTCTGCATTAAAGGTCGTTGATCCGCCTTCGCCTTTTTCTGTTGTCATAATATCCTTTATATTGAGATTTTCTGTAATTTCTTCACTGATTGCTTTTTGCAGAACCATAGAGGCGATTTTATTGGTTTGTGCCTCGGCGAAGTTCAAGATGACCGGCTGAATGTTTCGGTTAATCAGCCAAAGAACAAAGATGATGACACCTATAAATAAAATGAGGACTGTTAGGAAGCGGCGGCGGCCCGATGACGAAGCACGGCTTTTCCATTTCCTGCGCCTGCGCATAAAAAAACCTCCTTTTCCGCATTGTATGCGGGAAAGAAGGCTTATAGTTGCAAAAGCTTCCACTCCATAATATCTCGTAAAAACTCGGGCATAAAATAACGTTTTGACGAGGCCCGGTGCAGTTCAACGAAGTAGTGGCCATATGTAAACATATCAAGTGTAGCAAGCTTGTATGTTCGCTTTAAGTCAACAGGTGCACCGTTAATGAAAACATTCGGCTTATCAATGGTGATCCGGTCGTACACAAATTGCCCCATGACGCTGCCGCGAAAACCGAGTCCTTTGATTTGCAGGTGCGGCCATTTTTCGTCGCACGTTTGGCGCAGCACTTCAGATAGTTCTGCCCCTGTAAGTTCGATTAAGCACGGATTAATCGGATGGGGAAGCAGCTTGTGCAGATCATATTTGGAAATGTCCCCTGCCGGCAAGTTCCCTAGCACTACGCCTGAGTTTAAAAAGGAGCAGTCGGCTTCGCACCAGTCTGTCAGTGCTTCCGCCAGCATTTGAGGCAGTGGTGATGGCCTGAACCAATCACTCCAAAGTTCTTTTTGAAGATGGACCACCGGCACCGACAGCGCTTTTTTCCCCTGCTCTTCAAAGCGGGCCAGCTGCTTTGCTTCGTCTGCAGGCGGCACAAGGGACCGGCTGGTTTCATACACACGTGCCCGATTGGCAGTGACACGGCCATCCGCATCAATATCCACTTCTACATGACCTATAAAGTAACCATACTTTCCAGCTGCTGCCATCAGCGTTCCGTTTACTTCTTTTCCTTCATGAAATGTATGATGGGTATGTCCACCAAGAATCACATCTGCTTCTGTTTCCTCAGCCAGTTTTTCATCATCGTACATACCAAGGTGCGACAGTACAATGACAATATCAGCTCTTTTTTTCAGCATCGCAATTTGCCGCTTCAGCTCATCGACCGGGAGCGTAACACACCAATCTAAAAGCTCGTAAAATGCTGTGTACTGGGCCGTTGCAGAAGTAACAGCAATGGTTGTGTCACCAGCTTTAAAAAATGTATGCGGCACTACCCAGTCCGGCCGGGTTTCTCCATTTTTTTCAAACAAGTTGGCGCAAACGATCGGAAAGCGCGCCCGTTCATACAGCCGGTTTAATGCTTCATTCGGCATTGTGATGCCTTCGTTATTGCCAATTGCCGCTGCGTCAAATTGAGATTCATTTAATAAATCAATGTTAAAAGACCCAAGCGTTCCTTCGGTTAACGGGTGAGCCCGATCTACATGATCGCCAATATCAAAAGCAAAAGAAAATTCTCCTGCTGATTGATGCAGCTGCCGTCTCTCCTTTAAAAATTGGGCAATTCTCGGCCAATTTTCAAAATGGCTGTGTAAATCATTCGTATGATAAATATGTATTGTTTTTTCCATGTTCACTCCACCTTTAATGAATGCCCTGCCAGATCAAGCGGACACCGACCAAAATCAAAACGAGCCGGAGCATGATGACAACTGTCTGGGATGCCAGCCGGGCATTGAGCCAGGCACCGAGCTTTGCCCCGAACCAGGCACCAGGTACTAGCGCCGCGACATAAAGCCAGTTGACGTTTCCAAGATATAGATGCGTAATGCTCGACACACCGGCCGATAAAAAAATAAGCAGCATCGATGTGGCAACCGCTACGTGCGGCGGTACCGCAAACAGCATAATCATGGCGGGCACCATAAGGGAACCGCCGCCAATCCCAAACAAACCGCCTAAAAAACCGACGACAAATGAAGCGATCGTTCCTGTAATCGGCTCAATGGAATATGTATGTGTTCCTTCATTATCTATGAATGTCCGGGTGATACCGCGGGATCCAAACAGCGGCTTTGCCCGGTTTTTCAGCATAAGCACAAAAGACATAAATACCATGAATAAGCCAAAAAACAAACTGAACTGCTCCGTGTTCAGCCCTTTGTTGGCCCAGGCTCCAAACAAACTCCCGGGTGCGCTGCCAACGAATAAAATAAAGCCTAATTTATAATCCACTTTTTTCTGTTTCATATAAGCAAGAGTCGAAGATAAGCCGGTAACAATTAAGATAACCGACGACGTACCTACTGCTATTTGCGGGGAAACAGGATCCAGCAGTGCCGTGCCGCCTAAAAAAAGCAGCGCCGGCACGATGATAATCCCGCCGCCAAGTCCAACAAGGGCACCGATTGCTGCTGCAAGCAGACCGATGCCGAGTAAAAGAATCCATTCCATCTTACATACTAGCCTCCTAAAACAAATCCAGTTGCCGTGAAGCCAAATTATCATATTGAATATCTGCCAGTTTTAAAAACTGCTTGGCATTATCCGCCGCATCTCCACCGGAATTGTTATTAAACAGCACATATACATCTTTGGACTGCTTATCCAGTTCGTTTATAAACTCTACCCATTGCTGCAATTCATGTTCATTATAACGGTACAGATAGCGAACTTTGCGCCAATTTTTCTGGCCATTTTTCCGCCAGCCTGCCCGGTTCCGTCCATGCAGACGGACAAGTGTTTTTTCCTTGTTTGTTGCCTGCAGTACAATAGGAATTGACCCTTCACCGGCCTGCGGCTCATCGCATACCGTATGAATCCAGTTTTCCTGCTCTAAAAAAGAAATAGTTTTATCAAAATACCTGGCTTGATACCAGGTTTGATTTCGAAATTCTATTGCGAGCGGCACGTTTCCCATTTTCTCACGGCAGTATCGAATGTAAGTCACGTTCTCACGTGTACAGTCGAACCAGGGCGGAAACTGAAACAAGACCATAGCAAGCTTTCCTGTTTCAAGCATCGGTGTGAGGGATAAGTTAAATGCGTGAAACATTTCTTCTTTCGAGTCAAACGGAATTTCGCCCCGTTCATGTCCGGTCATTCCCTGGTATGCTTTCACCACAAATCGAAAACCGTCTGGCGTGTCTTCTGTCCATTTCCGCATGTTGCGCTCCGGCTGCACAGCATAAAAGCTGGAGTCAAGCTCAACGGTCGGGAAATGCGCTGCATACTCGGTTAATTTATCACGGGAAGCGACTCCTTGCGTATAAAGCGTGTCATGATCTCCCCAGCCGGTTACCCCTGTATAAATCATCTCGTATCACCTCGTAGTAAGAGTGTAGCATATGTAGGAAGGGCTGTGAATTTCAAGCATCCTAAATGCCCGCTCTTTTATTTTAACTTTTCCCTTTCAAAAAGACGATCGCATTCTCCGAAAATGTATTCCCTATCATTCAACGGCTTTCCTTCTTTGAAAGAGCGATTTATAGTATGATTTCTTATTACCCTTTCTGGCTCTCATTGACTCTTACTCATCTTTTCCATTATTTACATCCATTTTTCATTTTATCATAGCAATAAAAAGAACCAAACCACGTCGGTAGTTTGGTCTTTGCATTTTATTGAAATATTGTCCGGCTAAATCATTCTCAAAATCTCCATGTTTAGTAACCGTTCTTAGCCGAAGTATAGAAGAAGCGGCATTCGCGGGGCTCCGCTTTCCAAGGGGCAGACGGTGAGCTCGTCTTCGTCACTTCGTAGCAAAGTCGAGCTCACCTGTCCCGCTAGTCCCTTAGGAGTCTACGCTCCGCGCCTGCCGCCTTTGTGGGGAGGAAAGGCAGCCAGTAAAGCCTAATGTGTTTCTCTTTCTTTGCTAGAAAGAACAGAAAAACCCTTTCAACCTCTCTGCTTTTCAGAAGCATAATGGGCGGAGGGCTGCCGGCGCAGACTCCCGCGTGACGAGCGGACAGGATGAAACGAACAGCGCGAAGCGATAGCTGGTTCATCGTTCGCCCCTGCTGTTAGCGCAGCCGTCAGTCCGTAGCCCACTAACCCTGTTTTTCAAAAGGGGGAGGCTTTCGGGCAAGCTAAAAAAGAAACACACCACCTACCCTTTTTGAAAAAACAAATTTTCTCTTTACCTCTTTGTTTTTCAACACTAAGAAAAGACCAAACCACTTGGATAGTTTGGTCTTTGAATAGTTGTAACACGCTGCCAGGCCGATAGGAAAAGCAGCTGTCCCCGGGTCTTCCATTCACCAATGCTTTCTTTACTCTCCGACTCTTTCACCATTAATATAATAAGCAGGCTCGGAAAAAGGAATAAACACGACCTCTACTTCATCAGCACCTGTTGACATGATATGTCTTGTAACGGATTGAGCGAAGCGATCGCGGCTTTCCTGCCCGCGTTCAAACCATTTTACTTCAATAAGCGGGAAGGCTGGAATCTCCTCTCCATCAAATACAAATGTGGAATGAGGCACTTCGAACGTAAAATTATCTGTCCCGCATTCACAAATTTCTGCAAGCTCTTCTACTAATGGCTTGCTGATTCTTTTCATTTCTTCAATCGATACTCCCCGAATCACTAAGTGCGGCAATTGGATTCCCTCCAGTATGTATGGTCATTTGTTGGCTCTCTGCTAAAAATTTTATATCAAATCTCTTTGAAATCAAAGTTTTAAACAACCTCAGCCGCTTATCTCAATGTAGCTGAAAAATAGAAAAAGACGAACTGGATAAGTTCGCCGCACACCCTTCAGAACAAAATCCAATTGGACCTGATCCATTTCCTGGTATGCAGCTGATTTACCACAGCTCGCCTTCTGTTAAAAGCCTTATAAATAAAGGTTGCTTCGAAATTAACCGATAGAACCTTCCATTTCGAATTTAATGAGACGGTTCATTTCAACAGCATATTCCATTGGCAATTCTTTTGTAAATGGCTCGATAAAGCCCATAACGATCATTTCAGTTGCTTCTTCCTCTGAAATACCGCGGCTCATCAAGTAGAACAATTGCTCTTCAGACACTTTTGATACTTTTGCTTCATGCTCAAGAGAAATGTTGTCATTTAAAATTTCATTGTATGGAATTGTATCCGACGTTGATTTGTTATCCATAATAAGCGTATCGCACTCGATATTTGAACGGGCGCCTTCTGCTTTACGGCCAAAGTGAACGATACCACGGTACGTTACTTTCCCGCCTTGTTTCGAGATTGATTTAGAAACGATTGTAGATGATGTATTTGGTGCAAGGTGAATCATTTTTGCCCCTGCATCCTGGTGCTGTCCTTTGCCGGCCAGAGCGATCGACAGTGTCATACCGCGTGCACCCTCACCTTTTAAGATAACAGCTGGATATTTCATTGTCAGTTTAGAGCCGATGTTTCCATCTACCCATTCCATTGTTGCGTTTTCTTCACAAACAGCACGCTTCGTTACCAGGTTGAATACGTTATTCGCCCAGTTTTGAATCGTTGTATAACGGCAGTATCCTCCCGCTTCAATCGCAATTTCAACAACTGCTGAGTGAAGTGAGTTTGTTGTGTAAACAGGAGCTGTACAGCCTTCAACGTAATGTACACTTGCATCTTTATCGACAATGATTAATGTACGCTCGAACTGACCCATGTTTTCCGAGTTGATGCGGAAATACGCTTGAAGCGGCGTATCCACTTTCACGCCCGGTGGAACATAGATGAATGAGCCGCCTGACCAAACAGCCGAATTTAGTGCAGCAAATTTGTTATCTGTTGGCGGAATGATTTTCGCCCAGTACTTGCGGAAAATGTCTTCGTTTTCTTTCAAAGCAGAATCTGTATCTTTAAAGACAATTCCAAGCTCTTCCAAATCTTCTTTCATGTTGTGGTATACAACCTCAGATTCGTACTGTGCTGAAACCCCTGCAAGATACTTTTGTTCTGCTTCCGGAATGCCAAGCTTGTCAAACGTTTGCTTGATTTCGTCCGGTACTTCATCCCATGATTTCTCTGACCGTTCAGACGGTTTTACATAATACGTAATTTCATCAAAGTTAAGAGACGCCATATCGCCTCCCCATTGAGGCATCGGCATATTATAAAAATACTCTAATGATTTCAAACGGAAATCGAGCATCCATTGTGGTTCTTCTTTCATTTTTGAAATTTCTTTTACGATTTCAGGCGTCAATCCGCGTTCTGAACGAAAAACCGATACGTCGCGGTCATGGAAGCCATACTTGTAATCGCCAATTTCAGGGGCTTTTTTAGCCATGCTGCATTCCTCCTGTTGGTGCAGGCTGAGTGAACATGATGATCACCCAGCCTGCTTTTTTTCACTTATTCGTCATCTGTACTTTATTTCTGATCCTGCAGTCCTTTTTCCATCGCTTTCCACGACAGCGTCGCACATTTAATGCGGGCCGGAAATTTGGCAACGCCCTGCAGCGCTTCAATATCATCAAGGTCTACATCATCCGGATAATCATTGCCAAGCATCATGTCAGAAAACACTTGAGACAGCTTAATGGCATCTTCCATGTTTTTTCCTTTGATGGCCTGCGTCATCATTGAAGCAGACGCCATGGAAATCGAGCAGCCTTCGCCGTCAAATTTCGCATCCGTGACAATTCCATCTTCTACATTCATCGTCAAATGAATCCGATCTCCGCATGTCGGGTTGTTCATATCTACCGTTACACTGCCATCTTCAATGGCCCCTTTGTTGCGCGGATTCTTATAATGATCCATAATTACCTGACGATACAACTGATCTAAGTTATTAAAAGACATCTGAGAAATACTCCTTCGTTTTTAACAAACTGGCCGCAAGTCTGTCGATATCTTCTTCTGTATTGTACAAATAAAAGCTTGCACGTGCTGTAGCAGACACCTTGCACCACTTCATTAATGTCTGAGCACAGTGGTGTCCTGCGCGAACCGCAATGCCTTCGGCGTCTAAAACCGTTGCCACATCGTGTGGATGTACATCATCCAAATTAAATGTTACCACACTTGCGCGGTCTTTTCCTCTTTTCGGACCGAAAACAGAAATACCGGGAATCTCTGTTACTTTATCCATTGCATACGCAGCCAGCTTATGCTCATGCTGCTCAATCGCATCCATTCCGACTTCTGTTAAAAAGTCGATTGCTGCACCAAGCCCAATTGCTCCAGCGATAATCGGTGTACCGCCTTCAAACTTCCACGGAAGTTCTTTCCACGTTGATTCATACAAGCCAACAAAATCGATCATCTCTCCGCCAAATTCAATCGGCTCCATTTTCTCTAAAAGGGCTTGTTTCCCATACAATACCCCAATGCCGGTCGGACCGCACATTTTATGGCCGGAAAAAGCAAGAAAGTCGCAATTAAGCTGTGCTACATCCACCTTCATATGAGGAGCTGCCTGAGCCGCATCTACTACCATAACCGCACCATTTTCATGGGCGATTTTGGTAATATCCGCAATCGGATTAATCGTACCAAGCACATTCGATACCATCATGACCGATACGATTTTTGTGTTCGGTGTAACAGTTTTTCGCACATCCTCTAAAGAAAGCGTTCCGTCTTCCTGTAGAGGGATGTATTTTAATGTAGCACCTGTTGCTTTTGCAAGCTGCTGCCAAGGAATGATATTCGAATGATGCTCCATCATTGTAATGACGATTTCGTCGCCTTCTTTTACGTTCGCACGCCCGTAGCTCTGGGCAACAAGATTTAATGCCGTTGTTGTTCCACGTAGAAATACAATTTCTTTTGTAGAAGCCGCGTTAATAAACTTGCGCACTTTTTCACGCGCCCCTTCGTACAAATCGGTTGCCCGATTGCCGAGTGTGTGAACACCGCGATGCACATTTGAATTCGCATAACGATAATAGTGCTCAAGTGCTTCAATGACTTGAACGGGCTTTTGCGAAGTTGCCGCACTGTCAAGATAAACGAGTGGATGGCCGTTTACTTCCTGATCAAGAATGGGAAAGTACTTTTTCAGTTCTTTCGCATTCATTGGCGAACTTTCCTTTCAATAACCCCTGTTAATTGTTTTTTCACATTTTCAATTGGCAGGTTGTTTACCACAGGTGCAAGGAAGCCATGGATAACAAGGCGTTCTGCTTCCTGCTTTGTAATACCGCGGCTCATTAAGTAGTAAAGCTGAAGTGGGTCCACACGGCCGACAGAAGCAGCGTGTCCTGCTGTTACATCATCTTCATCAATGAGAAGAATCGGGTTCGCATCGCCACGCGCTTTTTCACTTAGCATAAGAACGCGTGATTCCTGCTCAGCGTTTGATTTTGAAGCTCCATGCTCGATTTTGCCGATTCCGTTGAAAATCGATTTTGCTTCGTCTTTCATCACACCGTGTTTCAAGATATAGCCTTCTGTATGCTTACCGAAATGAACGACTTTTGTTGTAAAGTTCAAGGATTGCTTGCCACGTCCAACTACAACCATTTTTGTATCTGCAAATGAACCGTCACCAATCAAGTTCGTTACATTTTCAGAAACGGTGTTACCATCGTTCATGATACCAAGCGACCAGTCAATACGCGCATTTGGAGACGTAATGCCCCGGCGGTTCACATACGTTGTCACGTTTTCCGCCAGTGTGTCCACAGCACCGTATGACACCTGTGCATTATCACCGGCAATCACTTCTGTAATAATGTTTGCTACGCCCTGCTCTGTTTTCACTGTGGAAATGTAGTTTTCTACATAAGTGACCTTACTGTTTGCATCTGCTGCTACTACCACATGGTTGAATAGCGCTGCCTGCGCGTCATCATGAATAAAAACAGCTTGAATCGGTTCTTTGATTTCAACATTTTTTGGCACGTATAAGAATACACCGCCATTCACAAGCGCTGCATGAAGAGCCGTTAATTGATGCTCATCCGCTTTAACAACCTGCTGCATAAAGAACTTTTGAAAAACATCACTGTGTTCTCTTGCGGCTGTTGAAAAATCAGTAAAAATGACACCAGCTTCTTTTAATTCATCTGATACGTTTAAAATAGACGGTGTATTGTTGCGCTGTATATAAATGTTTTGCGAAGCTGTTTCTTCACCAATAACCGCCTGCGCAGACTGCGGCAGCTGAGTAAGCTCGGTATACGCTGCGCTTTTTACAGTATGTGCGCCAAACTCCGTAAAATTCCATTTATCGATTTTCGTTTTATCTGGTTTTGGAAGCGGAAGATCTGCCGCTTTGTTAAACGCATCCAGACGAAGGCTTAACAGCCATTCTGGTTCGTTGTTTGCAGCTGAAAAATCGCGGATTGCTGATTCGTCAACTGACCATTTTGTTTCTGTCATGTCCGTTCCTCCTATACGATTACTGTACCGTTTCGTCTTCGATGCCAAGTTCCTGCTTGATCCAGTCATAACCTTCTGCTTCCAGGCGTTCCGCTAGCTCCGCTCCACCGGATTTCACGATTTTGCCCTGCATCATAACATGGACGTAGTCAGGTGTAATGTAGTTTAAAAGACGCTGGTAGTGCGTAATCATCAGGCAGCCAAAATCTTCGCCGCGCATGTTATTGATGCCTTTTGAAACGACTTTTAATGCATCAATATCAAGACCGGAGTCAATCTCGTCAAGGATCGCAATTTTCGGCTGAATTGTCATTAATTGAAGAATTTCATTGCGCTTTTTCTCTCCGCCAGAGAATCCTTCGTTTAAGTAACGCTGTGCCATATCCTGATCCATTTCAAGAACATCCATGTTTGCGTCCATTTTGCGAATAAATTTCATAAGGGAAATTTCATCGCCTTCTTCGCGGCGCGCATTTACTGCTGAACGCAGAAATTCAGCGTTTGTTACGCCTGTAATTTCGCTTGGGTACTGCATAGCAAGGAAAAGACCGGCACGTGCGCGCTCATCTACTTCCATTTCAAGCACGTCTTCACCATCAAACGTGATCGAACCTTCTGTTACTTCATATTTAGGGTGCCCCATAATCGCGGAAGAAAGAGTGGATTTCCCTGTTCCGTTCGGCCCCATGATCGCATGGAACTCGCCGCCTTTAATTTCAAGGTTTACCCCTTTTAAAATTTCTTTCCCGTCGATTGAGACGTGAAGATTTTTAATTGTTAACGTTGATTGTGACATCTTTTACCCTCCGTATTCATCGGCCGAGACAACCGATTATGTCTATTCTCAATTTATTCTCATTACAATCTTATAACAAATTAAATTTATATTCAACCAAGGAAAACGATTACATGTCGTATTCTCAAATAAAAGCAGAAAAACCGGCTTTTTTGCCGGTTTTTCTGCTTTTCCATTATGAAAGGTGGTTCGTAAATTTGCGGTTAAAGTCTGCAACCATGCGTCTTGACTGCTGATAGTCTTCCTCACGCTGCTGCTCAATATCCATTCTCACTTCATGCTTTTGATTGTACTCCGCATAGCCGACACCATGCGATGCATGCATGGCTTTCTCCATACCTTCTGTGTACTTCATATCAAGTGAGTTACTAATGGGGAATCAATCCTTTTCGTTTTTTTTAGAGCCTGTATGCAACTCCGCTACTTATGATAGCAGTATTCAGGCTGAAGGCCAAAAGCTGTATAACAGCTTTAATGCCACTCACAACAGGTGAGCTCCGATTTACTCCTTTATATAGCCGCTATCTCAGAATATAAACCTTTTTCTCTTGAATTCGCAATTATCCGAAAAGTATACCAAAAGAAAAGCGCCCGGCAGGCACCGGACGCTTTTCCTTTTTATTCTGTTACCGGAACGACTGCTCCGCCCCATTCTTTTAAAATAAAGTCTTGAATTTCTTGTGAATGCAATACATCCACAAGTGCTTTGATCTTATCTTTATTTTCATCGCCAGAACGAACTGCGATGACATTTACGTATGGTGATTCTTTGTCTTCAACAGCAATTGAATCTTCAAGCGGGTTTAAGCCTGCATCAATTGCGTAATTGGAATTGATTAAAACAGCGTCGCCTTCTCCGCTATTATATATCTGCGGAAGTAGTGCAGCTTCATATTGATAATCAAATTTAAAATTCTTTTTGTTTTCTGCGATGTCCTCAATTGTTGCTTCTTCTTTTACAACGCCTTCTTTTAACGTAATAAGTCCTTCTTTTTCAAGCATCGTTAAAATTCGTCCATGATCTGCAACAGAGGAACTCATTAAAATGGTTGCCCCATCTGGAAGTTCATCCAGACTTTTATATTTCTGTGAATAAACACCGATTGGCTCGATATGAATACCACCTGCGTTAACGAAATCATAGCCGTGTTCTTTTTTCTGAGCCTCAAGGTATGGAATATGCTGGAAATAGTTTGCATCCAGGTCGCCTTCTTCAAGCGCCGTATTTGGCAAAATGTAATCCTGGAATGTTTCAATTTGCAGATCATAGCCCTTCTCTTCCAGTATTGGCTTTGCCTGTTCAAGGATTACCGCATGCGGTATGTTGGATGCTCCAACAACGATTGTTTTATCCTCTTCGGATGAACCGCCTGAGGCTGATTCATTATCTTCTGCTTTGTCCCCGCCGCCGCAAGCCGCAAGTACAAGCATAATGGCAGCTGTTAGCAAGCTTAGAAGCCATTTTTTATTCATGGTTACATTCCTCCTGAAACATTATTTATTTTTATTAACGTTTATCAAGCTTACGAACAGCCGTATCGCCGATAAACTGAATAATAAACACGATAATTAAAATAATAATGGTCGCCATCATCGTAACATCATTACGGCTGCGCTGAAATCCATCTAAAAACGCAAGGTTTCCAAGGCCACCTGCCCCAATTACACCTGCCATTGCTGTATAGCCGACTAGCGCAATCGCCGTCACCGTTAAGCCTGACACAAGAGCCGGCAGTGATTCCGGAATTAACACTTTTCGGATGATCGTCCAGGTAGATGCCCCCATTGCACGGGCTGCTTCTATGACTCCTTTATCAATCTCGCGAAGGGCGATTTCAACCATACGCGCATAAAACGGTGCTGCTCCAATAATTAAAGCTGGCAGTGCCGCATTTTCACCAATGATGGTTCCCAACAATGCTTTTGTAAATGGAATCAATAGTACAATCAAAATAATAAAGGGAATCGAACGGAATACATTGACAATGACAGCGGTAATGCCATACACTGCTTTGTTCTGCCAGAGCTGTCCTTTTGATGTTAGAAACAGCAGCAGTCCAAGTAGTATTCCTAAAACAAAGGTAATCACAACAGAAATACCGGTCATATAAAGCGTTTCATAAGTTGCTTCCCACATTTTTTCCCAGTCAACATTCGGAAACCATTGTTCAATCATACTCAATCACCTCCGAATCAACCTGCTGGGCATCTAAGAAGGCGACCGCTTTGGCAACCTCGGCCGACTCGCCTGTTATTTGAACAAATAATGTGCCATATGCACCGTTTTGTGTTTGCGAAATTTTCCCCTGCAAAATGTTTACCCCAACGCTAAAGGAACGAATAAGCTCCGTTACAACCGGCTGCTCTGCCGAAACACCAACGAATGTAAGCTTAACGATTTTACCATCCGGATGCTCAGCAAGAAGGTGCTGCACGGTTTCTTTTGATTCTTCCGGCTCAGTCACCTGCTGAACGAACCGTTTTGTAATCGGCTGCTCCGGACGGCGGAACACATCGAGCACAGGACCTAGTTCAACAATATTTCCATTTTCCATTACCGCTACACGGTGACAAATTTTTCGGATCACGTGCATTTCGTGCGTGATCAGTACGATCGTTAAACCGAGGCGCTGGTTGATATCGACAAGAAGCTCTAAAATTGAATCAGTCGTCTGCGGATCAAGAGCGGATGTTGCTTCGTCGCAAAGCAGCACTTTTGGATCATTCGCAAGTGCCCGGGCAATGCCGACCCGCTGTTTTTGACCGCCGGAGAGCTGTGATGGATATGAGTCACCGCGGCCTTGAAGGCCGACGAGCTCAATCAACTCATCTACACGCTTCATGCGCTCTGCTTTTCCCACACCGGCAATTTCAAGGGGAAATGCAATATTTTCGCGTACTGTACGCGACCACAGCAAGTTAAAATGCTGGAAGATCATGCCGATTTCCTGACGTGCTTTCCGAAGTTCAGATCCTTTGATTGTTGAAATCTTCCGCCCCGCTACGGTTACGGATCCTTCCGTCGGTGTTTCAAGCCCGTTCAGCATGCGGATCAATGTACTTTTACCTGCGCCACTGTAGCCGATCATGCCAAAGATTTCGCCTTCCTGGATGGATAAATTTATATTATCGACCGCTTTAACCGGGCCATTCTTCGTTTGAAATATTTTTTTTGCCTGCTCAATAAAAATCACGGGATCACTTCCTTTCCACAAAAAAAGCCTGACTGTCATAATGACAGAAAGGCGTTTTTCACGTTTCCTTTCTCTCATCTTCCGAAACATACTGCTTCGTGTGATTTGGCACCTTTTCCTGTAAAGACGGTTGCCGGGCTTCATAGGGCACATTCCCTCAGCCGCTCTTGATAAGAGTCGTTTTAATTTATGAATGGATTTTACCACCGTCTGAATACTATGTCAACAAAACAATTTGTAATTCCGACACTGTTCGACAGCCTGTTAAAGTGACCGCATTTCTTCATATATATATGGAACTGACTGAAAAGCATAAATTTTCTTTTTTAATACACCCTGTTCAAATAAAAGCAGGCAAGGTACGCTTTCAATTTGAAAATCACGAGCTATTTGTTCATGGAAATTAATGTTAATACGTTCGAGCGGGACACCTGTGTTCATCGCTTCGACAACGTCAAGCATTTTCCCCGCTACCTGGCATGTACCGCACATAGATGTGTATGCATAAAGCGCCGATTTCGGCTTGGCTGTAAATGCCAGAATCGATTCGGTTGTTTTCATTTACTGATGTGTTCCTTCCTGCTGTAAATATTCACCGCGCACGTCAATATCAGCACCCATTAGAAGAGAAGCTAAATACCGGTGCGGCGCGGCAGCCACTTCCTTGTAGCCTCGGTCAATATAGAGGTGCCGGGCATGAGGAAGTTCCCTCTTGAACTGCTGGCGCAATTTTTCGCCTGATGCATCGGCATCAACTAAAATATAAACGTCTCTTTCAAATAATTCATCCACCAATTCATCAAGACGTGAGATGCCGATTGTTCCATTTGTGCAAATGATTTCCACCGGCTCTTTGACAATTTCAGCCACCCGCTTACGATCAGATGACCCTTCGACGATAATCGTTTTTTCTGCCATCATCACCAATCACCCCGCTGCACGTTATACTTTCTATTGTGGCGTGTTTTCGCCCAAAATGCAAAAAAGAATAATGCTGCCTGTTTGGCCGAACGACTAACAGCCACTTCCTATTCTTTTTGCTTATCCGTATTTTCCCGATTTGTCAAAAGCAAAAAGACCGGCACAAGCCGGTCCCCACGTTTAGTCTTCTTTTGTCATTTCTCCATATTGCTCTGCTGTCATTAAAGCGTCAATTTGCGAAGCATCAGACGGCTCCACTACAATCATCCAAGCTTTTTCATACGGAGACTCATTAACAAACTCAGGGTTTTCATCGAGTTCCTCGTTAATTTCAACTACCGTGCCGCTGACAGGTGCATACAATTCAGAGACTGTTTTAACGGATTCCACGCTGCCGAACGGCTCGTCGGCTGTTACTGTATCGCCAACAGACGGAAGCTCAACAAAGACGATATCACCAAGCTCTGATTGAGCAAAATCAGTAATACCGATGCGCACTTTCCCATCTTCTTGTTTTACCCATTCGTGTTCTTCAGAATAACGAAGCTCTTTAGGTAAGCTCATGTGTATGTACCTCCAGATTAAACTAATTATACTTTACACTTTACTGATTATTAGCCCGGAAAGCAAGAAATCACTGCCATTTTTGTGCGTAATCTTCTTCTTTAAAGCCTACTGTTACTTTTTCACCGTCAATTGCGAGCGGTCGTTTAATCAGCATACCGTCTGAAGCAAGCAAATCAAGCAGTTCTTCTTCAGATGCCGTTGCAACTTTATCCTTTAAACCAAGCTCTCGGTATTTTTGGCCACTTGTATTAAAAAACTTTTTAAGCGGCAGACCGCTTTTTTGGTACGCATCTTTTAGCTCCGCTTTCGAAGGCGGTGACTCTACAATATGAATAGCCTCATACGAAATGCTATGCGCGTCCAGCCATTTTTTTGCATTGCGGCACGTTCCGCATTTTGGATACCAATAAAATTTCACTTCTTATCACCTCATCACAATCCATTTCGTCACGATCGTCTAAAATCCTTTTTTTCCAAAACGGACTACCGGCAGACGATGGCAGAACAGGGCTATTTTATCAAAAAACCGCCTCTCATAAAAGAGGCGGCGGCTTATTAAACTATATACTTAAGGGACTGATTCAGCCGGTCGGCGGCTTCACGTTTTTTTGCAATCACATTGATCGGTGTATGGCGACCAAGTTTTTTCAGCACGGACAGCATCATGCGCAGAGAGTCACCCGATTGGATCGCAACAAGTGTTTCTTTTGCATGAGACTCAATATCGTTAAATGCTTCCTGGCAGAAAATCTCCGTGTAAAGCACTTTCTGATGGTGTTTTTCCTCTCCCGATGCTTGAATCGCTTTTTCTGTTCGCAGCACAGCTGATTCCATAGCATAAACAAGACTGATGAGGTCAGCGATGTTGGCAAGCACCTCCTGTTCGGATTCGAGCGCTTTTCCGTATGTTTGAGAGGCGAGTCCAGCAGCGAGCAGCGTTATCTTTTTAGCGCTTTGTACCAGCATTTTTTCTTGGGAAAGCACCCCATCTCCTGGCTCCTGCGGCATAAGCATCATGATTTCGTCCTGAAGCTGTTTGGCTCTCTCAAACAGCGGCAGTTCCCCTTTTATGGCTTTTTTCACCAATGTACCTGGCACCAGCAGCCTGTTGATTTCGTTGGTGCCTTCAAAAATGCGATTAATACGGGAATCCCGATACATGCGGGCAATTTCATATTCTTCCATAAACCCGTAGCCGCCGTGAATCTGTACACCTTCATCCACCGTGTAATCCAGTACTTCAGAGCCAAACACCTTGCCAAGCGAGCACTCGATGGCATATTCCGCGATAGCGGAAGCCACTGCCCTTCCATTTTTTTGTTCTTCAGCAGTCAAACTGTTCATTCGCTCTTCAAAAAGACCGACCGTCCGATAAACCGAACTTTCTGCCGCATACAGTCTGGCGGCCATCGTTCCAAACTTTTCTTTGATTAAGGGAAACTGGGCAATAGGTGTTTTAAATTGTTTTCGTTCCGATGCGTATTTCAAGGAAATATCGAGCGCCCGCTTGGCACTGCCCACAGCTCCCACACCGAGCTTATAGCGGCCAATGTTTAAAATATTAAAAGCAATGATGTGACCACGTCCCGCTTCACCAAGGAGGTTTTCTGCCGGCACCTGCGCATCCGATAAAATAAGCGTCCTTGTAGAAGAGCTTTTAATACCCATTTTTTCTTCTTCCGCACCGGTTGAGACGCCTGGATAACCCTTTTCAACGATAAAAGCTGAAAACTGCTCCCCATCAATTTTGGCATAAACAACAAACACATCTGCAAAAGCGGAGTTGGTAATCCATTGCTTTTCACCATTCAATACGTAATGAGTTCCCGCTTCGTTCAACCGGGCGGTCGTTTTGGCACCGAGGGCGTCCGAGCCGGAGCCGGGCTCTGTCAGCGCGTAGGCGGCAAACCGGGTGCCAGCAGCAAGGTCCGGGAGATACGCTTTTTTTTGCTCTTCGCTGCCAAATAAAACGATTGGCAGTGTGCCAATGCCAACGTGAGCCCCGTGGGAAATAGAAAATCCGCCTGCAGCTGCCAGCTTTTCAGCAATAAGAGCTGAACTCACTTTATCCAGGCTCAAACCGCCATACTCTTCTGGAACATCAGCAGCAAGCAATCCCAGCTCACCTGCTTCCTGCAGTAGTTTTACGGACCGGTCAAATTCGTGTTTTTCAAGGTATGGCAGTTGAGGCATCACGCTGTTCATGACGAACTCTTCTGTTGTTTTAGCAATCATTTTCTGCTCGTCTGAAAATTCTTCCGGGGTAAATACTGCCCTGCATGAAACGTCTTCGATCAAAAAGGAACCACCTTTTACTGACATGATTTTATCCCCCTTTTACGTAATCCGTTCAACTACCCCGGCGGCCCCCATTCCGCCTCCTATACACATCGTGACAACGCCGAATTGTCCTCCCTGCCGCGCCAGTTCATGTATGAGTGTGAGTGTTAGCTTTGTGCCGGTGCAGCCAAGCGGATGGCCAAGCGCGATCGCCCCGCCGTTTACATTCACTTTTTCCTCATCAAGACCCAGCTCCCGGATCACACCAATAGATTGGGAAGCAAATGCCTCATTCAACTCAAACAAATCAATATCCGCAAGCTCAAGGCCGGCCATTTTCAGCGCTTTTGGCACAGCAGCGACCGGACCGATACCCATTATTTCCGGCGGCACACCTGCAACCGCGAAAGAGCGAAATCTGGCAAGCGGTGTTAAGCCAAGAGCTTCCGCCTGCTCCCTTTCCATGACCAGGATGGCTGCGGCTCCATCTGAGGTCTGTGAAGCATTACCTGCTGTGACGGAGCCAGAAGCCGAAAAAGCGGGCCGGAGTTTCGCAAGTGCTTCCATAGACGTATCGGGGCGTACGCCCTCATCCATCGAAAAAGTAACCTGCTTCTCCTGCACGCGCAAATCGTCTCCTACATGCCGAAATGTCACATCTACCGGTACAATTTCATCATTAAATTTTCCTGATTCTATGGCACGGCTTGCTTTTTGATGGCTTTGAACGGCAAATGAATCCTGGTCTTCACGGGAAATGCCATACTTCCTGGCGACTTCTTCTGCGGTATGGCCCATTGACATATAATACTGCGGCATTTCTTCAGCAATTTTAATGTTAAGCCGGGCTACATGACCCATCATCGGTACAAGGCTCATCGACTCCACTCCGCCGGCAACGATGGCACGGGCATGACCGAGCATAATCCGTTCGGCTGCGTAAGCTATGGATTGAAGGCCAGACGAGCAGTACCGGTTAATGGTGACGGCCGGCACTTCATACGACAGGCC
Source organism: Domibacillus robiginosus (assembly GCF_000966195.1). Classification (GTDB taxonomy): domain Bacteria; phylum Bacillota; class Bacilli; order Bacillales; family Domibacillaceae; genus Domibacillus; species Domibacillus robiginosus. The sequence continues at coordinate 455,252 of NZ_LAHL01000003.1, read as the reverse complement.
AGCAAGAGCGCTGATGTTGCGGGCAACATTTAATCCCTGTTCGGCTTCAGGCATCGCACAGCCAATAATAACATCATCAATTTCTCCACTGTATTCTCCTGCCCGCTTCAGCGTTTCCCGTACAACGAGCGCACCGAGATCGTCCGGCCGCGTATGCCGGAGTGTTCCTTTTTTAGCACGGCCGATCGGTGTACGCGCTCCTGCTACAATAACAGCTTCTTTCATTGCACTTCCTCCTTAATTGCGAAGTGGCTTGCCTTTTAGAAGCATATGCTGCATACGATGCTGGGTTTTTGGCATGGCAGCCAGCTGTAGAAAAGCCGCACGCTCAAGCTCCAGCAAATACTCTTCCTCCACTTCTGTTCCGAACGGCACGCCGCCGCCTGCAATTACCCAGGCCAATTTCCTGGCAATCTCCAGGTCATGATCGGAAATAAAGCCGGCCGTATGCATCGACTGAGCGCCCATCAGCATCGTCGCATAACCGGTTTCTCCCGTGACAGGTATTTTTTTTTGAACAGGCGCGCGATAGCCGGTTTCCGCCAAATAAAGAGCCGCTTTTTTCGCTTCATAAAGAAGGTAATCTCCGTTCATGCTGATACCGTCGGACTGGTAAAGAAAACCGCGTTCGCGAGCTTCTGCCGCCGAAGTGGATACCCTGGCCATGGCAATGGTTTCAAACACTTTATTGGCCGCTGCCTGAAGATCCTTCTCGGGCATTTGGTTCAAACAGCGAATGTACAGCTCTTTATTGCCGCCTCCACCTGGAATCAGACCCACACCAGCCTCCACCAGCCCCATGTAGGTTTCATGCGCGGCTTGAATGTGTGCGGCCGGCAGGCACACTTCCGCTCCTCCGCCGAGCGTCATACCAAATGGTGCCGCTACAACAGGCTTTGCACTGTATTTTATGTTCATCATCGCCTGCTGGAACTGTTTGACAGTCGCTTCAATTTCCCAGAGGTCATCATCCTGTGCAGCCATTAACATAAGGCCGAGATTAGCACCGACACAAAAGTTTTTACCCCGGTTGCCGATCACAAGTGCTTGATAGTTTCGTTCCACCTCCTCTATAGATGCATTTATCATTTGAATAATATCAAGGCCAATCGCATTATTTGGAGAGGTGAACTGGAGAAGTGCCGCTCCATCGCCGATATCATGCAGCCTTGCCCCGCTGTTTTCTTTTATTACATCCGTTCCTCTGGGCAGGTAAATGACTTTTTTATCCTCGCTTACAGGCTTATAGACCTTTGTCACAGGATCATAATAACGGTTTTCTACGTAAAACGAATCCTTTACTTCTTTGACCCAGTCCGGCACCTTCAGTCCCTGCACTTCCATTTTTTCCAGCGACTGAGCCAGACCGATTTGATCCCATATTTCAAAGGGGCCTTCCTTCCAGCCAAACCCCCATTTCATAGCCCGGTCAATCGAGACAATGTCATCTGCAATTGTTCTGGTCAGCTCTGCCGAGTAAAGAAGCAGCGGTGCGATGATTTGCCATAAAAATGTCCCGGCATCATCGTTGGCATACACAAGAGTGCGCCACCTGTCTGAGCCTTTCTGCTGCTTCGATCGTTCTATTGAATTCGCTTTCATTCTTTGCCGTACACCGTATTCCATCGTTTTTGCATTCAGCTCCAAAACAGTTTTACCAGTTTTTTTGAAAAATCCCTGTCCTGCTTTTGCACCAAGCAAGCCGTTTTCCTTCATTTTTGAAAGCAACTCCGGTGTTTCAAATACCAATTGCTCTTCTCCGCTCGTCTGATCGTACACATTTTTTGCCACATGAATAAACGTATCAATGCCGACCACATCAAGGGTGCGGAAGGTCGCACTTTTCGGCCTGCCAATCAATGCTCCTGTAATAGAATCTACTTCTCCGAACGACAGGCCCATCTGATCCATTACCTGCATGGTTTTCAGTAAGCCGTACGTGCCGATCCGGTTAGCGATAAAGTTTGGTGTGTCTTTTGCGAGCACCACACCTTTACCGAGCACATTTTCCCCGAATGACTTCATAAAATCAGTTACAGAACGGTCTGTGTACTGAGTGGGGATCAATTCAAGCAGCTTTAAATACCTGGGTGGATTAAAAAAGTGTGTACCGAGAAAATGCTTTTTAAAATCATCGCTCCGTTCCTCTGTCATCACTTGAACAGAAATTCCTGACGTATTGGAAGAAACGATGCTTCCGGCTTTACGATGGGCATCGACAAGTGCTAAAACACTTTTTTTCACATCAAGCTGTTCCACGACTACTTCAATAATCCAGTCCGCTTCCGCAAGCTTGCCTGCGTCATCGTCAAGGTTTCCTGCTGTGATTAAGGCAGCGTAACCCTTTACAGCAAGCGGGGCCGGTTTTTGCCAAAACAGCTCCTGTACGGCTCTCTCGGAAAGACAATTGCGGTTTTTCTCTCCTCCCAAAACCCTATCAAGCAGTAAAACGGGAATGCCGGCATTTGCGAGATGCGCGGCAATGCCTGAGCCCATAACACCTGATCCAATCACGGCCGCTCTACGGATATGCTGAATCACAAATGTGCCCCCTTTATTGAATGAATACTCATTCATCAATGATACTTAAACTATACGCCACCTTTTTTTAAATATCAATGGTCGCATGAATGAAATTTTTGGGTAAACTAATGGAAACGTTGATTGTGTGCTTTTTTGGGGATGGTATTCACCGTGGACAAGCACTGGAAAAGGATGTGACAGCCATGAGAGAAAAAATTGTTCAGTTATTTGTACTCATTACCTTTATCAGCCTGGTTTATTTTTCTATTCGATTTTACTCCAATGAGCTATCGGTCGCCTTTACGTATTTAGCCATTGGGGTTTCCGTTTTGGTTGTAATAAATTTACTTTTATTTGATTCACGCGGGACCAATTCAAAGGTGGCGTGGAGTGCAGTTGTGCTTGCCTTTCCGCTTGCGGGGGCCGTTTTATATGCAGTATTTGGGCGTGATCCAAGAAGACGTCTGCTTCCAAAGCAGGTTGTCTCAGAAACGGTTAAGTTTATTACTACTATGCGTCACTCAGGAAAAGAATGGGATGTATCCAACCAGCTTCCGGAAGCAAAAAACATCCGGAATATGACCGGTTTTGAAGCGCTGTCTGGAAATAAAGTGGACGTATTAACAAATGGCGAAGAAAAGTTTCCCGCTATTTTAGACGCGATCCGCCATGCGGAACACCATATTCATATTCAATATTATATTTTCCGGGATGACGCGATTTCTGTTCAAATCCGTGATGCGCTCATTGAGCGGTCAAAAGCAGGTGTTCATGTTCGATTTCTTTTTGATGGCCTCGGCTGCTCAAGCCTTCCAAAATCCTTTGTTAAACCGATGCGGGATGCGGGAGTAGAAGCTTATGCATTTGATTCGATTATCTCGCCCTGGCTCACGCGGACGGCCAACCTTCGCAACCATCGAAAAATGGTGGTGGTAGATGGACATACTGGGTTTACAGGTGGACTAAATGTTGGAGAAGAATACTGCAACCACTCCCCTCAATTCACAAAATGGCGGGATACCCATATACGGGTACAAGGACCGGCTGTTCATCAGCTGCAGGAAGCGTTTATAACCGACTGGATCCACGCGACGGGAGCGAAAACCTCCCTGCTTGATGAACTCAAAGAGTCGTTTCGATTCAAAGCCTATTTTCCCTCTAAAGTACATGAAGCGGATGAGATGGTTCAAACTGTTTATGGCGGTCCTTATAATGAGGAGCGCGATGTGCGGGATGCCATGCTGGAAATGATTCAGTCTGCTGAAAAATCCATTTGGCTTACTACCCCATATTTCGTGCCGGATGATGAAGCACTGGCGGCGATTCGGGTGGCTGCTCGAAGCGGAAAAGATGTACGTGTCATTGTACCAGGAAAAGGAGACAGAGCAGTTTCTTTCTATGGCACGAATTCCTATTTTAAAGACTTGCTTAGCGCCGGTGTTAAAGTGTTTGCTTACCGCGATGACTCGTTTACCCATGCAAAGGTGCTCCTGATTGACAATGTGCATGCTATTGTAGGAACAGCAAATTTCGATGTGCGCAGCTTCCGGTTAAATCATGAACTGATGACTTTTTTATATAACCGCACCCCGGCAGTTGAAAAAATTGAAGTGGACTTTCTCCGTGATTTTGCCGACTCCGTGCCGGTTACACGCGAACGCTTTGAACACCGTACTTTTTTAAAGCGTATCGGGGAATCCCTCGCCCGTCTGCTGTCCCCTATTTTATAAACAAGCGGCGGCGTCCGGGCAGCTCCGCTTTCCATGGGGCAGGCGCTGAGCCCGACTGCGCTTGGCCTCGGCTGCCCGCTCGTCCCATAAGAGTCTGCGCGGCCCTTCCGTCGCCAAGTGGCTTGCACCAGGGGTATATAAAGCTAAAAAAGTCGTATTTTTTCTTTTTAAAGAAAGAAAAAATGTCTATCCAGTCCTTGGCTGATTGACCTTCAACACCACTTGGTGAAGCCTGCCGGACGAAGGCTCCTGTAGGAAGTACAGTGAGTTGGGAGACCCCGCAGGCGCAAGCCGAAGGAACTCCCGCACTGCCTTAGGGTGCGCGAAGTCCGGCAGGCTTCACTTATCGGCTCCTTGTTTAAAAGCGAAAGACTTTGTTTACACACTGAAGCGGCTGTCCTATTCGGGCAGCCGCTTTTTTTAAAACCGAAAAATATAATCGGTTAAAATTTCTTTGAATGTAACAAGTGAATCGGTCTCTACGTATTCATTTTTACCGTGGTGATTTGCGCCGCAAGGACCGAATTCCACAGCGGGAATGCCACGGGCTGCATAAAACCGTGTATCCGCTGCCCCGTGCTGGCCAAACATTTCAACATTGCGCCCGCATATGTGTGCTGCTGCCTGCTGAAGACGGACAATCAGAGGATGGTCAGGATTCGTTTGTACCGGTTCTCCTTCACTTAATACCCGAATCGTTCCGTTCACAACCCCTTTTATTTCTTTAAGCAGCACTGCCGGGTCTTGTCCGGGCAGATACCGAATATCAAGATCCATGATACAGCAGTCCGGCACTTGATTGATCGCTTGTCCTGCTTTGATTCGGGCCAGATTGAGCGACGGATGCTCAAAATATGGTGTACTGACACTGAAAACGGGAAGCTCTTCAATGCGCTTATACGTTTCAACTGCATTTAAAATCGCGTTATCGCCAAGCCATGGACGGCTTCCATGGGCGGAGACACCTTCGACCTTTATTTCCACCTGCAGCACTCCTTTTGCCTGCACGGCAATATCAAGGTTTGTTGTTTCCCCGCATATAACCACGTCTCCAAGCAATCCATGCTCTACTAAGTATCCGGTTCCTTTCTGTCCTCCTTTTTCTTCATCTGGAACAAGTGCAAGCATCACTTTACATGGCAATTCTTCCTCCTGCACAAGCTCCGCCATTACATGCATCATGACCGCGACCGAGCCAAGCATATCAAAGCTGCCGCGTCCATATAGCTTTCCATCTGCCACATACGGGATAAATTGGTCAGGACCCGCTGGCACAACGTCAAGGTGACCATTTAAGATGACGGTCGGACCTTCCTTGCCAATAACGGAAACAACGCTTTTTAAGCCTTCATTGTTAATCACTCTCGCCTGGACGCCGTTGGCCGCAAGCCACTCCGCACAGTATTCTGCTGCCGCGTTAATCCGATCTTTTTCCACAGTACGAAATTCAATCAGCTTTCTTGTTAATGAGACAATCGACTCTTTCAACCGCTCCCTCTCCTTTACTGCAAAAATCCGTTTCTATATAACTTCCTTTTGTTTCTGTAAATAAACATACAAAACAAAGCTGAAGAGAGCACTCAGCAGGGCACATGCGCCGATAAACAGATAACCGGCCTGCATGCCTCGCACAATTCCCAGACCCGTTCCTGCATAATCCGTTACGGCTGTAATAATGGCGCCAATCACTATATTTCCTAAAACGGTGAAGATACCCATGATGGTCACAACAAATGTAATGGCTGTGTCACTGTTTTGGCGATAGCGCCGGGCAATCATGGCCATAACCGTTGGATAAACGGGCGCGATACCGATACCAGCCGCTGCCAGCAGAAGCGCTCCTGGCTCACCAGCAGCAATACCGATAAAGGTCAGCCCCGCCGAGAGTGCACCGAACAAAATGAGAGAGAGGGTAAAACCGATTCGATCAGTGATCGGTCCCAAAAACAAACGTGAAAAAGTAAAAAACAAAAAGAAAATGGATAACATTTGAGAGGCATCTGCGTTCGTCCAGTTATAGGCTTTTTCTAAAAAATTTACAAGCCAGCCGCCCACAGACATTTCTGCTACAACGCCGAAAGACAGAATAAGCACAATCAGCCATAGAACCGGATCACGTGCAAGCGTCTGAACCGGTATTCGCTGTTCAGGATGCACCTCTTCTTCTGGAAACCGGCTTGCCAGAGCAGGAATCATTGGAATAAGCGAAAGCAGCATCACAATAAGATACATTCCGCGCCAGTCCAGCATGACGCCGCCCACAGTCAGCTTCATTAAGCCTGAAGCCAGCATAGGGGCAACAATCGAACTGAGTCCATAGAAAAAATGAGCTAAATTCATCATCATGCCGGTATTTTTCACAAACAAACGCGCACTTAAAATAGCGAGCACAATTTCCAGCATACCGTTTCCGACATACATAAAAAAGTAAGCGCCCGCAAGCGCCCGATAGGCAGTTGATAAATAAATAAACACACCTGATAACGCCATAAAACCAAATGACGCAGCACTCATTACCTTAATACCCCATTTTCTCGTTAACTGGGCCGTAAATGTACAGGCAAGCAAATACGCAATGGAGTTAAAAGCCAAAAGTGTACCGACTTGAAAGGCATCCAGCCCAAAATCTGCTTGAATGCGCGGCATAGCCGGACCTTTTACATTTTCTGAAAAACCAAAAATAAGAAAGCCGACGAACACAGTCGCCAGCATGAGGAATCGGTTTTGTTTCATCTTCCATCTCCTTAAAAGATCAGCAGGTATCCGACACCTGCCATGATACCTGCAAATCCGGCCATCATCGCAAGAAGCGTCCATTCGGGAGAAAGCCCTTTCGAAGCCCAATTTTCCGCGGGCAGCTCCTCCAACTGCTTTCGTTTTTCGAGTTCTTCCGCTTCTTTTTGCAGATAGTCATCCGGTGGCGTTTCGGTTAAAAGCGTGTCGATGAGTGATTTTTTCATAGCTTCCTCTTCTTTCAGCACTTTTCCTCATTATACCAAAAAATCCGCAGTAGCATTACTGCGGATTAAGTTAAACCCTCACTTCAATTTCTGCCGTTATGGTATCTTCTTCACCGGGCTGCAGGATTTTTAATCCCGTCGTTTCCGGTGAGAGGTTCATATTGAACGCATTGGTAATACACGTATAAGGCTCCGGGCAAACAAATCCTTCTTTGCCATTTCCATTATAAACAACCCAATGCTTAAAGGATGAATCCGTTCGATATGTAATCGTGCAGCCTGTTTCCCGATTATGCATGACTGCTTCATTCCCTTCATCAAAAGCAGCATAAGCATCATCAAGCGGCATCGCCTGCAGACTTATTTCCTTCATCGGCTCACCCGGTACTTGTTCACCCGTCGGAATGGCTTCATCCGTCAGAATCCACTGGCTTTTTTTCGTCAATGAAAAAGAAGCGTGCTTTTCGTCAAATAAAAAGGACGTATGATAGCCAAGTCCCCATGGAAATGCTTGGTCCCCATTGTTCCTGACAGTCGCTTTTTGACGTAAAACAGCGCCTTCAAGCTCATACGTTAACGTAATAGAAGCTCCGTTATAAATGGCCGGTTGGTCAAGCTCGATCATCGTTTCAATGGTCACAACGCCGCCCTCTTCTTTTTCACCTATGACCTGCCACGGCTGGTTGTACACAAAGCCATGGATATGATGCTTATCTATTTCATTGATCGGAAATTGATGAACAGTGCCATTAAACGTAAAGGCGGCATTTTCAATCCGATTCGGTGGAAACAAAACGGGGATTCCATTCAGCATCGGATTTTCGCTTAATGCTGTGAAGGAGTCTGGCTTTACAAGCAGCTCTTTCCCCGTTTTCATTTCTACTAATGAAATCACATTGCTGCCAAACGACGGAATCATTAATAATTGAAGATAATCGTTGGACGCTTGAATCGCTTCTTTCCCATCAAATAGTACATGTTTAATCATGGTTATTCTCCTTTGCGCGTGACATCGCTGCCAGAGCTTTTTGTTAACGATTTGCCCCTTTCACCTTCATTATAAACGTATGTATAATAAATATCCGAATTCTACCCTTTTCAATAGGCAGAGGGATAAATAACAAATAAAAGCCGGCTTTACCCAGTAGGGCAAAACCCGCTTTGTCAGCGCAGGCATCATCGGTCTTCGATCACAATATACGCTGCTTTTACAGGACCATGTACGCCAACAACAAGATTCATTTCAATGTCAGCAGAATTACTCGGACCGGTAATGAAATTGATGCATGATGAAATGGTTTCACCTGCCTGCACACGACGGGAAATTTCCTGCGCTGCCTGTGTCATGCGGGGCACAATCGTGCTTTTAGGCACAAGCGCAATGTAATTACGCGGCAGCAGGCTGACCGAGCGTCCTTTTCCACCCCCCGCAAATAAGACAACTGTGCCCGATTCCGCCAGGGTGATATCACTGAAGGTAATACCGATATTCGCCCTTTCTGCCTGCGCAATATTTTCACGGCCGCGTTCCGCTCTCCACTCGTTTACCTCGACATAACGGGCTGGCCATGTTTCGTTCACCAGCGTATCAAGGCCAAATTCGGTAAAGCGCTCGTCCTGCCAGATTGAAATCGGTCCACCGCCGTATAAGGTAACAGTTGCCTCTAGTACTTCCGACAGCTTACTGCTTGTTGTTTCAATCAATTCGGTATGAATGAGCCGGCACTGATCGCGCAGCACCGTCAGAAGTTCATCCTGGTTCCTGTCCGTCAGCGTTTTATCCTGTGGGCGAAACTGCCAGCTGCGCTCCGGCTTTACACTTGTATTGGGACTGCGACCAAGCTGCCTCGCCACATTATTTAAAAATGAATCCCGATAGTGAATCACTGTTCGCCGCCTCCTTTTTCGTGCTGCTTAAACCAGTCACGGAACCGCTCTCTATTCGGCGCCGGAAACTCCCGAATTTCTGTCCATGCTTTCAAAGGGCCTGGTCCGTTTGAAATGCGGTCATTTTTTGTAAACGGCTTCATCATCGCAGCAGCCATCTTTGAGCCTGCGGCGTACATCGGATTCGATGCCGCCCCAAGTCCAAATGCTTTCATGGCAAGCTTTTCGGATACCGGCGCCCGCCCCTCCCTTTCCACAATAACCTGGCGGTGCTTGTGCAGCAGTTCATGCAGTGGAATTTTCACCGGGCACGCATCTGTACAGGCGGCACAAAGAGTCGAAGCATATGGAAGATCTTTAAAATCATCATAGCCGCCAAGAAGCGGTGTGAGCACTGCTCCAATCGGCCCTGGATAAATGGAATTGTATGAATGGCCGCCGATGTGCCGGTATACCGGACAAACATTAATACAGGCAGCACAGCGGATACATTGCAGAACAGACTGAAATTCTGTGCCTAAAATCTTGGAACGTCCATTATCCACGATGACAAGGTGAAATTCTTCCGGCCCATCCGCATCTCCTTCTTCGCGGGGGCCTGACAGAGTTGTGATGTAGCTCGTCAACTTTTGTCCAACCGCACTGCGTGTCAAAAGGCCAACAAGCACTTCAAACTCTTCAAAGGTCGGCACAATCCGCTCCATGCCCATTACCACGACTTGTGTTTTGGGCAGGTCCGAGACAAGACCGGCATTTCCTTCATTGGTTACAAGACCCACCGAGCCGGACTCGGCAATGGCAAAGTTGCAGCCGGTAATGCCAATATCTGCGCTCAAAAATTCCTGACGCAGTTTTTCACGCGCGTAAAGGGCCAGCTCCTCTGGCTTGGAGGTCATCTTGTAATCAAGCTTCTGGGTGAAAACGTCCCGGATTTGCTCCTTGTTTTTGTGAAGCGCTGGTGCAACGAGATGAGATGGCGGATCGTGCTCATCAAGCTGCAGGATATATTCGCCCAGGTCCGTTTCGATCACTTCGCAGCCTTCTTCTTCAAGCACTCCGTTCAAGCCAATTTCTTCTGTGACCATCGATTTGGCTTTCAGAATTTTTTTCCCGCCATTGGCTTTTACAACCTCACTGATATACCGGTTTGCTTCATCCGCTGTTTCGGCGAAAAACACATGTCCGCCCCGCTTTTGAAGGTTTTCCGCCAGCTCGTGTAAGTAATAATCCAGGTTATTTAGTACATGCTGACGGATTTCCTCTCCGTGCGACCGCCATTCTTCCCAATTGCCAAGCTCTTCTGCGGCATCGAGACGGCGTGTGCGGAGGCGTTCCTGGGCGCTGGCTACCGCACCGCGCATAAACGTATCCTCTATATTTTTATTGACGTTCTCTTTAAATTTGCCTTCACCGATTTTCATTGCCATGTTGTTTCCCCCCTCACCGGCTGTTTAGCACTTCCGCGATATGCATTACGCGGACCTTTTTTCCTCTTCGTTCTATACGTCCCCCGATATTCATCAAGCAGCCGCCATCGGCTCCAATTAAAAAGTCGGCTCCTGTTCGTTCGGTCGAATCAACTTTTTCATCGACCATCTGCTCGGAGATATTGCCCATCTTTACCGAAAATGTTCCGCCGAAACCACAGCAGTTATGTGCGTTTGGCAGCGGCTCAAAGCGGAGCCCTTCTACATTTTGAAGCAACGTCATCGGCGCATCCTTTACACCGAGCAGCCTTGTCATGTGACACGATGGGTGGTACGTCGCCACTCCGTTCAGCTTCGCACCCACATCTTCTACTTTCATCACATTGACGATAAACTCTGTCAGCTCATATGTTTTCGCGGCTAACCGTTCCGCACGCGGGCGCCAGATTGGGTCATCATGAAAAATATGCTGGTATTCCTTGAACATAGTTGCGCATGAGCCAGAAGGCGTCACCACGACCTCTGCATTTTCAAATGTAGCGATCATTTTTTTCATTGCCTCTTTTGACTCTTTTACATAGCCTGAATTGTAAGCCGGCTGCCCACAGCACACCTGACCCATCGGGAAATCAATCTCACAGCCAAGCCGTTCCAGCACTTCTACCGTTGCTTTTCCCACGTCGGCTTGAAACATATCAACGATACAGGTAATAAAAAGTGTAACCTTCACATTGCTTCACCCCAGAAGTATGGTCATCAGATGACCTGTTTAATAAGATTTCTTTTTATAATACTACAAACGCTTTCATTTTCCAAGACTTTCTTTAACAGAGAAAAAGCCACTTTGTGCCGGCTTTTTCTCTCTTAACAGCCTGTTTTATCCTATTCCTAGATGCTTGCGCAGAACCGATTCTACATAATCAAGATGGGTAGCCATTGCTTTCCTTGCTTCTTCTGCTTTTCGGGCTTGAATGGCCCTTAAAATCGCTTCATGCTGCTGGTTCAGCTGTTCAACCGTAGCACTCGCTTCATATAAGCAGATACGCCGGGTTTCCCGCATCGATTCTGCCGTCATGTCAGACACATGATTCATTAAGCTTGATAACAGTGTATTGCCAGCCGCCCCGGCTACAGCCAGATGAAAAGCAAGATCCGCTTTTTCTCCCCGTTCCGGGTCTCCCGCATGTGTCACCATCTCTGAAAGAGCGCTTTTTATGGCGTTAAGATCGGTCTCCGTGCGCCGCAGGGCTGCAGAAGCAGCAATCCCTGTTTCCAAAATTTTGCGTACCTCCATAAGCTGCTGCAGGTCCTCTTTGTTCATCAAAAGGGCGCTTTGCAGGGGAAACGCAATATCTCCTGGTTCAAACGCTTTTACATAGGTGCCTTCTCCCTGCCGCATTTCAATAAGCCCCATTGCCCGAAGAGATGTGAGTGCTTCTCTTATGGCGGACCGGCCGACTTGAAAGCTTTCAGCCAACTGCTGAACAGAATCAAGCTTTTCACCCGGCTGCAATTCTCCAGAACGGATGGAGTCAAGCAGCGTATCGGCTACTTCTTCATATATTTTTTTGGGCTTAATTTGTTTATATTTCAATACTTCTCTCACCTCTCGTCTATTATATACGCAACGAGACGGCTGGCTGTATATTTTTCTTGCTTGTACGGGCGAAGAAGCCGGGCCGTTATGATCGTTTTGAATACCAGCGATAAAACTTGCGGCCGGTTTCGATAGGCACATCCGCAAGCTCCGTGTAATGAACCGGGTTTGCCCGGTTGGCAATACGAATCGTCGCTAGCTTCCATTTTCGCTGCAGAATCCCTTCCTTCATTTCTACCTCCTGCACTTTTCAACGTGTCGTCAGCAGCAGCTCCGTAAATAGGGAGCCGGTTTTGAGCTGGATAAAGTCCCCGTTGATTGTATAACGTGCCTGTTTAAATGCAAGCCATCGAAGCAGCAGAATCCAAAAAAGCAGAACCGGTGAAGCATACCAGTAAGCAGGCAACTGCCAGAGCAAAACAGCCGTCGCTATGATCCATATATAGCTCGGCCTCAGCAGCTTTATCCATAACGAAGCCGCGGGCAGCTTCTGCATCTCGTTTTTCAGCTCATACTGCGGCAGAAGTTCCTTTATCATTTTCTGTGCGTCTTTTTCCGGCAAAAACGGATACAGCGAGTTGGTTTCCAGCTCCTCTTCTCCTGTATCACCGGCGCTGATCAATTCTACTTCCACCAGCCCAAACCATTTTTTCACAAAAGACTGCTTCCATTTGACCGCCTGTACTTTTTCTCTTGTAATCGTGAAAAACGTTTCATTGAGCAGTCCTTTTTTCAAATAAATTCGCTTCTCGTCTGACATAATAGCCGAATTGCCATATTGTAAATACGTAATAATAATTCCTGCTGCTATACCCAATATAACGAGTCCCGCAGAGATAGGCACAAGCAGCCAAAGTGAACCAGCCACATAATCGACGGCTTTTTTTGTAAATCCGCCAAGGCTGAGAAAATCATCGACGGTAAAATACAACGAGGCGAGCAGGGGAATAATAAGAAAAAAGCTGAACGATGTAAAAGAAGCTTTTAACAACTCACGATTTGTTGCTTGAAAGTGCAGTATTCGTTCATCCGGCTCCTCTTCTCCCTTTACCATCGCTTCAACTCGATCAGCTTCCCGCTTCGTTACAGCCTCCAGCTTCAAAGAGGCTTCTTCTCCACCGGTTTCCAGCGAAAGCGCCGTCAAGCCCAGCAGCCTGTGAGGAAAGGATGTATTTCGCTGCGCATTTTGAATTCGACTAAATGGCACATGACGTTCTGATTTTACAAACAAACCCTCATATACATAAAGCGCGTGTTCACGAAATTCATAGCGGAACATCCACCACTTCAGTACAGTCCATACGATGCTGACTGCTATAAAAGCTAAAAATCCAATTCGTCCCCAATAAATCCAGCTGCTTTCCTCGGCGGGATGAAAAACGAAAAAAAACAGTGCGGGGAAAAAAGCATGTCGAACCGTCCGAACAATGGACAGCAGCATGCCGGCGGGATGAAGACGCCTTTGCAGCTTACTCACCGTCTTTCACCTGTGCAAGCTCGGCAATTTGTTCCCGCAGCGAAAAAGCTTCCCTTTCCGGAAGAGCTGGAATGTTATGCGAAGAAGCCATTGTTCCAATCACCAAGTTATACAAGCCATATTTGCGCATAATGGGTCCTTGATTCGTCGTGACATATTCCACTTTTGCCATAGGCACAAGTACATGAACCCGCGTCAGCGCTCCGTGCTTTAACTGAACGTATTCTTCGCTTACGTCATATCGCCATATTCGCTGCAGGATAAACGGCTCAATGCCAACCGCAAAAATAGCTGATAGCACTGCCAAACCGGCCGCTCCATACAGCACCCAGCCAACCCAGCTCCACCAGCCCCAGGCTGCATCCATTACCAGCAGGGCAGCAATCAGGAGAAGGGCGGCCGCATGGACGATCGCCCTGCTCAGCCGCCACATCCTTACTGCCTCTCGTGAAATACTTTTATCCGGTGCTTTGATGTTTGTTTCCATTTATTGATCACCCCATTCTTCTTTCTTTTATACGAATAAAAGGGTGTTTCGTTTCAAGAAATGGACCAAATCGTTATTTTTGCAGCCATTCTTTTTTCAGCTGTTCAGCGCGATTAAGTACATTCAAGCGTGCCCGGTCGCTTTCTGCTTTCTCTGTGTAAGAAACAAACTTGTCCAGGAAAGAAACAGCTTGATTGATTTTGCCTTTTTCAAACTGATGTATCGCTTGCTTCAATGCGTTGTCCAGCTTTTTGCCAGTTGAATGGGAAATCTCTCCGACCTCCCGATATTGGTTTACTAAATCCTGAAGCGAACGGGCTGTTCCAGGCGTTTGATAAGCGGGCTGTGGTACAGAGGACCAGTCTGTATCCGATGCAAAATAAAAGCTTGTGTACGCCGGCTGATTATAAGCTGTGTTTTGTCCGGCAATACCCGTTCTATACTGCGTATCGTGCATAAGCGTATACATCTTCCGGTCTGTTTGCTCTGTGCTGGTGAAGATTCGAATCGCACTGCTATCGGCAGTCCGCAGCAGCAGCTCTTCCCGCCAGTCACCGAACACGTCTGCTACAAGAGATGGATTTCCTTTTGTGCCATTGTTTGTACGCGTATTTTCTGCCAGGAGCTTTCTTCCTTTCAGCCAGTCGTCGATGCTCGGTGTACCGTCTCCTGATCCATTTACGATTTGCGTTGTCATATCAGGCGCCCATTTAATATTCATATTGGTGCCGGGAGCTTTCGTGCCGATTTGTCCGCCTTGAGCAGTACGCAGGTCAACCGCCCATGTTTCGAGTCCTCTTTTGGAAGGATCAACATCTCCGATCATCCCCCGGCCCGTATCTTTGCCGGTATAAGCACCATAGATTATTTTGCCTGTTTTTGCATCCCGCATCGCGTAGCCATACGGTGCATACGTGCCGCCTTCATGCACCATAAAGATTTCCAGCCCTTCCCGGTCCGGGTCGATATCCGTTACATGAATCGCATCACCGTGCCCAAGCTTTGCTGTTGTTCCCGGCACAGCACTTTGTTCTGGCATCGTATCCGTAGAGCTGTACAGAAGACTGCCGTCATGGTCAACCGTTGCTGATCCATACACGATTTCCTGCTTTCCGTCTCCATCTACATCTGCTGTACTCAGGAAGTGGGCGCCCTGGTTGGCAAGCGCACCAAGCTCGGGATCTTCCCCGCTTGTGCCGTGCGGACCGTCGTTAAATGGATTTTTCATCGGCGTCCAACCGCTGTCTGCCGTCCATACTTCGCGCAGCTTTTCTCCGTCCCAATCATAGGAAACTAGTGCTGCCCGTGTGTAATAACCGCGCGCAAAAACAGCAGATGGCGTTTTGCCATTTAAGTATGCGACTCCTGCAAGAAAACGGTCGACCCGGTTGCCCGGCTCGATGCGGCTCATCGCATAATCTCCCCACATCAATCCATCGTCATGACGGCTGACTCCGTAAGGGATGGTCTCCATTTCGGCACCGGTCTCTCCGTTAAACACAGTAATATATTCAGGGCCGCTGACAATAAAGCCTTCGAAATTTCGTAAATTGTTGCGTCCACTCCGCTCAGGTGCGTACACATCCATAAAGTAGTCCGCTAATTTTTCCGCATCTTCTTTAGACAAAGGATACTTATACTGCGGCTCAATCCCAAAGCTTTCTTCCAATGTTTTCGGCCAGCTGCCATTTACAACTTCCTCGTGCTTATGCCAGTTCATAAACATGTCAACGACGTGATTGTAGTAATCCGCTTTGCTCATCCGGTAGTCATCTGTATGGGCATAGCCCGCTTTAATGTCTTCCTTGGGCATCGTAATATATTTTTCAGAAATCACGTTTCCCTGATCGTTATAGCGGATGATTTTTGTGCCCGGTGCTGTTTTAAACATGGTTTCAGCTTTTCCGTCTCCGTCAAAATCATAGACAAGAAACTGCGTGTAATGAGCGCCGGAGCGAATATTAACGCCAAGGTCTATCCGGTACAACAGCTTTCCTTCAAACGTATAGCAGTCAATGTATGTGTTACCATTGTAGCCGATCTGTGAGACATCTTTGGAATTGGATGGATCCCATTTGACAAAAAATTCGTAGCGGCCGTCGCCATCCACATCGCCGACACTCATATCGTTCGCTGAATACGTATAGGCTTCTCCCACTGGTGTAACTCCGCCCGCCGGCTTTTGCAGCTTTAAATCATGATAAGCCTGTCCCCACGGCTTCACGGCGTCACTCTGGTCCAATTCTTTACCTTTTTGTACCGCCCGGACAAAATAAGAATCAGCTGCTTTTCCATTTGGATCAACAAAATTCGTGCTGTTTTGAACAGCGGCTATTTTTTGACCGTTTTTATATACATGAAAGTCTGTTCCGGTCATACCCGTCTGGGCGTATCCATCCACTTCATTTCCGAGCAGACGCCAGCTGAGAAAAACGCCGCTTGACGTTGGAATAGCCTGCAGCCCCCTGTCCAGTCGTTCCATTTGAACAGCCACGGGGTTTTGCTTTGGCTGCTCTGCAGCTGCATGTGCCGTTCCTGCCCACGGGGACAAAAGAAGCGGAAGAGCCGCAATCGGTGCGATTATTTTAGATTTGAACTTCGTCAATATCTCCACCATCCTTTTATGCAAGCGTTTTCAAAAATCTTTTTTAGTATAAAGGGTGCTCTTTATCTATAACAGGGAAAAAGCAGATAATATTGTTAAAAAAACCGAGAGCTTCCTTTATGTGAAAATCATTTTCAATTATCAGTTGACAGATTTGGAAGGAGCGGGTAAGATAGTATTTGTAACCGGTAATGATAATCATTATCAATTTAGCTTTACCCCACCGATTCATTGTGCATTGTTTGGCGGTCCGAATGCCCATCCGGACCGCCCCCTTTTTGTTTAAAGAAATGTAAAGAATATGTAAATATACTTCCAGCTTATCTATTTGTCTGCTATTCTGAAAAAGGTTACTGTTTTCTATCTTATATTTTTCAAGGAGGAGTTCGGTATGGATTCTATGTTGAAAAAGAAATTGGCGGCGGGCAGTTTAACTGCATTTTTGGCAATAGGTGCTTTAGCAGGCTGTGGCGGTGCTGAAGAAGAGGAAACAAACACAGACACGGAAGAGATGGAAACAGAGGAAGAGGAAGAAACGGAAGAGGAAACAAACTAATCACGATAAAAGCCCGGACGTTTCAATCGTCCGGGCTTTGCTGCGGTTATGAAAACTTTCTTCGGTAATAAACGGACAAGCCGATAATAACAGGTGTCAGCAAAATCGTCGGCAAAAACCAAAGAAGCAGGGTGACGCTTTCGATATTTAGCAGACGCGGTGCCCCGAAAACGGTAAACGCTGTAATGGTCGCAATCGAACAGCCCAGCATGCCGCCAAAATGCTCGAACCACCAGTGCATTTTTTGCTTCGGCGGCTTGAGCCAGTAGCCGAGCTGGCTGGTGCTTAAAAACAAGCCAAGCAGCGGAAACCAGGAAAGCAGCGGCACGCTGTGCAAAAATCCGTAGATGCTCATGCCGATTGACGAAAGCAGCAGCAAAACTGGAAACCCGATGTCCAGCGGATGTTTATGAGCCCCCTGGCGCTGTTTAAACCGGAGCACGCGAATGCCGTAATACGCAGTGGAAGAGCTTAATACAGCGATAAACAGTAAAAACAGTGCAAACGAAATGATTTCTGGTGAACTCGCGGAGTCCATCAGGCGGGCTCCTGCCAAATAAACAGCAGAAATCGAGACGGCGATCATGCCGCCTGTATAGATCCAGCCGGAAAGACGATGAGCTTTTCCGCCTTTTTTCGTCACAACCGGAATCCAAAAGGTGAAGAGTGACGTAAACCCCCCTGCGATATGCAGCATTAGAATAAACTGAAACACGTCCATCTTCTTCCCCCTATTCGAAAATCAATGGTAATGGGCCATTTAAGAGACCAAGCAGCAGGGCTATAAATACAATAGTGCAAATCGACATCATATACTGGCGGCTCTGGCGTTCATATTTCCATTCAAGCCATGCGCGTGTCCCAAACAGAAGAAAATAAAAAGCAAGAAGCAAAAAAGCGGTATTTATCTGAGGAAAAGCGAACAGCACCATGATTCCGCCAAGCAAGACGACCGTTATGATTCCCCATGCTGCCCAGCGCTGTCTTTCATTTACATATTGATACCGCTACCCCTCCTTTCTAGTACCCGGAACGGGAAGCGGACTGCTTTCTCAGCCTCAAAAGCGACAGCACACAGGATAAAAATCACAATGAAGAATGTCATTTTCCCTTCCTTTCTTTTCACTGTCTATCTATACGAATGCTATGTCCGATTGTTTCATGACACTTCAAAAAAACAGTCAGCTTTTTGAGCTGACCGTTTAAGAGTATATACAAATGGTTGATAACTGTCACATGAATAGGATAGATCAGCGGCGTCCGGACAGCTCCGCTTTTCATAGAGCAGGCGCTGAGCCCGACTGCGCCTGGCGGCTTCACCGGTCTCTGCTGCCCGCTAATCCCATAGAAGTCTGCGCTGACCGGATGCCGCCAATTGGCTTGGGACAAGATTGTATAGAACGAATAAGGTCGTGTTTTTTCTTTTAAAAAAGAGGAAATGTATACCCAATCCCGGACTGATTGATCTTCAACACCACTTAGTGAAGCCGGACGGACGCAGACTCCTGCGGGAAGTACAGTGAGTCGGGAGATCCCGCAGGCGCAAGCCGAGGAAGCTCCCGCACTGCCCGTGGAACGCGAAGTTCGGCAGGCTTCACTTATCGGCTCTTTTTTGAAAGAGAAAGACTTTGTTTACACACTGAAACGGCCAGCTTTTTGAGCTGGCCGTTTCACTTATTTTCCAACTCCGAGATGCTTGAGTGCCTGCGGCAGGCCGTGAAATGTTTGAATCATTCCAAAATCGAGGCCTAATTGAATCGCGGTCTGGGCTGTTTCCGGACGCATGCCGGACACTACTGATTGAATACCGAGCAGCTGCAGTGACTGGGTCAGGCTAAACAATTGATTGGCGACAAATGTATCAATAACTTTCATACCGGAAAAGTCCATAACCAAATAACTCACTTGTTTTTCAGTACACTTAACCGGGATTGATTCCAATAAAGACTTCGCTCTTTTTTCATCCATCGCACCGATCAAAGGCAGTACTGCAATTCTTTTTGATATAGGAATAATTGGTGCATCAATTTCCTCGATCAGCTGCTCCTGCCCCTGCAGCCGGCTGCGCGTTAAATAGTAGTAGCGGGTGGAAAACTCGCTGATCATTGTATCCAAAACGGAATGGTACATTGTACTCCAGTGCAGAATATCCCTTTTGTCGATTTCGGGATCAGCCAGGCTGTATTCTGTTATAAAATCCCAGATAAGGTTTCTCGTTTTGTTAATAGCTGCGATCACTTCATAAATAGGCGTATCCCATTCGAGCCGGCTGTTCACCACAATTTCTGTCCATTCCTGCAGGTTTTGTTTAAACACTGCCTGGTCTGGCAAAAAGCCGCTCGCAATAGTATAAATCGTAAAAAGGTGCTGTTCTTTTAACTCTTTTTGAATGGTGGAGCCTGCATTCTTTGCATAAACGGATCCATCTGTTTTTTCTCTCGCCTCAAACCACTTTTTGCTTATATCAGGGGCTTCCAAGCGGATTGCTTCATAAAGAGCCTGGTCCTTTTTGTCCAATCCTTTGTCCTCCATTGTCATGTTCTTTCTTGTTTTATTATACCGTTTTCTTCACCCAAAGAAACGATTTAACATCCCAAAAAAGACGAACGATCTACCGTGTGCTATACTGAAAGAAAAAGGCGGATGAAAATGAACATCACTATTACACCGGCTGCGGCCGAAAAAATACATGCTTTAAAAAACCGGGAAAACGGCCTGTTAAAGCTGAAGTGGGACACAGAAGGCAACGGATGTGTACTAAACGGCGTTCCAACGCTCTGGTATGTGGACGAAGCAGATAAGGATCACGACGTATTGCTCGAAACGAATGATATGTCCATTCTAGTGGAAAAACCGAAAATGGTTTTTTACGATGAAGACGTTAAAATCGATTATTCGCCCGAAGCCGGCACCTTCCAGCTGAAAAGCCCAAACCAAATACTGAACGGCAGAATGGCGTTTCGCAACAAATAAAAGCGACTGCACCAGCAGACCGCTTTTTATTTGCTGCTCTTTAGTGTCAATACGACGATTTCTGGGCGGTTAAAGAGCCGCTGAGGCGCCGTACTGTTGCCGAGCCCCCGGTTTACAACCATCGTAGAGGAACCAAGTGTATGGGCACCCGCTGTATAAGCAGGAAATAATCCCTGGCCCGGGGCGAATAAGCCGCCAATAAAGGGCAGCCGAACCTGGCCGCCGTGTGCGTGTCCGGTAAAAATCACATCCATTTTGGCTTCAGCATAAGAAGCAAAAAGCTCTGGGCGGTGAGACAGCAGAATTTTATATTGGCCGGACTTTGTTTTTTCTCCAGCTTGTTCGATCGCTTCGCTGGTTGGCGTAAGCAGCGGGTCATCAATACCAAGCAGCTGGACCGTTTCTCCGCCACGCCGGAGCACTGTACGTTCATTTCGAAGCACCTGCACCCCCATTGCTTGCAGCTGCTTTTCTGTTTCGGTAAAGTCCGGCCCTTCATGATTACCCGTCACAAAAAAAACAGGCGCAATCTTCACCATTTCCTTCATTAACACATAACCTGCTGCTTCACCGCCGCGCTGAAGATCAATTAAGTCACCTGTATAAACAATCACATCCGGCTTTTCCTGCTTTACTTTTTCAGCCAGTGCATGCTGGCGCTCCCCAAAGAGTTTACTGTGAAGGTCCGATAACTGCGCAATACGGTACCCATTGAACGCAGGCGGAATTCTCTCAGATTCCACCTCTAGCTTTGTAACAGTCAGCCAATTATTTTGCAAGTAAAAAAACGGAATGAGCAGCGCAAGAAAAAAAAGAAATAGAAGGAAAAGACGCTTCCGACTTCGACGCTTCATTTTACATCCTCCGCTTCCACTCTTCTTCAAGCAGGCTCATTTCCAAAAGGCTCCAATATTCCTCTCCGCACTTTCGCACGTCACGGAGCAGTCCCTCCCTTTGAAAACCCGCTCTTTCGTAGCAGGAAATAGCTGCATGGTTAAAGTCGAAAACACCAAGGCTGACACGATGCAGCTTAAACGTGCAAAACGCAAGTTCAGCTGCCGCTTCAATCAAGCGAAGCCCCATTCCCTTTCCGCGCGCCGATTCCTCTCCAATCAGCACTTTTCCAATTCGCGCCGAATCGTTGCGCCGATCGATTTGCAGTGACAGATGCCCCATTATCTGTCCTGTTTGTTGATCGATGGCTTTGTATACGAATGTATCGGATATGGGTTGATTGGCTCCTTTTATGTACTGCTCAAGCTGGTGCACATGAAGGGGAAAGGTAAAAGTAGAACCCGCCCACTGAATCATAAACGCCTCATTTGGAATCCATCCCATCAGCGTGCCAAAATCCTCGCGTGTAAAATATGCAAGCTCAATCATACACTGCCTCCTATCTGGTCAAAAATGCATGTTATGCTGTCCAAAAGAATCTATTGAAATTTTTCAGTAACCAAAGAAAAAATTTTTTCCAGGCTGGCTTTTACTTCACTATCCATTACACCACAAGGAGGAAAAAGGAGGCTCGCAGCGATTGTATTGGTACCATTCTTTTTGGGCGTTTTACTTTTCCTTATTGGCGCAGTTCTTGCTTTCTTTTTTATCGCCTTTCTGTTATTCAGCATGATCCTGATCGACCGAGGATAATCGGCAAAAAGCAGGCTCCTAAGAGAAGCCTGCCGTTTCACTTACAGTACCCGTTTAATTGACTTAATCGTTTCCGAATGAAGTCCTTCATGGTGCAAGCTGTAGGTCAGCATTTCTTCCACTGATGAAAGAGTTAAACCAGTGGAAGTTGTAAACGGCTCCTTAAGCGGGTATGGCAGAAGCGGTGCGGTCTGCTGCTTGATCCGTTCTGTCTGCTCCTTTAACAGCACCCGCAGCTCGTCTGTTTTGGGCAGCTTCCCTTCCCAGTCCGCTGGCTTTGAGCCGCGACCAAACCAGTCGTTAAATGCATCGGGCATCACCATTTCACCACCGGTAAAATAAAATCCAAACCGCTCCTGTACCAAATAAATATGTCCTAAATTCCATTTAATATTGTTGCCAAATCCGGCTGGTATAAGGAGAGAGGCTGCTTCGTCAATGCCTTCTGCTTCTTTTAATGTCAGTTTACGGACAAATGCCAGCTGGTCGAATAAAAAATGCGCCATAGCCGATTCTCCTTTGATTGGTTACTTTATTTTTTACGCATGATTCGAAAGGCGTTATCCGCCTGATCATATCCTTGCTTTGAATAAAAATCCATCGCGCCGGAAGCCGACAAAAGCACAAACGTCACTTCGTCACTCAGTTCCTTTTTCACCTTCTCCCAAAGCACGGGATCGATTCCCCGGCCTTGATAATCTTTTTTCACGGCCAAATCTGAAATATAAGCGCAGTAGGAGAAATCAGTCACCACACGAGCTACGCCAACGAGTTCATTTTCCGACAGTCAAATCCGCATGGTCGAGCATTTTCTGCAGACGTACAAGATCATCTGCCGGACGCCGGATGCCAGAGGAGAGAAAAACTTTCGACAGCTGAGCTGCCGTAATGCCTGAGTTCAATTGATAGGTAATCGTGGTTCACTCTTCCTCTCTTTCTCGTTTTATTGTTTTCTATTATATTCCTTTATTGTTATTTTTCCAATAAAACAAAAAAGCAGCTTTTTTGGCAGCTGCTTTTTCACTTACATGGTCTGTTCTGCTTTTTCTAATAAATTTGTTGTCAGCTTTGACAGCCCTTCTGTTGTCTGGCTGATTTCCTGAATCGACAGAACAATCTGGTCCAGGTCTTCTTTGTTGCGGCCAAACATCGTTAAATAATTTTCCATTTCCATTTTCACTGTTGCAAGGCCGCTCTTTACCTGCTGCAGCTTTACTTGAGACTGTTCATTGGACTTGTTTACATCTTCCATTTCATTGACGAGCCGGGTGATGTTCGTATTGTTTTGGGCAATTAATTCATTGATGCTGCTGCTCATCACCTTTGAATGCTCGGCCAGTTTACGGACTTCACTGGCGACGACCGAGAAGCCTTTACCATGTTCGCCTGCACGCGCCGCTTCAATCGACGCATTCAGCGCAAGCAAATTGGTTTGATCCGCAATGTCTTCAATCCCTTTTGTGATACTGATAATTTCTTCAGACGATTGTTTTAATTCACTGATCCCGATTAAAGACGCACTGACTTTTTCCGTTGACTGCTTAAACTGCCCTTCCATTTCTTCCATCTGCTGTTCATTTTGCAGTGTTAAGCCAACCAGGTTTTTACTGCTTTTTTCTGTTTGGCCTGTTTCTTTTAAAACCTGGGCAGCCCGCGAGCTTGTGTCAGAAATCGCTGCTTCGGTCTGTTCAACAGAAGCGGCTACTTCCTGGCTCACTGACACAATTTCCTGCTGGAGCGTGCTTTTTGCTTCGTTTGCCCGCTTTGCTTCATCGATTCGGACATTCATATAATGATCGATTACCATTTGGGCATCTAAATTCATCGCATGGGTAATGGCTTGAATGGCTTGAGCCAGCCGTTCTGGATCATGCTGGTAATGCTCCACAATCTTAGGAATAATTAATGTGCTGAATGCGGAATAAGAAGCAATAAACCATGTAACCGGTACTGAAAACCGGCTGTGGGTCTGACCCATTTGCTTCCGCATTTGTAAAAAGGATTCGTCCAGCCTGCCCGTCAGCAAACTGCCAAAGTAATCACCAAACACCCGTTTTAAGCGTTCCCGGCTTGTATGATTCTGCGCAATTTTGGCCATCTCCGGACTTTTCACTAAATGATCAAGTACGTTCTCAAGCACCTCATCCAGGATTGTGTTCATAACGGGTGCCATCTGCTGGAGCATCTCGACCTGCTCCTGTGTATAGCCCATATAGTAAAGACGTGGAGCTAAATGGTCATCCGGCGAAACAGCAATGGCGGATTTCTCTGGAAACTGCACAGATGCTTTGAATTCTTTTGCTTGTTTATCTTTCAGGAAAGGAAACATGGTGATCCTCCATATTCTTGTAAGGTACATTTCTTTCTTCATTATGAAGGATGATTATAGGTCATTGCAACCATAAATGTTCTCTCAACAAAGACTTTCGACTCAATTCTTTTAGAATCAAAGTAGTTTTTGAATACTATATATTTTAATCAGAAAAGACTGCTTGCGAGCAAGCAGTCTCTTTTATTTCCATAAGGTTGTTTGCGTCTCGCCCTCTACAAATGCAGGTGCATCGATACCAAGCAGCTTATAAACGGTTGGCGCAAGGTCTAGTGTAGATACTTTCCCCACAGTGCTTTCTTCTTTAAAGGAAGAGCCTGTTGCCATAAATACAGGACGTAAATCCTGTTTAGTAGAATCTCCTCCGTGAGTACCCAGCTCAAGCGACGGCTTACTCGGGCGGCTTGTGCCATTTGCCATCATATATCCGGGAGCGCCAATTAAAAGAATGTCTCCGGCATGGGCATGGCCGAGCGGTTTTTTTTCCATCTCCGCCGATGAAAGAACCGTTTCATAAGGATGAATGGTTTCCTTTAATCCTGCTTGCCATACGCTTTTTATATCCGCTTCCGGCAGCTTTGACAGCTCTTCTTTTTCTTTGCTGGAAAACACAGCTTCCAATCCAATCTCCAGCAGGTCATTTCGGTTTTTCTGATTGATTTCTGCCCGTTGAAACGCCTCAATGGCCTTCTGCTGAACATCATTGAATTCGTCCTTCTCGACAATGCCATTTTTTTGGGTTGCGCTGGCATTAATATAAACGTGCGCGGCTGAACCGCTTGGCACCGCATACGCCTTCGTTTTCGAATAATCAATCGTACCGTCCCTGTGTGTTTCAAGCAGACCGGCTTTGTGAAGCACCGCATTCGGCTCAAGCATCGTATGCGCCGCTTCCATTCCATGATCCGACACGACAAATAAGTGGTCGTTTTCATCCAGGGTGTTCATTGTTTTACCGACTGTATCGTCTGCCAGCTTGTACGCCCAATCGATGTATGTTTTATAGCGGGCCGCTTTTGCCTCCGTATATCCAGGCTGGCGCGGGTCAGTCAGTGTGTATTTATGCTCTTCATGATCAATCTGGGGACCATAAAAGAACAGGGCATCTGGCTGATACGTCTTTTTTATGTGAAGCGATACATCGGTTACCCAGTTGACAAACCGGGAACTGATTTCCTCATATTCTTTCCGGGTGATCCATTTTTTCTCCAAAGCATCGTCTTCGGACTCAACTGGAAAAAAGCCAAATTGTTCCGTAATTGTTTCTTCAAAGCCAGCTGGCCCGTGAAAGAGACCGGATGTAACCGCCGTTTTAAAAAACGGAAGCGGCTGTTGTAAATCAGCCTCTGTCCCTTTTACTTTAAACGTAAAGCCGGCGTGCTCCCCTTTGTCCATCGTCAGTGGCACTGTGCCCCATTCATCCCGCCTGGCGCGCCCGTCCTCCTGATTCACCTGTTTGTTCTGAGATACGATAAATTGATCATAGTTGACCTGCTGATCATTTGTTGTATCTACCGCCAGTACGAATAGAGTTCGATTTTTGGCTCCTTTCAGCTTAAGCGGCAGATCGGCTTCCTTGAGCGCACTAAAACTTTTCGGTGTGTTTTTCCAGCCGGATGCTTCCTGGAACGATAGCTTATCTAAGCTGCTCTTGGCCCACGTATCTCCATAGAAAACAGAATAATCTGCTGTCTGGTTTTTTGTTTTTGGATTTGCTCCCGGGAAAACAATCGTCGCGGTTGTTTTTCCCTGGCGGCTTGCTTCGCTCCAAATCGGTGAAACGTTGATCTTTGTATGAAAGGCATCATCCTTATTGTTGAACTTTTTTTCCGGATCATGGAATTGGTTGCTGACAATGCCTGTTTTCTTCGGTGTGGCGCCGGTAGAAAGCGCCGCATGCGATGGTGCAGTCAAGGAAGGGACGATGGTTTCCGGCTCCTTTGCCCATACCCCTTTATCGATCAATGCCTTTACATGCGGCATGTCACCTGCTTGTATGTATTGTTCTGTTAGATCCTGACGCATGCCATCAAATGAAATGACAATCACGTCCTGGTCTTTTGAATGGATCCCTGTTTCTGCCTCAGCTGAAAAAGGATTCAGACAAATCGACAGCCCGGCGGCCAGCAGCAATAACTTCTTCATTTCCCTGCCTCTTTTCTTCATATAAAGTACCGTGTTCTTTACCCTTTATAAAAGAAACTAGACCTGTTTGTTTTTGGCAAATTCATATCAGCATAAAAAGGTTCTATTTTTGAGTGAAGCGGGTATACTGAAAATACTTTTATTCTACGAGGAAAGGTTTGAAAAGCATGTTCGTAAAAACGGTCCATATAAGAAGCTTTACTCCGCAAACCGCTGTCCCTCTTGTTCATTTAGCCAGCCAGTACGTGTCAGATATTTATCTTCATTATCAAAATCGTCATGTGAATGTAAAATCAATCATGGGTGTTCTGGCATTAGGGTCGCCCAATGGGGAAATGACGCTGACTGCCAAGGGCATCGATGAATATGAAGCTATAAAGGCGATCGGTGCAGCACTTGAACAAGCAGAAACACGCCCTGCCTCTTAATGGACTAGAGCGTGTCAAACTGTAGACACATGATTGATAACTGTCACATGAATGGGATAAATGAGCGGCGTCCGGGCAGCTCCGCTTTCCACGGGGGGCAGGCACTGAGCCCATAGGAGTCTGTGATGCCCTCCCGCCTCCAAGTAGCTTGCACCAAGAGTGTATAGAGCTATAAGTCGTATTTTTTCTTTTAAAAAAAGAGAAAATGTCTATCCAGTCCCTGGCTGATTGGTCTTCAACACCACTTATCGGCTCTTTTTTTTGAAATAGAAAGACTTTGTCTACACACTGACACGCCCTGCCTCCTACTGGAGCAGGGCATGTTATTTTTATGAAGCAAGATGTAAAGTGCAAGGGTAAAAGAGATACTGTTCACTGAAAAACATCCAATCGGCTGCTTCTACCAGCGAATTCTGCGTATAAAGGCGGTTAACTCTTCCTTATACGAATCGGAAAGGTCCCATAAATGGATTTCTTCTTCTATTCTGGATAGGGTCGTATATTCTTTGACAAATCCATTCAGCCGGGCAATTAAAGTTGAATTCGTAAAAGAATCCGGCGTATCAAACGAGGATGACAATTCGTCTGCTGCTCGCTTAAATCTTTTTACATGGTACTTTTGATGCCGCTCTTCTGCAGGAGTAAAAGAGGAGAACGGCTGGATTTCTGTTTCAATTGGTTCATTCCGTTCGCTTTCAAGCTCCTGCTTCACCCGCTCAATCGTTTCTCTCTGCTCTTCATTATGATAAAAAAGAAGCGACATATACTGACGTTCCCCATAATGGGTTCGATTTGTTGAAGTATGACTGCGCCAAAAGACGCTAAGGATTTCTTCAAAAGAAAGGACATCCGGATCAAATTCAATTTGTATCGTCTCCGTATGATCCCCCATTTGCCGGTAGGTGGGATGCTCTGTCGTTCCGCCTGCAAAGCCGGTTTTTGTTCGAATCACGCCAGGCAGCGCACCAAAGCGCGCATCCGGACTCCAAAAGCAGCCCATGCCGAATGTAGCAGTCTGGCAGTTTGACATATGGGCCTGCCATTTCGCTTCTATTTCGCGGATTGTGCTCATATCTTCCTCCGTTATATATTTTGATAAAACGAAATGACTCCGGGCTTTTCGCCCGGAGTAGTTAGTCGACAATAGCTACTGTAAAAGCACCTGTTTCTTCAGCGGTAATAACCGCCTGTTTTTGTGTTCCTTTATGCTTCACATTATATGTTTGAATCAGTGCATTTAATTTGGCTGATTCTGTATCAAGACTTGTTTCTGCCGGCTCAGCATCCATCGGCAGGAACCGCTTTGCCAGCTCTACCGCTGCCTGCGTGCCCATTGGTATCGAACTCGACAGCTTATGTACGTTTTGTTCCTCATCGATCCAGCACGTCAGCCTGGCATTGATACCAGGGACGTCAAATAAAATCATTTCGTTCGTTGATTCAGGCGATGGCTGGCCGCATACGTTTACAAACGCTTCAATGGGATCGCCTGCCTTTGGGTATCCGTGGTGCATGTGAATCACTCCTTTGGCTGTATAGTCTCCTCTTTCACTTTACCCTTATCTTCATTTCGTAAAACCCTGTACCACCTGAGTGCAATCCTTCCAAAAGCGATATCATTTGCTACTGCTTTTTCTGTATGTTTCTCTCCCGTAAAACAAATAGTATGAGCAAATAAAAAAGGTGGTGAAAACAACATGGCAAACAATAACCGGCAGCAGCTTCTTGTCCCTGGGGCAGAACAAGTTTTAGAACAATTTAAATACGAAATCGCCAGCGAATTTGGTATCACGCTTGGAGCAGATACTGCTTCGCGGGCAAACGGCTCAACAGGCGGCGAAATCACAAAACGTTTAGTCCGTCTTGCTCAGCAGGAACTTCAAGGCTAATCCTCTTTCTTTATCTACACACGCGCACCTTATAAAATTGAAACGGGAAACCACTTCGGTTTTTGACGCTTTATTTTCGGGTGCGCGTATTCTTATTCTTTCTCTGCTCCTAAAATTGATACATACTGCTGCTGTATTTGAAAGGCACGCCCGCTCCAGGTTAACACATTTTGCACATATCCAAGACGATCAGCATTATAGCGTCCGGCAATGTTTTGCCAGGCGGTTAATTCATACACACCGTTGCGGTCAAAATCCACCGGATATAAGCCAGACAGCGGTGATACCCAGCCCTCGATCGGCTGCTTTAATGTACCGTCCGCATTGTAGATTTCACTTAAATAGTCTTTTCCTTTTGTCGTTAAATCTAACACATATTGTTGACCGGGCTGCATGCTCGTCACTGCTACTTTGTAATAATCTTGATACCGCACACTGTACTGGGTTTGTTTATTAAATAGATCTGTATCAAAAATCAAGTAAAATCGGCCATTGGCATAGGAATAAACATAAGCGTAAACCGTGCCGCCGCTGCCGCCTGTATCCGTCACCACTAAAATATCTTTTACTTCATTGCCTGTAAAATCCCCAAGAAAAACCGTTGGATTATAGCCCGTATTTTCCGGCAGTAAAAGCCGGAATGATCCGCCTGTTCGTCTGTCCTGCACAACCAGCGTGATCTGCCGCAAAAATGAACTGTCATCCTTTTGAACGGCTGTTAAGTAAACAATATCCGGCACGCGGTCTCCTGTTACGTCTCCATGATGAACTTGAACGACTATGTTCTGCTCCATCCCGCCGCTCCTTCCTGGCATAACGATCTTTTACCATTCGTATGTCCAAAGCATGGATTTTAGACGACGCAAAAAAGAGACAGAAGAAATTCCTGTCTCTTTTCTCTTTATTAGTTATGAAAGTTTGTTCCATCTGTTGTCGCTTCCACGATACCAGCGCGGACAACAAAGTCACCGAAGTGCTCGCCTTCCTGGCGCTCATTTGCGTAGCGGGAAAGAACGACGCGCAGTTCTTTTAGGATTTCTTCCTCACCAATGTTTTCACGGTACATTTTGCTTAAGCGGCTGCCGTCATGCGCAGCACCCAGGTACATATTGTACTTGCCGACTGCTTTTCCGATAAAGCCGATTTCACCTAACGCGTGGCGGGCACAGCCATTCGGACAGCCCGTCATACGGATTGTGATTTCTTTGTTGCGCAGTCCGTTTTCATCAATGATTTCATCAATTTTATCCATTAAGCTCGGCAGGTAGCGCTCCGCTTCTGCCATCGCAAGGCCGCATGTCGGAAGAGCCACACAGGCAAGCGCGCTGCGGCGGATTGCGGAGTGATGCGCGCCTTCTGTTAAACCGTATTGGTTAATCAATGCATCAATTTTTTTCTTGCTTTGCGCAGACACATTGCCAATGATCAAGTTTTGATTGGAAGTAAGGCGGAAATCACCTTTGTGTACTTTTGCAATTTCACGAATACCCGTCATCAATTGATATTCAGGGTAATCCACAATCCGTCCGCCTTCCACAAACATTGTGAAATGCCATTTTCCTTTAATGCCTTTTTGCCAGCCATAGCGGTCGCCATTATGGTCAAAATGAAAATCGCGCGCTTCGTCAAGCGTCCAGCCAAGACGGCGCTCTAGCTCAGCTTTTACATTTTCAAGACCAAGACGGTCAACGGTGTATTTAAAGCGAGCATATTTACGAACGGAACGGTTTCCGTAATCACGCTGAATCGTAATGACTTTTTCCGCCAGGTCAACAACTTTATCCGGTGTGACAAACCCAATCACTTTTCCAAGCTGCGGATATGTCTGCGTGTCGCCATGGGACATTCCCATACCGCCGCCGATTGTCACGTTAAAGCCTGCAAGCTGGTTGTTTTCAATGATCGCAATAAAACCAAGGTCCTGTGAAAATACGTCAATATCGTTAGACGGCGGTACGGCAATGCCAATTTTAAACTTACGCGGCAGGTAAAGCGGGCCATACATTGGCTCCACTTCTTCTGTTTCCGGCGTGCCGGCTACTTTTTCTTCTCCCAGCCAAATTTCGTGATAAGCACGTGATTTTGGCAGCAGGTCATCACTCAGCTTTTGCGCGAGTGCATGTACTTCTGTATGAACTTCTGACTGGTATGGATTTGATGTCGCCATTACGTTCCGGTTTACGTCTCCGCATGCCGCAACCGTATCCATCATCGTTGAATGGATGCTTTGAATCGTCTGCTTCATGTTCCATTTTAAAATACCGTGAATCTGAAATGTTTCACGTGTTGTTAGTTTTAGTGTGCCGTTTCCATATTTATGTGCCAGGCTGTCCATCATCAGCCACTGGCTCGGTGTTGCAACACCGCCCGGAAGGCGGACGCGCAGCATAAACTGATACGCCGGCTCTAATTTTTGTTTTTGGCGTTCTGTGCGCAGGTCACGGTCATCCTGCAGGTAGCTGCCGTGGTGTTTCATCAACCGGTTATCATCTTCTGGAATACCGGCTGAAATGCGGTCCTCCATCACTTCTGCAAGGGTGCCGCGCAGGAAATTACTTCTCTCTTTAATGCCTTCTACATCACTTGGAGGTCCTTCTGGTGCCCGCAGAACGTGAAGGTCATTTACCGTTTTGCTCATTGTGCTTTGTCCCCTTTCAATCAAAAAGCTTAATATACGTCACGCTGGTAGCGTTTTTGCTGCTGCATATCGGCTACATATTTCTCTGCCTGCTCACGGCTCATGCTGCCTTCTTTTTCAACAATGCTGATCAAAGTCTGATGGACATCATGTGCCATATTTTTCTCGTCGCCGCATACATAAACGGCTGCGCCCTGTTGAAGCCATTGGAACAATTCCTTGCTGCTTTCCTGCATACGGTGCTGTACGTATACTTTTTCGTCTGTATCACGCGAGAACGCTACATCCATTTTTGTTAGTACGCCGCTCTCCAGCCACTTTTGCCATTCTGTCTGATACAGGAAGTCGGTTACGAAGTGCTGGTCTCCAAAGAACATCCATGCCGGACCTTCTGTTCCAAGCTCTTCACGCTCCTGCATAAACGCGCGGAACGGAGCGACACCTGTTCCCGGCCCGATCATAATTACCGGTGTTTCCGGGTTTGCAGGTAGCTTAAAGTTATCGTTATGCTGAATGTAAACTGGCAATGTGTCGCCCGCTTCTAAGCGTTCAGCGCAAAGGATTGAACAAACACCGCTTCGGTCACGTCCATTCGCATTGTAGCGGACCGCACCGATCGTTAGGTGCACTTCATCTGGGTTTGCTTCTAAGCTGCTGGCAATCGAGTAAAGCCGCGCCGGCATTTTGCGGAGCACATTCACAAAGTCCTGAGGCGAAACGCCAAATGGTCCAAACTGCTGTACCACATCAAGCAAATCGCGGCCATTTACATACTCTTTCACTTTATCGCTGCTGCCGATTAGCTCGTGCAGCTCATCTACACCCGTTAATTGGGCGATTTTTTCCAGCAACGGCTTTGTTAGTACGGTTATTTCATAGTGCGTTAACAGTGCATTGCGCAGTGAAAGAACATCGCCCTGCTTATTAATCGTTACTGTTTCATCCGGATTCCAGCCAAATGCTGCAATCAGTTCATCAACCAGCTTCGGATCGTTTTCTGGATAAATACCAAGTGCATCACCCGGTTTGTACGTAAGCCCTGATCCTTCAAGCGAAAGCTCAATATGGCGTGTTTCTTTGTTTGAGCCGCGTCCATTCAAGTTAATGCTTTCAAGGATTTCCGCACGAAACGGATTTGTTCTTGAGTATTCAGATTCTGTCATCTGTGCGTCTGTTACTGCTGGTGCTGCTGTCGCTGCCGCTTGAGCTGCTGGCGCCAAAGTCTCAGACAAGCTTTTTACAACACTGTCAATCCATTCTGCCGCAGGCTCATCGAAATCAAGGTCACAATCCACGCGTGGTGCGATACGCTTACCGCCAAGTTCTTCTAAACGCTGATCAAACTCTTTTCCGGTCTGACAGAAAAATTCATACGAGCTGTCGCCAAGTGACAAAACAGAAAATTGAAGATCATCCAGCTTCGGTGCACGTTTGCCATGGAGAAATTCATGGAACGTAATGGCATTATCCGGCGGATCGCCTTCTCCATGCGTACTGGCTACAATCAGCAAGTTTTGTACTTTTTTCAGATTATTTGGCTTAAAGTCACTCATTGCTGAAACCGTGACGTTAAATCCGTTTGATTGGAGCGTTTGTCCGGCTTTCTGGGCTAAACGCTGTGCATTACCCGTTTGAGAGCCGTATAAAATCGTTACATCTTTCGACACAGCTGGAGCTGCTGCTGCCGGAACGGGTGCTGCTGCTTCAACCGCTGCTGGAGCAGGTGCCGCTGAAGCAGCTGCAGGAGAAGAAGCCGCCAAAAATCCACCCAGCCATACCTTTTGCCCTTCTGTAAGTGTTGGCAGAAGGCGATTCAGGAGCTCTGCCTGCTCCTCATTAAACGGACTGTTCGTTACTTGAAGTTGCAACACGATCCACCTCACAAATTTATAGGAAAATTCTTTTTAACGCTGTAATAATACATTTATCGTAGTCGTATTATTCCTACAAGTCAAGTCGGTTTTAATTATATCAATCATTAGTGATTACTTATAATAAAGCTCAAAAAGAAAAGTTTCGATCTTCTCTTATTAAAAAAAGCGTCTTTCCTTTAATGGAAAGACGCCGCAAATCAACATTATTTTTCATCGTGTGTAGGATGCGCACCCGGATATTGTCTGGACCGGTTTTCATGCAGCTGCTTGAATTCATAAGTAAAACCACTCGCCACGTGCTGGTTTTCTTTCCACGGCGTACTTTTTCCTTCTACTGCTTTTTCGTTATCAATCGGCTGTCCATAAGCTCCGTCCGGAAACTCTTCCGGAATTAAAGTGAGCTGGTCCTGTACATTCGACAATTCCTGGTAATCCGTTTTCTTGTCCACTTGCTCACCTCCTTTTTGGTTAGTATGTCCTGCCGGGCTGTTTGTTTTATTCAGTTCAATGCAGGGAAATAATGATAAAAGACAAAATGAAAGGGGAATTTTTATCATGGAGAAACCAGCGTGGAGCGTGAACGAAGCACAAAGCCGTGTGTATGCCACTGTGAATCATGTGAAAGGGACGTTTCCAGCCTATGAAGCAAATATTGAAGCGAAAGCAGACAACTTAGTGACCGCCAATATCTCTTTTACTGTAGACTTAAGAAGCATTCAAACAGGTAATCAAGACCTGGATGCCCATTTGTTGTCTGAGCGATTTTTCGATGTAGAAAAGTTTTCAGAGGTGCGTTTTATAGCCAACAATATTTTGGAGCAGGAAAACGGACAATATGAGCTGGTCGGTGATCTTTCCTTGCACGGCGTTATGCGTACTGAATCGTTTTTTGTAACATTTCATGAGCAAAAGGACAGTGAAACAGCCCACTTTCAAGCAAAAGCCGTGATTAAACGTAGTGATTATGGATTGACGCTTGAAACAGGAGGCACACAGATTGAGGATGACGTAAATATCGTACTGGATCTTCAGCTCGTAAAAGCCGCATAAACAAGCCTCTGATCCCGCTGGCAGCCAGGTGAATCCTATCCAGCAGCTGAAAA
The DNA here is from genome assembly GCF_000966195.1 of Domibacillus robiginosus. Lineage (GTDB taxonomy): Bacteria > Bacillota > Bacilli > Bacillales > Domibacillaceae > Domibacillus > Domibacillus robiginosus. Next base: position 420,977 of record NZ_LAHL01000003.1, on the reverse strand, counting down.
AGCCGCGCTCAGATCGGTCATGGCCTGTCGCTAATCGCTGCAGATGGGCCTGACAATGTTTATGGCTGATAATTCACAAAACGGGCGTCACATCGATTTTACATATGGCCTCTCCTTTCCACATTAAACAGCAGCGAAACGGCAGGTGGTATGCGATTTCTTTCAAAAACGTAGATGTTTTGAAGACATGAAGCGTTCAGCGCCTTTTTAAATTCAAAACGAAAACAGCTCCCGGGTGTATCGCCTGGGAGCTGTTTTCGTTAGGAAGTGCTGTCTTTTAATTGAGATGCTGACCGGTCCTTTGGCGGCTGAACCGTTTCTGTTTGTTTTCCTTTTGAAGTAAAATCTTTTAAAAGACCGGCCACATCAATGCCGGTTAATTCTTTTAACGGCTCTTGAATGCCAAGCATCGTGTCTGTCACACCTTTACTGACAGTTGGAATGCCGGATCCACTGCCCGTTTGAATGACTTTGATGGAATCGACATTGTTTAACGGCTGCGCAACCTTTTCAGCAAGCAGCGGCAGCATCTCAATGATTTTTTCGGTAATAATAACGTCTCCGTGTTCTTCAATCGCTTCAGCGAGCAATTGACGCGCTTTTGCTTCGGCTTCCCCTTTTTTCAGAACCACTTCTGCTTCAGCAAGACCGGCTTCGCGGATAATTCGCGCTTTTGCTGCACCGTCAATTTCCGATTTTCTTGCTTCAGCTTCCGCACGCTTCGTTGTTTCATAAAAGTCCGCATCCGCCTTGGCCCGGCGGATTTTGGTTTCTTCCGCCTCCAGCGTCACCAGCCGCTCTCGTTCAAGCTGCTGGATCCGAAGCTGTTCTTCTTTTTCCCGGCTGACTAAAATAAGCTCGGCTTCCTTCACTTCTTTTGCAAGCTTTGCCCGTTCGAGCTCGTATGACTGCTCTGATTTTGCCCGGGCGCGTTCGGTTTCTTCTTTTATCGCTGCATCCTTTAAATCCTTTGCTTTTTTCGACTCGGCTGTCGCGATTTCACGTTTGTATTCCTCCTCACGCGCCTCTTGATCTGTTTTGGCTTTATGAATGCGCGTTTCGCGCTCGCTGTTTGCTTCGGCAATTTCTGCCTGCTTGCGTACCTCGGCGATTCTTGGGCGACCAAGGTTGTCCAAGTAACCATTTTTCGCATCAGAATCTCGCAGGTCTGTCAGACCGAGTGAGGTAATTTTAAAGCCCATTTCGTCCAGCTGCTTTTGCGCAATTTCTGTTACCTGCTTGTTAAAGCCTTCCCGGTCACCATTAATTTCTTCCACGGTCATTTTTGATAAAATCGCCCGCAGGTTGCTCCCGAGCACTTCTGTAATTTCCACTTCGATTTCCGATTGTTCTTTTCCTAAAAACTGCTCGGCATAGTTGGCAATGCCTTTTAACGTATCTGCCACTTTTACCATCGCCACTGCATCGGCAATAATGGGCACCCCGCCGTTTGTATAAACACGCGGTGTCGTCAATTTCAGCTGAAACGATGTCAAGTTAACCGGTGTCGATGTCTGGAACATACGCAGGCGGTAGCCGCCGCCGCGGATAATTTTCATCGAGCGTCCCTCGTCATCGGTAAAGATATTCGACTCCTTTTCAATATCTCCAAGCTTCGGCCCGGTAATAACCAGCGCTTCGTTTGACTTTGCTGTACGATAGCGCACCTTCATAAAAAAGTACCAAAGCGCCGCTCCAATGGCCGCTAATACAAGAACAAGAATTAAAATAATAACTGCATTCCCCATTCCAGCTCCGCTCCTTTTCCATAAAATATGATTCTACTTTTTATACGGAAAAGAAAGGAAATTGTTTCATCTTTTCAAATAATCTGAAATAAGCAAAAAGACAAAACGGATTTCAATGGTGCTGGCTTAATATTTTTCCTTATACAAGCTAATTACCTTGCAAAATAATGATTTTCTTTCAACATTTTAGTACTAAGCAGGATGAAATGTTTGATGCGCCGTTAAATATGCTTTTATTTCTTCGATCGATAAGCCCAGATCTTTAGCAATTTGCATCAGCTCTACCCATTCGGCATCGACTGTTTCTGTTTCCATTTTCTCTTGTTCCATTATGAAGTATCCCCCATTTTGCGAAGCGGCTCAGCCATCATAATCTTATAAGAAAGATCTTAGATCTGTAGCTTTGTGTCCTAACCTTTCGATTAGTTTACCTTTTGTTCTATTTCGTTTGTTACTTTTTTAAGATTGTTTTCATATTGTAACAAAACAAACAAAAATTAACTGTCGAAAGCTGGCGGGAATAAAACTTTTTTTATGATGAAACCTGGTAAATATCAGGAGAAAAACAGATCGAGGTTCCCTACTTTTGCTTTTAAAACAAAAATGGCTGTCGACTTTGTCGACAGCCTGTTTCTTAAGATTTCAAGCTTTTTTTCGCACTCCGCGCAAGCCCGAAATACGCGATCATTGCCAGCATACTGGCGCCAAAAATAGTCAGCCCCATCGGCACAGCTGTGTTTTCGCCGGCGATGCCGACAAGCGGTGCTGTCAGCGAACCGAGCGCAAAAGGAAGCAGGCCAAGAAGAGCGGAGGCACTGCCGGCAATGTGCCCCTGTGTTTCCATTGCCAGAGAAAATGCAGACGTACCAATGATCCCAATCGAAGAAACAAAAAAGAAAATGGGAATGACAATCGAGTAAAGCGGTCCATGCAGCAGTACCATGATAACAAGCAATGTACTTGCCACAGCGGACATCCATAAGCCGAAGCGGAGAAATGCTGCTTCGGAAATGGTATCAGAAAACCGGCCAACGACCTGTGTGCCGATCATAATGCCAATCCCATTCATGCCGAACAGCAGGCTGAACAGCTGCGGCGATGCCCCATAAATATTTTGATACACGAAAGGTGTACCGGAAACATACGCAAAAATACCGCCGACCATAAAGCCCTGTGCAAGCGCGTAACCCATAAACTCCCGGTTTTTGATCAGTGATCCGAAGCTTTTCAACATCTGTCCAATACTGCTTGGCTGACGCCGTTCAACCGGAAGTGTTTCATCTAATTTCCATGTCACAACAAGCATTAAGATAATACCGATGGCGCTTAACACAATAAAAACACCGGACCAGTCTGTGAATGCCAGTACGCCGCCGCCGACAATCGGTGCTAAAATCGGTCCCAGGTTATTGACGAGCATTAACAGCGCAAAAAACTTTGTCAGCTCACGCCCGCTGTACATGTCCCGTACAACAGCTCGGGAAACGACAAGCCCCGCCGCCGCTGAAAATCCCTGCAGCACACGCCCGGCAATAAACCAATAAATAGACGGTGCAAATGCGCAAAAAAGAGACGCCACAAAGTATAAAAATAAAAAGAATGCCAGTGGTTTTTTCCGTCCGCGTACGTCACTCATCGGGCCAATGACAAGCTGTCCCAGAGCAAGCCCAATTAAACAGGCAGTTAAGCTGATTTGCACAAGCGACGCTGTTGTACCATATTCATCTGCAATCGTAGGAAACGACGGCAGGTACATATCAATTGTAAACGGCCCCATCGCCCCAAGCGCTCCGAGAAGAATGGCCATCTGCGTCCGCTTAATCGTTCGTGCTTTTTCCAATGAATTCACCCCTTTTTCAAACAAAAAAGCGCTCTTCATCAAGAGCCCATTTTGTTTCACAATATGAACAGTATAGCGGATTTGGCTGGGATCGCACAGCATTCCTGCTTATCTTTTTCTTTCTTTTTTTATGATTTTCTGCTAGAATCCGAGAATTTCTTCGTCTTTTTTCCAGGTTTGAGCATATTTATATGATGAAAGAATAAAATGGGCCGCCACGTTTATTGATAGACGAAAACAGGAAAGAAGAAACGAAACCTTTTTTCGTTTAATTCGTAGAAAAGAAAAACAGGAAAGCAGGGATCTTATGTTAAAGAAAATTCTTCAACAGGTTTTGAACCAAAAGTCTTCTCACAAAAGCCGCTATTCGAGCAGTGATCGCCGTTACCGCAAGCCTTCCCATCAATCATCAAAATATGGACATCATCATTATAAGAAAAAACGCGGCTCTTCTTTCAGCTCTTACAGCAGCTAAAAAGGATGAAAAAAATATTTTCTAGATTCATTGAGCGGCCGCTGAAGCCGGGTGTCCTGGCTGGAGGCCGCTTTCAACTGATCAGCTTGCTTGGCCGGGGCAGCTATGGCCTTACTTATAAAGCGAAGGACCTTTCTACCGGCCGTGATGTAGTCGTAAAACAGCTGCGTAACCGCAAGCGGCATAAGCCGGATGAAATCCGCTTTTTTTGGCAGGAAGCCCGCTTTTTAAAGCAGTTTCACCACCCATCTATTCCACAATTCATTGCTGCTTTTCAGCAAAAGGGTATTCCATTTTTTGTAATGGACTTTGTGGATGCACCTAATTTTGAAGAATTAATTTTTCATCAGCACCACGTGTACAACGAAAAGGATTCATTTCGCATTTTGCTGAATGTAATTCATGTTGTCCAATATTTTCATCGGCTTGGAATTGTACACCGAGATTTGCGAATCCCCAATATTTTATGGGATGGGTCTTCTGTGTATGTGATCGACTTCGGCTTAGCGCGTCGGCTGGGCAGCAAGTCTTCCTCCCGCCGGAGAAAAACAGAGCACCCGCTGTTTCGGGAGCTTTCGGTTAAAAGCGACTTTTTTGCACTCGGTCATTTTGTACTGTTTTTGCTGTACTCCACCTTTGAGCCATCCTCTAAACGGGAAAAAAGCTGGGAAGAGGAACTGACTCTTTCCCTCCCGGCCAGACGGGTGATTCGGCGATTGCTTCAAATTGACCGTCCTTATCAAACAACAGATGAATTACTAACGGATGTTCAGCTGGTGATCGATGCGCCGGAAGCGGGCTGTCTATAATATAAAAGCAGCTTCCTTTCCAAAACAGTCTGCTGTCCGCCCGATAGGCACGCAAAAAGCAGCCTTCTTCATGAAGGGCTGCTTTCTTTTTTATCCAAATACGCGGTCGATTGTGCTGATTTCGTCCTGTGACAGCTGAACGTCAAGTGTTTTCAAGTTATTCAGCACCTGCTCGGATCTTTTCGCACCTGGAATAATTACATCGATGGCATCGCGTGTTAAGTACCAGGCCAGCACCAGGTGAGCAAGCTCGACTCCCTTCGCTTCTGCAATCGGACGAATTTGATCCACTTTTTCAAGGTTTGCTTCAAATGCGCCTTTTTGGAAGTAAGGCAGGTCTTTGCGCAAATCATCGAACGTCGCATCCTTGTCGTATTTACCTGTTAACAAGCCCGATGCAAGAGGGAAGTACGGCACAAAAGAAATGTTGTTCTCGATCAGATACGGGAACAATTCCTCCTCTGCATCACGTGAAATAAGGTTATATTCCCCCTGGAACACTTCTACATGACCATCTTTATTGGCTTCTTTCAGTTGATCAAGTGAAAAGTTAGATACACCAATATGGCGGATTTTACCGGCATCTTTCAGTTCTTTTAAGGCACCGACTGCCTCGTCTTTCGGCGTTTGTTCATCGGGAAAATGAATGTAAAACAAATCAATGTAGTCGGTTTGTAGGCGTCCGAGTGCTTCATCTACTGATTTTTTTAAGAAAGACGGAGAGTTATCAAACTTTTCACCGTCACCTGTTAAAACGTGTGCTGCTTTCGTGGCAATGACCGCTTCTGACCGATTGCCCCGCTCTTTCAATACTTCACCAATCAATTCTTCTGAGCGCTTCGGTCCGTAAATAAAAGCCGTATCCAGGAAGTTAACACCCTGATCAAGCGCTGTTCGTACCATAACGCGTCCTGCTTCTTCATCTAAATTTGGATATAAGTTATGGCCTCCTACCGCATTGGCACCAAAGCCAATCGGGTTTACCTGCAAATCTGTTTTACCGATCTGTACTAGTTTCGTCATTATGTACGCATCTCCTTTTGTTTTTTCCACCCTTTTCCTATTACCAGGATAAAAAGGGGCTAAACCCCTTTGGTGGCGCTAAACAATTGCTCTTTCTGATAAAAGCCGCAGGATTCCCGGATAATCAGTTCGTCTTTCATAACAAATTTTTTCCGGCCGATAGAGCCGCCTTTTAAAAGTGTGAGAAGCAAATCCGTTGCTTTTTGACCAATTTCATATTTCGGCTGATCGATTGTTGTCATATAAGGACTGAAAAGAGACGCCATCCGAAGGTTATCAAATCCCACAATGGCGATATCTTCCGGCACCTGAAGCCCATGATCCTTCACTGCCTTGATGGAACCGAGAGCCATTTCATCGTTAAACACAAATACAGCCGTCGGACGGTCTTCAAGTGCGAGCAGTTTCACCATTTGATTGTAGCCGGAATCCAGTCCATCATCTCCTTCTTGAACCCAGGAAGGATCGATTGGCAGATCATGGCTCATCATGGCCTGCTTATATCCGCGCTGCCGGTCCCGGCTTAAAATAATGTCCATCGGACCACAAATATGGGCAATTTTCCGGTGGCCGATGTTGATGAGGTGCTCAGTTATTTTGCGGGCACTGCTAACGTTATCAATCGACACAGTCGGAATGTCGAGTCCGTCCATGTATTCACAGGCAAGAACGATCGGAAACTGAGATGATAATTCTTCCAGGCTGTCCCGGTCCATCCGGGCAGTTAGCAGCACAGCACCGTCTGCCTGCTTTCTATACAAAAGCTCAATATATTCTTTTTCCCGTTCAACCTGGTTTTCTGTATCACCTAAAATAACCTGATAGCCGTTTTGAAGTGCCGTATGCTCAATACCGCGCAGCACTTCAGAAAAGAACGGACGGGTAATATCCGGCACTACCACTAAAATCGTTTTTGTTTCACGTGTGCGGAACTGGCTGGCGATCATATGCGGTTTATAGTTTAGTTCGTTAATCACCCGCATAACTTTTTCTTTTGTTTCTTTGCTGACCAAATCTGGCTGGCGAAGCACCCGGGATACGGTAGCCGGAGATACATTCGCCCGTTTTGCCACATCACTCATTTTCATTATGTTGTTCACCTGCCTTTTTCCTATTTCGTTTTTATTATCTCTATTATAACGAACTCTCATTATTATGCTTAACTATTGATTCCGTTTTCATTTTCCCCTGCCATTTAAAACTAAACAAAGCACCTACTACACCAACAGCACCGGAAAAATAAAAACTTGCTTCTAATCCAAAATACGTATTTAAAATGCCGGCTAAAAAAGGGCCAACGAACATGCCGATCGCATACAGCGCTTGATAAGCCCCCATTGCTGTGGACCGTTTGGCATGAGATATTTCTTCGACTGCCATACCCAGAAAAAGCGGGAATAAAAGGCCCATGGCAAACCCATTGACCAGCTGCAGGGCGATCAGGGCTGATTTCGTATCCGCAAACGGCATAAGAATGGTAAAAATCGCTGCAGCCGAAAAAGCGATTTGAAGCGTGCCCCATTTGCCCAGCTTAGGAACAAACCAACTTCCGCTTAACAGGGTAGAAACGGCATGCGGCACCATAAAAGCAAAAACAAGAAGCGTAATGTCACCCGCCCGCATGCCTGCTGACAGTGCATAATCGGTTGTAAAGCCGAACATCGTTGTAAACATAATGCTATGCGCCAGTATGGACAGCAGCGATACTTTCAACAGCATCGGTTCCTTGAGCACCGTTCCAAGCTCCTTCAGCTGAACCGGCTCCCGTTTTGTTTCTGTGTTTCCTTCTGCTACAAACAGCGAAAGCAGCAGGCCTGCGGCTCCGAAAACGGCTCCAAGCCAGTAAGGTGCATGCCAGCCCCATTCTTCCACAATCCATGCACTGAGCGCCATCCCGAGCAGCTGAGCAAATACAACTGCAAAGGATAAGTGACCCATGGCCCGGTGCAAATCCCTCTCCGCTGCGTAGCTTGAAAAAAGAATCGTAAACGCTACCCAGGTGGCAGCAGCAATGCCAGCCAAAGAACGGGATAGGAGCACCCATCCAGGACTTTCCGTCAGCGCAAAAGCAAGACAGCTGAACATACTGACAGCCATACCGGCTACAACAAATCCTTTTCGCTTATTCCAAAGATCGGACCCGATACCGATCGGCAGACGGAATAAAAACTGCATGAGCCCGTAGCTGGCAAGTACTATACCAATAAATGTATACGTGCCGCCAATCTGCTCAATGTAAGGGGAAAGCATAGGAATATAAATAAAGTGCGAAAACCAAAAAAGAAAAGAAATCAGTAAAAATAATCGTTGATTGCGTTTTTTCACATGCTCACATCCTGCTCTTCGGCTCTTTGAGAAAAAGGAGCTGTCCTATGAAATGGACCAGCTCCTCTCTCTTGATACCAGACAAGCGCATTAGGCTTTGCCGCTCGTGCCAAATTCTCTCATCTTCCCTTTGACCGCTTCTTTCACTGCTTCAATGGCCGGCAGTAAAATGAGGCGAGGCTCGTATACATCCGGATTTTGATCCAATGTTTCACGGACGGATTTCGTCCATGCCTGGATGCTTTCTGTGTTTACATTAATTTTTGCATGACCAAGCTCTATAGCACGCTGAAGCTGATGCAGTGGAATGCCGGATCCGCCGTGCAGGACAAGCGGCACATCTGTTTTTTCTGAGATGTCTTTCATCTCATCAAAACCAAGCTGCGGCTCTCCCTGATATGGACCGTGAACGGAGCCAAGGGCCGCGGCCAGTGCATCAATGCCGGCTTCTTCGACGATCCGCACACACTCATCCAAATCCGCATATTGAATACCGCCGATCATGCCATCCTCCTGGCCGCCGACTGTACCTACTTCCGCTTCAACTGTTACGCCTTTTTTCTTTGCATACGCGACGACTTCTTTTGTCATGGCAATGTTTTTATCAATTGGGCTGTGAGAGCCGTCGATCATCACAGACGTATAGCCTGCATCAATCGCCTCCTTGCAGCGCTCGACGCTCATGCCGTGATCTAGATGAAGCGCCACTGGCACGGTAATGTTTAATTCCTCGATCAGCGCCTTCACCATCGCAGCAATTGTACGGAAGCCGCCAAGGTAATCAACAAGCCGATCAGATGAGGCCAAAATGATTGGCGCTCGCTCTTCTTCCGCTGCCTGCAAAAACGCCCGGGCAAATTCCAGTCCGTTAATGTTGTACTGGCCAACCGCATAACTGCCCTGCTTTGCCTGCTGCAGCATGTCTTTCATTGATACTAATGCCACTTGGAGCACTCCTTTTATACCGTCTGCATGCTGAAATACTTGCTGACAACGCTGACTGTTGTTTCTTTTGCTGTTTGAATCGCTTCTTCCGCTTCCAGCTTGTAGTATTCCGGACGGAACAATTCTACTGAAACTACACCGTCATAACCGATTTCTTTTAGCGTTGAAAGCAGCGTATCAAGGTCAATCGCACCCTGTCCCGGCCAAACGCGGTCTTCATCGGTTAAGAAGCCGATTGGAAAATCTTCTGTGTCATCAATATGAAGGATAAAAATTTTCGATCCATCCGCTTTTTGAAGGTCTTCAAGCTTCGAACCCATCGCATGGAAGTGGAAGCAGTCAAACACAAGACCGACGTTTTCACGATTCACAGCCTGCACAATGTCATATGCCTGGCCAAACGTGTTCACGGTGCACTGCGGATGGCCGACGAATTCAACCGCAATTTTAATGCCGTACGGCGCAGCCAGGTCAGATAATTCAGTTAGTACTTCAACACTGCTTTTCTTAATATCTTCTTTTAAAAACTTTTGTTCTGTCACCAGTGGAACCGCTACAATATATTGAACACCGAGTTTTTTTCCTTTTTCGAGCATGTCAATAAATTCAGCCTTGATAGATTCGTACACTTCTGCAGAACGGTTGTTGAAAAACACAAGTGCATTGAAGGCCAGCGGCTTAATATGATTGTTTTGGAAAAAATGGGCCAGTTCATCAATCGATTTTGTTTCCAGGTATTCCGGCAATTTGTCCATCGTCCGAATTTCAATAAAGTCGTAGCCGTGCTTTTCGCAAAGCTGCAAATCTTTTTCTAAGTTTGAGTTTTCAAGCGTAGTCGCCTGGTTAAAACAAAGTTTCATAAGTTCAGCCCTCCACTTTCGCTGTTAGTCCAAGACCATCTTTCATTTTTTGAAGCATCAATTTACTTGACCAGTCCGCTCTGTCTTTCCAGGCGAATACGGCATTTGTCGCAATGCCATCAAAGTTCATTTCTTTGAGCTTGCGGAAAATCGTATCAAAGTCGACTTCCCCTTCACCGATATTCAAATGCTGGTGAACGGTTGCTTCTACCGCCGGCGGGTTTAAAATATAGCGAAGTCCGTCAGAAGCCACATGATTAAATGTATCCGCAAACAGGATGTGCGTTAAGCGGTCACCAGCTTCATCAAACATTGTTTCAATATCGCCTTTTCCTTCATCATAATAAAAGGTATGCGGTGTCGAATAAACAAGGTTGATCCAGTCTTTGTCAAGTGCACGAATCATATCCATCGCGCCTGCATTTGTTTCAATAAAGTCGTATGGGTGCGCCTGTAAATTCAGCTTTACGCCTTCTTTTTCGAAGATTGGGAGCAGCTCGTCCATTGAGCGAATAAACATTTCTTCACAAATAACCGGATTGTACTTCGATCCATTGAATTCACTGTTCATTAAATCTACATCGAGTTCAACAGCTACTTCAATCGCCCGTTTCCAGTTACGCACCGCCGCTTTGCGTCTGTCTTCATCGGGACCTGCCCAGTAGTGTACTGGAAGCACCGAAGAAATTTGAACCCCTGCATCCTGGCAGGCACGCTTTAACGTTTTAATTTTCGCGCTGTCCACTTTCGGATATTTGTAAAAAGGAATAAAATCTTCACGCGGCGACAGCTCGATATAGTCATAGCCAAGCTCCGCTGTTTTATCTACCATTTCTTTTAAAGAAAGATCTGCATACATGGTTGGGTCAAGTGCTAGTTTCATCAGATATTCCTCCTGTTTTATATGTAATAGTTGAGGAGCCGGCCGAGCCGGCGCCTTCATTAGTTTACAGCTGCTGCCTGCTTCTGGTAGAACGCCGGCTTTTCTTCAAGCGCTACGTCTTCTTTCTGGCCGGACTGCTGCGCTTTTACACATGCATCAGTTGTTACGGCAGCAATGTAGCCATCCCAGGCCGTCGGGCCATTCGGTTCACCTGTTGCTTTGATTGAATCCATAAAGTCCTGCAGCTCTACATCGTAGGCATCGATAAAGCGGTCTTTCCAATCAGTCATAATGCTTGTAGAAAGCTTCGCGCTCTTGCGCGTCACGATGCTTGCCGGCTCCGGCAGGTAAGCTACACCATCCTCACCGATTACTTCACACTGAATATCGTAGCCATAATGGCAGTTTACAAACACTTCCGCGTTAATAATGATGCCTGATTTTGTTTCTAAAATAATGATTTGTGGATCTTTTAAGCCTGCATGCGCACGTGCCGTTTTTTTCGGGTAGAGCACTTGTACAGATTTGTAATCGTCATTGATCAACCAGTGCAGTACGTCAATTTCATGTACCAATGTGTCGACAACTGCCATTTCTGTTCCGTATGTTTCTGGCACTTCCGGGTTGCGGTGTACACAGCGAACCATCAACGGCTCTCCGATTTCGTTTGCATCAATTGCTTCTTTTAATTGAACATATCCCGGATCATAGCGGCGCATAAAGCCCACTTGAACTAGTTTTTTCCCGTGTGCCATTTCGGCCTGTACAATTCTCATCGCGCCTTCCGCTGTTGTGGCAAGCGGCTTTTCACAGAATACATATTTGCCTGCTTCAATCGCGTTTAATACATTTTGTTCATGCGCCGGGCCCCAGCTTGTAACCAAAACGGCATCTACGTTTGGATCCTGGCAAAGCGCTTTATCATCTTCATGAACAACGGCTTCAAGTCCATATTGCTCAACAGCTGATTTTGCAGATTCAAGATTTACATCTGTTACCGCAACGATTTTTCCGCCTGCCAGCTTGTCCGTGATACGTTTAATATGCTCGCGGCCAATGGCCCCTGTTCCAATTACGCCAAATTTCAATGTCATGATTTATTTCCTCCCTTATATTGCCACTTTTGTAACGCTTACATCATTAAGCGCGCTTGTTTTCTGTATAGCCTGCTACCGCTGGTTTTTTACCGTGATTGCGGAATTTTTGTTCTAACTGTTCAAGCGTAAGCCCTTTCGTTTCTGGAAGGAATTTTGCTACAAATCCAATCGCCAGGACGCCAAGTGCCACAAAAATATAAAATGTTCCAGATAGTCCGACTGCTGAAAGCATGATCGGGAATGACAAGCCGACTAAGAAGTTGACAAGCCATAAGAATAGAACGGTTAAGCCCATTCCAAAGCCGCGCAGCTGCAGCGGGAAAATTTCGGAAAGCATCAGCCAGGTAACTGGTGAAATGGCACCTTGCTGGAATGCAAGGAATGTAACGGTTAAAGTAAGAACAACGTATGGCAAGTTTGGTGAGCCTTCTAGCACACTTGAGAAAACGGCAATCAACAAAAGGCATACCGTCGTACCGGCAAGTCCTGCCATCAGCATCGGGCGGCGGCCGATTTTACCTAACAGCCAAATACCAACGAATGTAGCGAGTACGGAAATGGCTCCATTTGCAATGTTACCCACAAGTGCCGCTTCTGTTGTAAAGCCGGCATCTTTTAAAATCTCTGTTCCATAGTACATGATCGAGTTTACACCCGTAATCTGTTGCACAACCGCAATACCGACACCAATAAACATAATGCGTCGAATCCACGGTGTGGAAAGATCTTTGAAACCAGCTTGCTTTGTATGTTCTTCTTCAGTAAATGTGGCTTTAATTTCAGCTAGTTCAGTTTGTGCTTCTTGCTCTGAACGAATGCGGCTTAAAACAGCAAGTGCCTCACTGTCTCTTTTCTTAGACACAAGCCAGCGCGGGCTTTCCGGCACTTTCAGCATACCGATGAATAAGAAAATAGCTGGAAGAGCAGCAATCAGCAGCATGACACGCCAGATTCCTTCAACGTGACCCAGTGTTGTACCAAGAATAGCATTTAAAACAAAAGCTAAAAGCTGACCACTAACGATCATCAATTCATTTTGCGTTACGATACGACCGCGGCGTGATGCCGGTGACATTTCCGCCAGGTAAGAAGGAACGGTAACGGATGCTCCGCCTACTGCCAGTCCAAGCACGAAACGGGAAACAACCATAACGGTAACGTTTGGTGCAAGTGTACATCCAAGAGTGGCTACGAAGAAAATGACAGCCAGCATTAAAATGTTTTTCCTGCGTCCGTTTATGTCTGACAGCCGTCCGCCAAACAGGGCACCAAGCGCGGCGCCGAAGAGAAGCGAACTTGCGACAAAACCTTGCGATGCAGGCGTTAAATCCAATTCTTCTGTCATAAAAGGAAGAGCTCCGTTGATCACACCTGTATCATAACCAAAGAGAAGTCCGCCTAGCGTTGAGATAATAATAATCTTACGTAAAAATGATGATGGGGCTGCATTTGTATTCATTCAGTTGTGCACCTCTTTTCATTTTTCCACGCGTGCAAGCAATGCCTCGTCCAAATACTTTCGGGCGATCAATGCATACTCAAGCGGGTGGGCAATCGCAGGGTCCTGTTCTGCTTCAATGACGATCCACCCTTTGTATCCATGCTGCTCCAGTACGTCAAACGGCTGTCTGAAATCAATGCAGCCATCTCCAGGCACTGTAAACATGCCGGCTAAAAACGATTCCTTAAACGATTTTCCTCCTGGTCTGCATTCATCCATTACGGACTGTCTGACGTCTTTGAAATGAACATGTTTAATGCGATTGATATGCTTTTGGATCAGTGTCATGAAGTCGCCATCTGAAACAAAAATATGACCGGTATCGTATAAAAGGTGAACATGGTTTGGGTCTGTTCCATCCATTAAACGATCAATTTCCTCCAGCGTCTGAACGCCGGTTCCCATGTGGTGGTGAAACACAAGCTTCAAGCCATAACTGTCTGCAATTTTTCCCAGTTCATTTAATCCTTCGCAAAGAGTCGTCCATTCCTCATCAGTAAAGTGAGGCTTTTCGGCAAATACATTTTGAGCAAGTCCTTGAATGCTGTAGGTTTGCTCTGAAACAACCGCGACTGCTGCTTCTACTTCTTGTAAATACGCACAGTGCGTATGAAATTCCTGTGACGCTTTTTCAATCCCATCACGAATGATAAAGCTTGAAAACCATTGGCCCGCAATTTTTAAGTTGCGCAGCGCCAGTTCCTTTTTTAAAATGGCAGGTTCAGGGAAGAAGCCACCAACTTCTGTCCCTTGAAATCCCGCTACAACGATGTCGCTTAATAAATGAGATAATGTATTTTCAGCGCCGATTTCTGGAATGTCATCGTTGCGCCAGCCAATTGGGGCAATGCCCCATAAAATATCCTGCATGATGTGCGGCCTCCTCTTAATACATCTTCGCCGTTTCTAATTTTTCCGCTCTTGCGGCATAAGCTTTTTGAACACTTTCAGACTCGGATACTTCAGCGACGCCAACGTTCCACCAGCCATCATAGCCGTCCGACATCGTTTTCGGAAGCACCTTCATATCAATCAATGTAGAAACGGACTGCTTTTTCGCATCTTCAAGCGCTGCTTTCAGTTCTTCTACTGTGTTGGCTTTGTACGATTTTGCTCCGTAGGCTTCTGCCACCTTCGCATAATCGATGTTCATAATCTGATTGTCATGTGTACGGAACTCACAGAAGTATGAACCGCTTCCATTATCCATCTGCAGGTTGTTAATGCAGCCGTAGCCAGAGTTATCAAACAGAAGAATATTAATTTTTTTATCGTACTGAAGCGCTGTCACAAGCTCTGTGTGAAGCATCAAGAAACTTCCGTCTCCAACAGCCGCATATACTTCACGGTCCGGATGGGCAAGTTTCGCACCCAGTGCACCAGCCACTTCATAGCCCATGCAGGAATAGCCGTATTCCAGGTGGTACGTGTTCGGTACATCTGAATGCCATAAGCGCTGCAGGTCACCTGGAAGGGATCCGGCTGAACCGATGACGATGCTGTTCGGTGCAACGGCTTCATTGGCCGCAACCAAAGCAGCCGTTTGGGTAAATTCAGTGCCTAGCACATCGGCATATTCATTCATCGTTTCTTGAGAAAAGTGATCCTTGATTTCTGGTGTAAAGTTTTCTCTTTCAAATGCTACATTCGCCAGACGGTCACGTTCTGTCAGCCATTCTTCTTTCCAGGCTGAAAGCAGGCCGCCAAATGCGGTTTCATAGTCTCCCAATAGAGGTGCCAGCTGTTCAAGTGCGATTTTTGCATCCGCGACAACCTGGAATCCATCCATCTTGTAAGCCTGAAGGCGGCTGACATTAATATTCAAGAATGACGTTTTGTCAAAATCAAACTGCGTTTTAGATGAAGTCGTAAAATCTGTGTAGCGTGTGCCGACACCGATCACTAAGTCTGTATCACGCGCCACTTTGTTCGCAGCCGACGTACCCAGAATACCTACGCCGCCCAGGTTATTTGGAAACGACACTTCCACTGTTGATTTCCCGGCCTGTGTTTCTACAAGCGGGATATTATGTTTTTCAGAGATTTGTTTTAAAATGTCGCGTGCGCCTGAATAACGGGCCCCGCCTCCGACAATAATGACGGGCTTTTTGCTTGCTTTGATGCGCTCTGCTGCACCCTGCAGCTCGCGGTCTACCGCCGGCTTGCGGTCCAAATAATGGACGCGCTTGTCAAAGAAACGCTCATCGTAATCGAACGCTTCTCCTTCGACATCCTGGGCGATGCAGATCGTTGCCGGACCGGCTTTGGCCGGGTCGGTCATCACTTCAAAGGCACGGATCAATGCCGACATTAACTGCTCCGGACGTGTGACGCGGTCCCAGTAGCGGGAAACCGCCATAAACGCTTCGTTTGTGGTCACCGCTGTGCTGTGTTCATGCTCCAGCTGCTGCAGCACCGGGTCCGGCTGGCGTGTGGCAAACGTATCCGCCGGAAGCAGCAGAACCGGAATATTGTTCGCAAATGCAGTACCTGCCGCTGCGATCAAGTTCGCAGAACCAGGACCGGCAGACGTTGTCACTGCATAAATTTTACGGCGAAGCATTTCACGGCTATAGGCGATTGCAGCTTGAGCCATGCCCTGCTCATTCTTTCCCTGGTAGACTTTCAGGTGCCCGGCATCTTGCTCGAGTGCCTGGCCGATTCCAACGACGTTTCCGTGGCCGAAGATATTGAATATTCCTTCCACGAACGGATATTCTTCGCCGTCCACATGGATATACTGCTGATTTAAAAATTTAATTAACGCTTGCGCGGTTGTTAATCGAATCGTTCCCATCCGTTGCTCACCTCTTACAAATCATTTTTTAAGCATATACGCCGTCTTCAATCAGCTGCTCAATTTCCAATACAACCGGCATCGCATCCGACGAGCTGTGCTTGCTGACCACAATTGATGCAGAAGCACTGCCGTATTTCAAAGCGGTTTCAATATCCTTTCCGCTCACGAGTGCGTAAAGGAAAGCAGATGCGTAGGAATCACCGGCACCGAATGTTTTTAGTACATTCGTTTTGTATGCCTGTGCGCGAAACACTTCTCCCGATTTTGCGTACGCATACGACCCTTCTACGCCATGCTTAATGACCACAAGATCAGCAGAATGCTTGAATAAATTTTGGATTGTTTCGTTGTTGTCGCCGCCCTGGATGTTTTCCATCACGTCAAATTCATCACGTGTACCGATGACGATATCGGACTGTTCAGCAACGAGTGAATAGTAAACAGCTGTTTCCTCCGGTGACTGCCATGTGTACGCACGGTAGTCCAGTTCAAAGACAATTTTCACGCCATGCTTTTTTGCTAGGCTGACGGATTTCAAAACCGCCTCGCGTGACGGACTTTTTGCCAGGGCTGTACCGGATACAAGCAGGATTTTTGCTTTTTGAATATAGTCTTCGCTTACTTCGGACGGCTCCAGGTACAAGTCTGCCACATCATCACGGTACATTAAAATGCTGCACTCGTCCGGGCTTAAAATTTCCGTGAAGGCTAGGCCTGTTTTATGGCCTTCTTTGTCTGTGACCATGTTTGATGTATCCACACCAACTTCACGCATGTACTTCTCAATGAATCTTCCATGCTGGTCATCGGCTAATTTGCCGATAAAACCGACTTTTAAGCCAAGCTTTGCGCTTCCTATCGCTACGTTTGCCGGCGAGCCGCCAACGTACTTCGTAAACGTCATTGTCTCTTCCATCGGCATGTTGTATTCGTTTGCATTCAAGTCGATGCAGGCACGCCCAATAGCGATCACATCAAGTTCTTTGTCATTGTTGAATGTATAGTTCATCCGGTTTCACCGCTCCTTTATTTTGGTTGACGATTTAAGATCCATTCGTGATCCGGGTCGTTGTGGAATTTCCAAATACGAGTTGGACCAGCCATGACATTTAAGTAATAAGCTTCATAGCCATCCGGGACGCCGACTGGATGATATCCAGCTGGAACAAGCACAACGTCGCCATTTTCAACGGTCATTGTTTCATCAATCGACCGGTCATCGGTATACACACGCTGGAATACAAAGCCCTGCGGCGGATTCATTTCATGATAGTAAGATTCTTCGAGGAACGACTCATCCGGCAGATTATCCTGATCATGTTTGTGCGGTGGATAGCTCGACCAGTTGCCGCTTTCTGTGTACACCTCTACCACAAGCAGGCTGTTGGCGGTTGGATCAGAATCCGGCAAAATGTTGTGCACCATCCGTTTATTGCTTAAAATACCGCGGTTTTCAATACCGACATCCGATGCTTTAATATGTTTGGTCGGACGCTGCTCTTGAGAGGGCGAGTAGCACAATGCTACGCGGGCAGCCGTTGCGCCTTCTACGTGGAATGTTTTGTCGTTGGACACATACACACTGTCTGTCGGCACTTTCTCAAAGACATTTTCACGTGTGCCAAGGTCGCGGAATTCTTCGCTTCCCTCGGTGACATGAATCTTGCCTGTCAGGGCGACAATGCAGCATTCTGTTTGGTTTAATGATTCGGTGTACGTGGCGCCGGGAGCCAGGTCAATGACTTTAAATCCGACATATTCAAGGGGAGAATTTTCTTGTGTCACGTCATGAACGAGCGTGACGCCTTCTGACTGTTCTGTTTTCATTGGTTTTTGAAGCAAGCGGCTCATGTGATGTACCTCCTGTTTTTTTCTTGAATGGCCTGCTGTCCGGGTTGAGCCGGACAGCCAGGACAAATTCAAGATATTACTTCACGTAGCGTGCTGTGACCATTTTCTTGCGTGTAAAGAATTCAACGCCGTCTTTACCGTTCGCATGAAGATCGCCATAGAATGAATTTTTATAGCCTGAGAATGGGAAGAATGCCATCGGCGCCGGCACCCCGACGTTAATGCCAAGCATTCCTGCATCGATCGTTTCACGGAACTGGCGTACAGCGGCTGCGCTGTCTGTGTACAGGCACGCACCATTTGCAAGAGTGGAAGCATTCGCTGTCTCCACACCTTCTGCCAGGTCTTTTACGCGGACAATGGAAAGAACCGGTGCAAAGATTTCATCCTGCCAGATCGTCATCTCTTGTGTTACGTTATCGAAGATCGTCGCGCCAAGGAAGTAGCCGTCACCGTTCGCGGCTTCGTCTTTACGTCCGTCACGCACAAGCGTTGCACCCTGCTCGATGCCGGCTTCAATGTAGCCGATTGTGCGCTCTTTTGCATTTTCGCGGATAATTGGGCCAAGGAACACGCCGTCATCCAGGCCGTTACCAATTTGAATGTTGTCAGCTGCTTCTTTTAGCTTCGCGATAAACTCATCAGCAATGCTCTCTTCTACTGCTACAACGGCTGCGGCCATGCAGCGCTCACCTGCTGAACCAAAAGCGGCGGCTGTTACTTCTTTTGCGGCCAGGTCAAGATTTGCATCTGCCAGCACGATCGAGTGGTTTTTCGCTCCGGCAAGTGCCTGTACGCGTTTCAAGTTCGCTGCGCCTGTTTTATATACGTATTCTGCAACCGGCTGTGAGCCAACGAATGAGATGGCTTTTACTTCCGGGTGCTCAAGAAGGCCGTTTACTACGTCATGCGCCCCGTTTACAATGTTTAGTACGCCGTCTGGAAGGCCCGCTTCTTTAAACAAGTCTACGAGTTTAGCTGCCAGCAGCGGTGTGCGCTCGGACGGCTTCAGGACAAATGTGTTACCGCATGCGATTGCCAGCGGATACATCCAGCAAGGCACCATCATCGGGAAGTTGAATGGTGTGATGCCGCCAACTACACCAATCGGGTAACGGTACATACCTGATTCGATGTTTGTGGCGATGTCTGGAAGCTGGCTGCCCATCATCAAGGTCGGTGCACCAGCTGCAAATTCTACGCATTCAATCCCGCGTTGCACTTCACCCATCGCTTCTGACAGGCTTTTTCCGTTTTCAATCGTGATCAACTTCGCCAGCTCTTCCCAGTTGTCCACAAGAAGCTGCTGGTATTTGAACAAAATGCGTGCACGCTTTGGTACTGCTGTCTGTGACCATGTTTTAAACGCTTCGCTTGCGGCCTGCACCGCACGGTCTACGTCTTCTTTTATAGAAAGCGGCACCTGAGCGATTTCTTCGCCTGTTGCTGGATTTACAACCGTTTCGGTCTGGCTGGATAGGGAATCCACCCATTCTCCATTTATGTAATTTTGTAACGTTTTCACTTCTGAGTTTACTGCTGACATGTTTTATTCCTCCTTGAAAAGTCGGTTTTTTAACAAATAAGAAGTACGAGCCATTGAATGAAAGATCATTTGACTGAAATCGATTTCACCTTATTTTAAAAATAATTACATTCATTAAGAAAAATACCAGCTTAATGTAACGTTTTCATTTCTTTTATATAAGGAGTTCCAATACTTTTTTATCGCCTTGTTGAAAAATGTAACTGAAATCGATTTCATTCATCATCATTAGAATAGCTTGTTTACGTTTTGCAAGGATCAAATAAAGAATAACCTGATTATTTAAGGGAGAATGAAAACGTTAACTGAAATCGATTTCATTCAGTCTTTTCTGAACCTTCAAAACTTTATATTGAAAGTGTACAATACTCTTTTTTATTTGTAAACACTTTCATTGAAATTTTTTTAATAAAAAAACAAAGAGCCCGACAAACACTGTCAGACTCCTGTTTTTATTTACTTTTTTGGAAAACAGATAAAAGAGCATAAATCAGAACGAGTAAAAAGCCTATTCCAGCGGCAAGCATAAAGCCGAAGATACCTGTCATCCGTACCCAGCCTGTTGTAAACGTGAAAAAGATCCAGGCATAAACAATACCGCCCAGCACTAAAGCGAGCGGACCGCTAAAGGGAAAAAGCCGCTTCCATTTCCAAATAAGCAGCGCCATAAGTGCGACAAGTATGACCAATCCTGCCATTTGATCCGGTCCCAAAACAGCCAGCAGCTGTGACTCTTGTCCAGGACCGGCGGCGAGCCCTGCAAATGTAGAAACAATCGACCAGAGAGCTGCAAGGAAAAGCAGAATGATCAGTGACCAATTGATTTTTTGATACAAAGATTTGTTTCTCATTTTGTTACTCCTTTTTGTACAATGCGAGCAGCCAGAGCAGATAGCTTGCCCTTTCCTTCATTAAATTGATTTTCATTTGTACTGGATTGGGGTATAATTGGTATGCAAAGCAACATATTAAAAAAAGACCGCTGGTGCGGCAAACACCAGTGGCCCTGCGCAGAATTCCCTTCAAGGGGGATCAGCAAATAAAAGTGAAAGGTAATCCACTCCCCTGCTTGTCGGCTCAAGGGTGGATTACTTTTTTTGTGTTAATGCAATGATGGATACAACCAAACTTGCAAAGCCGATCATCAGCATCAGCGATTGAAAAGTCGTCATAGGCAGCACCCCCCGGGCCTGCGCAGGGCAGGTAGTGCAGACACTGCCCCAGGAATCGGCGCTCTTTGTCTGCCAGCCGATTATAAAGATGCTGTCCACCCTTGAGACGCAATTCTTACGCCCTTTCATTATAGCACAGAATTGGTAAATACAGATAACAAAAATGGAACATTAGTTCTTTATCATCAGATTATTTTCCCTCTTATTTTTCAAGTATCCATACGGCTATGCCAACGCCCGACATGGCTGCAGCGGGCCACTCATTGCCGCAGCAGTCCCTTCCATTCCCTGTCTGCCAGTAACGTTTGGTCAATATATTGATAGATTCGTCTGCCGTTCAAATTTCGTCTCGCCTTCCTATTTTCCGTAACGACATAACGGTATGCTTTCTCCTTTTGCCCACGCAGTGATGATTTTTTGAACAATATTTCGCTGTCGTTACAGGACCGTTTCAATTTATTTAAAAGGCTTAAAAATCTGATTAAGCAGTAAAAAACAAGGTACTGAAAAGATATAACATTCAAGGAGGGCTCATCATGAAACGTTTATTCTTTAAAGCAGCAGCGCCCGCTCTGGCAGCCGGACTTGTTTTTTCAGCGCAGGGTGGAGCCGCCAGCGCTTCTCTTTCCCCGGAAGCAAACACGCAATCCCTGCAAACCATTCAGCATCAAATCACGGTGATTGACCAAAAATTTGCAGATATTAACGCGGATCTTACCCGTGAAAAATCCATTTCTGAAGAAACACGCGTCCGCTCTCTCAGCCGTTTACATTCACTTCTTTATCAAACAAATACAGCCACAAGGAAAATCAATGATATAGCCGGACAGTCTGGCAACGTTACGGTTGAAACCGTTGATGCAGAAAATAAACTGAACACCGCAGCCGCCCAAATTATTGAGCTGCGCGATGCCCTATTCCTTCCAGAGCGGGACGACCCGATTCACACAACCGATGCGCCTGAAGGAGTTATGGATGACAACTAAACCACCTGAATAAAAGCCCTCTTCCCATGCAACAGGAAAAGGGCTGCTTTATGTTCACCTGGCGAGGGCTCGCCCTG
Organism: Domibacillus robiginosus; assembly: GCF_000966195.1. GTDB lineage: Bacteria > Bacillota > Bacilli > Bacillales > Domibacillaceae > Domibacillus > Domibacillus robiginosus. Next base: position 399,039 of record NZ_LAHL01000003.1, on the reverse strand, counting down.
CTTTATCCGCACACTCTTACCTTCTGCCATCCGCGTGTTTGTCCTGCCCCTTCATAAAAATAAGATCCAAAAAAGACAGGCTTAAGGAAATACCGAGAGTCGTAATGATTACACTAAGCCATTCAGCTTCTTTCCATCCGATTAAGCGCATCAAGAAATGAAAAGCTATGATAGAAAGAAAATATCCCGCCGCTTTGCCAATCCTTTTTCGAATTTCGCTTTCTTTCAGCCTGCGCATGCGAAAAAGAACCAGCACCGCAAAATAAAGCATAGATAGATAGAAACAAAAAAAACGACGTATCCGACAAGAAATGGAAAAGCCCACGCGCTGTCACTGTCAGTGTAAACGAGAAAAAGCGTAATACCAAGACCGGCTAACAAAAGTACATATATGACCGTATGGAGGCGGTTTATCGTCATATCCGCTTTGCTTCCCTCATTTCATGTTACATTTTTGATTCAATAAGATAAATGGCGGCCTGAAAACATTAATCGGCCGCTACGTCTTTTTCCAGCCTTTCTTCTTTCTTTTACGCCTTTTTTTCTAAATAAATAATAAAGAAGACGGCTGCTGCCGCGTTTTCATTCTGTTGAATTATGATATTGTCCAGCTACACCATCCTCAAAATCGACATGTTTCGTGACCGTTCTTAGCCGAAGCATAGAAGAAACGGCATTTGTGGGGCTCCGCTTTCCAAGGGGCAGGCTAAAAAAGAAACATGCCACCTACACTTTTTGAAAAAACGGATTTCCTCTTGACCTCTTTATTTTTCAACACTAAGAAAAGACGGCTTGTGCCGTCTTTTACTTCCGTATCTCTGCTGTGTTAAGCGGCCGTTCTTCAGCTGTCTGCTCGCTGTTTTGCCCTTCAATATAGCGTCCATATTTTTCGTTCCATTTTTTCACGGACCATATGGCAACAAAAGCGGTTAAAAGAGCCAGTCCTGCTAAAGCCGGCCAGAACGATGGCGAGACGATGCCCTTCTCATAAGCGAGGCCGATTGGGGAAAAGACAATATACAATTCAAACATAAGACCAATCAGAATAATAGCGGTTGCCAGTGCGTATTTCCACGGCTTCATCTCAATCTTTGGACGCGGCTTGTAGCTCCATGCTTCGCTTGCCGGTTTTATTTGACCAATGATAAGCATCATCGCGATTTCCACCGCAAATAAAATACCGTATACGTGAATGTAATGGATATCGAGCGGGAGGCCAAAAAGCTGGTTCGTTCCCCAGATCATCATGTAATATGCAATCACATGAAAAACAATGACTGTTTTAGCCGCAATCGGAGGTACACGCCGGGCAAAAATGCCAATCAGCACAATAGCGATAATAGGAATATTAAAAAATCCGGTAAAACGGCGAATCAGCTCCCATAAGCCATCCGGTGCATACATTAAAAGCGGCGATACACAAAAGCTGATGAGCGCAAGCACCGCTGTAAACCATTTGCTTAAGCTGAGCAGCCGGGCATCTGATAAATCCGGCTTCAGCGGCTGAATCACATCAAGAGCAAACATGGTTGCGGCTGAATTGATCAGCGCATTAAACGTACTGAAAACAGCACCGAGCAGCACGACTAAAAAAAGTCCCTGTAAATACCATGGCAGAATATTGGCTACAAGTGTCGGGTACGCCAGATCAATTGATTCTAACTTTCCCCCGTACAGGTGAAAAGCCATCACGCCGGGAAGCATCATAAAAACGGGAACGAGTAATTTAAAAAAGCCTGTGTACAGCACCCCTTTTTGCCCTTCTGCCAGGTTTCGGGCGCCGAGTGTGCGCTGAATCGCATACTGGTTCGTACCCCAGTAAAAAAGGTTGGCCCAGATCATACCGGTAAAAATCGTCGCAAACGGAACGGAATCCGTGCTTGATCCAAAAGCGTTTAACTTTTCCTGATTGGTGGTCGCCATCGTCCGGAAGCCTTCTGCCATACTGCCGCTGCCCAGCTGATGCAGCGCCAGCAAAGGAATAATCGCACAAACAACAAGCAGACCAACACCGATAAACGTGTCTGACACAGCAATTGCTTTCATTCCGCCAAAAATGGCAAAAACAGCTCCGATAATGCCGATCATCCATACCATCAGCCAAACTGATTCCGTATAGGAAATGCCCAGCAGGCTTTGTATATCAAACAGCTTCATCACACCTAATGCACCCGAGTATAAAGTCGACGGAATGGTGACCAGCACGTATCCAAACATAAATAAAATGACCGTCAGCCGGCGCACGCCTTCATCATACCGATTCAATAAAAATTGCGGCAGCGTGGTAAACGCTCCGCCTAAATAACGGGGCAGCAGCACAAGCGCCATGATCACAATGGCTAAAACGGCCGTGACCTCCCACGCCATGTTGCTCATATTCGTTCCATACGCCTGTCCATTCAATCCAACCATTTGTTCAGCAGACAAGTTTGTCAGGATCAGTGCGCCGGCAATAAAACCGCCGCCCATGCCCCGGCCGGCCAAAAAATAGCCTTCTGTTGTAGAATTGGCACCTTTTGTTTTTTTGTACGTCCAAATACCAAGAATCATCATAATCACTGCGCTCGACAATAGCGTAAACAAGATGTTTTGACTGTCCATCTTATCGCTCCTTTCCCCCATTGATCCTCTTTCCAAAAGAAGCGATCCATTATGTATCATTGTTACATAGAGAGCCCATGCTCTGTTAAGTATGACTTCCTCTTACCCCCGTTTTGTCCCTGTAAACCTCTTTTTCCTCCTTTTTTGATCCATTCTTTTTTCTTATTATATAATGCAGGAAACATACTAGGAACGGAGATGGAGAGAATGTTTGATAAAACGTACAGGGAACTGTTCGGGGGATTGCCGCTTGAGAAGCCGTTTTTTTATCACGCTCCGGCGGCGCTTCGCTTTGAGCTTGGAAAGCCTGGCTCGTTTGGAGCACCGAACTATATGAATCGAGTTTACGAGCGGTCATTTACATTATTTGAAGAGATCTTTCAGCCCCATGAGGAAATATGGATGGTGGTTTACAAGCATAGGTTAGGAAGCAGACACAAGCGCACATCCGTTTTCCGTACCTATGTACACAAGCCTGCCTGGTCTGTTATAGAAGGAGGGCTGTGGCGGGAAGAGGATGGGGCAAAAACGGACCGGCTGATCGGTAAAGGCCAGGTCCGTCATATGCGCTACCGCCACTTGATCCGCGCCCTTTCCCATGTAGATGTGGGTCTGAAACCAGCTGTGGCGGAGGAATGTTTTTTTATCCATCCCATCAAGCGGATCGTGTACCACTTATACGATGACCGTGGTCTTGATATCGCTGCAGCTTCTGCTCACTCGCTGCGCCCGTTATACAACAAATATAACGGGTGGCTGCTTGATTACGATCGTGAAGCGATGGACCGGCTGTTTCGTTAATGAAGCAGCTCATTGCGCAGCGACTCCGGCTTCTGGTTTATTCATCCTGAAGAAAATCGTTCTGCGCCGTGATACACTGGTTTAAAAGGAGGCACTAGCATGACAGATCGATTTAAAAAAAGACACAGGGAAAAGCCGGGACAGTGCAGGTGAAAACATCGTCTGGTTTTTCTATTTTGCTGTCCCAGGGACTATTTCTCGCTTTTCTTCCTATTTGGTTTATGCTTTTTTCGTATCTTCACCCGGTAGTAATTATTGTTGTATGGGCGACGCTGACGGCCCTTGTTTTCTTTCTCGTGTACAGCTTTCATCAGGAGACGATCAATGTACCGGCAAGTGTTTTAACATGGGCAATGGGCTTTTATACCGCCACACTGCTTGTTCTGCTGTTTTTCCGCCCCTCGAATCAATCGTATGGAGAAGTAAATGTGATACCGCTTCACACTATTCGCTTTTTTCTGAGTGGCGAAGCAGACGCATTTGTCGCTTTTTACAATATAGCCGCAAATGTCGTGCTGTTCATTCCCTACGGTGTATTCTGGCTGTTTGTGTCAGCGCCTTCCCCCCTGCAAAAAATAGTCATACCGCTTGCAGTCATTACTTGTATTGAAACCGTGCAGTTTATGACTCGCCGAGGAAGTTTAGATATCGATGATCTTCTTTTAAACACAATCGGCGTATGCCTTGGATATGTCCTTTATCCATTCGTTCAGCGCGTTCTGCGCGTGAGCCGTTAAATCGCTTCAAAAAAAATCCGGCATACCTTTGTCCAAGGCAGCCGGATTTTCAAATTATTTCTGTTGGTTTGCGACAGGAAGCTTGTTCACATAAGAGCTGTAAACGTACCCTGTCTGGGAGGGGTTGTCCGAGATGATCTCAGCCCACTCACCATCTCTCACAATCGTAACCGGCATGCCGCTTGCTTTGTATGTGTAGAGAATGCCTGCACTTGTGCTCGGTGCTGTACGCACATTTAAGCCGTTCGTATTGGTAAAACCAATTGTGTAGCGGCCAAAATCCTTTCCACCCATTTCCCGGTCAACGGTGTACATGTGGCCGGCAAACTTTGCGCCCCAGTGTGGATCAGACGCATACTTTACATTAATCCCAGTCGTTTTGTTTCCTGGTACCGCTCCATTAAACTTCCACTGACCCGGTGTGAAATACCCCATGCCCAAATAATCCTTCGCCAGAGCCGTTACACTGTCTTCGACGGTTTTGAATACTGACCCTCCGGCAGGATTGGAATCGGTCACTTTCAAGCCAAACAAGTTGTTTGTTTCCTGTGCAATCGGACTCATACCGTAGTCACCTTCATGAATGGCGAGATTAACAATCATAAGCGCATTTACGTTGAACAGGCTTTCTGCTTTTTTCGCCATCGTGCCAAGGCCAATCAGCTTGCTTTTTGTGGTCGCATTGGCATATTTAGAAGGATACAGCGCCTGCCGCTCGGCCAGGACTTTTACGATGTAGGCGTCCAGTTCGGCGGCCGTGTAATTCGTTTTTGTGCGGCCGGACAAGAACTGGAAGTATTGATACTCACGCCCCGCCTGCTGGCCTGCTTCATCGTAAAACGAAAAGCCATCCCAGCTGTAATACGTCCCGCCCGCCTGCATAAATGACGGTGCAGGTCCAGCTGTGTATGCGGCTGTTTTGTTTGTATCAATATTATAGATATGATGAACAAGCAAACCATTCGACACAGAGTAGTAACTGCGTCCGCTGGCGCCTTCATACGGTACAAGCCTGGCATCTTCCGGCTTCATATAATATTCACTTCCGCCAATATATACGTTTACATAGGAATCAGTTGACGTAATGTACTGTAATTCCGCCGGGATACCGCTGCTTGCGGCCGCATTGGCGGTAACATATGTTTTTTCATTTTTAAATTGCTCGTCCGCATACAGCCTTGCAATGGTGGCGTTGCTTTCCGGCTTGGCAAACACCATGCCTCCGTACTCTTTCATATACATAATTTTTCCGTTTTTAAGCAGCAGCTCAGCACCATTTTTGTTCATTGCCTGTCTGGCCATGTCAAATGATTCATACGAAACGGAAGAAGGCGTAATAGTGCCCGCCGCATCAATGTTCGCTGTCTCAAATGGTTTTACAGCCGGCTCCGGCAGATTTCCTTGAAGCATCCGGTAAATGAATGCAGCTGCCTGTCCGCGGCGTGCATTGTCAAGCGGACCAAACCGGCCATCTGTATAGCCGGAAATAATGCCTAAGCTGACGCTTTTACCGATTGCTGTGCGATACGCTGAGCTGAGATTATCCACATCGGGAAAAGGAGGCTTCACATATGCTGCATCTTTTCCTAAATACTTCAGTGCATTGCTGATCATCAAAGCCATGTCCTGCCTGGTAATCGTTGCTTTTGGCGAAAAGTTTCCGTCCGAACCACCGTTGATAATACCGGCCGCCGCTGCTGCATTAACATAAGGAGCGAGACTCGAGGAAGGGGATACGTCTTTGAATTTGGCTGGTCCTTCCGGCAGCTGCAGCGCGCGCGCTAAAAATGTTGCGAACTCCTCACGCGTGACACTGTTGTCCGGCTTGTACGAGCCGTCCTCGTATCCACTCATAATACCGGCGTCAATAATGGCGCTTAGCTCCCTGCCAAGCGAATCGCCGGCTGCCTGTACGTTGTTTTCAGACGGAGGCAAAAGTGGAAACAATAAACTGACTGCCAGCACACATGAACCTATTTTTTTCATTCTCTCTTAAAACTCCCCTCACTGATTATCTAGTATGTACGTCTGCGCGCCTTTATCCTGCTGAACTCTCAAATCATTCCTATTATACATCATAATGGAAAAAGAATCGTACTCCTATTCTTTTCTTCGGCTTTATTTTTCGCTTGTTTAGCAGCCTGAAAAAGAAAAAGGGAAAGCCGGCCGGCTTTCCCTAAAGCATTATTTCGCTAAATCATATAAAGAATCAACCTCGTAGCCTTTTGCATTGTAGTAGTCCAGGATACCATAGTAGATTGCTTTAGACATCGCTGTCTGCCAGTAATCCGATTTCAGCTTATCATTCTCTGCTTTGTTCGAGATAAAGCCGAGTTCTACTAATGCAGAAGGCACCGTATTATATTTTAAAACACCTAAATTGTCTCTTCTTACTAAACCGCGGTCTCTTAGGTTCCAGGCTTCAAGCATGCGTTTTTGCAGCTTTTCAGAAAGCAGCCTGCTGTCTGCCCCATTTGCCTTGTTCGTCGCGCTGTAATAAAGTGTTTCCGTTCCATTCGCACTTGGATTAGTGGATGCATTCGCGTGAATGCTGACAAAGACGTTTCCGTTGTTTTGGCTCGCAAACTTCGCCCGGTTGTTGATTGTAATAAATGTATCGGTTGAACGAGTCATTTTTACATTAAACGGGGTTTTTTTCAGCAATTCATTTACCTTTAATCCTGTTTCCAGCACTACATCTTTTTCTTTCAGTCCGAACCCAACTGCTCCTGAATCATGCCCGCCGTGTCCTGGATCCAAAATGATGGTTTGATTCGGCAGACGCGGATCGCTTGTCGCGCTTTTGATCTCTGTATCGCGCAGATAAAAAGCGTTCACAAATCCAACCACTTCTCCTGACTGGATGTACATCCAGTCACCTACTTTGTGTGCAGCTGCAACGCGTGCATCTTCGTTCAGCTTTCCTTTTGACTCATAAGAAGTTGACGGGCCTGAGCGAACATTCAAATCGCCGACATTTGCCCACATCGTTGTTTTAAATTCATTTGTTTCAACTAAACGAAATTCCGGATTGATGGCACGTGCAAGGAAAACAGCAAAATCCGCCCGCTTTAACAGCTGATCCGCACCAAATGTACCATCCTCCACTCCCTGAGCAATGCCCCGCGACGTTAATGCTTTGGCCGCACCTGACAATGTACCGCCGAACGAATAATCAAATGCTTTCGCCATCATAACAGCCATTTCACCGCGCGTCACTGGTTTGTCCGGCAAAAAGCGGCCGCCGTCATATCCAGAGAAAATCTCTTTGTCTACCGCTGACTGTATGTACCCGGACGAAAAGTTTCCTGAACCGACATCGACAAAATTCGTAGCCCGTTTTGTTCCATCAAGCTGCAAAGCCCGTCCGATAAACGCTGCTGCCTCTGCTCGCGTAACTGTTTTGTCCGCACCAAATACAGTGGCGGATGACCCGTTCGCGATTTTTCCTTCGGCTAAATAGTTCACTTCTTTTGCTGCCCGGCCCGGTACATCGACAAAGCCTGCTGCTTGAGCAGGAAGCCCAAAACCAGCCATCGATAGAATAAGAGCCAGTACCAAGCCAAGAATCATTGCTTGCTTTTTCAAACCTTTTCCTCCAGTTCTCTTTTGTTACAAATTCCATCTCTCCTGGTTATTTTTACATGTTAATCGTCATTTTTCTATAATTTAACTTTAATTGTAATCTAATTGTTACTTTTGATATCTAATAGACATTATGTCAATAATTCTATTAAATTACCTGTTTACTGGTGGATTGGCGCTGTTTCCGCTGTTTTCCTATACTTTTTAACTAGGCAGCCGATAATAAAAAGGGAGGTGATACGATGGATATCGCTGCTTTATCAGTTGGCATGAGCCAGGCTTCCCTCAGCCAAAGCGTCAGCCTTGCGCTGACGAAAAAAACGATGGATACCGCACAGCAAAATGCCAGTCAAATGGTGCAGATGCTGCCGGCGCCACACCCGACGCTTGGACAATCAGTTGATGTAAAAGGGTAAAGGAAAAAGGGCTTTCTTTTTTGAGGCAGCCCTTTTTCTTTTATTCTTTTTTTCTAATGCGGCGGTTTTGATACAATGATAAAAACGAAGGAGTGTGAGGGGAAAAATGACAGACTACCGCCAGCAATGGCTTGATGGTATTGCCGCACAGCCAAAGTATGATGTGTTTGTAGCGTTTCAGCCGAAGGATCAGGCAGTAGCAGAGGAGCTTTTCCGTGTGTTCGATCAATACGGCATCACCTATTCCATGCCGGCTGATGAAGAAAGGGCAAAAAGGGAATGCTTAAGAACACTGCGGCCCACGCCCGTAAGAGACAGTTATTTTTTTCTATTCATCGATGAACCGGGCGCTCTTGAAGAAAGCGCGATCCAGGATTTGCTGTACCAGGCGGCTCTGCTAAACAAAAAGCCGATAATCCTGAAAAGGAATACCGGCTCCCCCGCGCCAGGTTTTATCTGGGATGAGGAAACGAAGCAAAAGACCTTCGAAGACACTGCCCGATTTATACAGCAGCATGAACGGGAAAAAGACTGGATTTACGGAAAAAGAAGAGCCTGAAGCAGCGGATAGCTCCGCTGCTTGAGAGTGTAGACAAAGTTAGAAAGCAGGCTGATTGAAAACGTTTGGCTTTCAAGGAACGCAGCCGGCTGGGAAGCGGAGTGACCTTTTAATGGTCATGAGCATTCACAGCCGGCAAGTGACGCCGAAAGTGAGCGTTTGTCAACAGCCTGAAGCAGCGGATAAATCCGCTGCTTTTATTTTCTCCTTATATAGAAAGATAAAGGGTTTTCTCCTTCAAAGTCTTCTCCATTATCAATGATACCGAGCTCTTTGACGAAGTAATATAAAATGGTCACATATTCTTTTAAGCTTGAGGCAAGGACAACCCGCTCGCTGTATTCATGATCCACTTCGACGATTTGCCCGTACTGCCCTTCTGCATCCGGATCAAGGTCAATCGCGATAAAGTTTCCGCCGCCATCATGGTGAATCGGAATTTTGCTTGAAAGCATTTCATTGTTTTTAACATATCCTGCTGGAATCGACTCGATCGGATATTGGCTTTTCACACTGCGTCCGGCGTGCTCTACTTCATTAAGGATTTCACTCAGGTTCATGAGCAGATTTCCACCGATATGCGCGTATGCATATCCTTCTTCATCAATTTGATCGAGCCAGGCATCGGTATCATTTCCATCACAAAGTGTGTAGAGGGTGACAAAATCCCCGATTGGTTCTGACCCGTACACTTCAAAAGCCGCTAACACTTGTTTTTTCTCTCTTCCCGGCAGCAGCGGTATACACAGCCGGCCGAATTTTTCGTTTAAAAATGCATCATACTCCGCCCACAAATGAGCGAATGATACATTTTCGTAGCGCTCAATAAACGCCTTCATTCCCGGGACAGAATGATACACACCATATGAATGCGGATATTGCCCCGCTTCTGTTTCTGGCATCAATTGATTTGCTTCGTTCATTCGTGGAAACGGCTCGGTCTTGCGCCACACACACGTAAATATTTCTCCATCCACATCCAAATCGGCGGTCGCATATTTCAGCACATAATCGCCGAACTGATATTCCATCAGCTTGTAACGCTGCGGCTCCCCGGTGATGGGATGAATAAGGTCTACTTCACTTGCCCCGCGAAGCAATGTCTGCAAGCCAAGAAATGGATTTGGTACATCCGACGGCACATTAAAGCCGTTTCGGTCTTCAAACAGGTTATTCTTGTCGTTAAAATAAATTCTTTGCCATCCATTTTGGTACATGAAGAAAGCCTCCTTGCTATTACTCTATTTTTTACACCCAGTCCCTTTTCTCGCACAGTGAAGTAATATGTGCCAGATGATGACGGCCGTGCCAGGCATATATACCAATGTTTTCGCCGACAGTTACCTGGCCGGAATCAGGATGAATAAAGCTTTTTTCCAGGTCACTGTCTGGCAGTCCGTTTAAAAGAGCCGTCCATCTTGCATGGAGCGCTTCAAGCAGGGAAAGAGACACGTCAACAGGCAGACAGCTGTCCGGAAGCCGCGCCCATGCTGCTTCGTCATACGGCTTAATAACCGGCATGGTTTCTGTTAATGCGAGCTTAAAGCGAATGAACGCATTCATATGGCTGTCTGCAAGATGATGGACAACCTGCCGAACCGTCCAGCCGCCGTCTCGATACGGGGTATCAAGCTGCTCGTCTGTTAGGTCCTCCACTGTTTGACGCAGCAGCGCAGGAAAAGCCTGTATATCCCTTTTCCAGCTCTCTATCGTATCGACTGTTACGTGTTCCGGACGCATAAATGGCCCAATCGGAAATTGTTCATTCATTTCTTTCAGCCTCCTCTTTATAAATAGATCACTCTTTTATAGACAGCCATTGCGCCAGCATTTGGTTAAACTGTTCGGGCTGGGCCAGCGAAAAGCCGTGTCCCATATTCGGGATCATATAGCCTCTGGCATTGGAATGCGTTTGGACGAGCGCCTGCATCGATTGCTTCATCACGTTTTTTTCTTTTGCACCTACCGTTACAAATATATTGGCTCTTGCCTGGCCGAACGAGGACGGGATTGAAAAGGATAGATTTTCTTTTATCATTGCGAGAAAAACAGATGCCGGCAGCTGGCAGCTTTCTTTGTAATACCTGTCAAAATAATCTGCGTTAATATACATTGATCTGGCCTGCAGACGGGCAAATGCTTTTACTTGAATGAGCGGCAGTGAGTACTTTACCATCGTTTGAGTCAGATTAGAAAAGGGGAGGGGCTTGACGAGCGCACTGTTAATCATAGCCCTATCCACTAAATCTGGCTTTTGCCCGAGCAGCGCCACCGCCACTTGAGCACCAAGGGAAAAGCCAATTACAATAATACGTTTGCCCGCACCCTTTTCTTCTATCAGCTTACTGACTTCATCTGCGGCGCCGGATATGGAAAAGGGCTTGTCATTTTCCAGCAGCTCGGGCACAAAACAGTGATAATCATTAAAATAATCGACCTGCCTGTCCCACATCCAGCCGCCGATTCCGCCGCCGTGTAAAAAAACAAGTATGGGTGCTCTTCTATTCCCATGCTCCTTATAGCGCATCATCCGTTTCCCTTCTTTTACGAATAAAAGCAAATACTTCGCTGAATGCTCGTTCTGCTGTCTCCTGGTTATAGTTCGATGAAAAAGGATCACTGAATCCGTGGGCCGCTTTGTATTGAACTGTTTGGACCAACGGGTGATCAAGTGCTTTTATAACCTCACTCACCTTAAAAGCCGGTTCGCTCTCCGGGAAAAATAATAAAACCGGACAGGCCGGCGTAACAAACAAGTAATCACGGATACGGGATCCGTAAAAACCGATCACACCTGTAACCCCTTTTTCCCCGCTGCATATCCAGGCAACGGCAGCTCCTGCACTAAACCCAACCAAAAACACTTTTTTATACTGCTGCCTGCATTCGGCAATGAGTGCTTTTACCTGCCCAGCTGCTTTTTCGAAGCCAACCTGCTCCTTAAAAAAGGTATAGGCCTCATTCTCCTGCCCATATGTAAAGTGCGTGCTGTTTCCGAGTAAATCTGGACAATATACGTCGAGCTGACATGCCAAAAGTGTCCGGCATACCCCTTTTATATGCAAGTTCACTCCCCATATTTCATGCAAAACAATCACCACAGCATCCTGTTTCATCCGTCTGTTTTTCCTGTCTTTATGCTCACCCGCTCAAAATGCTCGACGACCGGGAATGGATCGTAAAAACGATAAGATTCTTTAAATCCGACTATATGATCCTCCAGCCGCTCCCACTGGACTAAAAGCAAATATTTCCCCTTCTCTTCCATGCAGCGCTGCCATTCATGCTCTATACACCTCTTCATGGAGGCAATGATCGATGACGCCTCTCGAAAGGCATTCTCATATTCTTCTTCCATTCCTGGCCGTACCTTGCAGCATAACGGCTTCCAATATCATCTTACCTCTCCTTTTGCTCTGTTTTTTAAAACTTTACTAAAAAAAGCAAAAATTAGCAAAATGACTTGATATGGACCCATTTTTTAAAACTCTAGGAAAATTGTTGTCTTCATTAGAAATCGAATCTCCTTTTTTCAATCCAAAGTCTGCTTTTGGAATTGAAGAGAAACAGATGTTTTTTATGACGTTTTCGTCTGCTAACTAGATTTTTCAGGTTGTATGGGCCTTTAACCATAAAAAAGAACATCCGAACGGGTTCGGATGTTCTTTTTTGAGTGATTCACTGTGTTAAAACAAGCTACTAAACAAAATATATTGATCTCTTAATTTTTCTTCATCAGATTTGTCAGCTGTATCTCTCGTAATATCTCGTTCACGGGCTAGAATATAGACTCCGTCGTCTTCTGCGGCCATTTTTGTTAAAATATGCATGGACTGAAGGTCTGCTGCACCAGGATCAAATTCATGTAACGAAGTCATTTTCATTTCCTCCTTATTAGTTCAGTTTTATTTATCATGTTACCTACTGAAAGAATGAAAGAAACTCGACATTTTCCCGAAATCTACTTTTGCACCAGACTTGTTTGAGCCGCATACAGTAACAGCTGTTCTCGCCATCCTGCTTATCCACACACTTATTGTGTGGTTTTCTTTTTATACCCTGATAGATTTACAGTTAAACCTTTTTTTATTATTTTTTTATAAAACGTCCTCCGCTGTCCTGCAGTGTCATCCTAATCTATCGAGAAAAGGGAGGAAGGATGTCCTGCTTTGTGAGACGGCATATCTTTTGCTGTTATAAGAGGGTTTACGAGGGACAGGCCGTCACTGCCTCTTTTCGTTACATCTGATAGATTAATCTGCAAATGCCGCTTTGCTGGATTAAAACGGCTGTTTCTTTACCTGATCCTTCGCTATGTCCTGCTGTACATCTATCCATCATTTCCCCCTCTTAACTCCTTTTTCTTATCACATTGTTCCTTTGTCAAAGCGGCTTTTATACCGCCCTTCCCATCCGAACATCCATCGCCGTTTTAACGACATCATGGTGGTGGCTCTGCAGGCTCTCTAAACATTGCAGCAAATGAAAAGGGCCTGATCCATTCCAAAGATGAAGAGCGAGCCGCCCGAGTTCAACCGCGCTGGCACTCAGATTATAGCTAGAGTCGTCCTCTTCCCACTGAAGGATCCAGTCAACCGGTGTTTCATGTGTATCGAGCTCAGAAACAATATGCTCAAATATCATCGGCACCGCAAGCACATAGCAGGCAGCTGCATATTCAAAATCATATTGAGCAAACTCCCATTGAATTTTTGTTAATTTAAAATTGACAGCGTGATCATCATTCACAAAATACATGTGAACCGCTCCTTTTTCACTTTACTTTTGCTTATTCAACATCTTTCCAATATACCCACGCTTTTTCATATTCATTCCCATCAGCAAAGTGACACCCGCTTTCATTTTCTGCACCTGTTCAAAAGCAGAAAGCGAAATGACAAGATTCCTCCAAAAGAACTGAACGTCTTTTTTTCATGGTATGATGAAAAAAACAAAAGGAGATACAGGATGAAACGTTTAAAAGAGTGGGCAAGGCAGTTAAAACGCCATTTATTCGTCCTTTATTTTGCCTGCCGTGACCCGCGGGTGCCCTGGTATGCAAAAGCCTTTACTGCCTGCGTCGTCGCTTACGCCTTCAGCCCTATTGACCTGATTCCCGATTTTATACCGGTGCTCGGCTTTGTGGATGACATTCTGCTCGTTCCGCTCGGTATTTTTCTTTCCTTAAAAATGATTCCACTACAGGTCAGGGCTGATTGCGAAGTGCGAGCACAGGAGCTGATGAAAAAGGGAAAACCGAAAAACTGGAAAGCCGGTATTGTTGTGCTGCTTGTTTGGACAGCTGTTTTTTTATGGCTTGCCATGTGGCTCTGGCAGCGGTAAATAAACTGTTTTCGTGAAATTTTCGTACAATTTCTTCAATTCGCATTGACAAAAGCGCCAATCGATAATACGATGGAAAAAATGAAACGATAAAACGCTTCGACTGGGAGCATTAAGGAATTGTGATTGTCAAGAGAGCTGCCGCTTTGGTGAAAGGCAGTCAATCGCTTCCCCAACTCGCCCATGAGCGGCAAAGCTGAAACAAAGTAAGCTTTGACGGACGCCCCGTAATCAGCCTTTAAGCGGGTTTATGTAGATGCATAAGCCAACAAGAGTGGTACCACGGAAGGTTAACGCCTGTCGTCTCTTTACAGAGATGGCGGGCGTTTTTTATTGAGTTCGATATATGAAAGGATGACAACCGATGAAAAATGTAAACAAATATACGCGCAATTACTTTATGCCGCCGGCAACAAGCTTGAAATGGACGCAAAAAGAATATATTACCGAAGCGCCGACCTGGTGCAGCGTTGATTTACGTGATGGCAACCAGGCTTTGATTATCCCGATGAATCTTCAGGAAAAGTTGGAGTATTTTCAGGTGCTTGTTGATGTCGGCTTTAAAGAAATCGAAGTAGGCTTCCCGGCTGCATCAGAAACCGAGTACACATTTCTTCGTACATTGATTGAACAAGATTTGATTCCAGATGACGTAACGATTCAAGTATTAACACAGTCACGTGAGCATATTATCCAGAAAACTTTCGAATCGCTTCGCGGCGCAAAAAGCGCGGTTGTTCACTTGTATAATTCTACGTCACTCGCGCAGCGCGAGCAGGTATTTAAACGCTCGAAGGAAGAAGTCAAGGAAATTGCTGTCAGCGGTGCAAAGCTATTAAAAAAATATGCAGCGGAAGTCGAAGGTAACTTTAAGTTCCAGTACTCGCCGGAAAGCTTTACAGGTACAGAAATTGAATACGCACTTGATGTGTGCAACAGCGTCCTTGATGTATGGGAGCCAACGGCCGATAACAAGGTTATTATTAACCTGCCGGCAACCGTATCCATGTCGATGCCGCACGTATACGCGAGCCAGATTGAATTTATGAGCGAAAATATGAAGTATCGGGAAAACGTCATTCTCTCCCTTCACCCGCACAACGATCGCGGCACCGGCGTAGCAGATGCAGAGCTTGGTGTGCTGGCTGGTGCAGATCGCGTAGAAGGTACGCTGTTTGGAAACGGCGAACGGACTGGAAACGTCGATATCGTTACACTGGCGCTGAATATGTACACACATGGCGTGGATCCAAAGTTAAACCTGGATAACCTGCCAGCCATTCAGGAAGTATATGAGCGCGTTACCCGTATGACCGTGCCAGATCGCCAGCCGTATGCCGGCAAGCTCGTTTTTACCGCTTTCTCCGGTTCCCACCAGGACGCGATTGCTAAAGGAATGAAATGGCGCGAGCAGCAAGAGCGCGAGCATTGGACCGTTCCTTACTTGCCGGTTGATCCGGAAGATATCGGCCGCGAATATGAAGGTGAAGTGATCCGAATCAACAGTCAGTCCGGCAAAGGCGGCATTGGCTACCTGCTTGAACAGGCGTATGGCTTCGAGCTTCCGCCGAAAATGCGTGAAGCGCTTGGATATAAAGTGAAAGATGTGTCTGACCGCAATCAAAAAGAGTTGATGACAAATGAAATTCATGACATCTTTATGAAGGAGTTTGTCAATGTCAGCGCACCGGCCGAGCTTGTCGACTATACGTTTGAAGGAAAAGACACGATCAACATCACGATTGACGTGAATGTGAACAGCCAGTCAAACAAGTGGCATGGCAGCGGAAACGGCCGCTTAGATGCGGTGAATAACGCGATTCAAAAAGAGCTTGGTATTTCTTACAAAGACTTAACGTACAAAGAACATGCACAGGAAATTGGCTCGCAGGCCAATGCCGTTTCCTATGTCAGCATCACATCTGACAACGGCACTGTTTATTGGGGCTGCGGCATCGATCCGGACATTATGAACTCTTCTGTTAAAGCGCTCTTCAGTGCTGTAAACAACTTGCTAAAAGTGGAGCAGGAACGCTTCGCGGCAGCAAAATAAGCAAGTCATAAAACCCGCTCCTAACTGGGAGCGGGTTTTTAGGGCTGGATTCCAGTAATCAATGGCCAGAAAGTAGAATCCGGCCTTTCTTCAGGCTTTTGTCTACTAAAAAGCAGCTCTCTCCTTAAAGAGTAGCTGCATGGATGTTTTTTTCTGCTTTTAAGCTTAAGCTGACGGTGTCGCCTATTCTGTATTTCGGCTGAAAAACAGATTGATGGACCGTCCAGTTCTCATTTTCTACTTCAACCATGTAATGAATTTCTTTGCCCTGATACTGAACAGACAGAATCGTGCCTTTCAATCCTTCTCCTTTGTGGCCCGTCATATGCCACTGTTCCGGACGAACCGGACATAGTCCCTGCTGTTTTAAAGAGTCCGCAATGCCAATATCTGGCCACTGTTCCCAAGGAAATTCATTCGGGACGAAACGGTTTTGGTGCCACTTTCCTTTTACCATATTGCACTTGCCGACAAATGAAGCGACAAAGGCGGTTTCCGGTTTTGTGTACACCTCTTCGGGTGAGCCGATCTGCTCGATTTTGCCGTTATTCATGACGATAATTTGATCTGCCATCGCGAGCGCCTCCCCCTGATCGTGTGTAACATACACAACCGAGGCATGGGTTTCACGGTGAATGCGCTGAATTTCATTGCGCATCTCCATGCGCAGTTCAATATCAAGCGCACTGAGCGGTTCATCCATAAGCAGCACGTCCGGCAGCGGCGCAATCGCTCGTGCAAGTGCTACCCGCTGCTTTTGGCCGCCGGACAGCTTGGACGGATAGCGATCAAATAATTGCTCGAGCCCGACCATCTTCAATACATGCTGCGCACGTGCGACCATGTCCTGCTTCCATTCATCGCGTGTGTGGCGGTGATGGCGCAGCGGAAACACGACATGTTCATATACCGTCATATGCGGCCAGAGCGCAAACGACTGAAAAACCATGCCGATGTTTCGCTTCTCGGGCGGAATAATCCGATTTTTTGAAGCCGTCAGCCGGCCGTCTATGTGAATATCTCCTGAAGATGGCTCCATAAAGCCGGCCAAAAGCTTTAAAAGGGTTGTTTTTCCACAGCCGGACGGTCCAAGAATTGCGATAAATTCTCCTTTTCGTATGTGAAAATTCACCTCATGTAAGGCCGTGAAGGAACCGTATTTTTTTGTTACATTGTTTACTTGAATCATTGCTTTTTCATCACCTTTCGCTCCCACTGCCTGCCGAAAGCAGTAAAAGATAAGCCTCCTGCCAAAATGGCCAGCACAAGCACACTTGCAAAAGCAGTGGAATACGTTGTATAGCCCGACTGCTCATAATTAAAAATAACGACACCAATCGTTTCCGAGCCGGTCGACCAGAGCAGGCTCGAAACCGTTAACTCTGTCAGCACCATTAAAAAAACGAGCAGGGCGCCGCCGGCAAGCCCCGGAAACAGCAGCGGCAGTAAAATCCGCCTCCACCTGGTCCAGCCGTGTGCGCCGGACACTCTCGCCGCTTCTTCCATCGATGGATCTACCTGCAGCAGTGCGGTGTAGCTTCCTCTTACCTGCAGGACAAAAAAACGAGTTACATACGCGATAAGCAGGATCCAAATCGAGCCATACAGGCCAGGATTCCAGCCAGGAATTGGCTGCATCCAGGCGAAAATCATGCAAAGGGCGAGCACCGTTCCCGGCAGTGCGTATGGAATCGTTACAAACAGCTCCATCAATGTTGGCAGAAAGCCTCCTCCCCGGTAGCGTACATAAGCCAGAGCGGTTCCTGCTACTAAACAGATGACTGTTGTGACAACCGCCAGAGATACACTGTTCCACAGGGCAGAGCCGGTTTTAGCATCTTCTAAAAATACATAATGATAATTTTTAAGGGATAGATTCTCTGGTCGAAACGGCAGTCCATATGCTTTTACAAGTGACAGGGCTCCCATAGCCAGAAATGGCACCAGGCTGGTCATTCCTAAAAATAGCCATATACTGGCTTCAAGAAGCCGCTGGCGCCACGCTGTCAGGAAAATGCGCGGCGATGTGTCACGGACAGCCGTTTCCGTCACCCGGCTTCTTTTTAGCAGCAGCCACTGTACAAGGGTGCCAGCGAGTGCAATGGTACCGAGCAAAACGGATAAAACTGCCGCCCGGGCAAAAGCAGATGGACCGAATCCGGCAATCTGCTCATAAATGTAGGTGCTCAGCACACGAACATTGGCAGGAATACCCAAAAAAGCAGGTATCCCGAAATTATCCAGGTTCGTTAAGAACGCCAGCAGGCCTCCGCCAGCAATACCGGGCAATGCAAGCGGCAGCACAATTTTCATCAGGACATGTTTTCTGCCGGCTCCAGCTGTTCTCGCTGCATCCTCCAGCTCTCGCGGAATTTTGCGGAATACATCGACCGTAAACAAGTACACAAGCGGATAATGAGAAATCCCGAGCAGAAAAATAATGCCGCCCATACTGTACAGGTTAGGTGCCCAGCCAAACAACGAAAATACCGGCCCGCTTTTGCCCAAAAACTGAATCCAGGCCAGTGTCGTAATATACGATGGAATAATAAACGGCAGAAAAATAAACAGCTGGATCCACCGTTTTCCACGCAGGTGCACATAAGCCATTGTCCAGGCCATTGATACGCCCAGTACAAGCGACAGCAAGGTTGACCCGGTAACCGTGTAAAGCGTATTTTTAACGGCTGTCCATGTAGCTGCTTCACGGAGTACATGAGTATAATGAGCCGCCGACCATGCCCCATCCTCCAGCACGCTGAGCAGGAGAAGGCGAAGAACCGGTACAGCAAACACAAGGATGACAAGCAGAAGGCCGAGTATCATAAACCATTTTTTTATTGCGAAAAAAGAAGAGAACGAAGGGGCTTCTCTTCTTCTTTCCGGTGCAACCGATTGAGGTGAAATCATGATAACCTCCTTCTACTGCTGACCAAACATGCCGCCAAACAGTTCCTTGTCCTCTTCACGTGCTTTCAATAATTCAGCTGTGTCGGCGCTCAAAACCTTCATTTCATCCAGTGTACGAAGTCCTTCCGGCGCTTCAATTCCTTCCCGGATTGGTGTGTAGCCGATTTCCGAGGCCAGCTTTTGTCCTTCCTCGGACAAAACAAAGTCCACGAACGCTCTGGCTGTTTCTTCGTTGTCTGTATTTTTCATAATACCGATCGGCTCAGTGATAACCGGCACCCCTTCTTTCGGGTAAACAAGCTCCACCGGCGAGCCTTCCTGCTTTGCACGTGCCGCTACAAAATCAACAACCATTCCGTACGTTTTTTCACCAGATGCGACGGCTTCAAGCACGCCGCCATTCCCTTTGGTAATGCCCATTCCGCTTTCTTTCAAGCTTTTGTAAAAATCCCAGCCTAATTCTTCCTGCCTCGTTATCACGCCCAGGTTATAAGCGGCGGCACCTGAATAAAATGGGCTCGGCATGATGCTTTTTCCTTTTGATTGTTCGTCTGTCAGCACATTCCAGCTTGTAGGCATGCCCTCTGCTTCGTTCGTATTTACGACAAGCCCGGTCGCCATGACCTTTGTGCCCGTGTAGGCGCCGTCCGGATCCACAAACTCCTCTGGAATATGGGCGGCTTCCGGTGATTTATAATCCATCAGCATATCCGATTCTTTTAAGCTTTCAAACGTGACTGAATCGGCTACAAGCAGGACGTCCGCCTGAACACTTCCCGCCTGCTGTTCCGCCTGCAGCTTGGAAATCACTTCTTCGGTGCCAGAGCGGAACGTTTCGACTTTTGCTTCCGGATATTTGTCTTGAAATGCTGTTACAAGTGCCTGCGCATCCTGGTCCGGCTGCGACGTGTAAAAGCTAAGCGTACCGGATACACCGCCCTCTTTTTGTTCTTCAGCCGCTTCACCGGACTGCAACGCTTCTTGTGAACAGCCTGCTGACAGGGCTGCAATTGCCATTACTGGCAAAACATATTTACGCATAAAAATTTCCTCCACTTCTTCTAACTCGATTTACTTATCGTTTATTGTAGCGGTTCATTGTGAACGAAGAGTAAAAGGGAAATAAAAGTTATGTTGAATTCTTGTAAATAGGTGGAAAACCAAAAAAGGCTCTACAGCAGGTGCTGTGAGCCAATTGTAAAGATAACGTAAACGAACCTGTTCTTTTCTGGAATAATGAACAGCCCTTTCTCAAAGGACTGCGCATTATTTGTAATTACAACGTAAATTTTTGATTTAATTCATTTAACTCGCCAGACATCATTTGCAATTTGTTTACCTGGTCCTGTGTTGTATGTGCCAGCCCATTCATTTGTTCAGCGGATGCCGTCACTTCTTCGATGCCAGCTGCACTTTGCTCGGAAATGGCTGCCACCTCTGAAAGAGAACTAGTCATCTGACTCTGGCGGTTCAGCACTTCCTGCAGGCGGCTTTGCATTTGTTTGATCGACTGGTCCATGGACTGAATCTCGCCTGCCATGCTTCCAAAAGCAGCACCAGTTTGGTCCAGACCGGTTTTGCTCGCTTCAACCTGCTGGAGGCTCTTCTCCAAAAAAGCGGCCATTTCATTGGTCGTTTCATTCACGCTTTGGACGATGCGCTGAATTCCTTGAACAGATGTGGAAACCTGGTCGGACAGCTTACGGACTTCTTCTGCTACTACCGCAAACCCTCTGCCCGCTTCACCGGCTCGCGCCGCTTCAATGGCCGCATTGAGTGCGAGCAGGTTTGTTTGGTCTGCGACCCCGCTGATAAAGGAAACAAGTGCATGCACTTCATTCGTTTTTTCTTCCAGCTCTGTCACTTTCCGAACGGACTGGTGCACCATTGCACGGGTTTCATCCATTTGACTGATTGCCTCGGCCATCATTGCCTCGCCTTCCTTTGTGCGCTGCATCATCTCATTGGACGAGCCGGAGATCGCATCCCCCTGCTTGACCGTTTCTGAAATAAGAGAAGAAAAGCGGTTCATTTCTTCTGAAATACCCGTTGCAGCCCGGGCCTGCTGTTCCGTGGCAGTCGCCATCTCTTCCATCGTCACCGCAATTTGACCGCTTGATTCTTTCATATGGTGGGACATATCCTGTAACGCCTCACTATGTTCCTTTACATCAGTGGAATGAAGCTGGATATCTTTTAGCATGCTTTCTAGCGTATCGATCATCGTTTGGATTGACCGGCCCAATAAACCAATTTCATCGTTTGATGTGATCCCGGATGCATCCATTTCTCTTTTGGCTTCACCAATATGCCCCTTTGACACAAGGGCAGCTGCCGCGTTCAGCTTTGTCAGCGGGTTTAGTCGTTTTGTCAGGAACCAAAATAAAATCCCCAGCAGCAAAGCAAGTGTTCCTAGAAGTCCAGCCACAAGCAAGGGAAGCGACTCCTGAAGTACATTTTTCACGATTGACTGAACAAGACTGGCTTCCATATCTACACCGAGAACGCCAATTACCTGACCATCGAGATTTTTAATAGGAGCAAACGCGGACATATAGTCACCATAGTCTGGATCACTGACGATTTCTGTTGCGGCTGTTTCTCCTTTGAATACAGGCGCCACATCCTCAAACGTCGTTGCAGTGGTCGGCTCACCAATCGCAACCGCGTCTTCCGCTTTGGCCATGCCATCCACCATAATCCCAAGTGACTCGCCGTCTGCCTGCAATGTGTATACATACATCGCTCCCACTTTTTCCCGGTAGTCATTAAGCTGAATACGAAGTTTTTCGTACGTTTCATCTTTTTTCGGATTTGTTAAAAAACCGGCGTATTGCTCGGGTTCAATACTATCGGCAATCCGCTCAGCATGCAGGATCGATGTTTCCCGGACAGTTTGGTCTATCGCTTTTTTTGTATTCATGTACATAAAGGACCCAATCATAAGAAACAAACCGATCAACAGCACTGTTACAAGCACGATGACGGTTTGTTTCAGAGATCCTGTTTTTTTTCTTTTCATTCTGTTCCTCCTCACTCAATCGCCTGTTCAGCGCTCTCTTTTATTACATCGGCTTTTATGGCATTTTTTAAAGAAACATGCCGGTATTTTAACCTAAAAAAAAGCCCTCTGTTAAAGGCTTCCTGTTACAGCTCCCTCGCTAACCGAACCATGTCTCGGCACTGAACACCATTTTCCAAAATGGCTTCCTCATAATGACGGAGAAAAAAGCCATGATCGATCCCGGTTATGGAAAAACCGCATTTTTGATAAAGAGCCAGCTGTGCAAAACTTGAATTTCCGGTACCAACTTCTATCGTCCGGTACCCTTCGCCTCTTGCCTGCTCGATCGCATGAGCAATAAGCCTTTTTCCAAACCCATTACCCTGACAGGATTTCTTTACCGCAATATTGACAAGCTCAATTGTGCGGGGGCTGGTTGGCAAAAGCACATACACACCGATGACTTCCTTTCCTTTTTCAAACAGAAAGCAGCGGCCTCTGCTCACATATTGTTCGACAAGGTGACGGGACGGATCAGCGAGCAGCAGAAGGCTATAGGGCGGTTTTTCACCAGGCTGAAGCAGTCGGATGTTCATCATCGCTCAGCTCCTTATCAATTGGTTTATGTACAAACGACAGCTGTAAATAGAACAGCCTCCTCGTTTGTATAAGTAAAAAAGAGTGGTACGCTAGTCTGGACTCTTTATTTCTATTATTCTTTAAGTAGAAAGAATGGCTTTTTATTTTTTTCTCGAAACAGCTGCTTATACCATACTATATCACTTTTCCCCTTCTACATATCCCATTTTTTCCGTTTTAACTGCTCCAACCTCCTGCTTTTAAACTATTTAAACGTTTGACAATATAGGAAAAAGGGTATAAACCCACGGCTGAGCAACGATTGTTAAGCTGCCAATCTAAAAGGAACAGGCACACATAAAGGAGAGCCTTATGGAACTTTC
Organism: Domibacillus robiginosus; assembly: GCF_000966195.1. Classification (GTDB taxonomy): domain Bacteria; phylum Bacillota; class Bacilli; order Bacillales; family Domibacillaceae; genus Domibacillus; species Domibacillus robiginosus. The sequence continues at coordinate 376,068 of NZ_LAHL01000003.1, read as the reverse complement.
ACCTAAAAAACACGCTTCCTCATTATTGATTCACACTCTGGATTTGATCGAAGCAGGCGCTGTTATGACAGACACGTCCAAGCAGGATAATCCTATTGTGTTCGTCAACAAAGGATTTGAGCGTGTAACCGGTTATTCTAAACAAGAAGCAGTCGGTAGAAATTGCCGGTTTCTTCAGGGGGCAGACACCGATCAAGGCATCGTCTCTCAAATGAGAAGAGCCATCAAGCTTGCACGCCCATTTGAACGTATCCTTTTAAACTACCGTAAAGACGGGGGACAGGTGAGATCGGATTTGCCGCGAAGCGATGAAGACGAGCTCACCGCCTGCCCCTTGGAAAGCGGAGCCCCGCGAATGCCGCTTTTTCCATTCTTCGGCTAAGGACGGTCACTAAATATATAGATTTTGAGGGTGATTCAGCTGAATAACATCCTATTTCAACAGAATGAAAAAAGCACTCCCTATTCGGAGTGCTTTTTGTCTTCTTTATTGAACGGCTTTAGTTGCCGGTACGCCAGCTGGCTGCTCGAATGAATCAGCTATACTTGCACCAGACGTTGTAGCGGTTGCTGTAAAGTCAAATGGCGCCTCGATTACTTTCTCAAAGTCATCAACTTCCATGATTCCTTTTTTGCCGGTTAAATCTTCATTTTTATGATTGATCGTCAATGTTTTACGGTCCGGCGACAGGGAGTAAGATGTTGGTTCAAAGTCGGTCTGCGTCTGATCGCTGTATACAATAGAGAAATAAAGCTGGGCTGCCACATCTCTTGCTGAATACTCCTCTGGTACCTCTTCTTCAAGCGAGATACTCGTTGATGTAGCGGACGTCACCTGTGCTCCTGTTATTGTTGTGGCATAAGAACCGAACATAAACGTGGCGTAAAGCAGATTCGCAAACTCGCCGCGGGTAATGTTCTGGTTGGTGCCGTAGGATGTCGCTGTTTTTCCGCTTGTAATGCCTGTGCCGTATAGCGCTTCAATATAAGGCTGGAATACGCCTCCTGCATCCGTAAACGGCGTTTCTTCTGCGTATTCTTCCAGTTCAAAACCGGTTACAAGAAATTTAGCCATTGCGCCGCGGCTAAGCGGTTCGCCCGGCTTAAATTGTGTTTTGGTTACGCCAGACACAACGCCGTAGTCTACAAGCGCATTAACAGAGCCTTTTACACGGTTATTTAAATCTTTAAACCCAGCATCCGGGGCATTTTCTGTGTCCAGATCAAGCACATATGCCAGAATAACAGCTGCATCTCCACGTGTAAGTGTTTGCTGAGTGCCGAATTTCGTTTCAGAAACACCGTTAATCGCGTCAATGATATATAAAAACTCAACCGCTTCTGCATACCGTTCCCCCACGTCTGTAAATGGGAACTCATAATCATAATCTGCGCTTGCAGGGGCTGTAAAGCTTGCAACAGTGACAGTGGCAGCAGTAGCGGCGGTAAAAAATGTGTACTTATTCAAGTATGCTAGTCTCCTATCTAGGTGTATTGAGCTGATTTTAGCATCTAGAGGAAATTACGTAAATAGTTCGCTAGCATTGGAAAAATGAGTATGCTTGCAGGGTCTAATGGCACTTGCTACAAGCAGGACTGATTTTCCCTATTGCGGTTGCTGCTGAAAAGAGGCCTCCGCCTGTTTAGCGTTTACTTCATCGATGATTCGGACAGCTTCGGCCGCATTGCCGCTTTTGTTTTGGGCGGTGATATTTTCATAGGTGATCAGCGCATCAATATATGCTTCGTACTCAGCATCCGTCAGTACATCCTTGCTTGAAGGCTGTCCGTTTAATTGATCAAAATAAGACTGCGCCTCCATCAACACCTGCCTTGCCCGTTTTTTTCTTTTTCTGACATGTGGTCATAGATCACATTTCCTTCTTCATTCCCATATTGTGACCGATTGAAGTGCTTATTTAAACTGTCCAAGCTCTCCTTTTGCTTGAAGCAGCTTGGCGTTTAAAAGCATATAGTTCTCCATCGTAGCAGATACAAAATGCTGTTTCAGTTCTTCCCTTCATGCTCCTCCCCCTTTTTCAGCATACAAAAGCATGATAAGAATGCACGAAAAAATTTTTCCGCATTTTAACATATTTGCTTATCTTATGAATATTTTTTCTTTTTGAATGCAGCTATGTAGAATAATGTTCCTTTTTATCATCTTTTTTCGAAAAATAGGATGTTTATCCTAGAATAATAAGGAGAATTGTCCGATAATACAAATAGGACTGTGCAGAAATGAGGAATTCTTTATGTTTACATCTTCTCCTCCATCAGGATATGTGGAGATATCTGGGGATCATTCACTTTCATTAGTACTATTGTCGGTTTTTATTGCGTGTCTGGCTTCTTATACAGCACTTTCGTTAAATGAACGAGTTCGAAAAAACGGCTTTTTCCATCCGGCGCTCTGGCTTCTTCTCGCTTCTTTTTCGATGGGCTTTGGTATCTGGTCGATGCATTTTATTGGTATGAGCGCTTTTTCTATGCCGATGTCGATGCATTTTGATCTGCTGTGGACTTTTTTTTCGATCGCACCTGCGATTCTCGCTTCTTTTTTAGCGTTTTATTTAGTGAGCCGGCCCAAGCATTCTGTTCTTTCCTTTGCTCTTGCCGGCGTTACGCTCGGGATTGGCATTGCAACAATGCATTACACGGGTATGGCTGCTATGGCCACAAATGCCGTTTATCGGTACCATCCCGGCCTGTTTGTTTTATCCATTGTGATCGCTGTTGTCGTATCTTTTGTAGCGCTGTTTATTTTTTCCGAGCTGAGAAAATGGATGGAAAAATGGCCGATAAAGCTTTTCACCTCTCTTTTAATGGGGCTGGCTGTTTCAAGCATGCATTACACGGGTATGAAGGCGATCACTTTTTTCGCTTCACCTTCTGATATGGCGGGCAGCCACACTGCGCACGCCAATACAAATATGCTCATCATCCCAATAGCTTTCGGCATGTCTTTTCTGCTTATCCTGCTGCTGTTTTCCAGTGTATTAGACCGCTATATCGACTACCGGATCAGCTATTTCGATGGTCCTACCCGCCTGCCCAACCGGCGGTTATTTGAAAAAACATTAAATAAACCGACTGAACGCTGCAGTTTGGCTATCTGGCACTTTCAGAACCTTGAACAAATCAACCAGAGCTATGGCTATTCGTTTGGTGAAAAAGTGCTCCAGCAGATTGCGTGTACATTGCGGGAGGCACATCCGGGCTTTACTGATTTGTATCGGATCGGCACAAATCGATTTGCTTTTCTTGCACCTTCCGTAGAACCGGACATTTTGGTCCAGGCGATGAAGGCCATTGCATTAAAATGGAAGGAACCGATTGAGATTGAAGAAAAATGGATTGAACTCTCTTCGGTGTGCTCTGTTTCTTCAGTCAGCGGTACGGACAATCCTCATCAGCTGTATGCTGAAGCACTGGCTGTGCTGGAATATCCGCTTCTTTCATATGAACACGAGGTTGTGCTGTTCAACCCGTCTGTTCACAGCTTTTCTTTTGAGCAGGAGATTTTAAGCGGGCTGACGCGGGCAATGAAAAAAGATGAGCTTTTTCTTGTTTATCAGCCGAAAATTATGGCGGACTCCCACCGGCTTGCCGGTTTTGAAGCACTCATTCGCTGGCGCCACATGGAACACGGCATGCTGTCGCCAGGCATTTTCATTCCTATTTTAGAGCAGCATCACCGCATTAATGAGCTGACCGACTGGGTCATTGACCGGGCGGCCCGGCAAATTGCCGAGTGGGAAAAAAGCGGCCTGCCGAATCAAAAAATCGCCGTAAACATTCCGGGTGAATATGTAACATCTCCCCGTCTAAAGACAGTTTTGAAAAAGACATTGGAACGCTACCACATAAACCCGGAGCAGCTTGAGCTTGAAATTACAGAAACGAGTGTGGCCCAGTCTGCCGAAAGTGCCATTCGGGCCATTGGCTCATTCCGTGCCCAGGGATTTCCAGTAGCACTTGATGATTTTGGAACAGGTGTATCCTCCCTTTCCTTTTTGCGGCAGATGCCCATCACCACATTGAAAATTGATAAGTCATTTGTCGATCAGGTTCCACTGTCAGACAAAGATTCCGCGATTTTAAATGCGATCATCACGCTTGGCCAGTCGCTGAATTTACACATTGTCATTGAAGGTGTGGAAAAAGCCGAACAAGTTGATTTCCTGACGGGAACGGCCCGGTCGCTTATCGTGCAGGGATACTACTATGCAAAGCCAATGGTGCCGGACGAGCTGGCTGAATGGCAAACTCATTTTTCAGCGGCATCAAATGCGAACTAAATACATGCAAACAGCGGCTGTCTTTTAGTGAGACAGCCGCTCAGTGTGTAGACAAAGTCTTTCTCTTTCAAAAAAAGAGCCGCTAAGTGAAGCCTGCCGGACTTCACGTAGTGGTTTTGAAGATCAATCAGCCAAGGACTGGATAGATATTTTCTCTTTTTTTAAAGAAAAAATATGACATTGTAGCTCTATATAACCTTTGCACAAGGCACTTGGAGGCGGGATGGCAGCGCAGACTCCTATGGGACTAGCGAGCAGCTGAGACCGGGGAAGCCGCGAGGTGAAGTCGGGCTCAGCGCCTGCTCCATGGAAAGCGGAGCTGCTCGGACGCCGCCAATCTATCCCCTTTATGTGACGGTTATCAATCATTTGTCTACAGTCTGTGACTTTGTTTTAAAGAATGGGCAATCGCCGCCACCCGCTCTCCCATACGGGCCGCCATTGTTTGTTCTCCTTCGCATGGCTGCCGCGACCCATCCGGCCCGGCGAGTGTAGAAGCTCCGTATGGTGATCCGCCAATCGCCTGGTCCGTCAAATATTCAGGATTTTTTGTATAGGGCAGTCCCACAAAAATCATTCCAAGATGAAGAAGGGGAACGAGCGAGGTTAAGATTGTCGCCTCATGTCCTCCATGGATTGAACCTGCACTTGTGAACACGGCGGTTGGTTTGCCTTCCAGCTCCCCCGTGGTGCAAAACCCGCCTGCTTGATCTAAAAAAGATTTAACCTGACCCGGCATCGTGCCCAGATAAGTGGGAAAACCCCACACAATGCCGTCAGCTTCGCGCAGATCGTCCATTGTGGCAACGGGAATGTCTGCTTGTTTTTTTTGAACGAATTCGTAATCCTCTATGCGTTTTGTTAATTGAAAATGCTGGCCAAGTTCGGAAGGCACTTCTTCACGCCGCTGCCGGGCAACCTGAAGGGAAGGATCCGAAAACTCAGGGATCCGCACCCTTTTGCAGGTGACGCCTTCTATCCTTTCAGCCCCAGCTGCTACAGCCTCACTTAGGGCAGCAATATGGCCAAATGCGCTATAGTAGATGACCGTAATGGATGTCATCGTTTTCCCCGCCTCTCACAATGGAATGTTCACAGCCGACCAGTTATAGGACACGTTTGTATCCATAACAGACAGCCATTTTCCATTTCCGAAAACGGCACGCGTCTGCGTCAGCTCGGTGAATAATTCTTCCACCGAAAAAGCGTGAATAAGGACAAAACTCGCTTCATTTCCAACTCGAAGTCCTTTTTCCTGCTGCCTGATAATCGCCGAGGCATCTTCTGAAATCATACGCAGAAGATCAATGACATCCCTTTTTCCGCCCATGTGCGCAGCATAGCCCGTAATTTGAGCAATTTGAAGCAAATCGCCCCGCCCGAATGGATGAAAGGGATCACACACATTATCAGAAGCCGTTGCAACGAGAATACCAGCCTCCCTCAGCTCTTTTATCCGTGTAACACCGCGCCGGACCGTTCCCTTATCTCCTCTTCCCTGCAAATAAAGGTTTGCTGCCGGTAGCGTGACGGCGGTTAAAGAGGCTTCTTTCATTTTTTCCATCACACGGTCGGCTTTTGATTGATCCATCGCAGCAAGCGAGCATAAATGTCCGACATTCACCCTTCCCTCATAGCCATGTTTAATGGTTTCTTCAGCAATGGTAAAAATGGTGTCGACATTCGGATCGTCACTTTCATCTGTGTGAATATCAAGCGGCAGATGGTGCCGTACCGCATATTTAAACAGCTCGCGAACGCCTTCATGCGGCTCCTCGCCAATGTGTGGAGCGCCACCGATGCCATCGATGTCCAATTGAAAAAGCTGATCAATACGGGCCCGATCCTGCTCATCATATGGATAATAGGGGAGAAGCGGATAAACCTGAATATCAACAATCGATTCAAATTCTTTTTTTAGCTCAAGCGCCATACGAACACCGCGAAAGGTCACATCCTCACTTAGCCGGGTGTGAAAATCAATGTGGGTTCGAATCGACCGTGTTCCGTGAGCCAGTGCGGAAAGTACCGTTTTCCTCATACGGGCTTTCATATTTTCGTCTGTTACAAATTGAGAAGCCTGCCCATAGCTTGCAATGGCTTCCTGCAGTGTACCGCTGACGTTATGCGCGAAGGGAAGTGAATGCGATTTATCAAGATGCATATGAATATCAGAAAAAGCTGGAAGCAGCATAGCGCCAGCCGCGTCCCACACGCCATTTTTTTCTGCCTGCACAGCCGGTGAAAACGAGAAAAGAAGGCCTCCGCTTTTCATCTCTTCCTGTGCATCCACTGAAATAATCGCACCGTCTTTGATCGTTACGTTATAATACAGATTTTCATCCCAAATCGGTATGCGTGCGTTTAAGATCGTCATCTCCATCTTCTTCACTCCCTTTTATATAAAGGCCCGTTCAATCATCAGCGTTGTTTTGGCTGGAATTGTTTTGCTAATAATGCGCCCGCGAGATAAAACAAGCTCTGCTGGAGGCTGGCGCCGCAGCAGGTCATGAGCATTTTGGGCTGATACAATAATCAAATGAGCCGGGTGCCCTTCTGCCATACCGTAGTTTTCAATGCCCAAAACACGCGCTGCATTAACAGTCATCATGTTATAAACCGCATCAAAATCATCGGCTCCCGTCATGTGCGCTTGATGCAAAAGCATATGACCGGCTGATAAAAGCGACCCTGTTCCGAGCGGGTAAAAAGGGCTTAAAAAATCATCATGCGCAACGGCTACATTGATCCCTGCTGCGTGCAGTTCTTTTACTCGTGTTAAGCCGCGTCCTTTCGGCCAGCTATCCAGTCTGCCCTGCACAGCGGTACTAATAAGCGGGCAGGTAACGATCTGAATGCCGGATGCTTTTATTGAGCCGATCAGCCTGCGCGTATATGCCTCGGGATAATACGCCATTGCATTTGCATGGCTGATGGTCACCCTTCTTCCCATTCCGTTTTCCCGGGCAAGGTCAGCAGCTGTCTCTACAAAACGGGAGGCACCATCATCGATTTCATCACAAAAAAGATGAATATCTGCATCAAATTCATTTGCCACCTCAAAACAAAGCCGAAGAGATTCCACTCCTTTCTCACGCGTCGGCTCAAGATGCGGGACTGCACTGGCGCAGTCTGCCCCCAGCTCAAGCGCCCGGCGAAGCTGGCTGGCACCGTCTCCGGTTAACCCATTTTGCGGAAAAGCAACGAGCTGCAGGGTTAAAAAAGAAGCAACCTCCTTTTTCACCTGCAAAAGAGCACGCAGAGCGGTGAGATCAGGGTCTGACACATCTACCATTGTCCGCATGTACAGTACACCCTGCTGGACCATTTCGTTAATAACGGTTCGAGCTCTTTTTTTCACATCTTCCTCTGTTAAAAAGCGGCTTCTATATGTATTCCAGAGCTCGATGCCTTCAAAGAGCTCCCCCGACTCGTTCAAATGGGGGATACCGCTGGTGAGTGCTGTATCAAGGTGAATATGCGACTCTACATAAGGGGGAAGCGCGGCCCTCCCTTCTCCCTCAATCACCTGGCGAGCCGGTGCGGCAAGCTGGCCAATTTTTACGATTTTTCCGTCTTGAACCGCAATATCACATTTGGTTTCTGAAAAAAGAAGGTGTACATTTCGAATCAAAAGATCATACACGGTCCGTCACCTCCACGCGCTTTGTTTTACCGGGATTCAGCAGATTATATGGATCGTTCACCCGCTTTGCCGCGCAAATGTGCTCAATCCAATCATCCTTTCCGCCTTCTTCCAATATATACGTATGCGGATTGCTGATGCGAATACCTATTTGACGGCATTTCTCCATGATGGCAAACAGCTGCTCATCTGCTTTGTAGCAGATCACTGGCTGAGAGCTCGGTACCACCTGCCCGCCTGCTTTGATCCATTCCACATGCATAAAAATGTCATCCGGAAAAGCAGCTGACAGCTCGTTCATTTGCAGCCGGAACTTTTCAGGGTCAAAGCGTGCCTGTACGTACGTATCATCAGGATAATCTTTCATTCTCCAGAGGGTAACATGATTCCAGCTAAAATCGGTTGCTCGAAGACGCTGTGAAGCTAGAAAAGTATTGAAATCTACTGCCCACTTCCCTTGATAGGACTGGCCGATTTGTTGAACATAGTCTACATCCTGAGGGGCTATCTGCAGCAGCACAATATGCTGATCTCCCGACAGCAAAGAGCGAAGCGGCTGAAAAGAAGCCGACAGCGGCGCAGCACTTACTGAAACAAGCCGCTTTTGAATGTGCTTCCCCTTCGCAACATATTCAGAAAAGAACAGCGCATCCTCCCAGCGTTCAAACTCAGCAATCATGCTCTGCCAGCTTGTTTTTGGCGCAAGAGCGATGGTAGCATCGACGATTACACCGGACAAACCATAGTTATGAATATACCTGGCCAGCTCTTCCTTGCCGTGTACCGTAAGCCGCTTCGGCTTTTCCTCCAGTGTCATGACCGTTAGTCCAAGTACATTCCCTTCATCCCAAAGAGTGCCGTATTCAATGGAGCCGATTCCGCCTGTACCCCCCGCAATGAAGCCTGCGAGTGTCGATTTCATATAAGTAGACGGGTAAAATCGCAGCTCCTGGTTTGTTTCGGCTAACAGATTCTCCAGCTTGCCGAGTGTGATGCCTGCTCCGAATGTTCCAAAGCCTTTCTCGATGTTTTTTACTTCATTCAGCTTCGTTGTATCAAGAATGATCCCGCCCTGAAGCGGTACAATCTGACCGTAATTACCCGTGCCTCCCCCTTTAGGCACAACAGGTATTCGGTGCCGGGCGGCAAATGACAGCAGCTCTTCTAATTCATCTTCATTCCTCGGAATTGCTACACAGTCCCCTGCATACCCAGACAGCTGCTTTTTCAATACGGGGGAATACCAATAGTAGTCCCGGGACATCTTTTTCACATAGGGTTCATCCAAACGGATGACCTCTTCGCCAAATGTCTGCTGGAGTGATTGAATCCTATTCATCATACGCCTCCTTTTTCATTATCCCTTTGCTTCAACGGAATTTTTCCGGAACGCTTTCATCTCAAATGTGCTGATCTGGCGCAGCGTATCTGCCATTTGCATCCCGAGCCTCTCGATCGTCTCCATTCCTTTTTCTTTTGTGGCATACGCTGCTTCACCAGAGATACCCGAGACAGACAGATCATCAATGAGCCAGGCAGCGTAAGGACCGCCTTTTATATCGACCGCCTGTTTATAATGGTAAAACTCTACCGGGGCCTGCTCCATGTGCACCCACTCTTCCTCTAAAGCTAAAATTATGGACGTTTCCACATCGCCGCCGTGAATACCATATTGCAGCTCTTCCTTTGAATACAAATCGGAAAGCGTGGCTTTAAAATCCATGACATTCATCCGGAACACCATCAGCCCTGTTTCGATCCGGATTTCCCTTGCCATCATATTTAAAAGATCCAGATTGCCGCCGTGCGTATTAAACAAAACGAGACGCCGAAAGTCGCTCGCCTTTATGCTTCTGCCAATGTCGAGCACCACCTGCTGAAGTGTGCTCGCTGATAGAGTCATTACGCCTGGTTTCCCAAAATGCTCATTGCTTTTTCCATACGGAATAGGCGGCAGCAGCCAAATCGAATCATCCTGCGTAAAATGTTCAAATACAGAGGTGACCATTCCTTCTGCAATAAGGGTGTCCGTGTATACCGGCAGGTGAGGGCCGTGCTGTTCGATAGCGCCAACTGGCAGCACAACCGCTCCTTTTTCTTTGTTCATCTCTTTTATCTCTTTTGTAGTAAGGCGCGGCAGGAAAAATTCCTGCCACGCCTTTTGCTGCTGACGGCTCATGCGCACTCGCTCCTTTTTATTCTGCTTTTTCTAAAAATTCAGTCGTGTATACGTCAGCTGGCTCCAATTTTTTCTCGATTAATTTAAGCTCATACACCTGGTCAATCAAGGTTTGCCAGCGCTCTTCTGTCATAATGCCGACACCCTGCTCCCTGGCATCGCCACCAAACACAAGCTCTTCCATTTCACCCGTCGCGTATTTCATTTGTTCATCCGTTTTTTCTGAATCTAACGTTTTAATATAATCGTATACTTTGGCCGGCTCTTCATGAAACGCTTCCCAGCCTCGTTTTGTTGCATTTACAAATGCCTGCACCATTTCCGGGTTTTCTTCCATAAATTCTTTTGTTGTAAACAAGACGTCTCCATAAGGCGAGTAGCCCGAATCTGCGATGAGTAAATGGCCGGTTTCAACACCCTGCTCTTTTAAGTAATACGGTTCCGATGTAACGTACATTTGCGAAGCTGCTTTTTTGTTGGCCATGAACACTTTATTGTCTCCTGTATAAGTACGCAGCTGTGAATCGTCGATATCATACTCACTGACGAGGTACTTCGAGTAACCGGAGCCCGGTGCCGAATAAATTTCATAGCCTTTGCCCAGATCATCAAACGTTTTGATCGGCTGGTCTTTATGAAACATAATGCCCTGCGGCGTTTTTTGGAAGTTGGCGAAAACGGCCACGAGCGGAATACCTTCATCAATGGCGTACAGCACCTGGTCCGCCTGCGCCATGCCGAACTGCGCTTTGCCGGAGGAAACAATTGAAATAGAGGATACCTGCGGGCCGCCTGGCTCTGTCGTCATCTCAATGCCCTCCTCTTCATAAAATCCTTCCATTTGGGCGTAATACTGCCCCGCGTTTTCCACCTGCGGAAACCAGCTCGTAATCTGTTTCATTTTAAAAAGCTCTTCACTTCCTGCTTCCGCCTCTTTTTCACCCGAAGTGCCATCGGATGCCGTTCCGCTGCAGGCAGTTAATGCCGCGATTGATAAAACCGCTACTGCTGATCGCATTGCTTTCCATGCCGAAAATGATCTTTTTTCCATTTCTCCATCCTCCATTTCTCTCCTATGTAAGGAAAAAGCGGTTATCCCTTTGTCATGCCGCGAATCTGCCTGTCATCCGGAATCTTCTCTTGATTCAGCAAATCAAACGGATCGTTTTCTTTCTTTTTCTGTGCAATGGCCTCCATCTGCATATCCCAGCCGCCAGCACCAAGCAAATACGTATGCGGATCATTGGTTTTTGCACCGATATCATCAAAGTAGCGAATCACTTCATACAGCTGCGCCTTTGACTTGAACTTTACCAGCGGCAGCGCAGCCGGTACAAGACGGCCTTTATCACGCAGCCATTCAAAATGGAGGAGCACCTCGTCTCCGAATCGGTCTTTGATTTTTTTCACCTGATCGTAAAGCTCATCAATCGAAAAAAAGTTTTGTAAATACGTCCATCTTTTATCCGCTTTTAACGCCCACAGCGTCGTATGATTCCATGTAAAATCAGAAATGCCGATCCCTTTCCGGTACGCATGAGCAGGTACGGTATAGACCGCTTCTCCTCCGAAATGATGAGCTTCTTCTTGCAGTACGGCTTGCTGGCTTTCTTCAATTTCTATAAGAATCAGGGCCCGGTCAGGTGTACCAATCTGCTTTTGAAGCGGCTTGAAAAAAGCAGAAATAGGCGCTTCCATTACAGAGACGAGCCTTTTTTTCCACCGCGCTTCCTCCGCGATTTTCTGTGAAAAACGAAGTGCGTCGTCAAATCTCTCGAACGCGTATATTTGCTGCATCCAATTTGATTTTGGCTTAATGGGAATGGTGACTTCCGTCATAATGCCGGTTGTGCCGTAGCTATGAATGTACGGCTGGAGTTCGTCTCCAGATACAGTCAGCTCCTGAGGAATGGTTTCCATCGTTAACATTTTGGCACTTATGACATTCCCATCCCACAAATTTCCCCATGCAACCGAGCCGATCCCGCCTGATCCACCTGAAACAAAACCGCCAACCGTTGCTTTTACAAACGTGGATGGATAAATGGTCAGCTCCTGCCTGGTTTCATGAATGGCTTTTTCAATTTCTCTTAACCGGGCCCCTGCCTGCACACGCACAAAGCCGTCACCGATTTCTAACACGCTGGTCAGCCGGCTCAAGTCAATAACGAGTCCGCCGGTCATCGGCACAGACTGGCCGTAGTTTCCGGTGCCACCGCCACGGATGGTGACTGGCATTTTCTCAGCAACAGCGCGACGCAGCGCTCCTTTTAATTCATCCTCCGTTTCCGGTATGACGACGTAATCGGCGGTTTTACCTGCCAGCTCCTGTTCCAGTACAGGAGAATACCAGTAATAATCTTTAGACAGCCGGGCAATGATATTTTCGTCTTTTATAAAAGCCGGTTCTTTCACTGTTTGATGCAGCTTTTCCTCCAACTCATTCACCTCTTTTTTAGTCTAAAAATTCAGATTATTTGAAGCGGTTGCTTTTTCTTATGTTATTTCTAGTAACATCATAAGCGGCTCTTAAAGGACGAACAATGGTTAAAATCACTAATTTCATCATTCGTCTATTAGATAAAATAACAATCTATAGCGATTTTCTTACATAACATAAGCATCTTAACCAAAAATTACGTCAGATTTTCTTACATACAAAAAAAGAAATCCAGTATTGGACTTCTTTTTGATTTATCTATTTAAAATGGACTTTTTTATCTTTTCTACCTGCACGACCTAAGGCTTATATATCGAATGTAACAGGATCAAACACAATAAACACAACGAGTTTCCTTCCTATGAAGCGATGCGGACAAAAAATACCTTGAGCTGACTCCGTGCAGGCTGTCTCTTGCTGAATAACTGATATTCTTTTTAAAAAGAAGACAGGTGAAAAAAAGGAACCATATCAATTGAGCTGCGGAAAGCAAACTCAAAAACATGTTACTTACGCTGTTCCTGCATTCTTTTTTAAAGACTATCAGTTTTTTCATCACGCTGTTTTTCCTCGTAAGGGATCTGGTGTTTTGTTTCATGGGGTGGTTTTTCGCGGTTTGATGTAAGCGATCGGTTTAGTTCAATATCATCATAAGGCGTGTAATAATTATTCGGCACAGAATTCTTTTTCATATATCTCAAAATCAGAAAGGCGGCAATGACTGCGATTATTACAATAAAAAGAATTGGCATCTGCTTGCTCCCTTCTATTGGCGTTACGTTCATTTTATACCATTTCTGGAAATTACACTAACACTATTGTGACTGCTTCTGTGAATCGCTTTTGTCCCAGCAGTCCCAAAGCCGGAACAGGATCGCTGCCAGAAGCGTGGCAGACAGGAACATAAAAAACGTATTTACATTGAAATTTTGGTTATTGATATGAATGGATAGTCCGGTGGTGATGCTCTCTACGTATTGCTCATCGATTCTACTGTTTCGATCAAGAAGAGCCTGCCGGATGGTTTCCCGGTGTGCCTGGAGCGAGTGGTGGCGATAAAAAAACGCAGCTGCTAAATGGGCAATTAGGATCACTGCGGCAACCAGGTACATTTTTGCTTGAATCGCATAAAAACGCAGCCATGACCACCAGAGCACCGTTATGATAAGAAACAGCGGAATAAGCCCGATGAGTAGGATCAAGGCGGGGTTGCCATTGCCGGATGACGTTCCCGGGGCCGGTGTCATCCGAAACCCAACCATAAACAAACCAAAAACAATAAACAGGAAAATGGCTAATGCTGTTTTAATTGCCTTCATTTGGTCTCCTCCTCTTCCTAAAGTACTGTTTTTTGAAAATAATGTAAACAGTTTTTTGTAAAAAAGCCGCCTTCCGTGAAGACAGCTCTTAGTGTTGAAAAACAAAGAGGTCAAGAGGAAATTTGTTTTTTCAAAAAGTATAGGTGGCGTGTTTCTTTTTTAGCCTGCCCGAAAGCCTCTCCTTTTGAAAAACAGCGTCAGTGGGCTGCGGGCTGGCGGCTTCGCTTTTCTGCGGGGCGAACGATGAACCAGCCATCGCTTCGCGCTGTTCGTTTCATCCTGTCCGCTCGTCCCGCGGAAGTCTGCGCCGGCAGCCCTCCGCCCGTTGTGCTTCTGAAAAACGGAGAGGTTGACAGGGTTTTTCCGTTTTTTCCAGCAAAGAAAGGGAAACACATTAGGTCTCACTGGCTTCTTTTCCTCCTCACAAAGGCGGCAGGCGCGGGGCGTAGACTCCTATGGGACTAGCGGGACAAGTGAGATCGGCTTTGCCGCGAAGCGGTGGAGACGAGCTCACCGCCTGCCCCTTGGAAAGCGGAGCCCCGCGAATGCCGCTTCTTCTATGCTTCGGTTAAGAACGGTCACTAAATAAGTAGATTTTGAGAATGATGCAGCTGGATAACCTCATATGAGCTGCCTTCTGTGAAGACTGCTCTCTCGTTTATTTTCCATATACTTGTACTTTTGTAATATAGCCGTCGGCGAATTGGTTTTTTGTGGCTGCTCCAAGCTCCAGCAGCACAGCTGCCCGTCCAATATTTCAGCCCAATTCTAGTATTCTTCCACTGCAGTCCGTCCTTCTTTTTTATCGTATACAGCAAGGCAGTGCTCAAGTTCTTCTGGAATGTACCCATGCTTTATTTTCTTTCTTTTAATCTAGCAAGTAATTGGGTTTCTTTTCTTTTTTTGTTATGATTTTGAGGAACAAATAATCAAAATCGAGGTGTACCTATGAAAAATGTCGAGCAGCAAGTGAAAGCACTGATTCCAAAAGAATGGCAGGAGGCTTTTTTAAATACACAAAAGGACATTGTGGAATTTTCCTTTATGACAGACGGGGAGCTTCCGCTGACCACATCCAAGGCGGGCGGTGTTGGGTACATTCCGAAAAGCATGACATTTCCGGTAAATCCGGATGGGATGCCCTTGTCGCTGCTGGCACAAATTAACTTTGCAGAAATGCCGGCGCTTGACCCGTACCCACCACACGGCTTGCTGGCGTTTTATGTAGATTACTATGATGATTTGATTGGCGCGGATTTTGATGATTATGATAATAAAAACGGCTACCGGGTGTTTTACTTTGAGTCGTTTCACGAAGAAAGCTACTCACGCGAAGAGCAGGCCGCAATGCATGAACCGTATGAGGATGAAGAAAAATATCCGATCGTTGATACAGAGCTGGCCATGATTCCATCTCTGTCAAAGCAAATTTTGATGACTGATTCTGTTGAATTCGAGCGGGCTTTCCAAACAGGGAAATATGACTTTAAGGGCTTTGACACCTATGATGACAAATACGAGCCGCTTATGGGATTCGGTACACAGCTTGGCGGCTACCCGAGCTTTACCCAGACAGACCCGCGTGAATATTTGGAAGATGGGAAAGAAAAGGATATTCTTTTGTTTCAGCTTGATTCATGCTTTGGCAGGGGACAGGACTGGGAAATTATGTGGGGAGATGCCGGCATTGGCAACTTCTTTATTTCACCAGAGGATTTAAAAGCGAAGAACTTTGAAAAGGTATGGTACAACTGGGACTGTTCTTAAAAACAGCTCTTTTCCCTATTTTCCTCATACAAATAGGGAAAAGACTCTTCTGCTAAAGACGGCTTCGAAAACTGAGGTTACTATATGGCCTGATGAATTAAGTATTTATTTAATGCCTGCTGCAAGGTGCCGAGTGTTTCCGTGTTTGAATCGAATGAAAGTCCTAAGTGGATCATTTTTCTGACGACTTCCGCCCGCAGCCCTGTAATAATCGTTCGACATCCCATTAATGCAGTGCCATCAATAATCTTCATTAAATGATCGATTACGTCCGCTTCCATGTCAGCAATGCCGGACAAATCCATAATTAACGTTTGAATACGAGAAACTCCAATTTCTGTAAGCACTTTTTCCTCAAGAATTGATGTCCGGAATGTGTCTACTGTGCCGATCACCGGCAAAATGCAGACGGAGGTGTTAACAGGAATAATCGGGACCGATAAATTTTCAACCATTTCCCGCTGCGCCTGAATCAAGGCGTCCTTATATGTAGAATAACTAATAAAAAACGTATTTAAAAAAGTATCAACCTGTGTGTTTATGTACTTCTCTAGATGGAAAAAGTCAACTGAAATGGTTTCTTCAATGGATTGATTGTACTTTTCAATAAATATCCAGAGTGTCCGGCGAATCGCCTGTACCCATTCTAGTTTAAATGAAAGCTCAATGGAATGAGTCGCCCAGGCAATCCCTTCCTGTTTCGCAAAAGCCTGAAGCTCCGGCTCCTGCCTCTCAATGATAAACCCGGTTAACCGGTGGGCATTGTTAACAAGATCAATATTACCGATCTTCAGGATCTCATCGATTTTGTTTCTTACACTCCCTGCTTCTGATAGCAATGTTTCCTCGAATGACTCTTTGTTTGCTTCAAAAAACATTTTCAATTTGATTGAAGGCTGAAAAGCTTTTTCCATTTCTTATCCTCCTCTGTAGATGTAGTAGCAAAAAACCCTTTTGCTGTTTCCTTTCTTATAAATATAGTGGAATTTAAATTTCCCGTAAATGGTATATTAAGGAATAAACAGATTTAGAATGATAAAGAAAGCACATAAAATCTGCTACTGGTTGAAAGGGCCTTCATTTTACGGGACATCCGTACTGTTTATTTTTTGTAAAGTAGGACGGAGACGATCCCCCGGTGTATGTTAGAGCCAAAAGTGAGCAGGATCTTTGTCAGCGCGTCCTCTTGCAGATACATGTGAAACCCCTCCAGCGGCACAAGAGTTAAATCAATCCGGTTGCTGTCTGTAAAAAGCATTAAATAGGAAAAACGGCTGCCAGGCTGGGTTTTTTAAGAAAAAATCGATATCGGTGACTGCGTAAACAACATTATAATCCTGAAACTCATCCTTCGGCGCCCGGTCATTCACACGTGAGCTATTCATTACCACGGCCTGGATGCGCTCATGCTAGGCCCATTTCTATTTCACTCCAACTCGCTTACTCCCTCCTGTCGGCTGGTTTCAGCAGCTATTCACTTATCTACATATGCTCCTGATGCGCTTTCAAAAATGAAACGGCGTCTTCATGCACCTGCTGTGAGCCCCTGCCGAGCCAGATTAAATGCCCCCATGTGTTATAAAATTTCAGCTCAGCATTTGGGATATGCGCTTTGGCAAAATATGCGTGCGCGGTTGAAACAGAGCGGTCATTTACGCTGGCCTGTACGAGCACCGGGCATAACAGCCGGGAAAGATCTCTTTCTGTGAGAAGGGAAGGACTTTTTAAATCCTGCAAAAATCCAGCACCGGAGCGCTGGCGGCAATTCATTTTCCGCACTTCTTCGATATCCTCTTCCTCAACCAGATGCCTGCCTTCTGCATAAGGGAGCGTACTGAGCGAGAAAAACATCGGCCGAAACGACAAGCGGGGAAAAGCCGTGCCGGTCCATGCGAGCATTTTCCACGTAAGCCATTCAAACGGAGGACGGAAAATAAGCTGTGACGTTTGATATTCCGTGTGCTCGGCCATTAGCCACTTGCTCACTACGGCGCTTTGCAGCGTTAAGGTACATACTTTTTCTGGAAAAGCGCCCGCAAACGTAATTGCACTTGGGCCGCCCGCCGAGATGCCGATCACATGCACCCGGTCGATTCCCAGATGGTCCAGCAGTTCAGCATAACGGCCAGCCGCTTCTTTTAACGGAGCGGGTGATGTGGCGCCGTAGCCCGCCCGAGATGGTGTGATCAGTTCAAAGCCACTCTCAACCAATGGGGTGTAGCCAAATTCCTCGTAACAGTTGGAATGGCCTCCATGCATAACAAGGATGGGCGTTCCATGCCCCACTCGTGAATACTCAACGGTATAGTCCTTCGATTCATATGTACCAATGATTCGGTCCACTTTTTCTCCTCCTTGTCGACTGAGCCGGAAGATTTGCCCCCTATACCGGCTTTTCTTTGATGTTTCTTTCCGGTATAGTCTTTCCTATTATGGCGCGTTTTTTCCTCTCTACCCACAATTTTTCCGCCTGCTGCCAGAGCATTTGCCTTACCTCAACCTCCCATAATCCGGGCGAATCCGTAAAACGCCTCCATTGCCCCGAGCAGGCCAAGGCCAAGAAATAAAGTACCGATCGACAGAATAAGTGAGATCACCAGCTGTTTTTTGAATTGAGCAAGCAGGATCACAAAGATAACAATGACGGCCGCTACAAAGCCAGCAGCCAGCCAGCCTCGCTCGAAAAGCAGTGAAAAATCGACGATAAACAGAACGGCGAGAACACACTCTGCCAGTAAAAGGAGGCCGACCAAGCCATTTTTCATGCCATCCATCCTTCCGTTTTCCTTATCGTTTTTACTCGAAATGATCGCGTATCGCCTCTGCCATCTTTTCCTCCGACAAAACACGAATACCATTTCGCCGCAAAAGGGCTGTTGTGACACCCGCTCCTGCCCTTTTTTCACCTGAGAAGCTTCCGTTGTAAATTTCACTGCTGCCGCACGACGGGCTGTTTTCTTTTAACACAACAGTTGTTGCTCCAACCTCCTGTGCCGTTTGAAGTGTTTTCATTGCACCGGCCACGTACATATCGGTTACATCGTGTCCGAACTTGTTTATCACTTTTGCTCGTCCATCGAGCACATCTTCCCCGGTGCCGCCGACGATCTCTGCCGGCGGGCGTGGTGTTTGGAATCCACCGAGCAATTCCGGACACACCATGATTGCTTTTTTTTCCTGAACAAGCTGGCGGATGCGTTCATCCAGCCGGTCTGTTCCGTTATAACGCACTTTCATGCCCGCGAGGCACGAGCTCACTAACATCATATTCACTCCTCCTTACTTCTCCAAAATATAACATAAACAGGAAGCAAAAGCGTCTCTCCCGATATTTTCCCCCAAATGCTTTACACTGTACAAAAGGAGTGAAAAGGATGGCAAAGCATGTATTTACGTTAACCGCCGACTGGCCCGGCGGACGAAACGACAGCGGTACAATCGAGGCCGGACAGCTGAAAACAGATGTATCAATCCCGCCTGAAATGGACGGTCCCGGTATTGGTACCAACCCGGACGAAATGCTGCTCGGCGCAGCGGCTACGTGCTATATTATTACGCTTGCCGCCATGATGGAGCGAAGCCGCCTCGCCAAACAGTCTCTGACGATGACATCAGAAGGGATTGTCGATGTCACCAATGGTGTCATTACGTACGAGCGCATTGTTCATAAGCCGCATATCGTGCTTTCGGCAAATGCAACAGAGGCAGATATCCATAAAGCGCACCGGCTCGCAGAAAGAGCAGAATCATCCTGTATGATCAGCCGCGCTGTTAAAGGAAATGTTGAAATTGACCTGCAGCCCACAGTTGAAAAAGTGCTATCATCGTCTTGAGGAGATGAAATCATGAAAACAGTTGTTATAATCGGCGGTGGTATCACTGGCGTGACCGCACTTTATCACCTGTCAAAGGAGCAGCCAGGCTGGAACATTGTGCTCGTAGAACAAAACGAGACGCTCGGCGGCAAAATCAGGACAGTAAAAGAAAACGGCTTTACAATTGAAACTGGCGCAGATTCGATCGTTGCCCGAAATGCCGGCGTGCTGCCGCTTATAGAAGAACTGGAGCTTGGGACAGAGCTTGTTTATAACGAAACAGGTGTATCGTATTTATATACAGATAACACCCTGCATAAAATCCCGGAAGAAACAGTGTTTGGTATTCCAACAAGCATCGAATCACTGAACGAAAGCACTCTTCTATCCGAGGAAGGCAAGCAAGCAGCGCTGCTGGACTTGGAAAAAACGGACAATCCGTTTGGACCCGACGACTCGGTTGGTGACTTTTTAACATACTATCTCGGCTCCGAAATCGTCGAACGGCAAATTGCCCCCGTTCTCTCCGGCGTTTATTCCGGAAGTCTGAGCAATTTAACGATGAAATCGACCCTGCCGTATCTGCTTGATTATAAAAACGAATATGGCAGCATTATCAAAGGATTTTCCGCCAACAAAGAGAAATTTCTCGGTGACAAAGCGCGAAAAAAATTCATTTCATTTCAGGGCGGACTGGGCACCTTGATCGATCGGCTTGCAGAGCGGTCTCCGTCGGCCCGCATTTTAACAGGCACGAAGGTCATACGTCTTGAAAAAAGAGAAGGCCTGCTTTCCGTTTCGCTCGACAATGGTGAATTGATCCAAGCTGATGATGTTGTACTGGCAATTCCACATGATGCGGCCCAAAAGCTTTTGAATGAGCCGGCACTGGATCTCCACTTTAACGAGCTGAAAAATTCGTCGCTTATTTCGGTTTATGTAGGGTTTCACCTGCCGGATGAGCAGCTGCCGTCAGATGGCACAGGCTTTATTGTCACAGACGGCACCGATTTAACATGTGATGCCTGCACGTGGACGAGCCGCAAGTGGATGCATACATCAGCGGAGCGGAATTTGCTCGTTCGATTTTTTTATAAAAGTACGAACCCGCACTACGCTTCTCTTGCACGCCTAAGCGAAACAGAACTTGTAAAGGTGGCACTTTCGGATCTTCAAAAAAGCCTTGGCATTCATGAAGCACCCGTGACGGTAGAAGTGACGCCATGGACGGACTTGATGCCAAACTACCATCTCGGTCACGGCCAGGCAGTAGCGGGACTGTCCGCTGAACTCAGCAGGTATCACCCGCACCTTCACCTGGCCGGCTGTTCATACTTCGGCGTTGGCATCGGCGCCTGCATCCAAAACGGACAGCAAATTGCGCATACCATTGGCCAAAACGGGGACACTGCTCAAAAGGGGTGATCACCTGTGGAGAAAAAAACGTATGATGAACGGTTTGAAGAAAACACAAAGCAGATTCAAATCGAAAAAAACGAGCGCCTGGAGGACAAAAGCCGGCTGCCTGATGATCAAAACCGGATGAAAAGCGTGGAAAACCGTCGTATTTAAACAAAATAAGCGGCACTCTGTAAAAAGAGTGCCACTTATTTTATATTTTAAACTTTTGCACCAGCCGTTCCAGCTCTGCTGACATCTCGGCCAGAGAGTGGATTGAATCTGACATGTGGCTTGTCAGCTCATTTTGATCAAGTGTGATCGCCATCACTTTTTTTGTATTGTCTGCTGATTGTGCAGCCACATGCACGGAATCAGCGACAGATGCCGCAAATTCCTCGGAAGAAGCAGACATTTCTTCGGACACGGAGGACACCTCCTCGGTCTGGCGTGTAATTTCTTTGATTGAAGATAAAATCGTTTCAAACGATTCTCCCGCTTCCTGTACAATCAAAATGCCGTCCTGTACTTTATCTACTACTACATTCATCGTGTCAACGGATCGAACTGTATCTTTACTCATGTTGGCAATCAGTGTTGATACGTTCTTGGCTGACTGCGCCGACTGCTCGGCCAATTTGCGTACTTCCTCGGCTACAACCGCAAAGCCTTTTCCATGTTCTCCAGCCCGTGCCGCTTCAATGGCCGCATTCAAGGCGAGAAGATTTGTTTGAGAGGAAATCTCCTGAATCACATGAAGAATATCCGTTATTTCAGCCGATTGTTTTTCAAGCTGCCGGATTGCCTCACTTGACTGTCGGACTGATTCTTGAATGCTGTTCATCTGCCCGACGACATCTGTCACTTTTTGAAATCCGCTTTCAGCTTCATCCAGCGTTAAAGAAGCCCGTTCAAAAACAACTGCACTCGAAGCTGCCCCATGCTGAATGCCCCGAGACAGCTCAGCCATTACCCGGGCCCCTTCTTCAGACCGGCTGCGCTGAATATCTGTGCCTGAAGCAATTTGCTGCATCGACGCTGTAACCTGACGGCTGCCTTTATTGATTTCATGCGCGCTGTTTAACAGACCGCCGGACGTCTTCACCAATTGATCCGCGTTGCGGTTGATTCCGCCAATTACCTGTCTTAAGTCGTGAACCATCCCATAAAACGCCTCGGTTAACACACCAAATTCATCTTTCGAGCTGGACTCAATACGAGAGAAAGATAAATCCCCGCTTTTCACGCGCTCTACTTCTCTCGTCAGGCGTTTTAACGGATTGGTCAAATAATGGGCAAATCCGAAAATCACAAGCAGACTGACGGTCAGGATCACGAGTGTCCATATGATCAAATGAATTCTGTTGTCCTGCATCGTTTTGTATGCTTCACTCGCGTTAAAATCAGCACCAACGAAGCCAATCACCTGTCCATCATTGGACTTAATGGGCATATACGTTGTAACAAGCGCTCCATAATCATCAGAGCTGCTCATTTCTGTCAGAGCTTCCCCGGTTTCAAACACTTTGTCCATCATTGGATAGTACTGGGTGTTTTCTTCTTTTTCCCCGAGAGCAGACGCGTTTTCATCCCCTTTCGGCATACCGTCGACTACATAGTAATAGCGGTATTGATCTCCTTCTTTCTCCCGGGACATTGTATATAAATAATCCAATCCCGTCGTTTCTCTTAATTCGTTTAAAGCAGCGCGCAGCTCTTCGTAATAAGCTGTCTCACCCGATTGAACAGTTATTTCCTCATACTGTTCCACATCAACTATGTTCGCTGCGCGGCCGACAATGTTTTCCGTCACACTGCTGAGTGAATCCTTCGCCAGCCGCTCAGCTGAATAATAGCTGACTACTGAAATAATCAGGCAGGCCAGCAGAACGATCATTGAAAAAGCAATCACCATTTTTCTTTTTACGCTGTGTCTCACGTTATTTCCTCCACAGTAAATATTTTTCCTATTCAGTTCCTTTATACTATTAGTCAAAAATGAATACGAATAAAAAAGGATAAAAGTTTCAAAATAAACAGTCTTTTTTTCACAAAAATATCAACACACTCTTTTCCGCAAAAAGAAAATAGGTCATATAACACACAAACATATAATAAGATCCATAGAACCAGTGATTGTAGCTGTTCAACCAGGCTGCCTGTGTCAGGCCGTTTGTAGGACCGATCTTCTGCCTGAAGCATAAAACAAAACCAAACAGCTTCCTCATTCTTTTTCCGTTTTTTTTTTTTGCTTTTTTTTAATGCCAATGTGATCCTTTTGAGCGGTATTCTTCTTCCCAGTTCAACAAAATTTTGCGTATGTACGACCAGGAAGTGATGCCTTTTTCGCCTGCAATTAAAAAAGCTTCCTCCACCTTTTTTCTACCAAGCCGCTCTTCAAAGCGAGCACGCTCCCCCCAAAAAGAAAAAGAATCTGCTGTTGTTATTTTTTGTTGGTTATTCTCTGGTATTGGGCTGTTCAGCTTGACCGGATCCATCCGGCTATCTGACGGTTCCGCCCGGGCAAATTGACTGATTGCATCCAGACAAACGGCATACCATTTTGTTTGATCAAAAGCCATTGTATTAAAACAGCCGGTTTGAATGAGTCCCTGTTTCTCCAGACTTTTCAGCGTTCGGGTAATGGTTGCGACGCTCCAAAAAGGAAATTGCTTCTGCCAGTCTTCGTACGTATTGTACACCCAGCTTTTCCCGTCAATCACGTGCTTGTTTTTGCTTGTCCAATAATAAATTTGCTGCAGCACCACTGCTTCTTTTAAGCCAATATCAGCTGCAAGCTCCGGTAAAATCAAAAGCGGCCGTTCATGTTCAATCAGCTTGGTCATAAGAAAAACTCCTTTTCTTTTTATGTACAAAAGTGGAAGAAAAATCGATACCCTTCCAGTGAATTTGTTACAATAAAAAAAGAGAGAGACAGTGGGGGGGAGAAAATATGAAGCCCTTTTCACGAGTGTACAACTGGATAACAAAGACGCTTAAAGGACGCTTTTTTACTGGTATTACCGCCCTTATTTTGTTCGGCGGACTGCTATCTATTTTCCCTTTATTGATTTTTGTTCAAGAGCAGCGTGAAGAAGATGCCCTTCGGAATTTGGAAAAAGTACTGGAGGCGCAAAACGAATTGATCAGTGAATGGCAGGACGAGCTGATACGTGATATCAATTACTTGAGCGAGCTGCCGGAAGCTTCGAATGCCGATAAAGGATTTTATGAAAAGCTTGAGCTGCTTGGCAGCAACCGCACGCTGTTTTACGACTTGTTTTACGCAGACAGCAGCGGCCGCATCCTGTACAACACAAATCCGCAGGCAGAAACAAGGAAAATCAATGTGTCCAATACACCTTATTTCCGGGAAGGTATGGAGTGGCATACGTTTACAACCGGTGTACGGCTGATTGGGGAAAAAAGCATTCGCTCGATCATTTTTTCCGCTCCTGTTACAAAAGAAAATGGACGGTTTGGCGGCATTCTCGCTGGCATTGTTCTGGCAGATGATATTCGCCATATTGTCGGCGACTTTGCATACGGAAAAACAGGCACAGTATACCTGGTGGACAAAAAAGGGACTGTCCTCAGTGCCTCTTCCCGTACGTTTCCTGCTTCCTTAAAAAACACCGAGCTGTTTCAAGACGCCCTGAAGCGAAAAAAACGAACCGAATCGTATAGAAATGCAAATGGGATAGAATCGATCGGCCAGTATACGTGGATTAATGGAGATGAATGGGTGTTGATTAGCGAAGTATCCACTGCTGAAATCCAACAGCCATTCCGGGATACGCTCTTTTTCATGGGGATTATTTTGCTGCTGGTTTTTGTTATCTCTTATTTTTTTATACGCCGCCTCATTGGGCAAATGACCGAGCCGCTTCAAGCTCTTCTCGAAGGAACAGCCATTTTGCGCCGGGGGCATTACAGCCATCGAATTGAGGATGACGTGTTTGTGAATGCGTCAAAAGAATTCAGCGAGCTGTGCGGAGCCTATAACGATATGGCAGGCGACCTTCAAAAAGAGCACGCTCTCCGCCTGGAAGCAGAAAAGGAAATGCGGCGGACCAATGAGCAGCTGCGGCGCTTGTCTTTCAGTGATGGCTTAACTGGCATTGGCAACCGGCGTTACTTTGACGATGTACTGGCGCTTTCCTGGCAAAGGGCGATAGATGACCAAAGGCCGATGTCCCTTCTTTTGCTTGATATTGACTTTTTTAAAAAATATAACGATCGGTACGGTCATGATGCTGGAGACAGGGCACTGCAGCGTGTGGCGAAAGTCGTAGACGAAATTGCAAAAGAAGCCGGGGCTGCCGCTGCACGTTACGGCGGGGAGGAACTGGCCGTTATTTTGCTGCCAGAGGTGAGTGTGCGGGAATTTGAACTCGCTGAACGGATCCGGTGTGCCGTTGAACATCTTGGCATTTTGCATGAGAATCATGATCATGGCGTCATTACGGTAAGTGTTGGGGGTGCCATTCTTACGCCAAAGCCTGGTGATCAGCCGTCTCTTTTAATACGAAAAGCAGATGAAGCCCTTTATACATCGAAGCGTAAAGGACGCGCCCGAACAACAATCTATGAATCTGTTACCCTGTGAAGGGCACGTTCACCGTGTTTTTTTATGTAAATGGGTTTCGATTTTCCTTTCTTTCTTGTATATAACGACTAGAAAGGGGGGATTGTTTGATGGAGACGGTGCTGCCGCTTATTCAAGACGTCGGCTTTCCAGTTGCCGTGACTTTTTATCTTTTGTACCGGATTGAAACGAAGCTTGATGGTGTCATTCAGTCTATTCAAAACCTGCCCGATAAAATGAAAGAATAAGAGAAAAGCAGCCCCGCTTCTAGAGGAGGCTGCTTTTTACTGTAAGGCCGAAAATGGCCGTTTCTGCCCTCTCAGCCCCATTTTGCCCCCCACAGCTTCATTTCTTTAATTATTTTATGAAAATCCTGTCCTTTTTCTGTTAACGTATACTCGACCCGGAGCGGTACAGTCGGATACACGTCTCGTACAACGATGTCATTCGCTTCTAAATGGCGGAGCGTATCGGTCAGCGATTTGGGACTGATCCCCTGTACAGCGCGTTCGAGTTCCCCGAACCGCTTCGTTCCGCAAAACAGTTCCCGCAGGACTAAAAAAGACCACTTGGACCCAATGATATTCAGGGCCCTTTCAATTGAACATTCAATGATCAGCTCTTCCTTTTTCATACGCATCCTCCTTACTATCTTTTCGATAGTACCTATACCATACCATATTACCTTTTAAAAATTTCACTACTTTTCAGTGAAAAATGAAAGCGTTACACTAAGAATAGACTATAAGACAAAGGAGATTTTGAATATGTCCTACTTAACCAATACGGATCGTTACACGGCAAGTCCTGATCGATACAAAGGAAACATGCAGTACCGCCGAAGCGGAAAATCCGGTCTGCTTCTGCCTGCCATTTCACTAGGTCTCTGGCATAATTTTGGCGGCGTTGATTCGTTTGAAAACGGACGGGCTATGCTGCGCCGGGCGTTTGATCTCGGGATTACGCATTTCGACCTTGCGAACAACTATGGGCCGCCGCCAGGCTCCGCTGAATCGATGTTTGGCCAAATCATGCGCACTGATTTCGCTCCGTATCGTGATGAAATGATCGTCTCAACCAAAGCCGGCTACTATATGTGGGAGGGCCCTTACGGTGAATGGGGCTCGAAAAAATATTTAACCGCCAGTCTCGACCAAAGCTTAAAGCGGATGAATCTTGATTATGTCGACATTTTTTATTCACACCGGCCGGACCCGGATACACCGCTTGAAGAAACCATCGGTGCGCTCGATCTGTTTGTTCGTCAGGGGAAAGCACTGTATGTCGGGATTTCCAGCTATTCCGCCGAACAAACGGCTGAAGCGGCCAGAATTGCCCGAGATCTTGGTACACCGATTTTGATTCATCAGCCGTCTTATTCCCTATTTGAACGATGGATTGAAGACGGCCTGCAGGATGTACTGGACGAAAACGGCATCGGGTCCATCGCTTTTTGCCCGCTGGCCCAGGGGCTGCTGACCAATAAATATATACAGGATGTACCGGAGGGTTCCCGGGCCGCTAAAAATACCGGCTTCCTGCAAAAAGACCGGATTACCGACGAAGTCCGGGCGCAAATTCGTGCCCTGAACGATATAGCAGCAGAGCGCGGTCAGTCTCTTGCCCAAATGGCGCTTGCCTGGGTGCTCCGCGGTGAACGCGTCACTTCTGCCCTGATCGGCGCCAGCAAAGTGAGCCAGATTGAAGAAAATGTGAAAGCACTCGACAACCTTCATTTTTCTCCGGAAGAGCTCAATAAAATTGAGTTGATCGTAGCACGTGAAGCAAACGTGTAAGAGCGGGCCATCCTTTTTCTTTGGGATGGCTTTTTTGTATTGAGCCCCTCTTCCCTTTTCGGTTATGTTCGCTTCCTTTCCTGCTGGAAGCAGATGGGCTGTTATTTTTTATATTAGGGTATCGATTTTTTCCTATCTTTTGTACATAAAAGGTGAAGGGAGGGGAAAACAATGGCACAAGCGACCTTAATGAAATCTTCCATGCGCCTCGTCTTTGACAATGGCATCGATGAAGCCGGCAAACAGCTGTTTCAAACGAAAACATATTCAAACGTCAAGCCGGATGCTACACCTGACCAGTTCAGTGCTGCCGCTGCGGCAATTGCCGGACTGTCTGCACGACCGCTTGCATCGATTGAGCGAAATGACACATCGACAATTCAAGAGTAAAAAGAAGTTATGCTACACAAGAAAGGAGGAATAGATGATGGCTAAAACCTTGCAGCTTCAGTTCACCACAACAGGGGGCAGTACGTCGAGCATGACGATCGATACGCCGGTTGAGCCGGTAAATGCCTCAGCTGTGGAGCAGGCGATGAACGCGATTATCGCATCTGATGTTTTTGCCGCTGCGACCGGTTCCCTTGTGGCGATTAAAGGCGCCAGCTTGATTGACCGGGAAGTAACAGAGATTTTATAAAAGCAGAAGCCTGCCCGGTTTGATCCGGCAGGCTTTTTCGTACGAATAAAATTAATTTTAAAAATACCCATTTACAAAAACTCTCCTTTAGTGTATTTTTACACTAAAGGAGAGTTTTTAATGAAAAATATTATATTTTCTTTTCTTATAATGAGCGGTGTGTTTTTTCTATACGTTCGGTGAATTCTCCATTTTTTAATGGGGGCTGTTTTCATTGCTTGGTATTCTTTGTGCTCTTTTAAGAAAAAGAGGATGGACTGTACTTATCAGCATTGGGTTAAACAGCCTGGCTTTTTGTTTTTTATTTTTGCTCGCTATTCTAAAGACAGGCCTTGTACCCGTTTAGGCAGCAAAAAAGCAAATTGGGGTGATAAATATAGCAAGATGGCAAGTGATCTTGATTGTTTTATTTCTGCCGGACGCTCATCCTGCTTTTCATTTGTACCAAAGCAAGAAAGTAAAGAACGAAAGAAGGCTATATTATGAAACGGTTCAAAATAACCATTTTTCTACTCATTTTTACGATTGGAAGTACTCTGTATTGGTATATTGAATATCCTGCCCACGAAAAACTTGCAGAGGCCCGGATAAACGAGTATATGAAATTACAAGGAATCGATAAAAGCAAAGTATGGAAAAAAAGATCATCCAGGGATTCCAAACAAGGAAGATGGGAAATTTCTTACAAATTTAAAGATGAAAAAAAGATAAGATATCAATATATGTATGATAAATCACAAGACAGAGTTTTACTGTTTGTTTTTGATGATCCGCGTATGAATGGAGGAAGGACAATCAGCAGAGGAATGAATCACCCTCCACTTGCAGAAGGCTGGACAGAATTTGATCAGACAGGAAAAATTGTTACTCCATGAACTCGTTCATGCTTTTATTATATAAAAAGGGCAATATAAAAAACCGATCCGCTTTTGGCGGATCGGTTTTTTATTCGCGGTGAAACAGCCCCATTACCTCAACAGTCTGCGTAATGTTCACAAACGCATGGGGGTCGACTTCCTGAATCATCTGTTTCACTTCATTTAATTGATAACGGGTAATGACAGTCATGAGGACGGAGCGGCTTTCGCCGGAGTATGCACCTTTTGCTTCCGTGACGGTAATGCCGCGGTACAGGTTTTTCAGCATTTTCGCACAAAGCTCATCGCCTTTACAGGTGACAATGTGCAATGTGAGTTTAATATGCTTTGTATGAATGGTATCGACAACTTTACCAGTAGCGTAAATGGCAATAAGCGTACTGAGCGCTGCGTCCCAGCTGAACAGGAAGCCTGCCGCGATAATAACAACTGCATTCATAATTGACAGAAGTGTACCAAGCGGGAAGTCCCGCTTGCGTGCCAGCAGCATCGCAATAATATCGAAACCGCCTGATGAAGCAGATGCCCGGAAAGTCAGGCCTACACCGGCACCGGTTAACACACCGCCGAACAAAGAAGACAGGATCGGTTCTGTCGACAGCTGCGTGACCGGAACCATATAAAGAAACACAGACAGCGAGACAACCGATAAAATCGTGTACGCAATAAATTTCTTGCCAAGTTTCATCACACCGAGCACAAGCAGCGGTAGATTTAATAAGAAGTTCAGCAATCCCGTATTAAGCGGAGTGACGATACCTAGCATAATCGCTATGCCGCTTAAGCCGCTGCTTAAAATCTCGTGTGGAATCAAAAAGAAGTTGTACGCAATGGCAACTAATACGGAACCTGCCAGTACAAGCAAAATGTGCATAAAACAGCTCCCCTTTTTTTCTTTATTATAAGAGAAAAACTGGCAGTTCCTTTAAAAATAGTGTTTTCAGAAAATCAACAAATGCGTGTTTTTTCCCTTCTTATTGTATAATAGAAGGAATCAAAGGCAGCTTCGTTCGCCCTTGTGATTTGCCAGAGGAGTGGACCCGAATGAATGAACAATCCCCGCTCGTCCGTTTTTTAGGCGGACGCACAGCCCTATTCGTCTTGAGCCTTGCGCTTTTGCTCGGGCTTATTATTATGGTATATGCCCAGGTTTCCTTTATTTTTGACCCGATTTTGGGCTTTATCGGCACGGTTGCCCTCCCCGTTATTTTATCCATTGTTGGCTACTACTTGCTAAGCCCGCTTGTGAATCTGCTGCAGCGCTATAAAATACAGCGCGGCTGGGGAATTTTAATTGTTTTTGTGGCGCTGTCCGGTTTAATTACGATTTTGCTTGTCACCATCCTGCCTTTTTTGCGGGATCAGACAGAAGCGCTGATTGCTTCCTTTCCAAGCTATGCCCGCCAGCTCGGCATGGATATCGATATGTGGGCACGCAATTCTCCATTTGAAGCACAGTATATGGAAATCTCAAAAAATATGCAGACGAACGCTGAGCAGTTTCTCGGTTCGATTACGCAAAACTTTTCTGATTTTGCCGGCCATACGCTCGACAGTATTACGAACGTTATTGCCACGCTGACTAATTTTATCGTATCTCTTGTAACTGTGCCGTTTATTTTGTTTTACCTGTTAAAAGACGGCCATAAGCTGTACAGCGGTTTTTTACACGTGCTGCCGCCAAAAATGCGCGGCCGTACAGGCGCTATGCTAATTGAAATGGATGAGCAGCTCCGTTCTTACATTCAAGGGCAAATGCTAGTCAGTCTTTGTATCGGTATCATGATGTATATCGGCTTTTTGATTATCGGCCTTGATTATGCTCTTTTATTGGCGGCGATTGCCAGTGTTACAAGTGTGGTGCCCTATCTTGGCCCGGTCATTGCGATCACACCAGCCATCATCATCGCCATCGTGACCTCACCGTTTATGGTGGTGAAGCTTGCCCTCGTTTGGACAGTGGTCCAGCTGTTAGAAGGTAAATTTATTTCACCGCAAATCATGGGGAAATCGCTGCAGATTCACCCGGTCACCATCATTTTTGTCCTGCTGACAGCTGCTCATCTGTACGGCGTTATCGGCGTGTTGATCGGCCTGCCGACTTACGCACTTCTGAAAGTAATGGTTCAGTATATGTTTGGCTTATTTAAAGCTCGTTATAACCGTTTTACAGAAAAAGCTGACGATCAATACGCGGTGATTGAAGCTGATGACGAGGTTGACGACGTTTAATGCTTTATACTCCGGGTAAACATCTACTAAATATATAAAAGGAGATGTTTTACCATGGCACATGACAACAACGGACTTGGCGATAAGCTAAAAGGCGCCGTGAATAAAGCAAAGGGCGAAGTAAAAGACCAGGTCGGCAATGCAACAAACAATGCGAAAATGCAGGCAGACGGCAAAGCAGATAAAGTAAAAGGCGAAGTGCAGGACCGTATCGGTCACGCAAAAGACCGCCATTAACAGGAAAAAGCCCCGCTCAGTGAGCGGGGCTTTTTCTGACCTTGTCTCTCATGACAGCAGGTCGCAGGCAGCTTACAAAAAATCGAGCTTTTTATCACGCTTGTTTTTTCCTCCATTTGGACAAAATTTCATATACAATCGGCACAATGACCAATGTCAGCAAGGTTGAACTTGTCAGGCCGCCAATGACGGTTACACCCAGCCCTTTTGAAATCAAGCCGCCGCCTTCAAGGCCCAGGGCGAGCGGGAACAAGGCCCCAATGGTCGCCAGTGCTGTCATTAAAATCGGACGCAGGCGCGTGGCTCCCGCTTCCAGCAGGGCTTCACGTGTAGACAGACCTTCATGCTCTTTGTGGATTACGCGGTCAATCAGGACAATCGCGTTCGTTACCACAATCCCGATCAGCATAAGCGCGCCGATCATTGATGAAACACTGATGGTTTCACCCGCGATCAAGAGCGCTACAAGCGCGCCGATAATGGTAAATGGCAGTGAGAACAAGATTGCGAATGGCGCCAGCCCGCCGCCAAACGTAATAACGAGCACAAGATAAACAATGGCAACAGCTGCCAGCATCGCCAGGCCAAGCTGTGTAAATGATTCGTTAATGTCCTGCGTAACGCCGCCCATTTCTACCTCAACACCGGATGGCAGTTTAAGCCTGTCAATTTCCTCTTGCAGTGAAGTGGAGGCAGCAGAGACGTCCTTCCCCTGGAGCTCACCGCTCACAGCCACAAATACCTTTCCATCACGACGGGAAACAGTATCCGACGTTTCTCCTTCTTCCACTGTCATTACATCGCCAATTTTCACGGGCGTGCCCGTCATGGATGGAACAGAACGATTGGTCATATCGTCAATAGATTCATACGTTTCCGCTGGTACATCTACATATACGGTTACGTCTTCCCCGTCTTTTTCAATGGTCGTCAACACAGGGCGTTCCCGCACCGGGCTTAATTCCATCGCAATTTGGCCAGCAGTAAGGCCCGCTTCCGCCATTTTTTCTGAATCTGCTACAAGTGTGTACTCTTCATACGAATCAGCAAGGCCGGTTTCCACCTTTTTAAAATCGCCGCTGTCTTTCATGATTTCTTCTACATTTGCGACAACTGGCTCAATATCTTCGACAGATTCACCATAAATGTTGACCGCGACTTCGTTGCTTCCGGCGCTCGCCGAGAAATCCTGTGATACCCATTCCCCTTTTGCCACAGAGCCCTGCAGGTCCGCAATAGCTTCTTCTTTTTTCTTTGTGAAATTCTCAGTATCTTCCTTGTACACCACATAAAACATGGCGCTGTTTGACTGGCCGGGACTCATTGGATTTTCACTTCCGACTGAATACTGCACGGTCTCTACATCCGCGAGGTCCATAAAGTAGTCCTCGGCATTCCCGGCGATGTCCGCCACTTCCTCAAGTGTCTGCCCCGGCTCCGGCGCATAGGTGGCAATCACCATTTTTTCTTCTTCACCCGGCAGGAAGCTGACACCGATTTTCGGTACCAGGAAAAAGCTGCTGACAAGAAGCGCAACGGCTGTTACAAACGTAATGATTTTATGATCCAGCGTCCAGTTCAGTACAGAGCGGTAGCCCGCTGCAAGCCGTCCTGGCTTTTCTTCATGCGCCTTCGCTTTTACACCGTGCTTAAACATCGTATGCGCCAGCATCGGCACGATGGTTACAGCTACAAGCAGGGAGGCAAGCAAGGCGAACACAACAGTAAGCGCAAATGGCAGGAACAATTCGCCTACCGTTCCTTCCACTAGGCCAAGTGGTACAAATACGGCAATGGTAACAATCGTGGAAGACATAATGGGTATAAACATTTCTTTTGTTGCTTCGCGGATAAGTTCCTGGCCGCGCAGCGCTTCGTCCTTGAGCGAAAGCCGCCGGTAAATATTTTCCACGACAACAATCGAGTCATCAATGACCCGCCCAATGGCAACAGTCATTGCCCCAAGCGTCATGACATTCAATGTAATGTCCATTTGCTTCAGCAGGATTAAAGCAATTAAAATCGACAGCGGAATAGAAATAACCGAGATCACAGTCGAGCGTACATCACGCAAAAACAGCATAATGATGATCACCGCAAAAAATGCACCAAACAGCGCTTTGCTCAGCATCGTTTTCACTGACTCTTCAATTGGACCGCCCTGGTCAAACGTAGAGGTAATCGTTAGGCCGTCCATATCTTTTTCAAACTTATCGACCTTTTCCTTGACGGCATTGACGACATCCACCGTGTTGGCATCAGCCGCTTTGACAATTTGTACGCCGATTGATTCCTGGCCATTCGTGCGGGAAATGGATTCAGCTTTTCCACTCAGCTTAACCTCGGCGATGTCCAACAGCCGGGCCGGCCCAATTTGCAGATTCTGCAAATCTTCCATTGTGGTAATATTGCCGTCTACCATTACGGATTTTTCTGTATCGCTAAACTCAAACAGTCCCAGCGGCGCTTTCATGTCAGCGCTCTGAATCATTTGGGTAACCGTTTCTTCAGCCATCTTCAGCTGTGCTAGCTTTGCCTGGTCGAACACAACAGTGGCTTCCTCCACCTGCTGGCCGGATATTTGAACAGACGCTACTCCTTCTGTTCCTTCAATTTCTGGTACAATCTCTTCTTCTACCAGTGTGGTAAGCTCTTCTAACGACAGGTTTTCATCCCAAAGACTGAGCGCCATCACCGGAAACGCGTCCATACTCAAGCGGGATACGTCCGACTCCTGCACGTTTTCCGGAAATTCCACATCCCCAAGTGCTTCCTTCGCTTCCTGCTCTGCTTTTTCCATATCGGTGGAGAAGGTATATTCCACCTGCACAAACGACGCATTTTGATAGGAAGTCGAGCTGACAACTTTTACGCCGTTTGCATTTTGAAGCTGCTTTTCAATCGGTTCTGATACGCTGTCCGCCACTTCTTCCGGTGTCGCACCCGGGTACACGGTCGTCACCGTAACAATAGGCGGCGTAATATTTGGAATCGTCTCGAGCTTCATGGAAAGCCCTGCATACAAACCAGCCGCTGTAATAATGAGGGTCATCAGCCACACGGCAAATTTGTTTTTCAAGACGAAATGAATGAACGCGTTCATATTTCCTCTCCCCTATGACCAACTGGTCAGTTTTGATTCTACTACTCGTGACTGATTGGTCAGCGGTCAAATCATTTAGTGATTCAATAGGGTGAACAATCATGACTGAAAAAGAACGACGTATTATCAAAAAATCCATTAAATAATTCACGTAAAAAGGTTTTGTAGCTCATTTTACACAAGAAATTGCCACTGCAAGCGGCACAAAGGCGATTGAAACCAAAGACCTGCCTCCTCGTGAAAAACGCACCCGGCAAATGGAATGTCAACTGCGCGAAAATGCCCTTCCATTCATAACGACATTGAAGCATTTATTTTCAAAATGCGTAAAGAAACGCATCAACTTTTATGGAAACCGGCTGATTGGTATGTATGGACGTGAGGCTGAACCGTACTTTTGGGATTTGTTCTCTATTTTTAAACATGACGCTTGTGGATGAAGCGGAATTAAACGTTCATTCCCTCATTGGATTCCTGCTTGATCGTACTAATAACCTGTGTATGCCCATCATGTTGAACCACGAACTCTTCCGTTCTCTGCCTGTCTAATGTAAAAGGAAACGACTAGTCCGGCGACGCTTCGCTTTCCATGAAATCATTGGCCAGGAGCTCGAAAGCAGTGAACCGCGCCAGACCGTGCTGTGCGGCATGCTTGTCACCTTGTCAGAACAACCCAGACTCCACGAGTTTATGCGCACCATGAAAGACTATTCCAAACCTGGCTAAAAAGTGAATGTGAGGATTCAGTCCATAGGAAAAGCCCCGGCATGCGCTGCCAGGGCTCTTTCTTATTTTGATTGGGGACGAAATCCCTCTTCAAGTAAATAACGCTCCGCTTCTTTAAACGATTCAAAGCTTTCTTCTAAATTCAAGCCAGTGTAAACGTTCCACAATTCATCTTCATTTGCGAGCACCAGCACATGGCCCTCCCGGTTTTTCCACTCTGTTTCTTTCACAAGCTCTTCCTGCTCAATGGGTTCATCCTCCGGCTTATCTGACAAATATCGGATGGAATCAGATACTGCTGCCCGGATTTCCGTTTCCGAAAAATCGCGGATGTTCACAAGTCCTTTTGAATCAGCCTGGTAACCAGGCATATCGCCGACAAATACAAACCCATTGCCGTTCGGATGCAAGTGGTAAACAACCACCGTTTTTTCATATAAACTTTCCTCAAAATGATAATTCACGCGCTTTAAGGATACATCCTTCGCAGTTAGCTGGGGAAATGTCGCCAAAATAGCTTTTTTTTCTTCAAATGTAAGCATGGTATGCCTCTTTTCATGTTAGATGACCGTAGTATATCATTTCACCATTCGTTTGAACATTTTTTTAAAAAGCGGCGCTCTCTTTTAAACGCTTCCATCCTTCAGTCTCGAAGCCGGCCCACTACCACAGCGTTATAGGACTGTTAATCAAGACAATTCTTCTGCATCCGTTTGTGAAGCCGACTGAACTGTATAATGGAGTCCCTTCACAAGGAACATCTTTGGGCTATGATCATCGTCTCCCTTTTTTTCACTGTATAAAGAACAAATTACTTCACTTTTGTGTTTATGTTTTCCCTTTTGAAGAATCTCTCTTTATCCCGGAACCTTCACCATATTATTTTCAAATAAACAAAGAAATTATTTCAGACTGTAGACAAATGAGTGATAAACCGTCACATGCATGGGATAGATTGGCGGCGTCCGGGCAGCTCCGCTTTCCATGGGGCAGGCGCTGAGCTCGTCTTTACCACTTCGCGGAAAAGCCGATCTCACCTGTCCCGCTAGTCCCATAGGAGTCTGCGCTGCCCTCCTGCCACCAAAGTGCCTTGCATCAAGAGTGTATAAAGCAAATAAGGTCATATTTTTTCTTTTTAAAAGGAGAAAATGTCTATCCAAATCCTTGGCTAATTGATCTTCAACACCACTTAGTGAAGCCGGCCGGACGAAAACTCCTGCAGGAAGACAGTGAGTCGGAGATCCCGCAGGCGCAAGCCGAGGAAGCTCCCGCACTGCACGCGGAACGTGAAGTCCGGCCGGCTTCACCTATCGGCTCTTTTTTAAAAGAAAAAGACTTTGTCTACACACTGAAACAAAGAAATTGTTTTTCTTCTTCAAAAAAAAATAAAAAAGTACTAAAAAAAGGACTTTTAATGTCGAAATAGTAAATATGAATCCCTGCAAAAATTAAAAAATTAGGAGGTTATACCCATGAGGAATTTAAAGATCAGTCAAAAAATGACCGTGTTAATCGCAGCCGCTGTGCTGTTTTTGTTAGTCATTAGCAGTATAAGCTATACCTTTTTAAACCAGGCTGCTCATCGTTCAAAAGAAATGTATGAAAACAAGCTCGTTTCTGTCCAAAATATCGGACAAATCCGGACAAATAACCGGGCGATTACCGCTTCTACTCTTGAATTAATGATTACGACAGAAGCCGCCCTAAATAATAAGCTGCGTGAAACAACGGAAGAATTGATAGATGAAAACAACCAGCTGTTGGAGGACTACTTAAACAAAAGCAAAAATGATCCAAAAGAAATGGAGCTGGCACAGCCATTTGTAGAAGAATTCGAAACCTTTTCTGAAAGGGCCGTGGATGTGCAAATTCTGGCTGCCCAGGACAAAAACGCAGAAGCATATGAGCAGTACCTTACTGAAGTCGAACCATCCCGTCAAAAAATGACGGCTCTCGGTACAAAATTAAGCGATTACAATCGTGATACTGCCGGTGCATTAAGTAATGAAAATCAGAAAAGCGCCAGTCAGGCAAATACGATCCTCCTTATTCTTGCTTTGCTTTCCACTGGTTTTTTTATCGCCCTTGGCACCTTGATTACCCGCATGGTTACCAAGCCGATCCGCACGATCCAAGAATTAATGAGTCAGGCGGAAAAAGGTAATTTGACGGCAGCCGGCACGTACACATCAAAAGATGAACTTGGTCAGCTGACAACGTCTTTTAATGATATGACAAACGGGCTGCGCGAGGTGATCCGGCAGGTGGCGGAAACAGCTGAGCAGGTAGCAGCTTCAGCTGAAGAGCTGAACGCAAACTCGGAAGAAACCACACGGGCGACCGAACTGATCGCAGGCACAATGGAAGAAATGGCAAGCGGTTCGGAGCACCAGCTTCGCCAGGTGTCTGATACAACTACAACAATGAATGAACTAGCAGACGGTGTTCAGCAGATTGCCCGAAATGCACAATCAGTATCGGAAACAGCTGCTGGTGCCATTGAACGAGCGGATTCCGGCAATCAATCTATTCGCCAGGCGGTTGATCAAATGGGGTCCATTCATACAACCTTTGACGGGCTGTCCGATGTGATCCAGGGGCTGGGCCAGCGCTCCAATGAAATTGGCCAAATTATTGATTCGATTACGTCGATCGCGGCTCAAACAAACTTGCTGGCGCTGAATGCGGCCATTGAAGCGGCGCGGGCTGGTGAACAAGGCCGCGGATTTGCAGTTGTGGCTGATGAAGTTCGGAAGCTCGCCGAAGAATCCGCTCAATCTGCCAAACAAATTTCCGGGCTGATTTCTGCTATTCAAGCTGAAACCGCCCGGG
This sequence comes from Domibacillus robiginosus, assembly GCF_000966195.1. Lineage (GTDB taxonomy): Bacteria > Bacillota > Bacilli > Bacillales > Domibacillaceae > Domibacillus > Domibacillus robiginosus. The sequence goes on along the minus strand of NZ_LAHL01000003.1, from coordinate 338,171 downwards.
CCGTGGAAGCGATGAAATCCGCTACAGCTGAAGTGCAGGATGGAATCGAAGTCGTGCATAACGCCGGCGGCTCTTTCGCCGACATTACTTCGGCAATTGGCGATGTAACCGGCCAAATTGAAGAAGTGTCTGCTGCTGTTCAGCAAATGGCAGCTGGCACCGATCAGGTAGTAGCCAGCATGAATCAAATGCACTCTATATCGGAAAACGCTGCAGCCAGCACCGAAAATGTGTCTGCTGCATCAGAAGAACAAATGGCCTCCATGGAGGAAATTGCTGCTTCGGCCCGTTCTTTAGCCGAAATGGCTGCGCTGCTTCAAGAGACCACCCGCCGTTTTGCCGTATAAAAAAACCGCCCGATACCCGGGCGGTTTTTTAATATGCTTTAATGGATGACAGCGGATAAAAACGCAGCTGTACTTCTCCATTCACACTGTCTTCCGGAACAAGGCCGAAAATGCGGCTGTCTTTGCTGACGCGGCGATTATCCCCCATTACAAACAAGTAACCGTCCGGCACCCGGTCATGCCCGGTTTTTTCCTTTAAGGTAAAGTCACCCATCAGTTTTTCCCCTTCCATTAGATGGGACCGGTTTTCGGCTAAATAGGGCTCCTCTGTTGCTTTTCCGTTCACGTATAACACATCATCTTTTACTTCAATAGAGTCACCCGGCACGCCAATGACCCGCTTGATGTAGTGTTCATCTGTATCCGGTGCGTCAAAGACAATTTGGTCAAAGCGGTCAATGTTTGTTGTTTTTGTAATAATGACTTTGTCTGCATCGGCAAATGTCGGTGACATTGATTCTCCATGCACGACAATACTAGAAAACAAAAAATACCGTACAGCACCTGCAATGATGACTGCCATCGCAATAGACTTGATCCATGACATGATTTCGCTTCGATTCATGCTGCTCTTCCTTCCTGCGCTTCTTTAGCAATGACTTTTTTTTATTGTATCAAAAGAAATCCTTTCTATGCCAGAATCACTCCCCAAAGTGCAGGAGCATGTTTAGCCAGCTTCTGGAAAGGTTAAGGTACTATTGTGTAAAAAAAGAAGGAGGAGATCTGCATGAATATTTATGAACAGCAAAAAAATGGACAGCCGGCACAGTCACAGCCGAAACAGCCAGGTATTGAGTCCCAAATGGAACCCCGCCCTGTTCAGCCGACAAATTACATAGGCAGCGGCAAGCTAAAGGACCGTGTGGCGCTCATTACAGGCGGCGATAGCGGAATCGGCCGTGCTGTTGCGATTGCTTATGCAAAAGAAGGAGCTCATGTAGCCGTCAACTACCTCGATGAACATAGTGATGCGGAGGAAACAAAGCAGCTTGTCGAAGCGGAAGGTGTCCGCTGCCTGCTTCTTCCCGGTGATGTTTCTGAAGAAGAAACCTGCAAGGAGCTTGTCGAAAAAACAGTGAGTGAGCTTGGCAAGCTGGATATTCTTGTGAACAATGCAGCGATTCAGTTCCCAACCCAAAACATCGAAGACATTACTGCAGAGCAATGGGACAAAACATTCCGCACTAACATGTACTCCGTATTTTTCATGAGCAAGCATGCGGTGCCGCATTTAAAACAAGGCAGCGCGATTATTAGCACAACGTCTATTAATCCGTATATCGGCAATCCGACCCTAATGGACTATACGTCAACAAAAGGAGCAATTGTCGGCTTCACACGCAGCCTGGCCCAAAACCTTGCTTCAAAAGGAATCCGTGTCAATATGGTCGCACCGGGTCCGATCTGGACGCCACTCATTCCGGCCACATTTGAAGGCGATAAAGTAGCAGAGTTCGGTACTAATACCCCGCTTGGCCGTCCTGGACAGCCAGCAGATCACGCAGGTGCTTATGTTCTGCTGGCATCTGACGAGGGCGCTTATATTACCGGACAATGCATTCATATCAACGGCGGTATGGCGATGTCTTCTTAACACATGCAGGCAGAAAAGCGTTCCGCTTTTCTGTCTTTTTATTTTTGCCTGGAAGGAAGGGAACAGAATGGATTTTACACAGAAACAAACGCTCGTCTCCCATATTCACGATATTCTCCGCTTTTACTACCCGGCCTGCATCGACGCAGAAAACGGCGGGTACCGAAGCGGATTTTTGGATGACGGCACAATCACCGACAGCCGGACAAAGCATCTGGTTGGCACGAGCCGGTTTGTGTATATCTTTAGTATTGGCGTGCTGACAAATGGGCCGGATTGGTGCCGCAACGCAGCAGAACACGGCATTCGTTTTTTGAACGAGCACCATCAAGACCCCCAGCATGGCGGCTTCTTTTTTGAGCTGGACGGCCTTCATGTCAAGGACGATACGAAAATGGCCTATGGACACGCTTTTGTGCTGCTGGCCGCTTCAATCGCCCACCAGGCCAGCGTACCGGGCGCCAAACAATTACTCGAGACCGTTTATAAAACAACAGAGCAGTATTTTTGGGATGAGGAGCATGGCTTATATCGGGATGAATGGGATGCTTCCTGGTCGACATTATCTTCCTACCGGGGACAAAATGCCAATATGCATATGTGTGAAGCAATGCTGACCGCGTTCGAAGCAACTGGTGAAGCAAAGTATCTTGACCGGGCGTATCGGCTTGCTGAAAATGTAGCGGTGGGACTGCGGAACAAGGCCGGCGGCATGATCTGGGAGCATTACACACCGGACTGGCAGCCGGACTGGGATTATAATAAAGGCAACACAAAAGATGAATTCCGCCCGTACGGGTTTATACCCGGCCACCAGCTGGAATGGAGCAAGCTGCTTCTCTGGCTAGACCGGCATCGTTCTGAAGCCTGGATGCTTGAAGCAGCCGAGGATCTGTATCGGAACGGCTGGGGATATGGATATGATGCCGAGCGTGGAGGCGTGTACTATGCTCTTTCCCCTAAACATGAAGTGATTGACTCAGACAAAAACTACTGGGTCATCTCAGAAGCGATCAGCGCCGCTGCTCTTTTAAGTGCGAAAACCGGTCATGATCCGTACGGGGACCATTATCGCGAATTATTTGATTACGCTTCCAATTATTTTGTCGATCACACGCACGGCGGCTGGTATACGCTGTTGAATGTACAAAATGAACGGTACGAAGGCGAAAAAAGTGTTGCACCAAAAGCAGATTATCATCCGGTCGCAGCCTGCTATCAATTGCTGATCGTCCTATCATAAAAAAACGGTCTGCCTGTTTTGCAGGCCGTTTTTTGTGTAAGAAGAAACTTTTGTCGAAAAAAAGCAAAAGGACAAAAAAACCGATTCCCTGGTGAAAGGGAATCGGTTTCGTTTGGACGGGGAGCAGCCCCTTATGGAAGCCTCGTCTCTGTGTCTTTTAAACGATTTTGCTCATCAGGGATTCGGTTTTTATCGGCCGCTTTTTGGGCTTCCTGCTTTTGGGCTTCTTTCATGTTTTCCTTTTGTTTGTTGTTTAGTTCTTTCGGATGTTCCATGAAATATCACTCCTTTGATAGAACTGTTCCCGATTTGCCGAGCGTTAAACGTCCTTTTTAAAGGTGCGTTTTTTGCCGGACAGCGATTTTTCCGCAAAGTCCATTCAAAAAGCTAAGCACCTGTCCGCGCATTTCAGGGCGGCTGAGTGCCATTTCAAGCCCAGCGCGCAGATAGCCGAACTTATCGCCAATATCATAGCGCTGCCCCTGAATCGAAACAGCATGAATCGGGGAAACGGTACACTGCTTCCGGAGCGCATCTGTCAGCTGGATCTCGCCTCCTGCGCCTTTTTCTAAAGATGCCAGTATCGGAAAAATAGACGGATTGAGCACGTAGCGGCCCATCACCGCAATCATCGACGGCGCTTCGTCAACAGATGGTTTTTCAACCAAATCCGCCAGCTCGTATACGAGGCCTCTACTTGTACGCGTGTCAATGATCCCATACTTGGAAACGTCCTCCGGTGCGACGTGCTGCACACCGACAACATCCGTCCCTGTCTGCTCGTGTACATCCATCAGCTGGCGAAGCGCCGGCTTTTCTGCCATCATTAAATCATCGCCCAAAAGTACCGCAAACGGTTCATCGCCGATAAATTGACGGGCAGTAAGAACAGCGTGCCCGAGGCCAAGCGGCTCCCTTTGCCGGATATAATGAATGGAAGCTAAATTCGAAATACCCTTTATCTCTTCCAATATCTCATTTTTTCCTTTTTCCTCTAATGTTTGCTCCAATTCAACCGACCGGTCAAAATGATCCTCGATCGACCGCTTGTTGCGTCCGGTCACAATAATGATGCTTTCAATACCTGAAGCCACCGCTTCTTCCACAATATATTGAATAGCCGGCTTATCGACCACCGGCAGCATTTCTTTCGGCTGTGCTTTTGTCGCAGGCAGGAATCTTGTGCCAAGTCCCGCCGCGGGAATAACCGCTTTTTTAACAGTCATATTGATTTTCTCCTTTGCTGCCTGAATACCCAGAAGCGGCTGCCGCTAAATGTGATGGCCAGGCCGCTGAGTGTGGCAATGATTTTACTAACAAAAAGCGGCTGCCCGCTCAAAAGGAATAATAGAGATGCAGAAACACAAAGAGCTGTCACGTTCAAAACAATAAATTTGCTCACTTCCTCCGCACTCGTCCGCTCTTTGACTCCAAACGTCCATGATCGGTTCCAGACGAAGCTGTTAAGCATGCCGGCGCCGTAGGAAACGACCTGCGCCAGCAGGTACGGTACACCGATCGACCAGAGTGTGAAAAAGAGCAGCATATCAATCGCTGTATTTAATACACCTACTGCCCCAAATTTTATGATTTCATTTAAATTTCGCATAACGGGTCACAGTATCGCTTTCATGTTCAGACTGGCGGCTGTCACGCAAAATATAAAGCGGCCTGTTTTTGGCTTCATCGTAAATGCGGCCAATGTATTCTCCGATCACGCCAAGCATAATCAGCATCACACCATTGAAAAACAGCATCGTCAGCAGCAGAGAGGACCAGCCAGGGATGGTTGTATCGGTAAATAAGCGCTGGTACAACACAATCAAAATGGCGAGTGAACTCGCCGCAGACAGCATCACACCAAGCAGGCTGGCCAGCTTCAGCGGCTTATAAGAAAAGGAGGTAATCCCATCCATCGAAAACTTCAGCATTTTTTTCAATGGATATTTCGTTTCTCCCGCCAGCCGTTCGTCCCGTTCGTATTCAATCGCTGTTTGTTTAAATCCAACCCAGCTTACCAGACCGCGGACGAAGCGGCTTTGCTCCTTCATCCCCTTCAGCTGATCACATACTTTCCGGTCGAGCAGACGAAAATCGCCGGTATCAAGTGGAATCTCAATGTCTGTCGAGGCCCGCAGCAGCCGGTAAAATATTTTTGCCGTCTGTTTTTTAAAAAAGGTTTCTCCTTTTCTTTTTGTCCGTTTGGCATAAACAATCTCATAGCCTTCCTTCCATTTCTCAATCATGTCCAAAATCAGCTCCGGTGGGTCCTGCAAGTCCGCATCTATCACCACAATGGCGGAGCCGGTGGCATGATCCATGCCGGCTGTAATCGCAATCTGATGACCAAAATTGCGGGAAAAATCAAGGTATTTCACGTGACGGTCCTGCACCGCAAGCTCTTTTAAAATATCAATTGTTTTATCCTGGCTGCCGTCATTTACAAACAGGAGTTCATATGATCCATCTGCTTTGTCCATCACTGCTTTCAGGCGGCTGTACGTTTCACGAACGACCAGTTCTTCATTGTATACGGGGATAATAATTGAATATTTCATATGCTCACGCTCCTTCATAAACATATAAACCGCTCCATTCATCGGATGTCACTTCTTTGCAGTTTTCCTGAATCCATTCGGTTACTTCACTGTTCTGGCTGCCGCCCGGTCCGCCGCCCGATGTCATGAAAAATTTCACTTCGCCATTTGCGGTCATCTCTTCCAGCTTTTCAACCGTCATAGCCGGATCAGAGCCGCCAAACCCTCCCATAGCCAGGGCTGTGTATTCCGTACCCAAAATGATGCTGGCAGCAGAATTGGCATTTTGCACTGCAACCAGGTACGTTTCACCTCTATGGTTTTCCTTCAGGTAGCTGAGCAGCTCTTCACTCATCTGGCCACCCATGCCGCCACCGCCGCGGCCATTCATACCGCCGCCGTCCGGACGCTCCATTCCAGCGGGCATCTCGCCATCCTGAGGAGCTTCCATTCCTTCTGGCATTTCTCCATCTTCTGGTACTTCCATATTTGCCGGCATTTCCGGCCATTCACCGTCTGCTGCCATCGCCATACCGCGGTCGCCAAATACACCGCCGCCAGGTCCACCCGTCGAAGCAGGACCGGCTGCTGGCATCACACTGTTTGTCGTGCCGGCCATGACTGGTATAGCCGTCCAGTAAGCGGGCATAAGCAGGAGTCCCAGCATCGCTGCTGTCCGCACGTGGGGTGCGTATTTGGTTGTCAGCAGCAGCAAAATGCAGACGATCAGTCCAAAAGCGAGCACCACGCCGATCAGCCATGGCTGAATTGAGTCGATATTCTGGTAAAGCACATATGCTTCAAAAGCGAATGTAAGCAGCAGCGCGATTGGAAACAGGAGGCGGCTCCCATTTTTCTCTTCTTTGTACAAACTCCAAAGCACTGCGCCGCCAATAGCGGTTAAAGCTGCAACAGCAGGTCCCATCATACTTAAATAGTAGCGATGGTAAAAGCTTGCGATGCTGAAAAAGCCCATCATCGGCAGCAGCCATGCCAGCCAGAAAATCGCAAATTTATGCTGCATGGTAAGAGCACGTTGACGCTTGATCGAAACCCCAAGCCCTATTAAGCCAAATAAAACAAAGGGAATGAGCCAGCTTGCCTGTCCGGACATCGAATCTGAGAACAAGCGCAGAACGCCCGCTTCGCCAATATCTTCACCGCCGGCCCCCCGGGAAGAATTGTTATTCAGCAAACCGCTTGATTTATCATCGGTACCGCCGCTCTTTGATTGATCCCCGGTCAGCCGCTGAATCCCGTTATAGCCAAATGCCAGCTCTAAAACAGAATTTGTCTGGCTGCCGCCGATGTACGGACGGTCTTCCTCCGGCGTCAGCTGCACCGCTGTCGCATAAGAAACCGACACGCCAAGCAGGACAACGGTCGCCATCACCAGATGAACGATCCGCTTTTTCCAATTGTGCTGCGCAGCGATCAAATAAAAAAGATAAAAAGCCGGTACGACCATGTATGCCTGCAGCATTTTAATATTAAAGCCAACTCCGATCAGGGCCATGGAAACGAGCAGCCAGCCGAATTTTTTCTCCTGAATCGACTTCATCAGTGCCCACACCGCCAGAAGCAGCGTGAAAATAAGCATGGCATCGGTATTGTTCGTCCGGGTTACCGCCACAAAAATCGGTGTCACTGCCAGTACAAGCCCGGCCCAGCGTGCTGTTTTCACACCGAATGCCGGCTTGACGATCATATATAAAACAAAAACGGACAGCACACCGGCGATTGCTTCCGGAAGCAGCACACTCCAGTCACTGACGCCAAAAATCTTCGCGCTGATCGCCTGAACCCAAAGTGCAACCGGCGGCTTATCTACTGTAATAAAATTGCCCGAGTCGAGCGATGCATAGAAAAACGACTTCCAGTTGGTCGTCATGCTTTCTACGGCTGCCGTGTAATACGAATTAGAACCCGATACTCCGATCTTATAAAAATTCAATACTGCTGACAGCGCAAGAATCACGGCCAGCCACGGATCAAACCGTTTCTTCATTTTCTTCACACTCCATTTTTTCTTTCGATACAGTGAAGTATAAACGTCGTTGGTGAAAGAAAAGTGAAAACCAATATATTTTTTGAGAGAAAAAAGAAGAAAAGCCTGAGCTCTTCTTCTTAGCGATTTTCCTATTTAATTACTGGAACAACGATATCATTAAATTCAAATTCACAGCTGCCTTTTCCTCCTTTCTTTTCCCCCTCTTTCCTGCTTTACAAGAATCCGAAAAGAAAGTACACTACCGCAAACGGGGGTGTAAAAGGATGGAAAAAGATATTTTGGCGTCTTTGCGAAGCATCGAACAGGAATACGAGGTAAAAGTACTGTACGCCTGCGAGTCAGGCAGCCGCGCATGGGGGTTTCCGTCCAGGGACAGTGACTGGGATGTACGCTTTTTTTACGTGCACCGTCCAGAAGTATATCTGAGCATTGACCCGGTCGGCGTCGGAAAAAAACGTGATGTAATCGAACGTCCGATTCACGACCTTCTTGATGTGAGCGGCTGGGATTTAACCAAAGCCCTTAAGCTGTTTCGAAAATCCAATCCACCGCTTTTAGAGTGGCTGTTTTCCGATATCGTTTATGAGGAAGCATACAAAACAGCTGCGCAAATGAGAGCGATGAGCCGCAGCGTGTTTTCACCGGTTTCCTGTATGCATCATTATCTTAATATGGCAGCCAACAACTACCGAGCCGTTCAGGGGCGGGACGAAGTAAAACTAAAAAAGTATTTTTATATGCTGCGCCCGGTGCTGGCAGCGAAATGGATTGCAGAGCGGCAGGATATTCCGCCCCTGTCGTTCGACCAGCTGCTTGCGGCGATGGTACAGGACCCGCTGCTGGTTGAAACGATTGAACAGCTGCTGGCACGAAAAAAAGCCGGTGAAGAGCTAAGCGCCGGACAAAGCATCCGGGTCATTGATGTGTTTCTTGAGCAGGAAATAGAAAAACTTCGAAGCCGCGCTGCTGATTTGGACCGGCAAACCGAAAACGCAACCGATCGATTAAACGATTTGTTCCGCCGGACACTGAAGGAGGTATGGGGCGAATGAAAAGGATCGCCTTACAGCCGCACAGCTTGACCTATGCAGACCGGATTTTTTCCTTAACGTCCGCTCCTGAAGTAAAGGAGGCGCTCGGTCTACAGGTGGACACAGTTGATGATACCATTGACTTTTTGCAGGCGGTGATGGCGGAAGAACTCGACGGCAAAACCGTTTCGCGGGCAATAATAAATGAGTACGGCGACCTGATCGGCATTACAACTCTGATGTTTATAAACCGTGAGTCAGGTACGTGCAGCCTCGGCACGTGGATCGGTCATGAGTACTGGGGACAGGGGTATAATGTATCCGCAAAATATGCCATTTTACAAATAGCTTTTGCGGAGCTTGGGCTTAAGCGAGTATTTATCGGCGCGCGCCTTGTAAATAAACGCTCGCAGGCAGCGCAAAAAAAATTACCCTTTATCACGTGGAACGTCGAAGCAGACTTCCCAGAGATGCATGCGGCGCTCGAAGAAAAGGAAAAGCAGCCATGCCTGTTAAACGTCGTGCACCGGGCTCATTTTCCGCTTGTCCGTCTCGCATCTACCCGTGATATTCCCTCTGTTCAGGAAGTGGCGCGGGCTGCCTGGCATCGTATATACGAAGGCCTGATTCCACGGGATGTGCAGGATGCTTTTTGGGATCAAGCCTATGAACCCGACCGGCTCACGAAAAGAATGGAAAGCTTGTTCTGGGTGGCGGAGCGGGGTGGAAAGGTCATTGGCTTTGCAGATGCTGTGCTGGAGAAAAGAAGCGCGGCGCTGCAGGCCATTTATCTTCATCCCGATGCACAGGGTGCAGGAATTGGCACCTGGCTGCTTTATGCCATTCTTAACGAACTGCCGAAATCATCTTCTATCACTGCCGAGGTAGAGACGGGCAACGTGTCGGGAGAGCAGTTTTATATGTCAAGAGGCTTCACCTGTACAGCCCAATACGACAATGATTTTTTCGGACATACACTGCGTACGAAAAGAATGCAGCGCAGCTGTACACAAATAAAAAAGGGTGTCTCATCATGAGATACCCTTTTTCTTTAGTAAACTTTTTCTCTATGTATAGCCAGCTCTCTGCGCTCGAGCTCTTTTTCGAGCAGCAATAGAAAATCCGGCTCTAAGTTTAGTTCCAATGCTTTTTTATACGCTTCTACAATAAATTCATCAGTTTGTTCTTTCATGACTGCACTCTTCCCCCTTCTAAAAGAGGTATACCTTTCTATATCTCTTATTAAACCTTTTTTTCAAAAAAAAGCCATCCTTTATCAGGATGGCTCTTTTTTCATATATTGCACCCAGTCAGCCGGCTTGATTTGATTGGATACATCGATGATTTTTTCCATGACCCGCTCCGCTTCTGCTCCTTGAAGACGTGTCGGCTGGTAGTCATTCCGAGTGGTTTGTGAGGAAATCGAAAACGGCACCACGTTAATTTCTTTTTGATCCGTTTGTTTTCCATCCTTGATTTCAAACGTCTGCTGAAACACATATGTGTCTTTATCAGCTGGATTGCGGTTGCCGCCAAACATAAAGTTGCCGAGGCTGTACACAATAAATTTACCGTTGTACTCTTCAATTCCCTGTACGACATGAGGATGGTGCCCCACTACAAGATCCGCACCGGCATCAACAGCGAACCGGGCCAGCGTCTGCTGTGATTGCTCCGGCACGTAGCTTCTTTCCACGCCCCAATGAAAATGCACAACCACAATGGCGACGCCCTCCTCGCGCAGGTTAGCTATATCGGCTTCGACCTGCTCACGGATTTCTGCTGTATCGGCCCAGCCTTCATAGCCGAGTGCGCCTACCTTCACGCCTTTTACTTCCGTTACAAAAGAATCGTCATAACCGAAGAAGCCGATGTCTGCCGCCCTTAAATTCGCTTTTGTATCTTCATACCCCTGTTCCAGGTAATCAAAAATATGATTATTTGCCAGATTGACAGATTCGATCCCGGCATCCGTCAAAATCTGCGTATAGCCCGGATCTCCTTTGAAACGAAATTTTTTCACTGCTTTTTCCGTCGCTTCGGTCAGCGTTGTTTCGAGATTCACCGTTGTGACATCATCCTGCTGAAAGATACCATCCAATCCTTTTGTAAAATGAGCCAGCCCATTCCGCTCCGCTTCATCGGGAAACGACCCGGCATATGTAAAGGTTTCATCGGTCCCCAGCGTAAAATCCCCTGCTGCACTAATGGTAATCGAGGCAGACGGTTCCTTTGATACCTCTGATACTTCGGAATTTGTCGCTTCGTCAAGAATGCCTTTAGGTGTTCCTTGAGGCACCGCTTCTTCTTTTGTAACAATCATATTGACCGCAACAGACGCTATAGCTGCTAAAAACAAACCGAGAAGCGTCAACCTGACCCAGCGCTTCAGCCGGCGCCGCTTCCGTCTTTGTGCCCTTCTTTGCTCTACCATGATTTACCTAATCCCCCTGATCCCTATTTATGCCATTATACTACATTTCAGGCACAAATAGGGGATCAATGGTGATGCTTTTTATCCATGGAAGGCTCGTCCTGCTCTACATCAGGCTCTACGCCTACCCATATTTTCTTCGTCGGCATAATATGCTGCCCATCCGTTTGAATATCTGCTTTGACAAAATACGCACCTTTGTCCGTCAGCTTTTTTTCAGCGGTATACACACCGTTTTTTTCTTCTGTCAGGTTGAGTCTCTCTGCTTCTTCTCCTTCTGCCCAAAACGAAACCGATACATCCGCCTCCTGTGACGTGGTCACTTGAATCAGCCCGTTTTTCACGTCAATCTCCGCATCCAGCTTTTCTTCGACTACGTACTCGTCAGCCACATCAGGATCAAGCGCACAGCCGGACAACAACAGTAAACTGCCAAGAAGGATCCACTTGTTCATGTTGTCCGGCCTCCTTTCGCTCGTTTTACAACTAGATCTATAACGAATACAACGAGCATGGACGCGCCCGCAAGTGGAAACAGGAGTCCAAGAAGGATGATCAGCACCCACAGTCCTTTTGCGACTCCCACAGCCGGCCGGGCCGGTGCTCCATGCTTTCGCTTGCGCCATAGAAGCATACCGCTCACAATCACAAGCACCATGCCGATGCAGACAGCAAGCCCAATAAGTTTATTAATCATGCCAAATTGTGATCCTTTGTGCAAAGTGATGCCAAGCGCAATGGCTTTTCCGGCTGGACCATAATCATCATAACGATAGTCGGCGAGCGCCGCTCCGGTATACTGGTCAATGTGCATTGTCACTTCATCCTGCGCTTTTGGCGGAAATGCCGAAACCGTGTAGACACCTGTTTTATCCTGCGGGATGAATAAATCGTAACCCGGCTTTATCCCCCGTTCGTCTATGACCTGCATGGCATCATCGATCGACAGCGGCATATAAGCGGATTGAACCGACTGCGGTACCGGCAGGTTTTCTGCCGACCAGCCAACATCGGCCACATCTTCTGTTTTCAGGTTGGAAAGCGGTGCTTGTCCAACCCAGATGGATGGCGGGTAGCCTTCTCCTGAGTTTGTTACTACATTTTGCATCTGCGTGCCCCAAAAGCCAGACCACGGCAGTCCGGTCATAATCAAAAAAAACATGCCGGCAGAAATCCAGGCGGCCGGTACTACGTGCAGATCACGCACAAGCGTCCGGCTTCCTTTTGACATACGCGGCAGCACGACGCCCCACACTTTTTCTCGTTTGCGCGGCCACCACAGGTAAGCGCCTGTAATGATTAAAATCAAGGCCCAGCACGCTGCAAGCTCTACCAGCCGGTCCCCGATTGTACCTGCCATTAGTTCACCATGAATTTTTTCAAGCTTGTCCATAATACGGTCTGCATCATCAAGCGTTCCGATAATATTCATCGTGTATGGATCGACAAACACTGTCATCGCTGTTCCATTGGAATTCGTAATGCCGATTTCCGCTGACCGGTCCGGCGCATCCGCCGGGCGGTAACGCGTAATCGCTACCTGTGGATACGCCTCTTTGACCGCCGAAAACATATGACTCGCCGGCATCTCTTCTGACTGTGGCGTTACACTATATAAATCTTTGTAAAGAGCCTGCTCAATTTCTGCTTTGAATAAGTAGATACCGCCTGTAATAGCCAGCACAAGCAGAAACGGCGCAAAAATAAGCCCGGCGTAAAAATGCCAGCGCCAAATCCACTGATAGTGCCTTCGCTGTTGCTCCATCTAGTTTGCCTCCTTCTTTTTATTCACCTAGTGAGGCATTATACAGGTCAGATGTGAATAATGCGTGAAAAATATATGAAAAAATGCCCGTTTATTTAAACGGACATTTTACGAAGAACGAGCATGGAAATGGTAATGATCGTAAACGCACAAAAACTTAAAAACGGAATGGTGATAAAACCAAGTGCGTTAATGTACTCTCCCGAACAGGGAACTCCACTTGTACACATTTCAAAATGTTTCATAGCCGGTATTTTCTGCAGGGCATAATGATAGCCGGCAAGCCCCATGCCCAAAATGCTGACAGGCAGAATGTAGCGGTACATGCGCGTATCTCCCCAATAAAACGCAAGGCCGATAAACACACAAAGCGGGTACATGAAAATACGCTGATACCAGCATAACGTACACGGAATAAATCCCATCTGCTCGCTGAAAAACAAGCTGCCGATTGTAGCTGTGATGGCAGTGAGCCAGGCAGCGAGAAGCGGTTTATTCAGCATCAGCCGCAGCCTCATCCACCATTTTCACGAGGTCTTCAAATGAATTTCCTTTGAATTCCTTCCCATTAACAAACAGCGTCGGTGTGCCGGCTACACCAAGCTCTTTTGCTGCGGCGGCATCTTTTTCCCATGCTGTCATCGATCCCTCTTTTTCTACAACCGCCATTACTTTGGCTACTTCCTCATCCGTTGCCATCTCTGCCAGCGCCTTCTTTAAAAAGTCATTTGTGTATAAATCTACTTTTTCAAAGGACAAATCATCCGGCTGTTTCTCGTACATTAAATGGTGAAATTCCCAAAAGCGCTCACTTCCCAGTGTTTGATAGACTGCTTCAGCAAACTGGGCTGAGCGATTGGAATCCACATTAATAAATGAATAGTTCATAAAATAAAACTTTGCTTTGCCGGTTTCCACTAGCTGCTCATTGATCAGCGGAAAAAAAGAATCATTAAAATCCTTGCAGACCGGGCATTTATAATCGCCAAACTCAACGATGGATACTGGCGCTGCTTCCTCTCCTATAAACGGTTCGTTCTCATAATTAATATCCGCACTTTTTTCACTTACATTGGACAACAGGACGACGCCTGCCATACAAATGGCAAAAAAACCAACAACCCAAAAAACACCTTTTGCCAACTCATTCCACTCCTTAAACTACAAACTGTAGTGTTTTATTAAAAAAGATTCATTTACGACAGCGCGTAAATGAACAGAAAGCAAATAAAAGAAAAAACAGACAGCGACCAAAAAGCCGACTGAACGGGCACCGAAATCGGCCGCTCTGCTGCGGGATTAAGCAAACGATGAATCCGCTCGTTGACAGACGTATCAGCAAATGATACGCATGAAAGTGGCACATGAACCTGTTTTCCTGCTTTAATCATTTTTACAAGCGCACTTCCAAGATTTGCTGCAGAGCCTGTCCGCTCAATCGCATATGCATCTGCCAGTAGCTCCTTGTCACGCCGATACTGCTCCTGGACCCACCTTAAAATCGGCATGTACCATAATACAGTCGCTGACATCAACAGGGAAAATACTTTCAGCGGGTCGCGACTTCGATAATGATACAGCTCATGGTACACAACCGCTTCAAACTCTGATTCTGTCAGCATATCCTTCAATCCGGTAGACAGCACAATAACCGGACGGAAAAAACCCATTGTGACCGCCACGGGAGCCGGGTATGAAATCAAGCGGATATCAGCCCGGTGGCGCCTGGACCATTCGTTTGTCAGCGTCCGCATTTCATACGCACGAAACGAGCGTCTCAGCCTGGAAGCCTGGAGCCACTGCTCCCCGATCTTCCAGAAAAATAAAACTAGTGTGCTGAATACAAGCGCATCAAGTGCATACTCCAGGAAAGCAAAACCAATCCATTGAAATACGCTGTGGCAAATAAATACAAGATTTAATCGCACATCCCAGCCGGCAAAAATCGATAAGGCATATAACACCATCTGGGACAAAATGGTACCCGAGGCCAGCAGACTGATGAGAAACAAACCTTTTGATGGATGTGTGGTCCTCATATTATCGGTCCTTTTTCCATTCTTTTATTTTTTGCTCTAGCTGCGCGACCAATTGATCATCCGCTTCATCAAGCGCTTCGATCATATGGCTGACAACCACGCTGCCGAATTCATCTACGAGCTCCTGCGTCATTTCCTTTGATTGAGTGTTCACGAATTCTTCACGCGTAAGAACCGGCCAGTACATAGACGTTCTTCCTTCCAGGCGTTTTGTCAGGATGCCTTTGTCAACAAGGCGGTTCATCACGGTCATTACCGTATTAAAATTCGTCGCCTTCTCCTTTTCCAGCTCATGCTGCACGTCCTTGATCGACTTTTCACCGCCGCACCAGAGTACATCCATAATCTTTGCCTCAAGCGGTCCAAAAAAACGATTCAGCCCGCGTTCATTAAATTTAAACGATTGAATTTTCATTTTCGGACCTCCCTACATTACCCATTGTAGTGTGCAGGCAAGAGCTGCGTCAAGATTCCTTTATGTAACATTTTTGAAACAAAATCTTAACAATTATTTCGCCAGTTTCGTAGTAAACTACAAAGCATAGTGTTACGACACTACACATTGTAGTTACAAATTAAAGGAGGTTGCACAATGGAAAAAGGAACACTGATTTTACGGATTATTCTTGGATTTACCTTTTTTATGCATGGACTGGACAAATGGAAAGGCGGCATTGCTGGTACAGCAGGTTTTTTTGACAGCGTAGGTATTCCAGGTTTTATGGCTTATATTGTTGCTGCCATCGAGCTTATAGGAGGCATTGCTTTAATGCTCGGTTTGGGCGTAAGGATCATATCAATCTTATTTGCAGTTATTTTATTAGGCGCCATTTTTACGGTCAAGCTATCTTCAGGCTTTTTGGGCGGATTGGAGCTCGACATCGTCCTGCTGGCGATCGCTGTTCACCTGGCGCTTTCCGGACCAGCTAAATATGCCCTTTCTTCACATATAAAAGCAGCCTCCTAAAGGGCTGCTTCAGGGTGTAGACAAATGATTGGTAACCATGTACATGAACGGGATAGATCGGCGGCGTCCGGGCAGCTCCGCTTTCCATGGGGCAGGCGCTCAGCCCGACTGCGCCTGGCGGCTCCGCCGGTCTCAGCTGCCTGCTCGTCCCATAGGAGTCTGCGCTGCCCTACCGCCGCCAAGTGGCTTGCCACGAGATTGTATAAAGGGCCGTATTTTTTCTTTTAAAAAAAGAGAAAATTTATACGCAATCCTTGGTTGATTGATCTTCAATACCACTTAGTGAAGCCGGACGGACGAAGACTCCTGCGGGAAGTACAGTGAGTCGGGAGACCCCGCAGGCGTAGCCGAGGAGGCTCCCGCACTGCCCGTGGAACGCGAAGTCCGTCCGGCTTCACTTATCAGCTCTTTTTAAAAAGCGAAAGACTTTGTCTACACACTGAATCAATCAGGCTTTGCCGCGCCTCACCGGCTGCTCCGCGAAAAGCGGAGCCCCGCGGATGCCGCCTCTTCTACGCCTGGACCAAGCACGGTGACCCATACTGCCAGAGACCTAAACGTTCACAAATATGTTGGATTTAAACTAGAAAAGATAGAGCCAGTCTCTTATTTCAACAGAATGAAAGCAGCCTCTTAAAGAGCTGCTAGCTGCTTTACAATAAATAAAACTGGGATAAGAATTAACCTTCTTTTCCCTTTTTTTGTTTTTCTTCTTGATTCAATAGTTAAAATTTGACTCCGCACAGAGCACATACGTTACACTTATAAGCAGGAGAAATAATAGAAATTTCTGATCATTTATCAATCTATTTTATGAGATGGATTGATTGTGTCATAAAACCAGGGGAGGACAAAATTGATGAACCAGCTGCATCCTGAGATTCATAGAATCCTTCAAAATATTGAAAAGGTAATAGCAGGTAAACAAGAGGTGGCAAAGCTGACACTGGTGGCGCTTCTTGCCGAGGGCCACGTACTGCTTGAAGATGTGCCCGGCGTCGGGAAAACCATGATGGTCAGAGCACTGGCAAAGTCCATGAGTGCGGAGTTACGGAGAATCCAGTTTACACCCGATTTGCTTCCATCCGATATTATGGGTGTATCTATTTATAACCCGCGGGATATGGATTTTCAGTTCCATCCAGGTCCAATCATGGGAAACATTATTCTCGCTGATGAAATTAACCGAACATCGCCTAAAACCCAGTCTGCGCTCCTCGAAAGCATGGAGGAAAATAGCATTACAGTGGATGGTGTGACGCATGTGCTTGAAAAGCCTTTTTTTGTTATGGCTACTCAAAATCCAATCGACTACGAAGGCACGTATCCTCTGCCAGAAGCCCAGCTTGACCGCTTTTTATTAAAAATGAAAATGGGCTACCCTACATTAGAGGAAGAAATAGATGTTTTAAAAAGAGCTCAAGCTGTACCGCCTATTGAAGACCTTCAGCCGGTTGTCAGCCTTCCCGAACTTCGGCAGCTGCAGCTTGGCATTAAAAACGTTTATGTAGATGAATCCGTCAGAAGGTATATTGCCGAACTTTCTGCTGCCACCCGCTCTCATAAAAATGTTTTTCTAGGCGTCAGCCCCCGTGGTTCCATTGCCCTCATGAAAGCCTCACAGGCGCTGGCTTTTATGCATAACAGAGACTATGTGCTTCCTGATGACGTGCAGTATCTCGCTCCGTTTGTTTTTGCCCATCGGATTATTTTAAAACCGGAATCCCGTTTTGAAGGGATCCATACTGAAAATGTAATTGAACAATTGATTGGCCTGATTTCAGTGCCGGTTCAAAGGCACGTGGCCAAATATGAGTAAAGCATTTTCGAAAACGAAAGAATTTCGTCGCTTCCTACTTTTAATCGCCCTGACTGTTCTTGCTTTTTCGTATGCCATGTTCCAAGGAGGATTTGTCAGCTGGTTCTTATTTTACAGCTTTCTTCCAGCCGCTTTTTATGCGTTCATATTGTTTTTTTATCCTTTGTCTCTCAAAGGGAAAAGAACATTTTCGAAACAAGAGTTTCTTTTTGATGAGCAGGTTCGTATTCAAATCACGCTTTTAAGGAAAAATCGATTCCCGCTTTTTTATATCGTCGCAGAAGAAATGATTGAAAACTCCCCCTTACTTTCTGAACAGCAGAGAAAGAGGGCTCTGGTTCCGGGATTTAAAAAAGAATTCACCTTCGACTATGAGATTAGCCGGATGCCGAGAGGAGAACACCATTTCACGGGAATTCGTGTGAAAACAGGCGATTTATTCGGTTTTATTGAAAAAGAAAAACAGATTCCGATCGAAAATAAAATAGTCGTGTACCCTTCTTTTGAAGAGCTTCAATACCGGCCGCTTTCCGGATCGGCTGCTTACGGCTCTGCAGCAAGAGCAAGAAGGGGATATCAAAATGAGGACATGTCTATGTCCGTCGGTATTCGCAGCTATCAGCCGGGTGACAGGTTATCCTTGATCAACTGGAAAGCAACAGCGAAACGGAACAGCTTAATGACGAAGGAGTTTGAACAGCACCAGTCTCACAATATTATGATTGTGATGGATTGCACGCCTTCAGCGCAGTTTGAAACAGTCGTTTCATTTACTGCCTCTGCTATAAAGGGGATCATCCCGTCCGGTGCACAAGTGGGACTGCTGACAGCAGACGATGATCGCCGCCATTTTGGCGTTCGTGGCGGCGAGAAACATGAGCAGCAGCTTTTTTATCACCTGGCGACCATTAAAGAAACAAGCACGGTTTCTTTTGCAAGCATCCTGGAAAATGAAGCAGCGATTATCCAGCAGAGCAGTACGCTTTTACTGGTGACCTCGCAACTGACTGAAGGAGCGCTCGAACGAGCCCGCTATTATTCAAGTCAGGGCCAGTCTGTCATCGTCTTTCTGGCTGACGGCAGCCAAGCCACTTCGGAGAGCAGGCCGGCCCAGCAGTGGGGCGGAATTAGCGTTTGTATCGTACGTAAAGGTCAATTTGCGAAGGCCTTTTCGGAGGTGAGCAGTGCATGAATCAACAGCGCGCAAAATGGACGATTGATTCTTTTCTTTTGTATGTTCTCAGCTTTTTTCTTCTATGGGAGTGGCTGCGTCCGGTCGAACAGTTAGCCGGCATAAACTGGATCGGCCTTTTTCTCGGCTTTATTGGCGGTTCACTGCTGCTGGCTTTTTTGGGAGTGCCCCGCCCTGTCTCTGTTGTTTTAAAAGGGGCCTATATTCTGTTTTGTATCCAATTTATTCACTATGGTAGCTTCAGCGGAATGATGAATTTGTTTTTGAGCCATATCATCGAAAATATAGAGCTCATATTAAAAGGTCAGTGGGCAGAGCTGTCCAACTCCATCCGAACGCTGCTGTTCTTTTCTCTTTTATGGATCACGGTGTATTTAATTCACTATTGGCTGATGACCCGCAGAAATATTTTGTTCTTTTTTTTCGCTACGATTGTGTTTATTACGATTTTAGATACGTTTTCCCCCTACTCGGCACATACAGCGATCATCCGGTCCGTTGTGATTGGTTTTGCCATGATGGGTCTATTAGCCCTCCGGCGCCTGACGAACGCTGAAACGATTCTCAAACAAAACAGGATCAAGCTGAAATGGATGGTTTCGCTGGCCGTCTTCGTTGCCGGGAGTGCAGCCATTGCGTTTGCTGCCCCAAAAGCGAACCCCATCTGGCCTAATCCTGTTCCGTTCATGGAGTCACTGGGCGGTTCGGGCAATACGTTGACAGATGAAACAGGAGGAAGTGGATTTCGTTCTGATGATTCTGAGCTTGGCGGTCCGTTTCTGCCTGATACTGCAGTGGTCTTTACAGCCGAAGTGGAAGAAGAACATTACTGGAAGGTTGATACGAGAGATGAATACACCGGCAAAGGATGGGTTTCTTCCCGTTCAGACGAGCAGCCGCTCACTTTCAGGCGACACGTACCTCCTTCCCTTTTCTCGTTTACAGACGAAGTCCCTTCAGAGGAAAGGACAAGCATTGTTCATAACGAAGCCAATTACGGCCATATTCAATACCCACACGGCCTGGAAAGAATTGAAGCAGCATCCTCCTACCAGTATGCGCTGAATAAAGGAACCGATAAAATTACAGCGTTCAACGAGGATGAACAGGGAGCTCCTGTCTCGTATTCCGTTCAGTATAAACACCCCTCTTTTCAATCGGAGGAGCTTCAAAACAGTTCGTCAGAGGAAGCCGTCCGTCCTTTTCAAGGTATTGCCAACAGGTACACACAGCTTCCTGAAAATATACCGCCAGAGATAAAAGAACTGGCGCTGGATATTACAGAGGGACAGGAAACATGGTTTGATAAAGCAAAAGCAATTGAATCCTATTTTAGCTCCAGCGGCTTTACGTATGAGCAGGTGGATGTACCTGTTCCTTCAGAGGATGAAGATTACGTGGCCCAGTTTTTATTTGATACAAAACGTGGCTACTGTGACAACTTCTCAACCTCGATGGCTGTTATGCTACGGACACTTGACATCCCTGCCCGCTGGGTAAAGGGCTACACAGAAGGAACCTACCTGGAAACGACGGAATCTGGAAAACAGCTGTATCAGATCACAAGCGAAAATGCACATTCATGGGTCGAGGTATATTTTCCAGATATCGGCTGGGTGCCTTTTGAACCAACACAGGGATTTACCAATGCAGATGTGCCTGAATTAGAGGAAACACCCCAAACACCTGTAAATGAACAAACACCGGAAAATACAGAAACACCGGCCGAAACACCGGAGCAGCCTGCAGCGGAAGAACCGACACAGGCAGAAGAGAGCCTTGGCGAGGATTCCACAGAAGCAGCAGAGGTGACTACAGAATCATTTCTCAAAACAAATGGGAAGCTTATTGCTTTTATCGCTGGAGCAGTGCTTTTTCTTACTGCGTTATGCTACCGATACCGGAGAAAATGGCTGCCTTTCTATTACATTTTCATGTTTAAGCAAAAGAAAGAGGATCATTACTTTCCAGAAGCATACCTTGTTCTTCTTGCCCAGCTGGACCGCTCCGGGCTAAAAAGAAAAACTGGGCAAACGCTGAGCGAATATGCGAAAGAAATTGACACACGGTTTTCCAGCAGCATAATGAGCCATCTTACCGCCCATTATGAGCAATATTTATACAGAGACCGCCTTCCAAAAGATACGTGGAATCTTGTAAAAAATGAATGGGAAAGTCTCATGAAAAAAACCCCTTCTTAAGCTTTTCGTAAAAAAGCCGTTCAGACTATTTTTCTGAACGGCTTTCATTTATGAACGTAAAGTTCAAAAAATGGTCTTTCCATAGTCTGTCTCTTTCAAAAAAGAGCCGATAAGTGAAGCCTGCCGGACTTCGCATTCCACGAGCAGTGCGGCAGCTTCCTCGGCTTGCGCCTGCGGGATCTGCCGATTCACTGTACTTCCTGCAGGAGTCTTCGTCCGGCCAGTTTCACTAAGTGGTGTTGAAGATCAATCAGCCAGGGATTGCGTATATATTTCATCTTTTTTAAAAGAAAAAAACGACCTTATTCGTTCTATACAATCTTGTCGCAAGCCACTTGGCGGCGTCCGGTCAGCGCAGACTTCTATGAGACTAGCGGGCAGCTGAGACCGGTGGAGCCGCCAGGCGAAGTCGGGCTCAGCGCCTGCCCCATGAAAAGCGGAGCTGCCCGGACGCCGCTGATCTATCTCACTTATGTGACGGTTATCAATCATTTGTCTACAGTCTGAAGCAGCCTGCTGAAAGGCTGCTTTTTTCAAACTATATTTGAATA
This sequence comes from Domibacillus robiginosus, assembly GCF_000966195.1. Classification (GTDB taxonomy): domain Bacteria; phylum Bacillota; class Bacilli; order Bacillales; family Domibacillaceae; genus Domibacillus; species Domibacillus robiginosus. The sequence continues at coordinate 316,440 of NZ_LAHL01000003.1, read as the reverse complement.
CCGCCAGAAGCGGTTGGCGGTTGGCGGAGCAAGCCGCTCAAGCCCGCGGCTCTCAGACCGGTGGAGCGGTTTCCATTCTCCGTCTCCACTTTTCAAATAAATTTCGTGATGCGGAGCTTCGTCATGCTCACCGCTTATTTCGATTAACCCGTTTTTGTAAAAAGCAGCATGCACCTCATATACAATATCCGGGGATGGCATTAATGGATTGCCGACGGAGTGGTCCAGCAGAAACGATACTTTCTCCTCGTCCGTCTGCACACTTTTCACTACAATGCCTTCATCTGAAGCATGATCACGCTCAACCAGCTCTTTTTCTCTTGTATAGCCTTCTGAAGCACCGACGCTTCGTGACAGCTTTACATTCTGGCCTTTAATTTTCACTTCCGCACGTGTACGATACCGGTCCGCTTCCGGGTCAAACGTTCGGCCGTCTCCTATGAAAAACCTCATTTGCGACAACACATTTGGGTTTTCCACCCATTCATCCTCTAAAAAAGTGGTATAGCGGAGAACATGATTGTCATGATTTTGTCCTGGCTGTTCTTTTAACGTGTCAGCTGGACGGCCAATATCCTTGAAAAACAAAAAGGTTTCAACAAGCATATCGTCTTCACTTTTTTTTACTTTTAGAACATCAATCACTTTGGCAAGCGGAGATGGCTTTTTTTTCGCTTCTTCATCGCCCAGTTCAAGCGGCCTGACACCTTTGATACCGTATACATAAGCGCTGTTCATTTCTATGTTTGTGTCATGAAAACCCGGCTCCGTGACTGTTCCTGCATATTCGTCATTGCGATAAATAGCATACTCTTCTACACCGCGAATCGGCTCCCAGGCCATTGCTATTTTCCCATCTTCAACAACAGTGGACACAATCAGCTCCTGCAGCGGAATGTCTTCATTTTTCTCTTCGCGCTCGACTGCTGTAGCCGTTTGAACCTTGATCGTTTTTTCTCCTTTCATCAAATAAGAATATGTGGTTCCCGGCTCCAGGCCCGTATCTGTAAAAGTCGTATCATTCCCGCTGTACACTTCCTTGCCGTCTTTTAAAATGCGTACCGGTCCCTCTCCGCTCCAGCTGAGCGAAATATGGTCCGGTGTCTGGCTTACTCGTGTAAGATTCATTCTGATGCCACCTTTCTTTCTCCCTCTTTACCCGGATTTCAGTCCTTCACAAACTTTTCAAAAGCGTAAAAAAGGAAGCTGACTGGATTCAACTTCCCCCTTTTCCTATTTTAATCAATGCCGCCAGTAAAATAAGCATTGGCACCCCGAGCAAAATCCCAAGGCCAAAAGTATAAAAGCCGTCCATAATCATCGGCGCTCATCCAGCTTTTTCTCGATTCGGTCCAGCTGCCTTGACCGTCTCTGCCATGACCGCACGCCCAAAAAAATCAAAACGACCGGTACCACAAGCGGCAGCAGCATGATGATTTGAAACAAAACATCTCCAGTATTAATCTCACTCATATAGCAGCCTCCGATCTTTCCCTTTAGTATACAAGTTTCTTCCAAAACAAAAAAGCCCTGGCTCCTCAGGGCTTTTTCATGCTGTTCAACCGATCGAAACCAGGGTACAAGGGCTGGCTGCCGGCCGCTGGCCTCCAGCCTTTGATCCGGACAATTGATTTTTGCTTTTCTCACTATTAAGCTTCAGGCGGCCAGGCCCTTGGTCATAAGCTGTCACAGCTATGCGGCAAGGAGCGCCGCTTTGCTGGTCCACCTTATGCCTTCAGGCCTGAACGACCGCCTTGCGCTTTTCTTATTGTCCAGCTTCAGGCGGCCAGGCCCTTGGTCATAAGCTGTCACAGCTATGCGGCAAGGAGCGCCGCTTTGCTGGTCCACCTTATGCCTTCAGGCCTGAACGGCCGCCTTGCGCTTTTCTTTAATGCAATGGCATTTTGTCCACGCCGAGGTCTTCGAGCTGTGTCTTTGCGTCTTCAATGAGGCTTTCTGCTTTCGCTTTTGTTTCGTCGTCCAGCCCCTGCAGCATGTCACCGCGGCCTTTGCCGCCATGCCCACCGCGTTCAGGAAGATCAACACCAAGCGCTTCAAGCTGCTCGGCCGCCTGCTCACGTGTTACATCGCCGCTTTTCAGTTTTTCCATAATCGCTTCTGCTTTTGCTTTTGTTTCTTCATCCAAATTGGCAAATCGATCTGGACGCTCTGGAAGCTTGACGCCAAGTGCTTTAAGTTGTGTTTCAGCTTCTGCTTCTGTCAGGGTGCCATTCTTTTTCTTTTCCAGAATCGCTTCTGCTTTCGCTTTCGTTTCGTCATCTAAGCTTGAAAGGAAATCACCCCTGCCGCCCCGCTCATTGATTGTAATGCCGAGTGCAGTCAGCTGCTCCTCTGCTTCATCATGCGTAATGGCTCCGTCTTCAACCTGGACAAGAATTTTATCGGCTTTTGCCTGTGTAGATTCATCCAAATTTGCCCTTTCTACATCCTGCGCCAGATGATCTCCGCCTCTTCTGGCACCGCGCTCTGGCATTTTTACTCCTAATGCTTCAAGCTGTGTTTTGGCTTCTTCCTCCGTGATTTCACCGGCTTTCTTTTTGTCCATAATGGCTTCTGCTTTTGCTTTCGTTTCGTCATCGAGGTTTGCGAACATATCGCCTTTTTCTGGGATATCAACGCCAATGGCTTCAAGCTTTGTCCGCAGATTATCCATAATCGTTTCTACCTTTGCCTGCGTGCTGCTGTCCAGTGTAGAATTGCTTGCCGCAAATACCGGCAGACTTGCTGCACCGAGAACGCCGAGTGATAGCGCGCCTGTCATCACCACGTTAAACACACTTTTTTTCATTCACTTTCCTCCTTTAAATTTAGGCTTTTTGGGCCCTGCTCATACTGTAACCAGCCCTGGTGAAAAATTGGTGAAAGTTATTCACTTTGTGCAGACAGTGTAATCGAAATGTTTTTTTGCTTGCCATCACGGTAAACGGTCATGGTGACTTTATCGCCTATTTCCGCTTTGTTGTACAAATACTTCCGGAACTCCGACGTGCTTGCGACTTTTGTGTCGTCTACTTTTACAATAACATCGCCTGTTTCGAATCCAGCTTTTGCGGCTGCAGAGCCCATTTCCACCTGGGAAATGACGGTTCCTTCTGTCACGTTTGCAGGCAGCTTCAATTGATCTTGTGCAATGTCAAGCGACAGGGAGCTCACATCTGCTAAGCCTACGCCGAGGTATGGACGATCTACTTTTCCATCCTCCATCAATTCCTGAATAACCGGAATGGCATCTTCTGATGGGATGGCAAAGCCAAGGCCTTCTACCCCTTCCTGAGCAATTTTCATACTGTTAATGCCAATCACCTGGCCGGCACTGTTAATAAGCGCCCCACCGCTATTGCCCGGATTGATGGCAGCGTCCGTTTGAATCACCGTTGCTTCCCATTCACCTGCCGATGTGGAAACAGGTACAGTCCGGTTGATCCCACTGACAATGCCTTCTGTTACAGAGCTTGATAAATCGAGCCCAAGCGGATTTCCAATCGCTGCAACCTGCTGGCCTAATTTAAGGGCGCTTGAATCACCGAAATCAGCTACTTCTGTTACGTGATCACTGGAAATTTTCAAGACGGCCAGATCTGTCAGCGCATCAGTCCCCACCACCTCCGCACTGATTCGTTCGCCTCCCGAGAGCGCAACCTCCACTGTATCAGCGCCTTCTACTACGTGGTTATTCGTCACAACGTAGCTTACGTCTTCTCCTTTTTTGAAAATAACACCTGAACCTGTTCCAGCCTCGGCTTCCTGCGTCTCTTCTTCTGCCGTTGCCATGGACTGGCCGCCAAACGGGTTAAATTGTGTCTGCTGCTGTAAATTCACTACACCTACCACTGCCTCATCAATCGAATCAATGGCGGTCATCAAATCGTTTTGTGAGGAAGAAGCTGTAGAAGCAGGCTGTACATTGATTTCATTTGCTGTATCTGATGACTTTGTTCCAGTTGCTGCGGTTGAATCAAGCAGGGACGGCGCCATATAAAACATCATTGTACCGCCGGCCAAAACACCTGTGAATGAAGCGGCGGCTACCTTCATCAATCCACTTTTTCCTTTTTTCTCTGGCTCTGGTGTGTAACGTCCTTCTGTTTCCATATTTATCCGCTCCTTTTACATCACTGATTTATTTGTTAGCCATATTGTAAAAAAGAAAAGTGAAAAGACGGTGAAAGCACCCAAAAAGTATTTTTTGTTTTTATTTGTCGACGAGCAGCAGCCCTTTTCATGTCCGGCTACATCATCCTCAAAATCTACATGTTTAGTGACCATTCTTAGCCGAAGCATAGAAGAAGCGGCATTCGCGGGAAGGAAAGAAAGCCAGTGACACCCGGTCTGTTTCCCTTTCTTTGCTGGAAAGAATAGAAAACCCTTTCCTCCTCTCTGTTTTTTAGAAACACAACGGGCCGAGGACTGCCTGCGTAGACTCCCGCGGGACGAACAGACAAGATGAAACAGACAGCGCGAAGCGATGGCTGTTTCATCATTCGCCCCTACTGTTAGCGCAGCCGGCAGCCCGCTGACGCTGTTTTTCAAAAGCAGGAGGCTTTCAGGCAAGCTAAAAAAGAAACATGCCACACACACTTTTTGAAAAACGAATTTCCTCTTGGCCTCTTTGTTTTTCAACACTAAAAAAGGCTGCTTCCACGTTATGTGGAAGCAGCCTTTTCTTTTGGTATTGTGACAATAAACGTGCTTCCTTTGCCCGGCTCGCTCTCAACAGAAATCGCGCCCTGATGAATATCGACGATCCATTTTGCGATCGATAAGCCAAGTCCATGCCCGCCAACGGTACGGGTCCGTGATTTATCAGAACGATAAAATCGGTCAAAAATGCGCGGCTGATCATCAGGATGAATCCCAATGCCTTCATCCGTGACCTTCATCGTCCAGTGGCGGCCGCTCTCAGTCAATTGCAGACTGGCACGGCCCCCATCCGGTGAATACTTTACTGCGTTGTCCAATAAAATAACCATCAGCTGTTTTAAACGCGCCCGGTCACCGGTTACCGGCAGGCTTTCCGGTGCTTCCATTCCGAGTGAAACGCCGTTTGCTTTGGCATGCGGCAGCAATGATTCGATGACATTTTCTGCTTCTTCCCGCAGATCAACATGATCCGATGTACGCTCCACTCCGCCTGAATCGGCCCGGGCAAGCACGAGCAGATCGCTAACAAGGCCCGTCATTCTTTTGACTTCCGACTTCATATTTCGCAGCAGCTTCTGCGCAAAAGGATCGGCTTCTACACCGTCTGTCATTTGAATGGCATCAATCGACGACAGCATGACACTGAGCGGTGTTCGCAGCTCATGTGATGCATCACCCACAAATTCTTTCTGCCGGTTAAAAGCGCTTGAAATCGGCCCCATCGCTTTTTTCGACATCATAAAGCTGATAAACACGGCTACTCCTGCAAACAGCACTGTTAAGCTAACGAGTACAATAAGCAGCCAGTGAAACAGCTGATAAGCAAAAGAGATATCCTTGCCAATATAAATCATGCCGACAAACTGATCGTTATAAAAAATTGGGCTGCCATCAATCATTAAACGAACGGTATCCGATTTTGGCTGTTCTTCAATTTCCCTTCCGCCAATACGCCGCTCATCGAATGTGACCTTGATGGATTCTTCCCGAATTTCATTGCGCTCCGGCTCCCATCCAGATACAAGACGAAACAATTGGCTCCGCATAGGCGGAACCGTTTCACTTCCCATGACAAAATTTCCGTCAGTATCGGTTACGTAATAAAAAAACTGGTCCACTCCGGCAAGCACCAGCTCCTGACTGCCGAGTCCCTGCAATTCATTTCGGGCACTTTCCGCCAGATAATTACTGATGACCCGTGTTTCCTGTCGGGTCAGTTGTTCAAGCTCCCGGTGCTGATCACGTAAAATTACAATATACAACAACGTATACACAACGACGATAAACAGCACGAGAAACATCATAATCAAGCTGCTGTATTGTATGGTAAGTTTCCGCTGCGTCTGTTGAAACAAGTCGCTGCTGCTCTTAAACCAGTTTATCTTTAACCCGTTATTCTTCAACCTTGTATCCGACTCCCCGTACACTTTGTACAATATCCGGACGGTCAACCAGATCGAGCTTTTTACGCAGCAGCTTTACCGTTGCATCGATCGTTTTGGTCGTTACGTCCGCATCATATCCCCAAATGCGGTCAAGCATCACATCCCGGGTTAATACTTGTCCTTTATTTTGCACAAGCAGGTCTAAAAGCTGGAACTCACGCGGGCTTAACTGAATAGATTGGCCGTTCTTTTGAATGCTCTGACTATTTCGGTTCAGCTCTACCCCTTGAATCGCTACCGTTTCTTCCACAATAGGGGCGTAATTGCGGCGGGTGAGCGCCCGCAGCCGTGCCAGCAGCTCATCGATTTCAAACGGCTTTACCAGGTAATCATCCGCTCCTGCATCAAGCCCCATTACCCGATCTTCTACTGCATCCTTTGCTGTGAGCATTAAAATAGCTCCGCCGTATCCTTCTTTGCGCAGATCCCGGCAAACATCCACTCCAGTGCCATTCGGCATCATCCAGTCTAAAACGAGAACATCATAATGAGCAGAGGATGCATAATCATAAGCATCTTCTCCTGTTTTCACCCATTCTACCCCGTAGCCGCCTTTTTTCTTCAGCATAAAGCTGACCAATTCTCCAAGCTGCAAATCATCTTCTGCAAGCAGTACATTCATCCGGTCCACTTCCTTTCACTTCTTTTGTTATACCATGTTTTTATGAAAAATGAGTGAAAAAAAAAGACGCCTTCAACAGACGACTTTAACTCAGGAAAAGTGGAAGCTCGATCGTAAAAATTGTACCCTCGCCGACTTTTGACTCTACACGAATCGTGCCTTCGTATTGTTCCACAATATTAAAACACACCATTAAGCCAAGACCGGTCCCATCTTCTTTTGTAGAATAAAAAGGCTCTCCCAGCTTTTTCAACACACTTTCCGGCATTCCTTTGCCCTCGTCTTTAATGATGATTTCCACTTTATCACCATTCAAATGAGCAGAAGTTCGTATCACTCCGCCATTTTCCATCGCTTCAATCGCATTTTTTATAATATTAATAAATACTTGCTTCATCTGGCCAGCATTGCACCGAATAAAACAATTTGCTTCTATCTCGCTGTACTGAATGTCGACTTTGCGCATAACCGCCTGCGATTGAAGCAGCATCGATACATCCTTCAGCATTTTCCCGGCATCGCACGTTTCCATTTCCACCGACATTGGCTTGCCGAGCACAAGTAGCTCACTCGCAATGGTTTCAATCCGGTCAATTTCTTCTTCGATAATCGTGTAGTAGGCCTCATGCATAACGTCTTCTCGGGCCAGCTTAATAAATCCCTTGATTGATGTGAGAGGGTTGCGAACCTCATGGGCAATGGAGGCAGCCAGCTGTCCGGCAAGGCTGAGCTTTTCTGTTTTGATGGTCAGTTGCTGGTGCGCTTTTCGGTCCTGAATGCTGCGGATAATAAGGATCACCGTAAAATCATTTTGAAGATCATATGAAAACGGAAAAGCGGCCACTTCAACATCCAAAATTTGTCCATCATAGGTTTTGATCTGCATTTCCTCAAGCGGAACCCGACCATTCCTCAATAGCTTTTCTGTGTTTTGTTGAATAATGGGATGGCTTACTTCTGCAAAAATCTCCCAAACAGTAGCCTGCCGCAAATCGCTTTCTTTACACTTCAGCATATTTAAAGCGGCATAATTCCCATAAACTACTTTCTCACCTGAAAAAATAAATACAGCATCCGGCATTTCATTGATGACATGTTTGTAATGCTGGACTTTTTCCTGCAAAAAGTCTTCCATAAACAGTGAAGGTGTTTTCTGTTTATTTTCATAGTATGGTGAACTCTTAATCTCGTTATCTGTCATAATATGCGAGTGGCCCTTCATGAGCTGTAAGGAAAAATTCGCCGCAACCTCGTTGCCGTCATAGGCGCAAACAGTAAAGACGTGGAATGGCTTTAAAACGGCATCTGCTTTTTGTTCATAAAGTGGAATTTCCTTGTTGCAGCATGTATCTTCGTTCCATATAACACGGCTCCATATGCGAATAGGCGCACCCCTGGCTACGTAATGCTGAAGGGAAGCATTAAGCTCCTGCAGCACTTTTTCCGTTTCAAATGATTGATGGACATCGTAAAATTGACGGTGATCTATAAGACCAATAGATGCGATTTGTTCATCGGAAAATCCTTTTCGGGCAAGCTGCTGCTTGATTTTTTCAATCCTCTCTGCTGATTCGAGCAGGACGACCTGATGCTGCAGCTCCAAGCCTGTTGCAGCAAAGGAAAGTATGTTTTCCCAATACATCTCTCGTTCTGCGTACAAATATAAAATGTGGGCTCCACTTATTAATTCCATATTTTTTGTTAACGCCACTTTTGGGTACACAAGGTCATTTGACAGGCTCATAAGCGATCCCTCATTTGGATATGTTTTTCAATCTATTGTAACACGGACAATTTCTTCCGTATATATAAGACATTTTACCCAATAACTGTACATCTTCAATATCGTTTCGTAAAATAGTAACTAAAAGGAAGTGATTCATTGAAAACTTCGTCATTCCGACTCGGATACCGAATTGTACTGATCGTCTTTGCGCTTTTTTACGGAATTGCTGCTTACCCGGACGGCTGGAGCCGATTTGCACTGCTTGTAGCGGTTATTGCCATCTTTATGACCATTGAAGATCGCTTTATGAAAAGAGCAGACAAGAAACAGCGAATGATTTTCATTATTTTATTTGCTCTCGTTTTTTTCGTTACCTTCTTTTTTGTTTTTCTAGCATAAAGAAAAAACGCCCGTAAATGGCCGTTTCAGTGTGTAGACAAAGTCTTTCTCTTTCAAAAAAAGAACCGATAAGGGAAGCCAGCCGGACTTCGCATTCCACGGGTCGTGCAGTGTGGTAGCTTCTCCGGCTTTGCCTGCGGTATCTGCCAATTCACTGTACTTCCTATGGAAAGGCATAAAAGCTCGTGAAATCCGGTATGCTTTTCCTCTTTGCTGAAAGGAACAGAAAAGTTCTTTCAGCCTTGTTATTTTTCAGAAATACATATGAAAAAAACCGCCCATAAACGGCGGTTTTTATATTATCGTTCGTCTTGTTTTAAATACCGGTTGAGCTGCTTAAACAGCAGATGAAGCCCGCCGCTGGCGATTGCAATAGCAACAACAAATGTTACAAACATAATCAGAAAAAAGTTCATTTTGCTATACGCCCCTCTCACATCATTTCATGAGGTTAGTATAACGTTAGCGCGTTACATGCGTATGACAAAGTGATTAAGTTACATTACGGTTTGATGAACACATGAAATATAAAACGCGATCACTCAAGCTCCATTTGCTTTGTTTCCCGGCCGAGCAGCGCCAGCACCAGCACACCAATCACAATACTTGCGCAAAACAAGCCAAATATAAAACCAATCGACTGACCGGATGCCACAAGCGATCCAACCAGAAGCGGTCCCAGGATGCCTCCAATTCGTCCGACAGAGGCGGCCATACCGGACCCGGTGCCGCGAATCACTGCCGGATATTGCTCTGGTGTATAAGCGTACAGCGCTCCCCATGCGCCCAGGTTAAAGAAAGAAAGCAGCATGCCTGAAGCAATCAGCATAGTCGTCGATTCTGTGTTTCCAAAAACAAGTGCAGACGCAGCTGTTCCAAGCAGGTAAACGACCAGAACAAACTTCCGGCCCATCCGTTCAATCAGCCAGGCAGCTGTAAAATAGCCGGGCAGCTGCGCCAGTGTCATCACGAGTACATAGCCAAAGCTTTGAATTAAATCAAACCCTTTTATGACCATGACACTCGGCAGCCATAAAAACATACCGTAATACGAAAACACAACAGTAAACCAGACTACCCACAGCACGAATGTTGAACGCGCATACTTTTTCGACCAGACGTCGCGGATATTCTGTCCAATGCTTCGTCTTTGAGCTTTGGACGGAGAAAACGCTGGCGAATCCGGCAGCTTCAGCCGTAAATACAGTGCGTATAATGCCGGCAGTGCCCCAATCACAAGTGCGATCTGCCAGCCGTATGAAGGAATGACAAAGTAGGAAATGACCGCAGCGAGCAGCCAGCCGAATGCCCAAAAGCTTTCTAGCAGCACTACTACTCTGCCCCGGTCCTTCGCCGGCACACTTTCCGATACGAGCGTTGATGCAACCGGCAGCTCGCCGCCCAGACCCATTCCAACAAAAAAACGTAAAATTAAAAAAGCAGTAATCGTCGTGGTCAGGGCGGACAGGCCGCTTGCAAGTGAAAACAGCAGCAACGTAATGATAAAGATATTTTTTCGGCCAATCCGGTCCGCATAAATACCGAACACAAGCGCACCGACGGCCATGCCGATCGAATTCACACTGCCGATCCAGCCCATTTGCTCCGGTGTTAAGTCCCACTCCACTTTCAGCGCCGCAATAATAAACGACAGCATGCCAACATCCATTGCATCAAACATCCAGCCGAGGCCGGCAATGCCGAGCAATTTTTTTTGAGAAATTGTTTTTTCTGCCATTGATCCCTTCTCCTGTCTTTACAGATGTTATTACTCCACCACTATAGAGAATCTTTGTTGAAAAAACAACCGTTTTTCTAGCAATGTAAGCACAATTTATACAGCGGGCTTACAGTTATCCGCTGGAATGCATGCTTCCGACAGCACCTGTCCAGTGGATAAAGCACTTACTCTGCTATTTCTTTCACTGTTGATGTGGACTTGTCTGTCCATAACAGCACGGTTTACTCAGGCAGTCTTCCTTCTTGAATCAAGTCTGCTTTAATGTCGTTAAAGCGGTCGAACCGGACGTACGGTACTCCTTTTTCATCTAATATAGCCGGAAGAGCTTCTTTCGCATACGTCCGGTCGGCAAAAGCGGCTGGATGCGAATCCGGCTCACTGTCTCCAGCAAAATATACAACGTCATATTCTTCTTTCATCCGTTGAATAACAATGGCTTTATCAATCCCATACCGCTCCGAATAGCTCCAGTGCGCCGGGTCAATGTCAAGGTGGATGTTCTGGTCACGAAAAGCACCTTTGTTTGATAGCACCGTCACATTCTCAAGTCCCCGGTTTTCTACAATCGGCTTGATATAGTAGTCGGTGCCGGCACTTAAAATGTAAAAATCACCGCCGGCTGCCTGCACAGCCCGCACAAAATCTGGCACATCTTCATCAATGGGAATCGATAAAATGTCTTTGGCGATCTGCTCTTCACTCTGGTGAATCGATGCAAATACCTTTGCGAGAAAATCAATGTCCTTCCATTCACCGCTTTTCCATCTCGGATATAAATCACGTCCTTCTGGAAAATACGTATCAATCACAAGCCAGTAAAAATCCCGTTTCGAAATCGTACCGTCAAAATCAGAAACAAATGCCCACTTTACCATTCTTTTTCCTCCTGATCGTTTGGAATACCGTCATTATATAGTAGTTTTCGAGCAAACACGAGCATTGTCAAAATCTTGCGAATTCATTTACACATCATTTTCTTGTTTCTATCCACAAAAAAAGAAGCGGCGTACTGCCGCTTCTTTTTTTACTTTGTCAGCTCAATGCGCGCTTCCGGCTGTTCGTCCATTCCCTCTCCTAAGAAGAAAGATGGGTGAGGCGGCTGGTTGTAGCCAACATTCTGCCAGGCAATGGCCTGTCGGTACTGCAAATCATGCATCAATGTGTACAGCTTGTGCGCTGTGACATCTGTTGTGGTGTAGATACGAAGCGCCGAGCTGTCTTCTGTGCGCCAGGCAATTTCTTCCCGCCAGTCGCCAAACAGATCAGCTTGAATCGCCGGATTTCCTTTTGTTGTATTGTTCGAGAAAGTGCCTTCTGCCGTTAATAGATTCACAAGCTTGTTTTGTTCGTAATCCCATTTGTCGATCGTCCCGACACCGGCTGCCGCCGATTCATTGTATGTGTGATCGGCAAGTTCCCGCAGCAGGTCGCCGTCCCACCAAATCGCAAAGTTGGCAGATGGAATCGAGTCGGAAATCTTTTCTCCTGTGGAGGTATGAAGACCGCCTGCACGGCTGTTCCACGCACCGGAAACTGCCCATGCTTCCGCTCCTTCGTGGCGCGGATCAATATCAGCGGCGACACCACGTCCAGTATCCTGGCCTGTATGCACACCCCACAAAATCTTGCCTGTTTTGGCATCGCGCATGTCATAGCCGTATGGTCCCGTTTTATTTTCCTGTGTCGCAAATACTTCAAGTCCCGGGTTTGATGGAACAAGGTCACTCACATGAAGTGCGTCTCCGTGTCCAAGACCTGTTGCATACAGTCCTTTTCCACTGTCGTCAATGACCATTTGTCCATAGACGATTTCGTCCTTGGCGTCACCATCTATATCCGCGACACTGAGCGCGTGATAACCCTGTCCGGCATAGTCCTGCTTGCCGTCATTTGAATCAAATGTCCATTGCTTCGTTAATTTGCCGCCTTTGAATTGATATGCGGATACGACCGTGCGTGTGTAATAGCCGCGCGCCATAATCAAGCTTGGTGTTTCTCCGTCCAGATACGCCACGCCGGCCAGGAAGCGGTCGACCCGGTTGCCGTACGCGTCACCCCACGCGGCTACATCTCCACGTGCCGGCGTGTATGGAATAGTTGTCATCGCTTTGCCTGTTGCCCCTTCAAATACCGTTAAAAATTCATCGCCCTGCAGCACGTAACCGCTTGAGTTGCGGTGATCTGCATCCGCACGGCCAATCACATTTCCTTGACCATCAATTGTGCCATCCGCTGTTTTCATAGCGACTTCCGCTTTGCCGTCGCCGTCAAAATCATACACAATCATTTGGGTATAATGGGCGCCAGCACGAATATTTTTGCCAAGATCAATGCGCCACAATTTTGTGCCGTCAAGTTTGTAAGCATCAATGTATACATTTCCTGTGTAGCCTGACTGCGAATTGTCTTTCGCATTGCTAGGGTCCCACTTGACGATATACTCATACTCACCGTCGCCGTCGACATCACCAATGCTTGTGTCGTTCGCCCGGTATTCATATGGATCACCAAGAGGCGTCACACCTGGTTTTGGCTTATCAAGCGGGATATCCATATAATTCTTTTCAATGGCCGTGACCGTTTCATATCCTTTTTCTTTTCCAGCTACAATCGGCCGGATTTCGTACGTATCCCCCGCTTTTCCTTTCGGGTCAACCAGGTTAGTGGCTTCAGAAATCGGCTGCTTGTTCAATTTTTTCCCATTTCGGAACACATGAAATTTAATGTTCTTCGGATCAGTGCCGAGCATGCGCCAGCTGACAAATACGCCTTCATCTGTTTTCACGGCAACAGGAGACCGTTTTAGTGATTCTGCCTGCCGTTTCAAAACGGTTACCGCTTCGGTTTTAAGCACGTCAGATTCTTCGGACGCACCACCTGCATTCACCGCTGCTACTTTATAAAAGTACGGAATCGTTGTCAGTACTGTGCTGTCTGTGAATGAAGCAAATTTCGTCACGCCAGCAAAGGTAAATTCACCGTCTGCCGATTCGGACCGGTAAACTGCGTAAGACGAAGCACCTTCTACCGCATCCCATGTGAACGCCAGGTCATTTTTGTCGATATTGGTTACATTCAGTCCCGCCGGCTTTAAAGGCGCCGCTATATTCGGATCAATCAGTGACACTTCCACTGGTGCAGACGGAGCGGTTTCCTGTCCGCTTTCGTCTACTGTTGTAACAGAGTATGTGTATGTGTAGCCAACATGGGCGGTTTTATCCGTAAATTCTGTTGCTGACACAGTGCCTGCTTTTTCTGTTTGAGCCGTGCCGGCCATTGTCCGGTACACATTATACTCTTTTGCACCGCCTGCTTCCATCCATTTTAAAGAAACAGATGAAGCTGATGGGTCGAGAGAAATGTCACTTGCTTCCGGCTTTGATGGAGCCGTTAAAATCGGTGTCAGCTCGATACCGTTGACAATGCCTGTCGCCCCACTGAATTCAAAGTTAATTTGCCCGTCTTTTACGGAGATTTCAGGAATCACTTTTGTTGTGTAATTGTTTTTCGATGCTGAAACCGTGCCGTAGCTCACCCCTTCTAACTTTACATCTGTACGTGCCGTGCCGGTAAGATCGCCGACATAGATTTTGGCAGAATAAGAGCCGTTCGGCACATCCGCGGCAAATTCCCACTTGTTATTAAAAAAGCCAAGCCAGTCACGAACGATATCATTGCCCGCTGCACCGCGGTCGCGTCCGATCATGCCGGTTGGATTAATAATACCGAAGCCTTTTTCTTTTGAGTAAACGGTTGATAGATTCACTTCGTTGTAGCCTTCTGCTACAGGTGCGCCTGCCAAACCGAAGTCATACTTGTAAGCAGCCTGCTTTGTCTGCACCGTGATCGCTTCCGATGGATCTGATTCACCCTTCGCGTTTACCGCTGTTACGTAAAGGTTGTATGATTTCCCTTCTTCCATGCCAGAAAGCGTCAGACGTGGCAATGTGCTTGTGCCAATCAGTGAATATGAATCTGCCGTTGATTCTTTCCGGTATACTTTATAAATATCTGTGTTTTCCGTTTCATCCCATGTAAGAAGCGCGCCTGCATTGCTGATATTGCCGGCTTTTACATTTTTCGGCACAGATGGTACCGCTGCTGGCGGCTCGACGGAGGTGACATACTCTTTTAAACTACTATTGCTTTCTTCCACTTCACCCGCTACAAGCCGGGCGATTTGAATCGCTCCGTATTCCTGGAAGTGGGTATTATCCTGTGAGCCACTTGGAAAAGCTGGATATACACCGGGATCGGTATGAAGAAACACAGCAAGCGTGCTCTCCGGGCCGATTTCGTTGAAATATTCCACGCTTCGGGCACTCAAGTCCACAAGCTCGACGTCCAGCTCCTCCGCTACTTCTTTCATCCCCTGTACATATTCAGGAAAGCTGATATTAAATTGTCCCGTTGCTTCTTGAAAATCGCGTCGTCCAACTGGTGTGACAAGAATAGGTTCAGCTCCGCGCTGGCGTGCTCCGTTGATGTAGGTCTTGAGGTAGTTTTTGTAGTCTGGCACAGACGCGTAACGCTCAGGCCGGCTGATTGTGGCGTCGTTATGCCCGAATTGAATGAGGAAATAATCGTTCGGACGGATGCTTCGTAATATGTTGTCTAGCCGTCCTTCGGTAATAAACGTCTTGGAGCTTCGGCCGCCAATCGACTGATTGGAAAAAGCAACCTTATCGTTAAAATAGCGTGGAAGCATTTGGCCCCAGCCTGCTTCTGGACGCCAGTATTCATCATACGTTTGCACGGTCGAATCTCCTGCCATATAAACCGTTGGCTTTTCTCCCGCCGTCCGCTCCGGAAGCTTTTTAATCGACAATCCGTTAATAACCGGCGCAGTCCCGGTCCACTGCAGCGTCAACTGGCCATCCACAAGCGCGACTTCAAAAGTGCGTTCCGTAAACTCTCCAGCGGCTGCCACTGTATTTTGTACTTTTTGAATGCTTTCTGCGATGACACCGGTTTCCGTTTGCTCCACCGTATCACCAGATGTAACCGTTACGGCATAATCCCCATTGGGCAGATCCACCTGAAATTTGGAAGTACCGGGCCGGACAAAATCTGACTTGAGCGGGTCATCTCCTGTTCGTTCAATAGATGACAGAGAAGCAGCATCCTCAAAGCCAAAACCAGCACTGTCATCATACAGGCTTTGTTCCGTTACCTGTACAGCTCCTTCCCTTACTGGACTGGCTGCTGTACCGAAATCAAACGTTTTTTCCGCTGCTGTTTCTTCTGCCATGGCAAGCGGCGGTACGCTTGAAACTGCCAGCATCGTCCCCATCATGGCGGCGGCTGCTCTTTTGTGTTTCTTCCCCATCTTGTCCCTCCTCCTTTATGTAAGCACTTACAATAAACATCGTAATCACGAATCTATCATTTGAATAGTTAAAAAACAGTTGTGATTGTTTAAAAAGCAGACATAGACTGC
This sequence comes from Domibacillus robiginosus, assembly GCF_000966195.1. Lineage (GTDB taxonomy): Bacteria > Bacillota > Bacilli > Bacillales > Domibacillaceae > Domibacillus > Domibacillus robiginosus. Next base: position 300,405 of record NZ_LAHL01000003.1, on the reverse strand, counting down.
TGTTTTTTCAATAATAGAAACATAGCACTATGACAGAAAGATGAGCTTCTAGTTTTTTTTTACATTCGGCAGGAGAATAGGATGATCTGTTTTTTAAACAAAAAAAGCAAAGCCTCCTTTGATGGAAGGCTTTGCTTTTTATGGATGAATAATGTCACCTGTCACCGCATGAACCGCCACTGGAGCATCAAGCTTTCCCTGCAGCCGGTACGTATCGCCATTGTAAACATACACCGGGGTGATGATAATATACGGCTTTATTTTTTCAAATGCTTCTTCTTTGGATAAAACGGGCGGCTCTGCTCTTTGAAAGTCGCGCTTCATATCAGTGATCCAGCTTCCCTGATCAACATAGTTCACCACTTTATAGGAGTCAGGATCAATAAACAGGTTAAACATTCTTGGGATGACCGTATTGTCTTTTGTATTCACCAACCTTGCTTTGATCATGTAATTGGCTCTTTGCACATCGACGATCGCCCATTCACCGCTTTCTCTCGATGCATACGTCTGCAAAAATTCGGTGCCAGCTTCACGGATTTTCGCCTGTGCTTTTTTTGTAATCGGCTTTGTATCCGGGTGTGGAGGAAATTGGAACATTTTCTCTGGATCAATATCAGCCGGGGCCATCTGAACAAGCTTTCGCTTTACTTTTTGATTTTTCGCTGTTTTCCACGTTAAAATGTCCGGCTTGTCCTCTATCACCTGTCCCGTTTCGTTATCGACAAATACATCATCGATCATAAACAGCGGCAGCCACTTTTCTTCTTTCGTAACGGGATATTCCAAAAATAAAAACCGTTCTTTAGCCAGCCGCTCAACAGATGCTGTATCTAGACGAAAGGACGACTCTTCTACTTTGTCCGGTACAAGGCCAGACACAGAAAAGAAGGTCAGCTTTTTTTGATCATCAAGGGATACGTGAATATATCCTTCGGGTGACAGTGGAATGCCCTTGTAAGCCGTTTGAAACTCAAAGTCGTGATTAGCTGAAGCTGCATCGATAAATTGGTGCCCGTATGTCCAGCCCGTTTCCTGCTCTACAAACCGGATAATTTCTTCTTTATTGCCGCTAAAAAAAGACAGCCCGTGCTCCGGTGCCTGACCGTCAACAAAAACAGCGCTGTTGAGCCGGCCCGTTTTGGCATCCAGTTCTACTACAGCCGTGCCTGCCGGATTTGATTCATCTTCTTTCCGCGTCGTATGACCCGGCGGAAGCCACTCGGTTATAAACCGGTAGCTTGTTTTGTTCCAGTCATTTTTTTCATACGCTGTAATGGTATCAAAACACGTATAGCCATCAAGGACAAATTTTACCCGGATCCTCTCAATCCATTCTGCTAACTGATTGTTTATCACTTCGTTAAAAATCCTTTCCCCTGAACAAAATCGAGCATGTAAGCACGACGCGGCACGGATAAATAATCAGCCATCCCCTCTGTCCAACCGGCTGACTTGTTGTTTGTAGAACGGCTGGCGTAGTACGCCCGAATAACATCATCGTACTCATCCAGCAGCGTCTCGTATTTTGCTTCATCATATTCGTTCGTATGCAAAATTGCCTGAACTGGCAGACGCGGCTTTACTTCATTTCGTTCAGCCGGAACGCCAAAGGTTAAACCGAACAGCGGAATGACATGCTCGGGCAAGCTCAAAAGCTCGCTGATCGGCTCCGGATTGTTGCGGACGCCGCCAATATAGCAGATACCATAGCCCTTTGATTCAGCTGCTACGACGAAGTTTTGAGCAAAAAGCGCCGTGTCAATCACGGCGACCATAAAGTTTTCCGCGGTTCCTGCTTCGATTTTTTCACCATGCTTTTGGGCTGCATAGTCAAGCCGTTTTAAATCTGCGCAAAACACAAGCGCACGTGCCGCTCCCTTAATTTGAACCGGGTTTTTCGACAGCTGGGCAAGCTGCTCACGTTTCTCTGTGTCTGTGACATCTACAATGGAATAGGCCTGAACAAAGTGCGAGGAGGCGGCACCTTGAGCCGCTTCGATTAATTCGTGAAGCTGTTCGTCTGTTACCGGTTCATCCGTGTACTTTCGAACAGAAGCATGTGATTTCAGCAAATCTAGCATACGTAATCATCCTTTCGTGTGTTGGAGAAAAAAGTCAAAACCAAGCATCGTGGCAATACCGATGATGAGCGTCCAAAGAATGAGACTAATAATCATCCAGAGTGTTGTCCATCCCTTGCCCGCCCCAAATGACAGACCGATAAACGCGGCGATATGCGCACCAATAAACAGTGGTCCCAGCAGCGCAAGCCCCGGCAGGCCGTATTTTGCCATAATCCGTCTGGCACGGTCGAGCTGTTTCGTTTGCTTAAAGCCCGTCCGCTCAACCTGCTTTTTCAGCCATCCTTCTATTTTGGAAAAGCCGGCAATCAGCAGAAGCACTGTCAGCAGGTTGCCCACAAATGCAAGCAGCATCACCCAAAATGGAGACAGGCCCCGGACAATGCCGACTGGAATGACGAGCACAATCTCAATCCACGGAATCGCTGCCGCTAAAAAAATAAGCGCATATTCCACTAGATGCATAGTTTGTCCCCCATGTTTTTGTTACCTTTACTTTATCGAAGGGGCGTCCTTCCCGCAACTATGGGGCTTTGAGTTTTCCCAGCCCATGCCAGCAGGGGCATCGGGACCAAAAACCAAAAAGCCAATCCATGCGAGCGGCTTTTTCGCTTTTTCTATAGAAAGCGACCAACCCACAGAGCTGTCCATGTAATAATAGGATACGAAAGCAGGCTGCCAAGCAGGATCAGCCGCACCGTCCTTTTTTCCAGAAGAGGCCGGATAAGAGAAAGCGAAACTAAAAAAAGCGCAATCAATGCAAAAGCGGATACAAGACCGGGATTGTATTGTTTAAACACTCCAAAAAGCACCACGTGCTGCACTGCATTAAAAAAAATCGCCCCCTGTACAAACAGCAGGAAAGCCATCCGTTTTCCGAAAAACCAAACAAGTATAAACACGAAAACGGTCAACAAAACAACGGCAGCCGTAAACTGGCGCTGTGAAATAAAGTGAATGCCAAATCGACTGCCCAAAAACGATATCATGCCAAACGATTCTTCCACGTTGTGTACAAGAAAAAGAATCGGAATCCCCCATTTACTGGCAAACAACCCGAACTGCCGTCCCTGTGGCCACACAAATAAGCATCCCCTGTCCGATCGTTTCAATATCATAGCGAATGCCGACAATAGCTTCTGCCCCAAGCGATTCGGCCTGCTTCTTTATTCCTTCCGTAGCCATATGGCGTGCTTCTGCAAGCTTTTCTTCATAGGCGCCGCTGCGCCCGCCAATCACATCCCGTACACCCGCCATCAGGTCACGTACAATATTAGCACCCATTACGATTTCTGAGCTGACGATGCCTTCGTACGATTCAATACGGTATCCTTCAAGTGATGCCGTTGTTGTTAATATCATCCTGTTCACTCCTATTTTTTGTCTTCAAATAAATCGGCGATCATTTTTTCGCGGTGCCGTAAAAAGTAAGCGGTAATTTGATAATGATCGGTGTCCTCGTAATCCACTTTATTCATATGGTCATCAAAGTTGAGAATATCGGCACCCGGAAATCCGAGCAAAAGCGGTGAGTGAGTTGCGATAATAAACTGCGCGCTTCCGTCCATTGTTAAATCGTGCATGATGCGTAAAAACGAAAGCTGACGCTGCGGAGACAGGGCCGCTTCTGGCTCATCCAGCAGATAAATCGCGTTTCGATCATGAAACCGATTTAAAAACAAAGACATAAAAGATTCCCCATGCGATTGTTCATGGAGGGACTTGTAACCGTAAGCACGAAGACTATCAACTGCTTCCACATGCGAAGCAAACTGGTAAAACGACTCCGCCCGCAGAAAAAAACCGTCGGTCACTTTTGGCAGCCAGGAAAGACGAATTGCATCCGATAGGTCGGCGTTCGAACGGTCTACCTGATAAACATTGTTTCGCCCGCCGCCCGCAGTATGAAAGCCGCATTTGTCCGCTATTGCTTCAAGCAGCGTGGACTTTCCAGCTCCATTTTCTCCGACAAAAAAGGTAATCGGCTTTTTTATTTCAACCTCTGTCATACTGCGGATCGATGGAATCGAGTACGGATACTGTTCAAATGAATGTACATGCTCCCTCAAAAGCGTTACTTTTCTTAAAAACAAGGAACCCCCCCTTTTTTCCTTATTAAACCATATGAAGAAAAGCAATGAAAAGCAAATCCGTTGTCGGCTCAGCGGCAGGCTGATAAGATAAAGCGAAGAGATACATTGAAGGGGGAGTATATTGTGGCACAATCACTACAAGGAAAACGAGCTATTATTACAGGCGGCGGACGCGGCATTGGACGCGCGATTGCAGAAGCGCTGGCAGCGGAGGGCGTTCATATCGGCTTGATCGGCCGAACAGAAGAGCATGTACAAGCAGTGGCAGAGGACCTCGGATTAAACCCGGAGGTGGAGACGCGCGACATGTGCGGACGCCCTGTGCTGATGCCGTCTAAAGTAGAAATTAAAACAGCTTATGCAGCGGCTGATGTTTCCAGCCTGGAAGAGGTTACGGCAGCAGTTGAAAAGGTAAAAGCCGAGCTTGGCGGTGTTGATATTTTGATCAATAACGCTGGTATCGCGAAATTCGGCGGCTTTATGGACCTTGACCCAGAGGAATGGAAAAAAATCATTGATGTAAACCTGATGGGTGTGTACAACGTTACGCGCGCCGTTCTACCCGATTTAATCGAACAAAAGTCAGGTGACATTATTAATATTTCTTCGACGGCCGGCCAAAAAGGAGCGCCTGTCACAAGCGCGTACAGCGCTTCGAAATTTGGCGTTCTCGGATTGACCGAATCGCTGGCGCTTGAAGTACGCAAGCACAACATTCGTGTAAGCGCCCTGACACCAAGCACCGTCGCAACGGATCTTGCCGTTGAAAATGAGCTGACGGACGGCAATCCGGAAAAAGTGATGCAGCCGGAAGACATTGCTGAATTCGTCGTGGCACAGCTGAAGCTAAACAGCCGGACATTCATCAAATCAGCCGGACTCTGGTCGACCAATCCATAAAAAAACAACGTGCCGAAGCAATCGGCACGTTGTTTTTTTGCTATCAGCTTTTGCACAATGCATATGTCATTCAAGAATAGACAAGCTGCTGTGCAATCCGCTACTGTCCAAATGATGCGAGCCACCCGCTCATTTTTTGGCAGCCCGTCTTATGAAGAGGGCGTCCGGCTGTAATTTTCATTAACTTTTTCATGTTTAACAAGCTTTTCGGCTCCGTCTGCACCCGCAGTCCATGCTCCATATCAGGAACAATGTGAAATTCGCTTTTTCCCTGCACCAGCTCTTCCAGCTCCGTTAAAACTGAGCTTTCAACAAGCGGATCTTTGTCACCGTGCAGCGCAAATACCGGACACGCTACCTGACGCAGTGCAGCCCGTGTGTCATACGCGTCATGCTCGCGGAACCATTTGGCTGGCTGCTTCAGGCCGCCAATACGCACGATATCTGCACGGGAGGTTTTCATCTTCTGCATCATTTTTTCTGTTTTTTTCTCATTTTTTTCATCGATTTTCAGCTTTCGGTTAACCCAGCCCTTCCAGCTCGGCAGTGCGAACAACTCCCGGTATGCCTGCTGGCGCTGATGATGGAGCGCCTCCATTAAGTTATCAACACCACCAGAAAGAAGCATGCAGCCATCCACATCGCCTGATGCTGCGAGCTCTGTTGCGATAATCGTGCCTTCGCTGTGACCGCAGACGATCAGGCGGCTTACATGTGGCTGTGCTTTTGAAAAAGCAGCTGCTTGTCTGGCGTCATGGATCAAATCAAACAAGCCCGCGTCCATCCATGAGCCGCTTCTTTTTCCTGTTCCCCGCTTATCGTAACGAAACGTCATAAAGCCAATGTCTGTAAAAAAATGAGCCAAATCCTTATATAGATTTGTTTGAAATTTTCCTTTTGGCCCATTGCCATTACGGTCAACCGGCCCTGAGCCGGCAACGAGTAAAATCGCTGTCTGCGAACCGTTTTTTTCAGGTTGTGTCCACGTACCATACAGCTCGTTTTCAATGACTACCTCTTTTTCAATCATGATGCTTCGCCTCCGGTATTATAATCGTCGCCAGCCGTTTTACTTTCCGCTCCGGTGCTGGTTCATTTTGCATCGCTTCCACAATAAGTCCGCCTATTTTTTGAACCAGCTCATGAAATTCCTCGTCGGTCACATGCAGCTCGTCGATCCGATAGCCGACGCCGTCCCGCTGCAAGTCGGCTCCTTCTCCACTTACGTACTGCTCAAACGATGCAATCAGCTGCGCCGCAAATGCGGTAAACAAATCAATGTGTTCTTCTTTCGTCATCTTTAAAAAAGTATCCGGTGCCTGTTCCTTTAAAGCATAGACTTTTTCCACTGTTCCCCGGATCGGGTGCTCTTCCACCACTTCTACGAGCCCCGCTTCGAGCAGCATATTGATATGGCGATACAAAGAAGGTGTCGGCACGTCCTGTATACGCTGGGCCAGCTCCTGCACCGTCCGCTTTTTTCCACCGATAAACGATTGGATGATTTTCATGCGGACCGGGTGCAGCACGACTTTTAAAATAGATGCAATCATGTTTTCACCTCTATTGTTATTAAAAATAATAACATTATATTTTTTAATAACTATCAACAGTAAAAAGCCCGCTGCATTTTTCAAGCAGCGGGCTGGCTGTTTGGTTTAAACAAGAAGGCGAATCCGGTTGCCTGCCGGATCTTCCGTTACGTACTCATCGACTCTGGCACCGATTTTCTGGAGACGTGCTGCTGCTGCTTCTCTTGCTTCTTCACTTGGAAACACAATTGTATACCAGTGAAGCCCTGCGCTTTTTTCGTCTGGACGTGGAGCACCCGTGCCCTGCCATGTGTTTAGGGCAATATGATGATGGTAACGGCCTGTTGAAGTAAAGATTGCCTGCGGATAATGACTGACGATTTCAAATCCGAGTCCCTCCGTGTAAAAACGTTCTGCCTCAGGAATGCTTGAAACATGCAGATGAATATGCCCCATAATCGTTTCGGCCGGCAGACCGGTGAATTCTTTGTCACTTTCCGCAAGAATACTGTCTCCATCAAGCTGTACAGTCGCCATGTCGACCAGTCCGTCGTTCCAGGTCCATTCGGAGGCCGGACGGTCACAGTACACCTCAATCCCATTGCCATCGGGATCATCCAAATAAAGTGCTTCGCTCACATAATGATCGGCTGCGCCAAAACGGTAGCCAGTTTGCAGGAGATGGCGTAAAAATTGGGCCAAATCCTTTCGCTCCGGCAGCAGGATTGCAAAATGATACAAGCCGGATGTACGGCCCTGTTTCGATCTTACACCTTCTGGCTGCTCGAGTGTGACAAGTGCCGTTTGTCCGTCTGCTGTCAGCACCGCCTGACGCTCAGACTTGGACAATACTTTTAACCCGATAATCTGTGTGTAAAATGTGATCGAACGATCCAAATCGGTTACACGAATGCACACTTCTCCCACAAATGTATGCGGCTTTTCATGAAAATGATTCATGCTTTTTCTCCTTTTTTGTTACCTTTTTATTTTTAGTTACTTTATGTAACATATTATACAAATGAGAATGAAAGAAAGTCAAGCATCTTAATCCCTTTTTATTAAGAAGAACGGAACGATGAAAAAGTGCGGGATCACACATACTATTCCCAGAATAAAAGGTCAGCCATAAAAAAATTTCATCATAAAGCATCTTTCCTTTTGTATGGACAGCTGTTACAATAAAGCAACAAGCACAGCCAACTGAATATCGCCTTCATCCGTAAAGGGGAGTAGCGTCAGGAAACTGAAATAAAGTCGTCATTACGTGGAATTTGTTCCTCCGGCTTTATTGACCTAATGATTTAGTGTTTAGCGAGACCTTTGCCATATACCTATGGCAGAGGTCTCTTTTGTTTTGATTAAAAATAGAAAAGGAGATGGGGCAAATGGAAACAGAATTTATTACCGCATTATTTGCTATTATTATGATTGACCTTGTTCTTGCCGGCGATAACGCCATCCTGATCGGCCTTGCTGCACGCAAGCTGCCGAAAGAACAGCAAAAGAAAGTAATCCTCTGGGGAGCGATCGGGGCTATTGTGATTCGTGCAATTGCTACATTGCTTGTCGTGTATCTGCTTGAAATCCCGGGCTTGCACTTGATTGGCGGTATCCTGCTTGTGTGGATCGCCTATAAATTGCTTGTCGAAGAAGAAGAGCATGAAGTGAATGCAGCTGATTCCCTGTGGGGTGCAGTTAAAACGATCATTATTGCAGATGCTTTGATGGGTCTGGATAACGTATTGGCTGTTGCCGGTGCTTCTCACGGAAACATGTGGCTTGTGGTCATCGGCTTGCTTGTGTCGATTCCAGTTGTAATGTGGGGCAGCACGCTGATTTTAAGAATGATTGAGCGTTACCCGGTGATCATTATGATCGGAGCGGCAATCCTTGGCTGGACAGCATCGAAAATGATTGTTGGCGAACCGTTTATGAATGGATATTTTGCCAATCCCTTTATCAAATACGGCTTTGAAATTGTCGTCGTAGCGGGTATTTTGCTGGCCGGTGCCTTGAAACAACGCAAAATGGCAAAAGAAAAAAACAATATACCTCTGGATGAAACAGCTCTTTAATGTATGCAAAAGCCTGCTTTCTTTACGAAAGCAGGCTTTTGCATTTATTCAACCAGGGCAACGCTGATTTGCCGCTCGTCCAATCCTTTTTTCGTCGTGTCATCGATACCGCTGTCCGTGATCACTTTATGGATGCCGGTGGGCGGACCGATCGATGAAAAAGCACGCTTGCCAAATTTGCTCGAGTCAGCCATTAAAAACACTTCATCCGACTGCTCCATCATTTTCTTTTTTAAAAGCGCCTGTTGCTCATTTGAGTCACTCAGCCCCGCTTCTAGATGAACCCCTTTGCATGACAAAAAGGTTTTATTTACATGGTACAAGTCAAGAGAGCGTTCTGCCAGCGGGCCTACAAACGAAAGAGATTTTGGCAGAAGAATTCCTCCGGTGGAAATCACATTAATCCGCTCTTTTTTACTGAGCTCCATGACCACTTTCATCGAATTCGTAATAACCGTCAATGTCATATTTGGCAGTGCCTTTGCCATATACCATGCTGTTGTACTCGCATCTAAAATGATCCGGTCGCCTTCCTGCACCCGCCTGGCCGCTTCATAGGCGATTGCTTTTTTCTCCTGTACATTAGTAATCACTCGCTCAGAAAAATGCACTTCCGATTCTTCGTCCTGAAGGCTGACCGCACCGCCGTGGCTCCTTTGCAGCTTGCCTTCCCGCTCCAGCTTTTCAAGATCACGGCGAATTGTTTCTTCCGTGACAGAAAAAATATCACTCAGCTCTGATACGCGTATGCTTGCCCGCTCATTTACCAGCTCCACAATTTTTTGATGTCTTTCTGCTACCAGCATCCTTTTGCACCTGACCTTTGTTTGTTTTTGTTCATTTTATCATGCCAAATAAAAAACGTCTTTCAGCTCCACCGCCACCGGGCTGTTGTCCGGGTTTGTTTCCATAATTGGTTCCATGAACGCCCACCACCGCTGGCAGACATCCGTATCTGCCATTTGTGCCCACTTTTCTTCGCTTTCAATTTCCACATACGCAAACAGCTTGCCCGTTGCTTCTTCTAAAAAAATAGAGTAATTTCGTGCTCCATGTGCTCGAAGCTCTTCCGCCAGCTCCGGCCAAATCTCATCATGGCGCCGTCTATACTCATCATATTGGTCCTTGTACACCGTCATTACAGTTGCTTTGCGAATCATCTTCCACACTCCGTTTCTTTTTGTTTAATCATAACTTATTTTTGTTTATTTTTGAATACCCTTTCAAAACAAAAAACCAGACTTTTTAAAAAAAGTCTGGTTTTCTTACCTTTTCTCATTGTACTTTTACCAGGCAACCTCATAATCGATGACGATTACGTTGTCTATTAACCCTTCAATAGCAGAAACGAATTCTTCATGCAGTGGATGTGTCTGGTAGCCATCCAGTGATTCCTTGTCTTTAAACGTCACATGCAGCCCCAGTGTATATCCATGAATATTTTCCACTTCCTCCGTTGCGTTCACACCAGCTGTTACTTTCATGACACCTGGGATCTCCCCCTGGAACTTTAACAGCTGCAGCGCAAGCTCCTGCTGCTTTTCCTTTGTCACTTCTTCTTTAAACTTGAAAGAGACTAAATGTTCGTACATATTCTCTACACACCTTCCTTTTTTCCGTTCAATCGTTTTATTCCCTGTTTCGCAAGGAGATATGCACCAAAAATATACTGACTGTGGAGCTTAAAGTGTAAAGTGTTTGACTGTCTTCTCTCATTCCTCCGACAACTAAAGAAGCCCATCTGCATTTGCTTCTACTTGTTCGATGGACCCGGCAAGCTGCTGTGAGGAAGCAGCTGTCTGCTGAATATTTGCCGAAGCTTCTTCAGAAACGGCTGGTACAGACTGACTGGAAGAACTGATTCGGTCACTTCTGTCTGTTTTTCACAAGCCAATATACCTAACAAATATGCAAAAGAACAAGAGGGCTGAATAAACCCTCTTGTTCTTTTGGTTAACGCTTCGATAGGACTGCTTCTTCATATTGTTTTACTTCATCGAGCCAGGCTTCTCTTACCGGTACGTTCATCTGCTCGCAGTAGTAGTCCCACACAGCGCCGAATGGGTAGGTTTTAAACTCCTCCATCAGGGCAAGACGGTCCGTAAAGTTTCCTTCCTCCTGCAGCTGCTTTAAGTGCTCATTCGGTACAAGAAGCGCGTATAGAAGCGCTTTAACCATATTGCGTGTACCAATCGTCCACGCTGCTACACGGTTAATGCTTGCATCAAAAAAGTCGAGGCCGATAATCACTTTATCGAGTGCATCATTACGGACGATTTCAAGCGCGATTTCGCGAAGCTCATCATCTAAAATCACGACATGGTCACTGTCCCAGCGCACCGGGCGTGACACATGCAGCGCCAGGCGATCCGAGTACAGCAGCATTGATGAAATTTTATTCGATACCGTTTCAGTTGGATGGTAGTGGCCCGTGTCCAGCAAGCACAATTTATTGTTTTTCAGTGCATAGCCGAGGTAAAATTCATGAGACCCTACCACATACGATTCAGAGCCAATGCCGAACACTTTGCTTTCTACCGCATCTAAATGGTACTGTTCATCAATGTCTTCTGCAAAAATTTGATCCAACGACTCTTTTAATCTTTTACGCGGCGTCAGACGATCACTCGGAATATCTTTGTATCCATCCGGAATCCAGACGTTTGTTAAACACGGGGTGCCAAGCTCGCGCCCAAAATGCTCACCGATTTTGCGGGACGCAATGCAATGATCGATCCAAAACTGACGGATTTCTTTGTCTGGATGTGACAGTGTCAGGCCATCTGCCGCTTTTTCATGTGAGAAAAGCGTCGGGTTAAAATCAAGGCCAAGTCCATTTTCTTTCGCCCACTTTACCCAGTTGTCAAAATGCTCCGGCTTCAATTGATCGCGATCAACTGCTTCCCCGTTTGTTTCTGCATACAAAGCATGCAAATTAACGCGGTGTTTGCCGGGAATAAGCGACAGCGCTTTTTCAAGATCCGCCCGCAGCTCTTCCGGTGTGGTCGCTTTGCCCGGATAGTTACCGGTTACATCAATGCCGCCGGACAGCTCGCTTTTATTTACTTCAAACCCGCCGATATCATCACCCTGCCAGCAATGAATAGAGATGGGCACTTTTTTTAATGTTTCGATTGCGTTATCTACGTCGATGCCCCATTTCGCATAGGCTTGCTTTGCTGCTTCGTATTGTTCGTTTACGTTCATACTTTTTCACCCTTCCGATGTTGATCAAACTGTTCGATTCGTTTTGCTGCCTGCTGTTCTTTTGGCACAAAGGATTGAAGCGGAAAAGAATGCCGGATTAATTCTCTGCCTTCCTCAAGACTGCCGATGTCGCCCGATGCAATCATCTGCATCATTATATTACCGACTGCTGTTGCTTCGAACGGTCCGGCATAAACGGTTTTGCCGCTCATATCGGCTGTCAGCTGGTTTAAAAGAGCATTGTTTGCTCCTCCCCCGACAATGTGAAGGCGGTCAATGGCCTGCCCGGTCATCGTTTCTAATCCCCTGATGGCCATCGCGTAAATAATGGCAAGGTTATCATATACACAGGCGGCCAGCTCACCCGCTGTTTCTGGAACCGGCTGGTTTGTTTCCTGACAGTACGCCTGGATTTCTTTAACCATGTTGGACGGGTTTAAGAAGCGGTCATCATTTAAGTCGACAAACTGGCGAAAGTGTTCCACATTCCTTGCTTCATCTACAAATTCCGCAAATGTGAAATCAACCGGCAGATGACGGCGCACTTCCTGCATAATCCACATGCCCATAATATTTTTTAAAAAGCGGTAGGTGCCAAAAACGCCCCACTCATTCGTGTAATTATCCTCAAGAGACAGCTCGCTAACGACTGGGTCGGCTGACTCAATGCCAAGCAGCGACCATGTACCGCTGCTTAAGTACGCCCAGTTTTCGCCCTGCCCCGGTGTACCGGCTATTGCAGACGCTGTGTCATGCGAGGCTACGGTCATGACCCGGCACTCCGGCAGATCCACATCTGGAAAACGCTCCGCCAAAAGAGGGCCAAGCTCCTCGCCCGGCTCTGCAAACGGCGGAAACTGACTTCTTTTAAGAGATAAAAGATTTAGCAGGTCCTGGTCAAAATCACGTGTTTTCACATTCAGCATCTGCATCGTGGAGGCATTGGTTACTTCTGTAACGGCACGCCCCGTCAGGCAATAGCCGAGATAATCCGGTACGAGCAAAATGTGCTTTGCTTTTTGCAGCAGCTCCTTGTCCTCTTCATACAATTGATACAGCGTATTAAACGATAAAAATTGGACCCCGGTTTTTTGGTAAATCTCTTTTTTATCAATATGCTGGCTTACTTTCTCTATCGTTCCGTCTGTTCGGCTGTCCCGGTATGCCACTACTTCTTGCAAGCGGTTACCGTTTTCATCAACGAGAACGTAATCAACCGCCCACGTATCAACACCAACGGTAACCGATTGATAGCCCTGCTTTTTCGCTTCAGCGAGTCCTTTTACAATTTCATGTAGCAAGTGGTTGATATCCCAGTAACATGTTCCATTCTTTTCTACAAAACCGTTGGCAAACCGGTGAATTTCTTCTATGACCAGCTTTCCGCTTTTGATTTCACCGACGACAAGGCGGCCACTTGATGCACCGATGTCTACCGCAATATGCGCCATTTCTGTTCACTCCCTTACCTCTTATAAACAGAGGAACGGCTCTGGCCGGCAGCCCAAAACCGTTCCATGCTTACAGATCGCCCTTATCGTGTAAATGCCGCTGGTACACCACCGTCCACAGTGATCATGCAGCCTGTTGTTTTGTCCGCTTTGGATGATGCGAAAAACGCAATGGATTCAGCAATATCAGACGGATAAATATTCACTAAAAGCGTTGTCCGCTTTTTGTAATGGTCCTCGAGCTGATCTGGTTCAATGCCATACGCTGCCGCACGCTCGTTGCGCCAGTTGGATCCCCAAATCGCTGAGCCCTGCAGTACCGCATCCGGAAGCACGGAGTTTACACGGATGCCAAACTCACCGCCTTCTGCAGCAATGCAGCGGGCTAAATGCGTTTCTAATGCTTTAACGGAGCTGTAGGCCGATGCATTTTTACCGGCATACACCGAGTTTTTCGAGCCGACGAATACCATGTTGCCGCCAATGCCCTGCTGCTTCATTTGCTTAAACGCCTCACGGGCAACAAGGAAGTAGCCTGTGCCAAGCACATTCATGTTTAAATTCCATTCTTTTAAGGATGTTTCATCAAACGGACTTGATGTGGCAAGTCCGGCGTTATTTACAATTGAATCCACCCCGCCAAATGTCACTGCCGCTCTGGCAAATGCCGCCTGCACCTGCTCTTCGCTCGTCACATCCATTTGGACTGCAATGGCACGCTGTTCCCCGTATTGTTCATTGATATCGGCCGCAACTTTTTCTGCGCCTTCAAGGTTTAAGTCAGCCAGCACAACGTGAGCACCTTCAGATACTAAACGGCGCGCTGTTGCGCTTCCGATTCCGCCGGCTCCGCCTGTAATAAAAGCAACTTTGCGAGAAAATTCTGCTTCAGCCGGTGCCAATGACAATTTGTATAATTCAAGCGGCCAGTATTCTACATTATAAGACTCGTTTTCACTGAGAGAAACAAACTGGCCAAGCGCTGTTGACCCTTTCATTACAGAGATGGCCCGGTGGTAAAGAGCTCCACTTACATTAGCCATCGTAATGTTTTTACCTGAGTTTATCATGCCAACACCTGGAATAAGTGTTACTCGCGGCGCCGCTTCAAACATCACATCACCTTCGTTTTTGTTGCGTTCGAAGTACTCCTTATATTCGGCTTTAAATTGCTCAACTCCTGCTTTTACACGATCAATCAAGTCCTCCGTTGAACCATTTTGCGGATCCCAGTCGATATACAAAGGTTTCATTTTTGTATGAACGAGGTGATCCGGGCAGGCTGCACCTATCTGTGAAAGAGTGCCGGCATCATGGCTGTTTACAAATTCGAGTACGTCTTCTGCATCGTCATACGTAAGGATCATTTTCTTTTCGTCACTAACAGCGCCACGAATGATCGGCATAACCGCTGCGAGTACTTGCTCACGCTCTTCCTGTGGCAGTGACTGATACGCCTGGCCGCCAAATACTTCTGTTTCTTTTTGTTTGTTTTGGATATAGCTTTCTGCTTCATTGATGATATTGATTGTTTGGTTGTACGCTTCTTCCGATGTGTCTCCCCATGTAACGAGCCCGTGTTTTTCCATTAGTACCAACTCAGCGTTTGGATTGTTTTTTACGCCTTCCGCAATCATTTTTGATAATGTAAAGCCCGGTCGTACGTAAGGAACCCATACGTAACGGTCTCCGTAAATTTCTTGAGCAATTTCTCTTCCATTGTCCGCGCAGCAAAGGCTGATAATTGCATCTGGATGTGTATGATCCACATGCTTAAATGGAAGAAAAGCATGCAGCAATGTTTCAATCGACATACGTGGGTGTGCGCTGTTAATCATGCAGTGCGTTAAGTATTCAACCATTTCCGCATCCGGCATTTCATCACGTTCAATAAGGGGGCGGATATCCTCCAGGTTCAGGCCGGTGAAGTTACCTGCTTTCATCGTCGCTAAATCGGAGCCGCTTCCTTTTACCCACATAACTTCTACATCGCGGCCGCGAAAATCTTTTTCTACTGTTTTCATTGATGTATTGCCGCCGCCCCAGTTACATACTGCCCGGTCGGAGCCAATTAAATTAGAACGGTAAACCAGCTCTTCAACGCCTGATTTTGATGCCGCTTCGTTTGAATCCCACAAGTTTTTAACCATCTTGTTTCCCTCCACCTTTTATCTTTATTTATGTTTGTTTTATTGTACTATATATTTGTTTATTTTTGAATATGTTTTTTGTTTTTTGTTTGATTTCTTTTGAAATATAAAAAACCCCTCAGCTGTTTAAGCAGCTGAGGGGCTTACACTCACCCTTTTACTAATGCTTCTGCTCCATCCACGTACACTTCTGTTCCAGTAATATGTGCAGCGTCATCCGATACTAAAAAAGCAAACAACCCGGCAACCTGCTCTGGCTGGCCTGGTTTTTTTGTAAGGGGAATCGCATTTTTCGGAATGTCGAGTGGAAACTGTATTTCATTCGTTCGCTCAGACGCTTCCATTGATTCAAATATATTGGTGTCAATTGAGCCAGGACAGATTGTGTTGACTCGAATCCCGTACTGAGCAAGCTCCAGCGCCGCCATTTTAGAAAATGCAGCAATGGCCGCTTTCGAGGTACTGTACGCACTGAATCCCTCCTGTGCAAACTGGCGGCTGCCGCTGACGGAGCTGGTTAGCACAATGCTTCCTCCTTTTTCCTTCATATAAGGAACAGCTGATTTTACCGTTACGAAGGTACCCGCCACATTGTTTTCAATCGTGTTCATCCAATCCTCCTTGGAGAAGTATTCGATGGGGGAAACCGTGCCTAAAATACCGCCATTGGCAAATACACAGTCAATACCGCCTGACTCTTCGGCTGTTTTTTTCATGACCTGGGCCATTCCCTGTTCATTTGTGATATCTTCATGAAACACCATCACTTCTCCACCAGCAAGACGAATCTCTTCAGCTGTAATGCTTAGTCGTTCGGCGTTCACATCAACGAGGCTGATTGCTGCTCCATCCGCTGCAAGACGAAGGGCTGCGGCTTTGCCAATACCAGAAGCACCACCTGTGATAACAGCTGTTTTCATTATTTTCACCGCTCCTTTATTGTTTGATTCTTTTTGTTTATACCCTGTTTTCTTTCACCAACAAACAAAAAAACGTGCCGGCGTTCAGCCGACACATTTGTTTAATATGAAAAAAGCCTGCGCCAGACTCCCGGCATAGGCTTCTTCCATTCCCGTTCTGAAGTGGAAATTTGCTGGAGAAGATCTGCTTATATTCAGCAGTCTACTCTGCCTATTCGCAGGAACCGCTAAATGGATTCGGCCGGCGGTTTTCAAAGCTTCGCCGCTTTAAGCAAATCATTCATCCTGTACAGAGTGCACCAGCGTGAATACAAATTTGCTTATTCACTCTTGATGGAACAAAGGCTATTCCAATCATTTTTTCATCCGATCACCCGATCTGGATGCTTTCAATGCCTTTGGAGCTTCCATTTGGCTGCCTCTGTAGTGATACAATACCCGCTCTTCTCAAAATGAAACCGCTTTTTTAAATATTTTTTCTTATTTTTCATCCTTTTGTTCTACCGAATTGATCAGGTAAAACAAGAACTATGCAGCTGGTAATGTGATAAAAGCGGGCTAACAAATAAAATAAGCTGCTTTTTCATATGTATCATAATCCTTCAAAGTAAAAAAGCAGGAAGCATCTTCCGCTCCCTGCTGCAAAATTGTTATGGGCGAATCCGTACTTCTGACGCAGCGTCAAAGAAGTGGGCTTTGTTCATATCAAAAGCAAGCTGCAGCTTTTCACCTGCTGCAATATCAAGGCGTGAGTCAAGACGTGCCACAAAGTTCTGTCCTTCAATATCCGAATACACCATAATTTCTGCACCGAGAAGCTCCGATACGGATACTGTTGCATCGAACGCAGATTGCTGGGAAGCTTCTAGGAAAATCAATTCATCATGAATATCTTCCGGACGAACGCCGAGGATAATTTGCTTTCCTACATAGCCCTGGTCACGCAGGTAACGCATTTTTCCTTCGGGCACATCAAGCGACTGCGCTCCAATTTTAACAAAGCCATTACCAAGCTCTGCATTAAAGAAGTTCATTGGTGGTGATCCAATAAAGCCTGCCACGAATGCATTCTCTGGATTTTCATATACTTCCTTCGGCGAACCGATCTGCATGATTTTACCGGCCTTCATAACGACGATCCGTGTCGCCATTGTTAACGCTTCTGTTTGATCGTGCGTTACGTAAATCGTCGTTGTTTGCAAACGCTGGTGCAGTTTAATAATTTCTGAACGCATTTGTACCCGAAGCTTTGCATCAAGGTTGGAAAGCGGCTCATCCATTAAGAATACTTTTGCATCACGGACAATCGCACGGCCCAGAGCAACACGCTGGCGCTGACCACCTGAAAGGGCTTTTGGCTTCCGCTTCAAGTATTCAGTCAAGCCAAGAATTTGGGCGGCATTTTCAACACGCTGCTTGATTTCTTCTTTTGGCATTTTACGAAGCTTCAAGCCAAATGCCATATTATCATAAACGGTCATATGCGGGTAAAGGGCATAGTTCTGGAAAACCATCGCAATATCGCGATCTTTCGGGGCCACATCATTTACGCGGCGGTCATCAATAAAGAAATCACCTTTAGAAATTTCTTCAAGTCCGGCAATCATCCGTAGTGTTGTCGATTTTCCGCAGCCAGACGGGCCAACGAATACGATAAACTCTTTGTCTTGAATATGAAGATTAAAATCTTCTACCGCCGTTACATTTCCATCATATACTTTATAAATGTTGTTTAATTGAAGTTCAGCCATTTTCCATTTCCTCCTGTAACCGTTTTCTTAATTACATTGTATTCGCTTACAATAAAAATAAAAATGGACATGATGCACAAAGATGGGCAGTTCTTCATTGTGCACCTTGTCCTCCTTACTTTTGCGCGCTCATCAAGCAAATCATGTAAACAAGCATAGCACCTTCATAGGAACGAACATCAATCCCTGTTCGGTCAACAAATTTATCAATTCGGTACTGCAGGCTGTTGCGGTGCAGGTGAAGCTGCTTGGCCGTCTGGCTTACATTCAGATGGTTTTGTATAAGCAATTGAAGGGTATTCCGTAAATCCTCATCCGCTTCAAACCATTCCTGTTCCTCCGCAAACAAACTCGACAGCTCTGCGCGGCTGCCCGCCAAAAACAGATGGGGAACAACCATTTCAATCGTTGTTACCCGCTGTTCCGGTATGAACAGGGCGGCTTTACGTGCCGCTTCCGTCTCCCGCTTATATGTATCTCTTAATGAGTCCGCCGCTTGTCCAAACCGTCCAATAAACAGCCGGCCCGCTATGTAAAAATCACCGGCGAGTACATCTAAAAATGTTTGTCCATCTTCTTTTTGAATAGGATAATCCGAAGCCTCTTCTATAAGGATACATTCCCGATCTCCTGTCCAGACGACTAAAAGAGCATGATCAAAAAACGTGTCAACAGCTTTTAAAAAACCGTCACGGTCATGCTCTGTCAATTTCATATATAAAAAGCGGATCCGCTGTGCTCCTGCGGCCGGACACTCTCCGTCTTTAATTAAAAATGCCCACCATGCCTGTTCTAAAGAAGAGGACTGGCTTGCTTCCCCATCCTGGCTGATCGGGACAAAAAAGTGTGAAAGAAGCTGCTCTTCTCTTCCCGATACATCTTCTTTCGGAATAGAAATATAGCGATTTCGCCCTTTATCGTAGTAATGCAGGCGGCTCTTATCGGCTTCAGGCTGTTCTGTCACGATTGCTCTCTCGTAAATCATTTCGATATTTTGCATCCTATCCTCCTTCTTTCAACGGCTGGAAGCCATCCGTCAAAAATGAATTGCCTCCATTAATTTTCCCTTGCAATACGGACCACAAATTCCTAACCTCTGCGCGGCCCGTGTTCATTTTACAAAATAATTTTTTTCCCGCTGGCCGCACTTTCAAGCGCCCCAAACACCATTTTCATACTTTCCATGTTATCATGGCAGTCCGTTTCTGCCGGGCGGTTTTCCTCAAGCGCAGCAAACATTTCATCCAGACAGCCAGCATGTCCTTCCCGTCCTGTCCAGGAGTTGACGGCGATTTCAGTTTGATACGGATAAATAAAAGCCTCTTCAGACGGCTCTTTCTTTATGTACAGACGCGGTGCTGATTCTCCGTCCCATTCGGCACTGCCTTGTGTGCCGGTGATTCGCCACTCTCCATCCCAGGAGGTTGGCTTTCCATCGGCACACCAGGAGCCGCGATACGAAAAAACCGATCCATCACTCATTTCAAAAAAACAGAGGGCCGCTGCATTCCCTTCATACCAGGAGCCAGGCGGGTTGTATTCATGGCAAAAAACCGATACGGCATTTGCCCCAGTTAAAAAGCGCGCCTGATCAAAGGTATGAATAGCCATATCTACAATGAGCGGACTGTCCATTTGCTCGCGAAATCCACCAAAGTGCGGTGCCAGAAAAAAATCTGCGTGAATGGAACTGATCGTACCAATTTTTCCGTCAGCCAGCAGCTGGCGAAGCGTACGAATTAGCTTTGTGTATCGCCGATTCTGCATGACCGCATACCAGTGGCCGGTACGCTGCGAAAGCTGTACCACTTCTTCTGCATCCTCCAGCGTTTGAGCTATTGGTTTTTCACCTAGTACACTGCATCCAGACTGCAAGGCAGTGGTAACCACCTGCTTATGCGCAGCTGGAATAGTCACATCTACAACAAGATTTGCATTCGTTGCAGCCAGCGCTTCTTCCAGGCTTTCAAAGCAAGGAATGGATAATGTCCGCCGCTTTGCCATCTCGAGTACGGCTTCCCTGCGCACATCTACCAAAGCGATAATTTCCGCATCTTTTCGTTTCTCGATCTCATCGAGCCACGCATTCGCCATACTGCCACAGCCAGCTAAAACGATTCGGTGCTGTTTCATTTTTCCCCTCCCCTTTCCGATACAAAAAATCATACCGAATGAGATAGGAAAAACAAGTTAAAAAAACAGAGAACTCTATTAAAAAACATTTACAAAGATGTCCCGCTTGCACATATGCGAAAAAGGATAAAATCTGTTTGATTTCATCCTTTCAGACTGTAGAGAAGTGATTGATAACTGTCACATGAATCGGATAGATCGGCGGCGTCCGGGCAGCTCCGCTTTCCATAGGGCAGGCGCTGAGCCCATAGGAGTCTGCGCTGATCGGACGCCGCCAAGTAGCTTGCGACAAGATTGTACAGAGCGAATAAGGTCGTATTTTTTCTTTTAAAAAAAGAGGAAATATATATCCAATCCTTGGCTGATTGGTCTTCAACACCACTGGGTTGAAGCCTGCCGGACGAAGACTCCTGTGGGAAGTACAGTGAGTCAGGATATCCCGCAGGTGCAAGCCGAAAAAGCTCCCGCACTGCTTTAGGATACGCGAAGCATTTATCGACTCTTTTTTTGAAAGAGAAAGACTTTGTCTACACACTGAAAGGATGAAATCTGTTTGATTTCACCCTTTCAGCTCGTCTTGTTATGCCCACCACATCTCGCCGGCGGATTCGCGGATCAGCACATCGTTTAAATTTTTCACAGCGCGATTAAAGCCTTCATCAATCGACATAATGGCATCCTCATGCTCGATGCTGACAACATAATCGTAGTTGTACATACGAAGCGCGCTCATCATGTCAGACCATTCCTGTACACTGTGTCCGCAGCCGACGCTTCGGAACGTCCAGGCGCGTGACTGCACATTGCCATATGGCTGCATATCGGTTAAGCCGTACATGTTGACGTTGTCTTGGTCAATGTATGTGTCCTTTGCATGAAAATGATGAATGGCGCCGGCTTTACCAAGAATTTTAATTGCTGCCACCGGGTCAATGCCCTGCCACCACATATGGCTTGGATCAAGGTTGGCCCCAATGGCCGCACATGTTTCCTCGCGAAGCTTCAGCATCGTGTAAGGAGTATGAACAAGAAAGCCGCCATGCAGTTCAAGTCCAATTTTCACATTATGGCTTTGGGCAATTTCACCGATTTCTTTCCAATAAGGAATTAATTTTTTCTCCCATTGCCACTTTAATATGTCATGGTATTCTGCCGGCCATGGCACAACCGGCCAGTTCGGCTGCTTGGCTTCCTCGGAGTCTCCCGGCGTGCCGGAAAAACAGTTGACAACCGGCACGTTTAAAAGAGAAGCGAGCTTAATCGTTTTACGGAGTACAGAATCGGATTCTTCCGCAAACGCCTTGTCTGGTGTAAGCGGATTGCCATGGCAGCTAAAGGCACTGATGGTCAAACCGCGTGACGTCACAGCTTCCAGATAATCAGCCCGTTTTTTCTCGTCTTCAAGCAGCTCATCAAGCGGACAGTGGGCATTGCCCGGATAACAGCCTGTACCAATTTCAACCGCGTCTAAGCCGGCTGCTTTCACGTGATCCAGCATGTCTTCAAAAGACTTGCTGGAAAAAAGAACAGTAAATACACCTAGTTTCAATGGAATCGCTCCTTTTATCTGATTTTGACGCTGCGTCCAATCTTGGCGCTTTCATAAACAGATTCAATAATGCTTGATACGTACATCGATTCTTCCGGACTTGACATCGGTGAGCTTTCTCCAAAGCAGCAGGAAACAAAATGCTCTGCCTGTAAAATCGCAAAAGGTTTTTCCTCGGGAATCCAGGCAACATCCGAATTGATCAGCACACCATGCTCCGCTTTATTCAAGCGAAGCGGAAACACGTCCATACCGCCCTTTGTGCCAGAAATACTGATCGTTTCTTCGTCTTTTGGAATATTGGCTGCCCACGATGTTTCAAACATGACAATCGCTCCATTTTCGAGTCTAATAAAAGCGGTGGCATGGTCTTCTACTTCGAAGGTGGCCGGGTTAATCGTTCCCCATTCATTGACCATATCCTTTTGCATGCTTAAATGGTTAAAGGTGGCGCCGCTCACTTCAAACGGCTTTGAACTGCCAGTCAGCCACATAGCCAGATCAAGCAGGTGGCAGCCGTAGTCGATCAACGCACCGCCGCCCTGAAGTTCACGATTTGTAAATACGCCCCAGCCCGGTACTTTCCGGCGCCGCATGGATTTAATCCGAATCACGAGCGGCCGGCCAATCTCACCGCTGTCAATCAAGCGCTTGGCTGCGCGGGATTCTTTTAAAAACCGCCAGTGATACGCAATGAGCAGTACCTTTTTGGACTTTTCAGCCGCGGCGACCATTTCCTCACACTCTTTTGTATTCAGTGCCATCGGTTTTTCACACATGACATGAACACCGGCATTCAGCGCCTGGACTGCGGCAGGAGCGTGAAATTTATTTGGGGTAGCAATAATGAGCGCATCAATTTTTTCAAGCATCTCTTCCAAGCTCTTGCAGACATGCTCAATGCCAAATTTTTCGGCTGTTTCTCTCGCCCGCTCCTCGTTCACATCCATTACGGCCGTGATCTCTGCTTCTTTTACATGTTTAAAAGCCGGGATATGCCGTTCTGTTGCAATGCCGCCTGTGCCTAAAACGCCGACTCTCAGTTTCGTCATGTTTGTCACCTCTTTGATTAAATACGGACAGTTCTTTTTGTTTCACTTGATTCTAATGCAGCCAGGATCACCTGCAGGGACTTTTTGCCTTCGTTTCCGCAAACAGGCGGTGTTGTGTCGTTTAAAATGCTATTAATAAATTGCTCTACAACCTGGGAATTGGTTTGCTTGCCTTCTTCATTTGACTGAATGGCACCGAGGCTGTGACGTTCGCTATTGCCATTTTTGTATTGAATAATAAGTGAGTAGTCCGGATCGTCCTCTAAACGCATGATTCCATTTTCCGCGTAAAAAACAGTTGAATTATCTTCACCGCCATTGTACGCCCAGCTTGCAGCCAGTGTACCGATCATGCCGCTTTCCGATTTTAAGATACATACTGCATTATCATCCACTGTTGAATTTTCTTTTGCTGACCCTTCAACAAACGCCGCCGCTTCTACAAACTCTTCACCAATCAAATAGCGCAGCAAGTCGGTTTTATGAACGCCAAGGTCACCCATGGCACCGATAAACGCCAATTCCTTTTTGAAAAACCAGCTGTTCGTTCCATCTACGCTCCAGCCTTCTGGCCCGCCATGGCCAAATGCTGTCCGGAAGCTATAAATTTTACCTAAAGAGCCGCTTTCAATAATAGAGCGGGCTTTTTGGTGGGAAGCGACAAAACGCTGG
This sequence comes from Domibacillus robiginosus, assembly GCF_000966195.1. Classification (GTDB taxonomy): domain Bacteria; phylum Bacillota; class Bacilli; order Bacillales; family Domibacillaceae; genus Domibacillus; species Domibacillus robiginosus. Next base: position 276,833 of record NZ_LAHL01000003.1, on the reverse strand, counting down.
TTGTGGGCAATCATCAGCTTTTTGCCGCTTGCTTCTGAAGCCTGAATCATGGCATCCGCTTCTTGTTTTGATGTAGCCATTGGCTTTTCGCAAAGCACGTGCTTGCCTGCTTGGAGCGCCGCAATTGTAATGGGCGCATGCAGCACATTCGGCGTACAGACGCTGATTGCCTCTACGTCTTTGTCTTTCAATAATTCTTCATAGCTTGTATACGCTTTGGCATTAAAATGCTCAGCGTATTTTTGCACACGCTCTTCCTTTATATCGCAAAATGCCACAATTTGGACGTTCTCATTTGCAGCATACTCTGGAATGTGGCGGTGCTGAGCAATGCTCCCGCAGCCAATGACTCCTACTTTAATTTTCCCCATCTCTTTATTCTCCCCTTAACTCTTCAATTGGTTGTGCATTACCGTATACAGGTCGTTCCCGCTTAACAGGAGCTGCCCATTTTACTGCATTTTGAATCACTCGCTGAACGTTTTCGTTAAAGTATGTAGGATGTGTTTCATGTCCAGGACGGAAGTAAAAAATCCGCCCGTTGCCCCGTTTGTACGTGACACCGCTTCGGAATACTTCTCCGCCCGTAAACCAGCTCATGAAAATGAGCTCATCTGGAGCCGGAATATCGAAATGTTCGCCGTACATTTCTTCTTGTTCAAGCTCAAAATATTCGCCAATGCCTTCCGCAATCGGATGTGCTGGGTCAACAACCCAAAGACGTTCTTTATCCTTTGCTTCACGCCATTTTAAATCACATGACGTACCCATTAGCTTTTTAAAGATTTTTGAGAAATGACCAGAATGAAGGACGATAAGGCCCATGCCATCAAGCACACGCTGCCGTACTTTCTCCACAATCTCATCACTTACTTCTTCATGTGCTACATGTCCCCACCAAAGCAGGACATCCGTATTATTTAATACATCATCTGTCAACCCGTGCTCCGCTTCATCCAATGTGGCCGTTTGAACGGTCCGTCCTTCTTCCTTTAAAAAGTCGGCGATTACTTGATGAATGCCTTCCGGATAAATGTCTTTGACTGCCTGCTTGTTACGTTCATGTCGAAATTCATTCCATACTGTGATATTCATAGAATCGCTCCATTCTTCGTTTTTTTGCATGATTCCCGCACAACAATCGAGGTTGGCACTAAAATGTTCCGCTTCATCATGGTTGGGTTTTCCAAAAGGTCTACCAGTGTTTTTGCTGCTTCATAGCCGAGCTGAAACGCATGAATGTCTACCGTCGTCAGTGGAGGACTTGACAGCGCTGAAAGCATAGAATCCATAAAGGTTGTAACAGCCATATCATCCGGCACCCGCAAATGCCGCTCGTACAAAGCAGACAGCAGGCTCATAGCCATCAGCTCATCTGTTGTGACAATAGCCGTTGGTCTTGGATCCAGCTTCAGCATCTCATCAATGGTTTCTTGTGCATCTTCTTTTGAAATTTCTTTTCTGAAAAGAAATTTTGATTGAATATTCGCAAGTTTTAATGCCTGTTTATATCCTTCTTCACGATCTTTATGCACTTCAAACCTCGGGTCGCCTCCGACATATGCGATATGCGTATGTCCGGCCCGAATCAGATAGTCTGTAATATCACGTGCAGCTTTGACATTGTCGTTATCTACATACATCACCCTGTCAGTATGCTCCGACGGTTTGCCGATCATGACAAACGGAAAGTTTTGCTCTAAAAGCAGCTCCAGAACAGGATCATGGTCCTGTGAATAAAGCATAATCATGCCGTCGACACTTTTGCCCTGAACCATGTTTACAACTTCCCGGTAGATATCTTCATCGGATTCTCCGCATGTCATTAAAATGCTGTATTCCTTTTGATGCAGCAGGTCACTCATCCCTTGAAGCGCCGCCGGAAAAAACGGGTCGGACAGTGAATGCTTCGTGGACGTTTTGCGAATAATCCCAATTGTTTGAGAGGACTGCGTAACGAGCTTACGCGCCAGCAGGTTCGGATGATAGCCAAGCTCCTGCATGACTTTCCTTACTTTTTCTTTTGTTTCTTGTGTAATTTTTGGATGGTCTGCAATAACACGGGAGACGGTCGACGGTGCAACCTGCGCTTTTTTTGCTACATCTTTAATTGTGACAGCCATGACCGATTCCTCCCTTTTCAAGTTTATAGTACCATTTTTCAAAAAAAATAAGAAAGTATATCGTTTCTTATCCGTTTATGCTGAGACCCCACACAAGCGGGGTCTCAAAAGCACTACGGCAGTCGAATGGGCTTATTTCACTGCACCATCAGAAACTCCTTTGATAATTTGTTTTTGTGCAAAGAAGTACGCGATGATGACTGGAATAATGGAAATCGTTAAACCGGCAAGCGCTAGATGCCACTGCTTCGTATACTGGCCGAAGAACAAGAACAGCTTTAATGGAATCGTATCTGTGCCATCTCCGCTAATGACAAGCGATGGCAGAAGGAAATCATTCCAGATCCAGATCACATTTAAAATTCCAACGGTAATCGTAATCGGTTTCAATAGTGGGAAAATAATGTACCAGAACACCTGCAGCCGATTGCATCCATCAATGGTTGCCGCTTCATCAAGCGACTTGGAAATTCCTTTAAGTGCCCCGTGGTAAAGAAAAATTGACAAACTGCAGCCGAAACCGAGATACATAAAAATCAGTCCGTAAAAGTTAAGCGCATTGGCTTTTCCGAAAATAGTGACAAGCGGAATCATAACCGACTGAAACGGAATCAGCATAGCCGCCACAAAAACGAAGAAGATGATATTGCTGAGCTTGCTTCCGTTGCGTGACAGCGCATAAGCAGCCATCGCAGAGAAAAACAAAATAATGGCTACACTCAAAAAAGTGACAAGTACAGAATTCATGAATGTCTGTAAAAAAGTTAATTCTTCAAAAGCCTGCACAAAGTTATCAAAGGTGAATGTTTCTGGGAGCTTCATTGTATTGGTGAAAATTTCACGTTTTGTTTTAAATGCATTGGCAATCATTAAATAGAAAGGAGAGATCCAAAGAAGAGCCAGTAAAAGGCCAATAATCTCCAGCATCCAGCGTTTTCCTGACTTTTTCATTACATCTCCACCTCCTTTTTCTTGTTAATGTATACCTGTGTTAAAGAAATAATCGCCACGATGATGAAGAAAATAACGGCTTTGGCCTGCGCTTCTGCCATTTGGTTTAACTGAAACGCCGTTTGGACAATGTCCATCGCAACCATTTTCGTCGAGTCAAATGGACCGCCGTTTGTCAGTGACAGGTTCTGGTCGTAAATTTTAAAGGCATTTGAAAGTGTCAAGAATAAGCTAACGGTAAAAGCTGGCATAACAAGTGGGAACGTAATGTTCCGGAATCGCTGCCATCCATTCGCGCCGTCAATTTCCGCTGCTTCAAGCAAATCTTTCGGTACATTTTCCAAGTATGCAATGTAAATAATCATAATGTAGCCGGCCATCTGCCAGCTCATCAGGATAACCATTCCCCAGAAGCCTGTCTGGGAATCAGACAGCCAGCCCTGCAGCCATTCAATACCCGTTGCCCGCCCGACTGCATCAAACACTTTTGTAAAAATAAACTGCCAGATAAAGCCGAGAATCAATCCACCAATCAAGTTTGGCATAAAAAAGATGGTCCGAAGTACATTTTTGGATTTGATGTACGATGTAACAAGCATGGCGAGGCCGAGCCCCATAATGTTGATGACAATAACAGAAGCAATGGAGAATTTAAATGTAAACCAGAGGGAGTTTAAAAATCCTTGATCACTGAATAATTCAACGTAATTTTTCACTCCGATAAATTCCGCCGCATTCACTCCATCCCAATCCGTAAACGAATAGAAGATTCCGTAAATAAGCGGGAGCAGGACAACAGTGCCAAGCGCGAACAAAACCGGCGCTAGAAAAAGCCAAAACATAAAGTCTTTATTTCTCATGCTGCCTAAACCTCATTTCAGTTGAATTTGGAGAAAGAAAAAGATAACAGCCGAAACTGCCTGTTATCTTTTTTCTTTTCATAGAATTACTGACGCGCTTTTTTCCAGTCATTTTTCGCGGCTTCAATGGCTTCTTCCCAAGATGCTTCACCCGCAAGATACTTTTGAAGGTGTGCCCCTAGAATGTCGCTCCAGCCGACTGGATAGCCAAGGAAAACCCAGCCTTGCGTATTTCCTGCTTCAGCATATTCGTAAATGGTTTTCGAAAGTGGGTCAGCAATTTTATCGGCATCGTAGCCTTCATAAGCCGGAATAAATTTGAATTGTGTTAAAACAGCTTCTTTTCCTTCGTCAGATGTGTAAAGCCAGTCAAGAAATTCTTTTGCGGCTTTTTGTGCTTCTTCATCTGCATTTTTATTGACAGCCCAATACTGAGGAACGCCAACCGGCATTTTTGTTTCACCATTAACTGGGATCGGGAAGATACCAACGTTTTCGGCAAGCTCAGGGTCCATTTGTTCAATTGTAGGGTATACCCAGTTTCCTTGCTTGATCATCGCAACACGACCAGTTGAAAATAGCTCTTCTACCTGCTGTGAGTAATCAAGGCTCAGCACTGGCTGTACGGAGTATTTGTTTTGCAAGTCAACGTATTCCTTATATTGCTCTGCTTTTGTGAATGGAATTTCTTTCGCTTCGAAGGCTTCCATCACACTGCCATTGAAATCATCAGCGATAAAAGAGTTTGACCCATGATTTCCTTCTGTCCATTTCTCTTTTCCGGCAAATGCGAATACTGCATCAATGCCAAGCTCGTCCTTTTTGCCGTCAAGTGTCTCGACTGCTTTTGTTAAATCTTCCATTGATTTAATAGAATCCGCATCTACCCCTGCGTCTTCAAAGATTTGCTTGTTGTAAACAAAACCGTATCCTTCCTGGTTGTAAGGAAGACCTAATACCTGCTCCCCTTCTGTTACGCTCTCAAGCGTTCCTTCGAGCGCTGCACCTGCTGCTTTTGTATCGCTTACATCTACCAATCTATCGCGGTACTGCTGCACATCAACAGCCCCATTAATATTGAAAATAGCCGGCTCGTCGCCCGAGGCAAATTTCGATTTAAGTGCTGAAGCATAATCGTTACCGCCTCCTACGGTTTGAACATTTATATCAACATCCGGATGGTCTTCCTCATACTGCTTTGCAAGCTCTTCAAACTGGCTTTTGAATTCTACTTTAAATTGGAAAACATCAACGACAGTTTGATCACCGCTTCCTCCACCCGAACTGCCAGACGATTCTTCTTTTTTCTCAGCTGTTGAGCAGCCGGCGAGACCTAGAAACAATGCGGATGAAAGTACAAATGCTTTTTTTGTAAACACGTCATCTACCCCTTTGCAGTCTTTTTATTCGGCTAAAAACGGTAACCGCTTTCAACTTCTAAGGTTACTATACCATCGCCCTTATGAAAGCGTCAACACTTTTCGAGAAATCGTTTGCATGTTTTTTGAAAAGCCTTTCATTGCCCATTTAATAAGATTTAAATTCTTGTATATACAAAGAAAATTCGGAATATTTCACGCAAACGATTGCTCTCTTTTTCACATGTAAGTGCATAAAAAAACAGCCCTGGCGGCTGTTAGAGAGTGTAAACAAAATCAGCTTTCTTAAAAAAAACAGCTTGTGCGGGGCATCGTTTTCTAATGGGAGACGATGGACTTCGCGTTCCCGGGCAGTATGGCAGCTTCCTCGGCTCTGCCTACGGGATTTGCCGACTCACTGTACGTCCCGTAGAAGTCTTCGTCCCGCTGGCTTCACTAAGTAGTATTGAAGATCAATCAACCAGGGACTGGATAGACATTTTTCTCTTTTTTAAAAGAAAAAATGCGACCTTTTTAGTTCTATACCCCCTTGGCGCAAGCCACTTAGCGGCGTCCGGGTCAGCGCAGACTCCTGTGGGACGAGCGGACAGCAGAGACCGGTGGAGCTGCCCGGACGCCGCCGATCTATCCCCATTCATGTGACGGTTATCAATCACTTGTCTACAGCCTGAAACAATCCTAATGGCTGTTATTCTACATTACTATGAAGCTTAAACGTTTGCTCGTGTGTTCGATTTTTCTTTTCTGCATAATCCAGGCAAAGCACATCAAACAGCACATGCGTACTTTGGTCAAAAAGGGAACCAAGCGGCTGAATGCTTTCCCTTTCTCCTTCTTTGCGGTATTTTGTAGCGGCTGGTATGTGCAGAATCATATCAGCCCGGGAAGCAAGCGGAGAAGCAGAATCCGTCGTGACAGCTATCACCACACACCCCATTTCTGCCGCCCTTTCCGCAGTCCAGCATACGCTTTTTGTTTTTCCCGAGCCAGACACAAGGACAATCACGTCTCCTTTTTGGATGGACGGCGTTGTTGTTTCTCCAATGACAAACGAATGGGCCCCCAAATGCATCAAACGCATAGCAAATGACTTTGCCATAAACCCTGAGCGGCCTTCGCCAAAAACAAAAATCCGTTTCGCTGCTGCCAGGCGGCTGGCCGCTTCCGTTAGCTCCCCTTCCTCCACGTTTACCATAACATCCTCTATTTCCGTCAAAACGGCTTGTATTTTTTCTTTCATCTTGTTTCCTCCTTTTTAAGCTGCTGCTTGAATGCCGCAGCTGCCTGAGCAGGATCGTCTGCTTTTGTAATGGCTGAACCGATAATGAAAACGTCCGGGTTTATTTTTTTATAAGCAGGCAGGTTTTCTACTGTAATGCCGCCCGCTACCGCTCTTTTTAAACCAGCCTGAAGAGCGCTTTTATTTCTTTTTCCAGTGCCAAGCTCCTGTTCATCCTTCCCCGTATGCAGGCAGAGAATCGCATTGTATCGGCTTAACGCCTCCTGCTGAATAGGGTTTGTATTCAGCAGGTCGATCATAATATGTTTGCCATTTTTTTCAGCTTCCGCTATGCACGCTTCGATGGTTATAAGCGGGGCTGTTCCCATTACAGTCGCTACGTCAGCTCCTGCCTGAAAGCACATCCGGCATTCGTAGTGAGCGTTGTCATTTGTTTTCATGTCTGCGACAATGACTTTATTCGGAAAAGCCGCTTTCATCGATCGGACACTTTCCATGCCAAACTCTTTAATAAGGGACGTGCCGACTTCAATCCAGTCGATATGTTTTCCGGCTGCGGCTGCTATATCTATCGCTTCTTCGATTGTCATTCGGTCCAATGCCAGCTGAATCATCATCCTGTTCCTCCTAACTAAATCGGTTTATTAAAAAATGAAAAGAAAAGAGCTTTTAAGAAAAAGCTCTATTAGAAGATTCACGAACCAGCAGGCTCGTTTTTAACACATGGGTTTGCGGCTCAACTGGCTGTTTCATAATTTGCTCGATCAGCAGTTCTGCCGCTTTCGTTCCCATTTCGTATGCCGGCTGCGAAATCGTTGTGACAGCCGGCTCATAAATATCGGCAAATTTAATATTATCAAAAACAATGATGGCCAGATCCTGGCCAATCTTCAGCCCATTTTCCTTTGCAAACTTCATCACTTCCATAAAAGACAAATCATTTGCAGCAACGAGCGCTGTCGGCGGATCTTCCCGAAACATCTCTTCCATAGCCGGTACAATCGCCTCGTACGGAACAGACTTTACATTTTTATCCTGAAACGGCAGCCCTCTTTCTTTTAATGCTTCCTTATACCCTTCAAGCCGTTCTTTTCTTGTGTAAGTAGTCAGCGGCGGTGTAACAAGTGCAATGTTATGATGGTTCCTTTCAATCAAATGGGCGACTGCCCGGCGAACAGCGCTGCGGTTATCCACTACGATCGCGCTGACATCCACACCTTCTATTTTACGGTCAACAAAAACAACAGGATATGCTTCCTTTTCCAGCTGGCGGTATAATTCTTGATTGCCTCCTGATGGAAAAATGATCAGCCCGTCTACCTGACGTGCGCGCAGCATACTAATGTACTTTTTTTCTTTTTCCGGATCATCATACGTGTTGCAAAGGATTGCGTGCATATCCTGCTTTTGACAGTAATCCTCAATGGCCTGACATACTTCAGTGGAAATACCGTGTACAATATTTGCTGCGATAATGCCAATCATTGATGTCCTTTTTTGCTTTAAACTGCGAGCGACAACATTTGGACTGTATGAAAGCTGTTGAACGGCTCTCTCAATCTTTTTTTTGGTTTCCTCACTCATATATTCAAATCGTCCGTTTAAAAATTGAGATACGGTACTTTTTGACACACCTGCTTCTTTTGCCACATCCGCCATTGTTACCCGTTTCATATGTCCTCTTCCTTTAATTCATTGAATTTTCTTTTATATTACGCTTCTTTTTGCGTAATTCCAAGAGAGGAAGCAGACTCAGAACGTTTTTTTGGCTTTGCCCCTTTTACCGCAATAATCGTCAGGACAGCCGACAGGAACAGAGAACCGGACATAAACATGTAAGAAGCACCAAAACCGCCAGTAGCGCCGTTTAAATAACCGACAAGGTATGACCCCGCAAATGATCCAAGTGCGCCCATGCTGTTAATCAAAGCCATCGCGCCGCCTGCGACGTTACGCGGCAGCACTTCTGGAATAATCGCAAAAAACGGTCCGTACGGCGCATACATGGCACCACCCGCGATAATCAGCAGGACAAATGACAGCCAGAAATGACTTGTGCCGACCAAGTAGGACCCTAAAAATGCCAGTCCTCCGATCAAAAGAAACGGCCAGACGAATGCAGTCCGGTTTTGCATTTTATCCGAAAAATGAGAGGCACTCAGCATACCGATAATGGCTAACACATATGGAACAGACGCGAGCCAGCCGGTTTTGACAATATCCATGTTCGGTGCAGCATTTAAAATGGACGGCAGCCACATAACAAAGCCATATACACCAATACTCCAAAGCGCATATTGTGCACTTAAAAGAATAACTGTTTTTGAACGAAACGCTTCTGCATAATTTTTAACCGGTTTGATTCCCTGCTGCTCTTTTTCAAGCTCTGCCTGCAAGTCCCGCTTTTCTCCGTCTGACAGCCACTTCGCATCTTTCGGTTCGTCTACAACGAGCTTCCACCAGAGAAATGCCCAGATCACAGCCGGCAGCCCTTCTAAAATAAACATCCAGCGCCATCCAACCGATTCAATCAAGTAACCGGACAAAATCGACATCCATAAAACGGTGGCCGGATTTCCTAAAATCAAAAACGTATTGGCCCGGGAGCGTTCAGCTTTTGTAAACCAGTGGCTCAGAAATACAAGCATTGATGGCATAACGGCACTTTCCACAACACCAAGTAAAAACCGGATGACGATCAAAAAGCGGACGTCACTCACCATACCCGTTGCGGTTGCTAGCCCGCCCCATAAAATCAGCGACCAAAAAATAAGTTTCTTGGCACTTCTGTTTTCAGCGTAATGGGCACCCGGTACCTGGAAAAAGAAATAACCAAGGAAAAACAGAGAGCCAAGCAACGCCGACATAGATGCGGTAATTTGCAGATCCTCCGCCATGCCTCCGGCTGCGCCAAATCCGTAATTAGCCCGGTCCAGATAAGCAAGACTGTACGTAATAAAAACGATTGGAATAAGACGAAGCCATCTTGATTTAGCGAGCTGTGTTTTCATGGTATGCCACCTCTTTTTCGAATTTTTCCATAAATTTTGCCAATGCCAGACGGTCTGGATAGCCTTCATGGTCGCCCGCATACTGAACTGCCAGCGCACCAATTGCATTGCCTCGCTGTACGCACTCTCGAATAGGCAGGCCTTCAAGCAGACCGCTTACAATCCCAACGGCAAACCCATCACCGGCACCAACCGTATCGACAACTTTTTTTACTTCATAACCCGGTACAACGATTTCTTCAGCATCTGTTTTCACATACGCTCCTTTACAGCCAAGCTTCACAATCACGCATGGTACACCGCGATCTCGATAAAAGTTTGCGATTTCGGCAGGATCATCGTGCCCGGTCAGTCGCTTTCCTTCCTCAATTCCTGGTAGCACTACATCTGCCTGATAAGCGGCTTCATTGGTCACCCGGATCATTTCTTCCTCGGACGTCCATAAGGAAGGACGCAAATTCGGATCAAATGAAATGGTTTTGTCTGCTTTCTTCATAGTAGATAAAACGGCGAGAGAAAACGCTCTCATTTTTGATGATAAAGCAAGCGGAATACCGGACATATGCAAATGGCTTGCCTGTAAAAAGTAAGCGGGATTTATTTCTTCTTCGGTTAAATGGCTTGCCGCCGATCCTTTTCGATGATACTGCACATACGGATCGCCTTCTGTTACTTTGGACTTGAATTGAAATCCGGTCGGATGCTGTTGATCTAGCAGCACATGGTCTGTGTTGACGCCTTCCTTTTGAAGCGCTGCCAAAACAAATGCACCGAAGGCATCCTGCCCGACTTTGCTTGCCCACCCGCTTCCGAAACCGAGCCGTGCGAGACCAATCGCCACGTTTGTTTCTGCACCGGCAAGTGCCTGAGTAAATCCCGTTACTTTATGGATGGGACCAGGCGTTTGAGCCATAAACATCGACATTGCTTCGCCAAATGTTACAACATCTATTGTTGTCATTGTACAACCGCCTTCTTTTTTTCGATATAGTTTTTGTATGAAGAAATATCTTCCATAGACAGAGGAAACTCAAGCGCAATCGGAATTGCTGCAGGCAGAAGATCCATGATCACTTCCCAGTCTGCCTGCTCACCCAGCGGGACGGGAACTGTTTGAAGTCCCTGCCCTGTTTCATTTACATGCTTTACGTGAAGGTATTTTATATGATCTTTTAATACATGAAACGCTTCCTGAACCGATTCACCAGTATACTGCCAGTTCCCTGTATCAAAAGTGAAGCCGGCAACAACTCCTTCCGTCACGCATACGCGGAAAAAAGCGGCCAATGGCTCAATCTTTCCTCCTTCCTTTGTTTGATCGTTCTCAACAAGCCAGCGCGCTCCAGTCGGAAGTGTACGGCGAAAAAAACGATCCATTTCCTTTACATCTGAATGCATGTCGGTAAAGCTGCCAAGAGGAAGCTTTAATGTATCCGCCTTTATTTCTTTCATTTCCTGAACGACTATTTCCAAATTTTCTTGATTAAAGGTTCCATCTTTTTTAAACAGTTCAATGGGAGCAGAGTACACGGTATAACGCTCCGTACGGAATTGCGCAAGCGGTCTGTCAGAAAACTGCAGGAGCTCGCGGCGAATTTCTATTCCTTCGATCCCTCTTTCAATCAGCTGATGAAAAAGAGAAACTTGACCCCTTTCTTTTACTTGTGCATCACCAAATGCGTTCATGGGAATCACAATCAATTTTGGTCACCTCATTTTATAAATCGATTTACTAAACCGGTTTATCAAAGTATAAATCAATGTAAGCGTTTTTTCAACCCTTTTGTTGATCATTTTTGCAAAACAAAAAACAGGGCTCTTTATGCCCTGTTTTTTTCTTTTTATAATTGAATCGTTTTTCCTTCCCGGCTGCTTTGCTGGGCCGCTTCAATGATACGAATTGTTCGAATGCCGTCTTCACACGGGACAGGGCAAGGTTGTCCATCACGAATAGCATGGTAAATACCTTTATAATACTGCCGGTAATCTCCCGGAAGTGTGACAATTTTTTCGTTTCCTTCTTTTGTATAAAGCGTACCGTACTGATCAAGGCGGTCCATTCCCCATTCAGCACTCGATAATGGCTCTCCTTTTATCAATTGCTCCTCCTGCGGGTCTTCTCCCCGCTTCATAAACGTCCCTTCCGTACCATGCACTTTATATTTTGCACCCTGTTCCACTGTCACCATACCGCTATGTAAGATGACCCGCTTTGTCCCGTATGTTAACACCAGATGAAAATAGTCATCTACGAGCGCATGGGGACGCTGCTTTTGAAGATCTGCTGTTATGCTGTCCGGCATGCCAAACAGCGACAGAGCCTGATCGATTAAATGAGCACCAAGATCATATAAAACACCTGAAGCTGGCTTTTTCTCCTCACGCCACCCTTTTCCCACAACTGGCTCAAATCGATCATAATGTGCTTCATACATATAAACATCACCAAGCCGGCCTTCTTCTATCATTTTTTTTACCGTTCGAAAATTCCCATCGTACCGGCGGTTTTGAAACACACTTAGCATCACATTATATTCCTTTGCACAGGCAGACAGCGCTTCTGCTTCTTCGACTGTCGGCACCATCGGTTTCTCAACGATCACATGCTTCCCTGCTTCAAGCGCCTGCCTGGTAATCTCAAAATGAAGGCTGCTCGGCGTTGTTACAACGACAAGCTCTATCTCCGGGTTATTTATAATATCGTCGACTTGTTGCACTACCTGGACAGCTGGAAACTTCTCTTTCACTTTTTCTTTTTTAGACGACAAAATACTCATAAGCTGAAATTCTTCCATTTCCTCCAAAAATGGAGCGTGAAAAGTTGACCCTGAAAATCCGTATCCAATTAACGCAGTGCCGATTGTTTTCAAAACGCCATCTCCTTTACTTTTGCCGTTTTTAACATTAGTTCCCTATCTCTTGTTTTCTCAAACAAACGTTTCCTCAATGTGTTCGACAAGATGTGACCTATAGTATAATAGGGTAGAATATGAACAGAACCTTTTCACTACTTTTGAAAGGATTGACGTATTATGGCTCGCAATGATTACCAGGCAATGCTTTCTAAGCGGATGGAAAAGGAGTTTTCCAGCTGGTTCGAGCAAGATCACATTCAAGAACGGGATTTATACCGTTTTTTACATACCATGAAGGGAACAGCAGGTACAATTGGAATGGAAGAAATGTCCTCTTTTTGCGCCTCACAGCTGGAAACACTTTCTGAAGCAAGCGAGGCAACGATTCCAGTCCGGTCATTGAAAAACTTTATTTTTTTAATGAGAAGTTTTTTTAATAAAAAAGAGCTAACAGCCGAGACTGAATTAAAGCAGCCTCAAAATTCGCTTCCTTCCATCGAAGAAAACAGCGGTTTTATTTTACTTATTGATGAAGATGCCGAGTTTGCTTCTTTTGTTAAAGAAACATTGGAAGAAAACGGAATACAAGTAGTAATTGCTTTAAACGGCAAACGAGGAGTTGAATTATTTTATACCCTTCAGCCTCATATGGTGATTGCTGCTGTTCAACTTCCCGATATGAGTGGGTTTGATGTATTCGCACAAATCGGCGATATTGCCCGCAGTCGTTATGTTCCGGTGACACTGATTGGTGCAGACAATGTAATTGATAATAAAATTCGCACCTATGAAATGGGCGCCATGGACTTTATTGAGAAACCGCTCAATATGAGCATGTTTATACCTTATATTTTTAATCGTCTGCGGAATAAAGCAGCCATTTCACAATCTGCCCTGACGGATGAGTTGACGGGTGCAGGAAACCGGCGTCAGTTTGCCCAGACACTTACCCAAATGTCAGCCCTGGCAGAAAGAAAACGGCATACGTATACACTTGTTATGCTGGATTTGGATTACTTTAAAAAAGTAAATGATCAATACGGTCATCCGGCCGGTGATGAAGTGCTCCGTCGTTTCAGCTCCCTTGTTTTAACCTTGAAGAGAGAAACAGATTACTTTTTTCGTTATGGCGGAGAGGAATTTGCTTTGATTCTGGCTGATACAGCACCGATAGAAGCTACGGTATTAATTGAACGCATTCGGGAAAAAATGGCTCAAACAACTTTTACTGTCCCGGCTATGGACCCGTTTTACGTGACATTCTCTGCCGGCGCTGCCGAGTACCGTATAAACGAATCTACTGTTTTGGCAGAAGCAGACCAGGCGTTATACAAAGCGAAGCGAAATGGCCGAAATCAGACTGTTATTTATGAAATTGACAGCAGTGATGTAAAACGCCATTTGAATATTATGATTATTGATGATGACCTGCTTGTGCGAAAAATGCTTTCAAAGCAATTTTCCGGATGGAAACCAAGTGAAATTGATGTAATTGTGCATGAATATCCGGATGGCATCACCTTCCTGGAATCCGACTGGTACAAAGCAGATGAAAACTATATGATTCTCTTAGATGGCATTATGCCGAAAATGGATGGTCTTGAAGTGCTGTCTCATATCCGCAAACGGTTCCCTGATGATAATATTGTCGTGTCCATGCTGACAGCGCGAACCCATGAATCGGATATCGTGTTAGCACTAAAAAGTGGAGCAGATGACTACATTGTAAAGCCATTTCATCCACAGGAAGTGGTCGCGCGGGTGCAGCGCCTGACAAAAAGGATGTTCAAATGACACTTTCTTTTTTCTTGGTCCTGACAGCGATTCTTCTTTTGTTTCAAATGGGGCTGCTGCTTTACTTAATCGTTCGCAAGAAGCGGCGGCAGCGGCTGGAAGAAGAAACAGAAAATGAGTACGCTCACTTAACCGAACCGTTCGCTTCCTATATGACAGATTCCTCAGACGTACGCTTTTTGTATGCTGTCAAATCGATTGATCATCAGCAAATCGTGCTGGAGCGGCTGTTAAATGGCTATGTAGCTTTTACCAAAGGAGCGAATGCTTCTCCCCTGGTGAAACAGCTCTCAGAAGAGTTTTTAACAGACCCTTACACACGCATACTGGGCCAGCGAAACTGGGCGAGACGAATCAATACGCTGCATTATATTGAAGATTTTCATATGCGGTCTTTAGCTCCGGCTTTGCTGGAACGACTTAAAAACGCTGGAACGCTCGATGTAGAAACCCAGCAGCTTGTCAGGACCCTTGCTTCACTTAATGAAACAGCCGTTGTTGATGAATTAAAACGATTTTTAAATGTACCCGTCCGCTTGTTTATCGACGTATTTAACCGGCTCGATAAAGCGAATGCAAATGAACAAATCAAGACGGCTCTTGAAGGTTCGGATGAAGCAGCCAAGCATGCGGCGCTCGCTTATATCGCCCATTCCGGGGCCCTTTCATTTTTGCCGGATGTAGAAAGAGAACTGGCGAGCTCTCATACCGAAATAAGAATTCAGGCGCTCAAAACGATTTACCGGCTTGAATACATGTCAGATCCGGATTTGCTTGCTCCTTTTTTCGATTCTTCTTTCTGGACGGAGCGAATGTTTGCTGCACGGATTGCGGGAATTATGCAGTTTTCCCGTTATAAACAAACATTGAGCACACTGCTTGGCGATTCTGTCTGGTGGGTACGTTATTCAGCGGCTGAAGCCTATACTCATTTTTCAGATGGCGACGTAATTTTGGCCCATCTGTCTGAAAATCATCCTGACCGCTATGGCCGTGATATGGCTGCCCAGTGGCAGACATTTCGACCTGGAGGTGCCCGATAATGCAAACATTTTTTCTCGTTTTTTCATACATCATTATTGCTTATATGCTATTTTCCAGCTTAAGTTATATTCTTTTGTTTATGATTGCTTTTCGAAAAGTATACAGAGAAAGTGATTTGGATCCACGTGAAACAACGGAGGATATAGCCGGAAATGAACGGACGTTTCCGGTGTCTATTCTGGTCCCGGCTTATAATGAGGAAGTGGGCGTCGTCAGCACAGTCCGCTCTCTTCTGGCGCTGGAGTATCCGGAAAAAGAAATTATTGTAATTGACGACGGTTCGAAAGACCAGACATCAGCGCGCATGATTGAAGAATTTCAAATGACTGAAGTGGCTTTTGCAGTACGTGCTTATTTAGAAACAGCCGAAATCAAAACAATCTATCAATCTTCTATTTTTCCTTACATTCGCTTAATTAAAAAAGCGAACGGTGGAAAAGCAGATGCGCTGAATGCCGGTATTAATCTGGCCTCTTACCCCTATTTTTGTGCGATTGATGGAGATTCAATTTTGGAAAATGATGCTCTTTTAAAAACGATGAAACCAATTATTGAATCTGATGGCCAAATTATCGTAACAGGCGGTTCAGTCCGAATTGCTAACGGCTCAACCATTTCAAGAAGTAAAGTAGAAACAATTAATCTGCCGAGCCACCCGGTCGTGTTAATGCAGATCATTGAGTATTTCCGAGCGTTTTTAATCGGCCGTCTCGCACTGAGCCGATTGAACATCCTGCTTATTGTATCGGGGGCGTTTGGCGTTTTTCATAAAGAGCGGGTAATTCGCGCCGGCGGATACAACAAAAAAACAGTCGGTGAAGACATGGAGCTTGTGGTCAGGCTGCACCGGCTGCTACGCGAAGAAAAGTCCAAACAGCGGATCGAATATATTCCGGACCCTGTCTGCTGGACAGAAGCCCCTGAGTCCCTCGAGGTATTGCGTTCCCAGCGCGTTCGGTGGCAGCGGGGATTATGGGAAACACTCTGGACACATAA
Organism: Domibacillus robiginosus; assembly: GCF_000966195.1. Classification (GTDB taxonomy): domain Bacteria; phylum Bacillota; class Bacilli; order Bacillales; family Domibacillaceae; genus Domibacillus; species Domibacillus robiginosus. The sequence continues at coordinate 260,580 of NZ_LAHL01000003.1, read as the reverse complement.
AAAGATGATATTTAATCCTGCCTATGGTTCAGTTGGTCTCCTATCGATGCCTTACTTTTTGCTTGTCGAATTGCTGGGCGCTGTTTTTGAACTGGGTGGATATTTTATGATTTTTGGCGGGTTCTTTTTTTCTCTTATTGATCCGAAAACAGCCGGTGTTTTATTTTTAGTAACCATTTTTTACGGGTCATTTATTTCTGCATTGGCTGTGCTGCTGGAGGAAATGACTCTCCATAAATATCCGAAAATTTCTCACCTGGTCCGGCTGTACTTCTGGGCGCTGACAGAAACTTTCTGGTATCGGCCTTTTATGGTTGTTTGGCGAATTCAAGGGATTTTTGCCGCTTTCCGTAAAAAGCACAATTGGGGTGACATGAAACGAAAAGGAATTTCCACATAAACGGAATGGAGGCAGACAAAGATGAAAAAGATTTTAGTAGCGGACGATGAAGACATTTTGCGTATGTTAATCACAGATACACTTGAAGATGATTTTAATGTTATCGAGGCAGAAGACGGCTGGGAAGCGCTCAGCAGCATTCGCTCCGGTACGTATGATTTAATTATTTTAGACTACATGATGCCTCATTTAACCGGTATGGAGGTGCTTGAACAAATTCGTAAAGACGGCATCGAAACACCGGTCATGATGCTTACCGCAAAAGCACAGGAAGCTGATCGAGAGCTCGCTATGTCACACGGCGCCGATTACTTTATGGCAAAGCCGTTCAGCCCAATCGAACTCCTGTCGCTCGTTGAAAGCATTCTTGATTAAAAAAGGACAGCCATATGGAGGCTGTCCTTTTAGTGTGTAGACAGAGTCTTTCGCTTTTAAAAAAGAGCCGATAAGTGAAGCCGGCCGGACTTCGCGTTCCGCGGGCAGTGCGGCAGCTTCCTTGGCTGTGCCTGCGGGACCTGCCGATTCACTGTACTTCCCGCAGGAGTCTTCGTCCGGCCGGCTTCACCAGATAGTTTTGAACAGAAGGAGCATGAACGGTCTTTTGTTTCTGGCTTTCATCAATGAGAAGAGCACTTCAACCAAGGCCATTAGTTCCGTACTAGTTCGTTTAAACTCACTGACAGCAGACATGCGGATTCGCTTTCCATGAGGCAGGCGGTAGCTCATTCCTTAGAATTCTACACCCCGCGCCTGCCGCCTTTGTGGGGAGGAAAATAAGTTAGTGAAACCCAGTATGTTTTTCTTTGCTGGAAAGAACAGAAAACCTTTCAGCCTCGTTATTTTTTAGAAATACAAAGAGCGGAGGGCTGGCGGCGCAGACTCCCGCGGGACGAGCGGACAGGATGAAACAGACAGCGCGAAGCGGTGGCTGGTTCATCGTTCGCCCCGCAGGAAAGCGCAGTCGCCAGTCCGCAGCCCACTGACATTGTTTTTCAAAAGGAGAGGCTTTTGGGTAGGCTAAAAAAGACAGCCTGCAAGAGGCTGTCTTTTTTATTGGTCTTCCTGCGCGAAGCGTTTTTGAACAATGGAGTAAGATTTTTTCAATCGTTCTTTTGATTGAACTTCCTCGTCCCAGCTCTCCCATGTATACATATTCATGTTGGAAAGAGCTTTTTCGGGAACCGTTGTTTTTTGATCAAACGACTCGGCGATGCCAATTCCTTTGATTTCTTGCTCCGCTTCGATTCCTTCTTTAAACACATCCCCTGTTGCCTGCAGGCTGCTTGGGTCTTTTATATTCAACAGCAGCCACGGAATGCGAATTTCAATCTCTCCTGTTTCTTCATTTACATAGTAGTCAGATAAAGAATCGTAATCAGGCGATTCCGGGTTGCCGTTGCCAAACCGCATCACGCCTGTTTCATAGTAATCAAACGGAAGCACTTCACCCGTATCCGGACGAGTAATCTCCTTGTTTAAGGCCAGTCGGATTGGATGAAAGACGCTGCTGTCATTGGCGGGCTTTTTCGGTGCCGGCTTTAACATCGGCACGTCAAAACCGTACTGGTACAAGAACGTGTCATAGTAAGCATCTACTCTCAATTGTCCTTCTTTTGCTCCATCAAATGAAAGAACAAAGTCAGGATCATTATTTTCAAATGCAATACCTTCAGCCGTTTTGCTTCCGATCGATGGGTGTACATCAAAGTAGAGAGTCGGCATGCTGCCATTTTGCTGCTTTGTTCGAATGTATAAGTAACGCTCATCATGCGTCACATACAAATCGTCATTTTCTTTGTATAACGGCTCAATGCCTTTCCAGTCTTCTACGCTGCCATCTGTTTTGATCAGCTGGCGGTCAAAGCTGAGAAGACCGAATTGCTGTTCATTCGTCTGGGCGTTGGACCAGAATGGACGGCGTTCCGGATCATCCAGATCCATTGTGTTCCACGTCCGCTTAAACCATTCATCCTGCCACGTAAACACCAGTCCGCCCATCATGTCTTCTGCTATTATATCGTCATACAGATAAACAAGACCTTCACCCTGCTGTGTTTCACTCATAAAGCCCTGATTCAAGCCAAAAGCATTTCGGTGCGTCATACCACGTGAAGCTGGAATCCCAAATTCCGCAATGAGGACAGGCATATCGTGTGCCGCCCGCAAATCATGCAGGTAGCCGGCGTAGCTGTTATTTTCTCCTCTTTCGTCTTTGTACGTTAAATATTTTTCTTCTAAATTCAAAAAGTCAGGATAGTAAGGATACGCATGATAGGAAGCAAACATTTGCGTATCTTTTTTCGGTTTAATCCTGTTCGGATCAACCGACACCAAATCCTCCTGCTCCTGCGGTTCTGCCGGGTGATCCAGCAGGTCGGTCGTTACCCAGTTGGTAAAGCTCATTGGCCGTGTCCATTTGTACTGATCGGCTTCATATTTCATCATTTCATCCATTTGCTCCGCCAGCCAGATTTCCATCGGTTCGGCATCTTCTGTCCGGACAAATTCCCCATCATATTGAGCAAGACCGGCATATTTGTTTTTCATATTATCGACCATATACGGGTACCACTCGATCCCAAGCACCCAGCCGGCTACGTAAGGGGAAACATCCGCCCGGTACGTACCAGATGCATGTCCTGTTCGTTTGGCAATATCGGCATTGCCATGAATCACGTCAGCCAGCCGTTTCATTTCCGCTTGAAACTCTTTTGTAATTTCAGGCGTAAAAGCATCTAATGTTTCTTCCAAAGGTCCTTCATCAATCCAGACGCCGTGAAGAACATAAATGGGTTTGTCCGCATGCTCTTCGTTATACCGCTTTAGCGCATTGTAAAAGCCTGGCGGATGAAGTGTGTAAACACGAATTGTATTGGCATTTAACTTTCCGATATCTGTCAGCCAGTCATAGTATTCTTTCTCAGAAATGGCAGCCTCTCCAGGAAAAGCGCCCGGCTTCCCCATTCCAATATTTACCCCTTTGACGGTCATCTTTTTCCATTCGCCATCCTGGAGCACTTCAAATCGGTCTCCATTTAAACGGGCTGTATGGGAAAGACCATTCTTTTCTTCTACTGATACTGTCGCCGCTTCTTTTTCCGATTTTTTCTCCATCGAAAGCACGCCCTTGATAAGCGGTACATAGGTTTTCCAGAAAAAAGCCTGCTCCGGATACAGTGTAGATGGTGTAATCAGTGCACGGATCAAAGGGAAACCGGCGTACCGGTAAACAGAGGATACATCTTCTGTATCCGCAAAATCTCCGGCGAAATAAAAGAGATCAGACTGCTCATACGAATGATGGGTAACCGCTGGGAACGAAAGAGGAATTCCTTCCTTCTCCAGCCTATCTTTTCCTTTTTCGGACAAATCCCATTTGTAGCTTGCCAGAATGTCCTCTTGATTGTCCGGTACGGTTATATCAAACCAATACGTATAAGGTGCACCTTTTTGAAGACCAGTGATCCGTTCGCCTTCTTCTGTAAATTCCATCGTTAATCGTTCGTCATTCACTTCTCCTCCTCTGTCGGAGAGCACAATCACTTTTTCTTCCTCTTCATTCACAAGTACAAAGCCGGCGCCCTCGAATGACCACTTTTTGCCGCCTGCTTCATAAAGCGACAAAATTCCATCCGTCAACTCTTCATTACCTCTGCTCAAATCGCTGAACGCTCGTCCGGTCCAGCCAGTCGGTTTTGTATGTAGAAAAGAGGCTGCATCGTCTCTCACCTCCGCTTTTGTCGGAGAAGCGAATGTATTAAACTCCATAATTAAAGTGGTCGGGTGGTCGGCCGTCTGCTGTTTGATCGTTTCCCATTCATTCATTTCGAGACCGCCATACACAAGGTCATTTTGCTGATCATACACGCCGTATGTATCGGCCACGTAAATCACATCTGCGTCCTCAAGTTCATCCGGCAGTGCCCGTTCTTTTGTTTTTCTTTCGGGAAAATAACCGTAATAGTCATCTTCACCGCCGAATGTTTCAAAACGAAGGTGCTCTAGTACCCATGTCAGAGCACGATGTTCTCGTTTATTATCCGTTGGAACGGTTTTATCTAAAACGACAACTTTTTCGCTTCTCGTGCTGCTGAGCTCCCATATGATCCAGGGCAGGAGCAGCAGCAACAGAACACCCGAAAGGATTATCCATTTTTTATTCACTTTCATTTTCATCAGAACCTTTCTCCGGATAGAAAATAACTCCTTGCTGTGCGGGTTCGGTTAAAAATCCAAGTATGGCTTTAGACAGCTGTGTCGGCGGATATGGTTTTGTTAAGTAATGGTCGATTTGATTTAGTTTTTCTTCTCCTTCAGCCTGGTCAAGAGCAGAAGAGATGACGATCGGGATATCCCGGGTTGCATCCTCTTTCTTCAAAAGCTCCACCAGATCCCAGCCATTCAAGTCATCTCCAAGCATAAGATCAACCACGATGCCAACGAGTGATGTTCGTTTTGCTTCTTCAAATGCTTCGGTTGGGTTCGTATGATAGATTACTTTAAAACCACTCATCTTTAATTCTTCTGATAGTAAAAGAGCAAGACTCATATCATCTTCTACTATCATAACAGAGGGGCTGTTCTCCTTCCCTTCTGGATGTGCAATGCGATGCGTTTCAGGTAAAAGGAGCGGCAGTGAAAAGCGTACAGTTGTCCCTTTTCCCTCTTCTGATTCAATTGTAATCGTCCCGTTATGCTTTTCGATAATTTCACGGCAAATGGCCAGTCCAAGTCCTGTTCCACCAATTTTTCGGCGGGCACTGTTGTCAATCCGCTGGAACTTGCTGAACAGCTTTGGTATATCTTCAGCCGGGATACCAATTCCTTCATCTTTAATAGCCACGACGATATGATTTTCATTATTTGAGAGTGTTAATGTTACATGACCGCCATTTGGTGAAAACTTAATGGCATTGCCGATCACATTTGTTAACACCTGGGCGAGACGTTCTTTGTCTCCTTCCACCTGCACATTGCTCGCTTCATCTACCACAATGAGCGGATGGCTGCTTTCTGTACGAAAGCGGGTCACTGCCTCTACAGCCAATTCGTTCATCTTAAGTGGCTCCATTTGATAAACCTGGCTTCCAGACTCCATGCGCTGTAAATCAAGAAAATCATTAATTAAGTTCGTAAGCCTTTTTGCTTCCTTATAAATCGTTTCTAAATACTTTTTCTGCTTTTCGGGTTTCAGCTGTTTATGAAGCAGCAATTCTGTAAACCCGAGCACACTCGAAAGCGGTGTCCGTAGCTCATGGCTGACGGTGCTGACAAGCTCTGTTTTCATTTGATCTACTTCATACTCTTTTGTAATATCACGATGTACAAGGATGGTACCTGTTTTTTCACCATTGATTAAAACAGGTGCACTATATACATCAATAACACGCTCCGACGGTTCTAAAACCCGATATCGGTATTCTTGCACGTGGAACGCTTCAGGGTGAATACACCCTTCCAGGAAGTCCTTCATGCCAGAGGGATCATCGGTTTGGTTAGACAGCTGATTGATCCAATACTCTCGTTCGACTTCTTCATCCAGTACTACATTGCCACAGTTGAAAATAGCACAAACCGCTTCGTTACGCTGCAGCATGTGTCCATCCGTTCCCACAAATTGAATACCTTCATTGATGTTGTTGACAATTTGCTCGTTTAACACCCGTTCCTTTACGTTACGCTCATACAATTGTATGCGCTCAATGGCCAGTGAAATTCTATTCAGTAAGCCGCGAAGTTCATTTTGCTCTTTTTCAGAAAAAGCACGGCCGATTCGGGAAGCACCGAAAAGTGCAACCATTTCGCCTTCCGGGTTGTTCACGCCGGAAAAATAATCATGCACCATGACAGGATCTGCAGCGAGTCCTTTTTCATGAGCAGCTTCTCTCGTTACGGTAAAGAACGTGTCTTCTTTTAAACGCTGATCAATGTAATCAGTTCGTTTCGTTGAAAACTCTTCGAACAAATCAGTCGTCATGCCTTTTAGCGCCCGTTCTCCGGTTTCCCGAATCCAGAACATTCCTAAATCCAGTTCATAGGTGGAATCCAAATACTCTAGTACACTATCAGCAAGCTCTTGCTTGTTTAACGTAAAAGAAAGAACATGGTTCAAGTCGTTATACCGCTCCAGTCGTTCTTTCGTTTGTTTTGTTTCATAAAGGGATTCTTCTATTTTCTCTTGATGCTCCTGTAGCTCGTCCTGCTGCATAATCAGTTCTTCGTTTTGAGCAATCAACTCTTCTTCCTTTTCTTGAATCATTCGAATCATTGAACCGAACGAAGAAAACAGCACACCGATTTCATCATTTCGCTGAACGGGCAGCAGAGAAAAGCTGTGGCCTGCTGAAAAATCATCTGTAGCCTGCCTTAGCTGTTCAAGCGGCCGGACCACTTCCTTCATCATGCGCCAGATCAAATACGCAATAAATCCAAACAATAAAAAGAGAAAAACAACCATCATAAGTGTAAACTGATTGGCCTGCTCAATCATTTCTAGTGACAGTGCCTCCAGCTCATCATCAATATCGGTTTTATATTGCTTGGCATATGCCATAAATTGATTGACCGAATTGGTTACACCATTATTCGCAAACTGCTGCAGCCCTTCATAATCATTTTGCCTCACTAATTCAATTAATTCAGGCAGAGTCTGCTGTCTGTATGTAGCTAAAAAAGACGTTAGTTCCTGGGTAAGCTGCTGTTCTTTTGGGCTTAATTGAATATCTTGTAATTCTCTAAGTGCGGCATCCACTTGCCCTAAATCCGTATAAACCTGATCGAGCTCACCTTCAAGATGAAACGCCGCATATCCCCGCGCCCGGAAAAACATATCATTTAATGAATCGCGCAGCGTTTCCAGCTTTACCTGCTTGTCATAAAGTCTCTCTCTTTCTGCTCTCAATTCATCCTGTGAGTGTTTCATATAAAGAAAAGCACCGGTGCCTGCAGCTGTCAATAGTAGTAAAATAGACAGCGATAAAAGCAGGTAGCGGCGCCGAATACCTGAGATAGCAGACCTATTCATATTCCATCGCCTCCCTTCTATTCCTATACTTTTCATTATAAATGGTCAGCAAAAATAAAAAAACCCGCTTTAAAAGCGGGTTACGATCGATCTGATGAAAACATGTAATGACGTTCATTGTACGTAATAGAGAAAATGAGGGCAAGAGCCATCATATTCCCCATCATTGAGCTGCCGCCATAAGAAATAAACGGCAGTGGAATACCGGTGATTGGCAGCAAGCCGATTGTCATACCGATATTTTGAAAGGCGTGGAAGGTAATCATCGCGATCACACCGGCGCACATGTAAGAATAATAGGGAATTTTTGTTGTGAGTGCTAGTTTTGTAATATGATAGATCAGCACAAAAAACAAACTGACGACGATAGAGGCACCAATAAACCCATACTCTTCTCCGATAATACTAAAAATAAAATCGGTATGACTTTCCGGCAGGTAGACTTCCCGGTAGCCGAACCCTTTACCCATCGTCTGCCCTGAGCCGATCGCAAGCAAAGACCGGGTTAAGTGAAAGCCGATGGAGCTTTCATAGTTATAAGGGTCCAGCCAGGAGTAAATCCGGTCAAATTGATATTGTCTAACGCCGAGATATTTTTCTAACACCTCCGGCTGCCAGAGCACCATATAAAACACAAGGGAAATAAGCGCGCCGGCACTTCCAAAAAGAGGGAGTAGAATTTTCCATGTAATTCCTGATACGAAAATGATCCCGAGCAAAATAGAAATCATAACGAGCGACGTTCCAAGGTCCTGCCGAACAACAAGCGCAAGCGGCAGAGCGGTAATCGCTCCCAACTTCAAGAGAAGCATCCAGTCACTTTGTAATGTTTTAATTGGGCTTTTAGTATGGTGATTCACCATTACCCTCGATAACGTTAAGATTAAAAATACTTTCATAAACTCTGATGGCTGAATCGATCCGATTCCCGGAAGCACAAACCAGTTTTTCGCACCATTAATGGTTGGAGCAATCGAAGACGGAGCGACAATTAAAAAGATCAGCAGCAAAATACCCAGGCCATACAAATACCAGGCCATGCCATGAAATTGGTCTGAATCAAACCGGATTAACACCGCAATAATACCAATTCCAACGGCGTACCAGACAACTTGACGGACAACAAAGTTTGTTTCATATTGACCGGTTGTCTGCGCACTGTAAATCGCCGCACAGCTCACTACAAACAGCATAAGCAAAATTAAAATCAATCCGTAGTCAATCCGGCTTGATTGTTGTTGAGAATTCATGTAAACTCCTCTTTCTCGTAAAAATAGACCAATTCTTATTATAACGTTATTGTTCCATTCTACAACAGTCAAACGATTCAGTTAGAAGAAATCTGAGCGAGACCATGTTACAATAGCTTGAACAAAATGTTCCGGCCACTGCATACTGCTCCAAAATGAGCCCATTGCAAAAGCTGATGAACAAATTAAGAAAGGAAGTTTAAAATGGAAGCCATTAAAACAAACGAACAATTCGAAGAAATTATTGCTGGCAGCGAGCCGGTCATCATTAAATTTTATGCCGGCTGGTGCCCGGATTGCACCAGAATGGATATGTTTATTGATGAGATTATCGCAGACTACAGCCAATACCGCTGGTTTGAACTGAACCGGGATGACTTTCCGGAGGCAGCCCAAAAGAATGATGTAATGGGCATTCCAAGCCTGCTTCTTTTTCAAGACGGCGAAAAATTAGCTCATCTGCATAGTGCCAATGCCAAATCACCAGAAGAAGTGCGGGACTACCTGCAAAATCTTCCAGTGTAACAGCCCGCCGGTCCGTTTATGGGCCGGCTCAGGCTGTTGACAAACGTTTACTTTCGGCCTGTTTTCTAACTTTGTCTACACCCTCAGCCGGTCCGTTTATGGGCCGGCTTTTTAAAAAATGCCTTCCAGCTTATTTAATTCACTTCGCAATGCTTTCTCATCCAGCTCTTCTCCAATTACGACAATAACCGTTGGCCGTTTGATCGGCTGCGGCTGAAAGAACGGAACACCATAGGCATACTGGAACAGCTCTGGACGGCCGCCGGAATCTTCAAAGGCAACAAACCCTTTGATTCGCAGCACGGAATCAGGCAAGCCTTCTACCCACTTCCTAAAAGCAGCACGCGGTACATGATTGACAAACTCATAAGCGAAGGTTCGGACGTGCAGATGGTGATGGGCATGATGTGCTTCTTCTGGACGGCCGCCGCCGCCAAAAATCGCTTTCCCTTCTCCGTGCGCTACTTCAATTAAACGAACCTTTTGGTTGAGTGAGCGAATATCCCTGCGGATAACAGCGAGTGTTTCTTCAGTAACCAAATCAGTTTTTGTCAGAGCAACAACGTCACTCCAGCGCGCCTGGTCTTCCATCAGCTTTCGGTGTGCGATCGGCAGCCGATCCCGCTCTATCCAGCGTGCACAGTCAACCAGTGTCAGGATGCCTTTTACATCAATTTGCATAGCGATGGATGGAGACGTGCAGGCATCAAGCACTTCCATCGGATGGGCAGCACCCGTTGTTTCAATATAAATAACATCCGGGCGGTGTTCCCGATACAAGTTTAAAAGCTCTACTTCAATTTCGTCTTTGATTGTACAGCAAATGCAGCCATTCAGCATATCCCGTACAGCTGTATCTTCACCGATAAGGGCTGAATCAACCGAAAGCGCTCCAATTTCATTCATTAGAACAGCTGCTTTTCTGCCTGCTTCTTTTTCCCTTTGAAGCAGCTTCAACAGCAGTGTCGTTTTCCCGCTGCCAAGAAAGCCTCCAATAATATAAAGTTCTGTTTTCATCGTTTAATCCTTTCCCAAATCCGTTCAATTCCGATTGAATACACGATTTCTATTGTACATGCTCTTTTCCTTTTTGCCAAAACAAAAAGCAGGAGCCTGCCCCTGCTTTCTTACTTTTTCTGCATGTTAAGAGCAGTAGCATCCACTGCTTCGTCCGGATTTGCCATCCATTCTAGTTTTTCAATAATAAGCGTCATGACGGCATCAACACTTGCATCCTGCCGCTCACTCTGAGAGTAGGCTGCCTGCATCGCTTCAAGTAGCACCTGCTGTTCACGGGACATATTGGTTCTCCTTTAATCATAATACATGTCCCATTCCCGTCAGGCCGCCCAATCAAACGGTGCAAAAGCCTTAATTTGCTTTAGACGTGTTCCTCAAGCTCAACCCATTCATGCGCCCAATGCTCTATTTCTGTAATAGCCGCTTTTAAGGCACGGCCTTTTTCTGTTAATGTATACTCAACCCGAACCGGCACTTCTGCATATACTTTCCGTGTGACCATGCCTTCTTCTTCGAGTTCTTTCAGCCGCTCTGTCAGCAGCTTGCCGCTGATTGGAAACCCGGCTTTGATTTCAGAAAATCGCTGCGGCCGCTCCAAAAGCTGTTTAATCACAAGACCAGTCCATCGCTTCCCTAACAGCTGCATGGCTTTTTCTACTTTTGGACAAAGCTCCATCATTCTTTCACCTCTTTTGTATACCCCTAGTATACACCATTTTGATAAAAGATGATATCTTTCCACTTTTCAATAATTAGTTACTTAAATATCTATTTTATATTTAACACTCTTAGTTTACAAAAGTAACAATAGTCATATTAAAGAAGAATCCATACACATGCTCAAGATTTTGCCCAAACAGATTTTTATACAGCAATCCAAACGTTTCTGAGCTTGTTTTTCTGCTTTTTTATCTCGAAATTAATAAAGTCATTAATTTTTTATATATTTGACATTCAGTTGACACAATTCTTGCGTACACTGTCATTATATTGTTGTTTATGAACTAGGAGGATCAATCATGAAGAAGAAAACCATGTCATATGTAATGACCGGTGCACTGTCCTTTACTATTTTAAGCAGTGTCCCCTCTTCTCCAGCTCAAGCTGCTTCTCCACAATTAACGAAAATACAAACGGCGCCGTCTGTTGCACGAGCCGGTACGAAAAAGTTTACGGATGTTATTGCCGCCCAGGCAGCTGAATATGGTCTTCACATTGAAGGAGACGATTTAGAAACAGCCGCAAAAAAGGTGAGAATGGCGAAGCTTCAAAGCCTGGCAGAGAAGCTGAATATAAACACAGATGGCAAAACAGAAAAAGCCTTGCGTCTTGAGGTAAAAGAGACACATAAAACCGCGGTATATAAAGCAGCAGATCGCTTTGGCATCGAAACAGATGGACAGCGTACAAAAGAAATTATTGCCGCGATTGCAAAGGTAAACGGAGCAGCAGCTGAACAATTAAATGGATTTTATTAAAAAAACCGGCCTCTTTTGGCCGGTTTTTTATCGAATCCTCCCATTTGCGATATAATTTGTTACAAAACACAGCCATTTTCGCTTTTATTTGAAAATGACTGCTGTCAGAAAGGAAGAATTGTTATGCAGACCATTTTAATTGCAGAAGATGAACCGGCGATCAGCCAGGTATTAAAAGTGTATATAGCGAAAGCCGGATTTGAGGTAGTACAGGCCTTTAACGGAACAGAAGCGATAGAAAAGTTTCATCTGGCTTCCCCTTCGCTCGTTTTACTGGACGTAATGATGCCCGGAAAAGACGGCTGGACTGTATTAAAAGAAATTCGGGAAAACAGCAGCTGTCCCGTTATTATGCTGACTGCCTTAAATGATGTAAATTACCGACTCGACGGCTTAAATGGCGGTGCGGACGATTATATTTCCAAGCCGTTTATTGCCGACGAAGTGGTAGCACGTGTACGGGCAGTGCTGCGTCGCTCCAATGAAAAGCAGACTGATGACAGTATCCGTCACTTTGGCAGCCTGGCTATTGACTTTACAGCCCATCGTGTTCTCTTAGCCAATAAAGATATCACGCTGACACCGCGTGATTTGTCCCTGCTCCTGTTTCTGGCTGCGGCACCAAACCGGACATTTACGAGAGATCAGCTTCTTGATGAAGTATGGGGACATGATTACGATGGAAGTGATCGTGCAGTCGATTTATCTGTTAAAAGAATTCGCAAAGCACTTGCAAAGTGGCCGTCATCCGAGGGGGAAATTAAAACGCTGCGCGGCCTGGGATATCAATTTGTTACGGCGGAATAGAACCCGGCGCATTTCCCTGCTTCGTTACTGGACGACGCGCTATGCCGTCACGCTCGCACTCGGTCTTTTGTTTCTAGCTTTGCTGTCAGTCGTTTGGATTCAGCATACAACGCTTCAAAATCGGCTGGATGTGTCTGAATTTTTAGCGGCAGAGCTTGCCGGCCGTATTGCTGGCAGCCAGCAGACTGATGAAAACTCTGCACAAACAGCCTACCTGGACCGGGACATGCTGGATGTGCGTGATGAACTAATGAAAATGGACTCTCCTCCTTCCATTTTTATTACCGATGTCAATGGTGTGATCCTGTCTTCCGGCGATGATGACTTGTACAGAGAAAGTTCATTTCCGACTGCTGTGCTTGAAAAAAATAATGCCGTGCAAACCTTTTCCGGCATAAACAACGATGCTATTGTTTACTTAATCAAAAAACCGATTATCGTAAATGATGTGACATTCGGCTGGGTTGTCATGCTTCAGCCGGAGGATGAGTTTGCAGAATTAAATGACGAGTACCGGCTGCTCGCCATGCTCATTCTTGGCAGCGGACTGCTTGGCTGGGCAGCCATTTACATTCTGTCGCGCCGGCTTTCCCGCCCAATCAGCGCAGCAGCAGCTGCTGCCAAGGAAATCCGCAATGGCAACTATGGTGTACATTTAAAGCCTTCGAGGGCGAAAGAACAGGAAGTATACGATCTTGTCACCTCATTTAACGATATGGCTGTCCGCCTCGAGCAGCTTGAATCAATTCGTGCTGAACTGCTTGCGGGTGTTACTCATGAATTAAAAACACCTGTTACCTCAATCAGCGGCCTGCTTCAAGCTGTGAAAGACGATGTCGTTACTGGCGAAGAAGCAAAGGAATTCCTGACCATTTCTTTGAAAGAAACGGAACGAATGCAGAATATGATCAATGATCTGCTCGAATTTAATACATTTGCGGCGAATGCCTTGCCCGTTTCAACCGCTCCGCATGAACTCAACGAACTGACAGGCGACATCGTTCACGAATGGAATCTGGCCCGCAATCCAGCCGGCATTCCTGTTCACTTCCAGCCATATGAACGGGATTTGATTGTTCTGACTGATCCTGACCGCCTTCAGCAAATTATGATGAATTTGCTGAATAACGCAGCCCATGCGATCGAAACAAAAGGGCAGCTGTTTGTCACAATTCGGAACGATGAATCATGTGCGCTCATTGACGTTTCTGATACAGGAATCGGCATCCCGGAAGCTGAAAAAATGCTGATTTTCGAACGGTTTTACCGGGGAGAAAATAAAAAATACAAAGTTCGCGGCCTTGGCCTCGGCCTTCCCTTCAGTCAGCTTCTTGCCCGGGCGATGGACGGCGATTTAGAGCTGAAGGAAACATCCTCTCTCGGCACCACATTTACCATTAAAATAAAAAAACAGGACTGATGCTTTTGCATCAGTCCTGTTTTTTATTACTTGCTGATTCCTTTTTCAATTTCATCTGCCTGTGCTAAAACAGACTGCAAGCCGCCGCCTGATAAGTACCAGACATTTGGATCAAGGTAAACAACATGATCGTTTTTCACAGCTTTTGTGTCTTTTACAAGGTCATTTTCTACAACCTGTTTCACAGAGGATTCGCCCTCAGTTACAACCGCACCGCGGTCAACAACAAACAAGTAGTCCGGATCTTTTTCCACAAGATATTCAAATGAAATGCTCTGGCCATGCGTAGATACTTCAAGATTTTCATCAGCCGCTTTTACACCAAATACATCATGGATAATACCAAAGCGTGAAGCTGGGCCATAAGCGCTGATTTTGCCTTCGTTCGCTAGAATGATAAGGCCTTTTTCTTCCATTGCTGATGCTTTTTCATTCAATGCGGTAATTTTTTCATCAATAGCTGAAAGTTTTTCTTCTACTTCTGCTTCTTTATCAAAAATTTGTCCGATTGTTGTTGCATTTTTCTTGAATGATTCCATGTAGTTCGCTGCGTCAACAGCCAGGTAAACAGTCGGGGCAATTTCTGCGAACTGGTCATACAAATCCATTTGACGGCCTGAAATAACAATCAAATCCGGAGCCAGTTCATTGATTTTTTCAAAATCCGGTTCTTTTAAGCTGCCTACATTTTCATATTTTTCGTCTTCAAATTGTGATAAATAATCTGGAATATTTTCTTTTGGAAGACCGACCGGCTCAATGCCAAGCTCTGCCATTGTATCAAGTGAACCAAAGTCGAAAACGACTACTTTTTCCGGGTTTACAGGTACTGTTGTTTCACCAAGCTCATGTGTAACGGTTACTTCTTTTGGTGCTTCATTGCCTTCTGCCGGTTCTGTTTCGGCTTTTTCACCGGAAGTGGATGAACTGCATGCCGCTGCAATTACCGCAAAAACGGCCATAACGATAAATAATAAATATTTTTTCATGATACGCTCCTTTTATCAGCTGAAATAAACGCAGATTTTTTGATTGTTAATTTCTTGAATAGACATATCCATCCCATATACCTGCTTGAGTGTCAATGTGGTAATAATTTCGTTAACCGTCCCCTGTGCTTCGACTTTTCCGTCCTTAAGCGCGACGATATAATCGGAATACACAGAAGCAAAGTTGATATCGTGAATAACAATTAAAACGGTTTTGCCCAGCTCATCAGCCAGCCGGCGCAGCACCTTCATAATTTGAACAGAATGCTTCATATCCAGATTATTCAAGGGCTCGTCTAAGAGAATGTATTCAGTATCTTGAGCAATAGTCATGGCAATGAATGCCCGCTGCTTTTGACCACCGGACAGCTGATCTAAATAGCGGTCCTGCAGGTCTTCGAGTTCCATATAGCGAAGTGCTTCATCAATAAAAACGTGATCTTCTTTCGTTAATTTCCCCTGTGAGTAAGGAAAACGGCCAAACGCAACAAGATCGCGCACTGATAAGCGCAGGCTTAAATGATTGGCCTGCTTTAAAATCGCCATTTTTTTGGCCAGGTCCCGGCTTTTTGTTTCATTTACTTTTTGTCCGTCAATCAGCACTTCACCGGTATCTGCACTCATCAAGCGGCTGATAATGGATAAAAGCGTACTTTTCCCGGCACCGTTCGGACCGATAAACGATGTGATTTTACCTTTTTGAATATTGACTGACACATCATCAACAACTGCTTTTAATCCGTATGATTTCGAGATAGACTGCACTTCTACCATTATTTTTTACTCTCCCTTAACAATAAGTATATAAAGTAAATGCCGCCAACAAAGTTAATGATGACACTGAGCTGCGTAGAAAATGTAAATACATGTTCAACGAGCATTTGACCACCGGAAAGTGCCACGATCGATACGAGCGTCGAAGCAAAAATCAGCACGGAATGCTTATATGTTTTAAACATTTCATAAGCGACGTTTACAACAAGCAGCCCAAGAAACGTAATCGGGCCAACGAGCGCTGTGGCTACGGAAATCAAAATCGCAATTACGACTAGAAGCCGTTTTACCGTGTAGTCATAATCAACACCAAGGTTAATAGCGGTTTCTTTCCCAAGTGACAATACATCCAGATATTTAAAAAACTTCATTAAGTAAACAAGCGCTGCAGCAGTGATCACTGCTGCCATCACTAAAACCTCTGTTTGGATATTATTAAAGCTCGCAAACATCCGGTCTTGAATAATTTGAAATTCGTTCGGGTCAATTAGCACCTGCATAAATGAGGTGAAGCTGCCGAAAAATGTACCAAAAATAAGGCCAAGCAGCAGTAAAAAGTAAATGTTCTGTCCTTCCCGGCGAAACAGCAGCCGGTATAAAATAAGAGCGAACACGACCATAAAGCCGATTGAAATCGCGAAATTCACTTGTTTATTCATGACTGTTAGGCTGGTAGAACCAAGGAAAAATACAAGTGTTGTTTGCACCAGCATGTACAGGGAATCAAGACCGATAATGCTCGGCGTTAAAATCCGGTTGTTTGTCACTGTTTGAAACAGCAGTGTAGCAATCGCAATAACCGTTCCTGTCAGCACAATCGCTGCTATTTTTTCTGCCCGCCTTGGCAATGCGTAATCCCAGTTTGGTCCAAGTTCAATAAACATATAGCCGACAATGGAAGCGGCCGCTAGCACAATTAATATCGTCAGTTTGCCCTTTTCACGCATAATCCCGTCTCCTCATCAGCAAGTAAATAAAAATCCCGCTTCCAATGACCCCAACCGTCAAGCCAATTGGAATTTCATATGGAAAAATGATGATTCGTCCGAGAATATCGCAGAACAAGATAAAGACGGCACCTAAAAGCGCTGTATCAAACAAGCTGTTTTTCAAGTTGTCTCCACGGTAAATCGACACAATATTCGGAACAACAAGTCCAAGGAACGGAATAAGCCCGACGGTCAGCACAACAAGCGTGGTGGACAGGGCTACAATAATCAGACCTACGTTTACGGCCTGCTTGTAATTTAAACCAAGGTTTTTCGCAAAATCTTCTCCCATCCCGGCAATGGTGAACCGGTCAGCGAAAAAGTAAGCAATGACCACGAGCGGAACACTTATGTATAGCATTTCATAGCGGCCGGCAGTAATCATGGAGAAATCACCCTGCAGCCAGGCCGACATATTTTGAATCAAGTCATGCTTGTAAGCGAAAAATGTCGTGATAGAGCTAATAATGTTACCGAACATCAGCCCGACAAGCGGAATAAAAATAGGATCCTTCATTTTAATCCGGTCTAGAACCTTCATAAACAAAAATGTGCCCGCAAGCGAAAATATAAAGGCAATAACCATTTTTTCAAGCGGACCGGCTGAAGTAAAGACAATCAGCGCGACCAGGATACCAAACCGGGCCGAATCCATTGTTCCTGCCGTAGTCGGTGAAACAAATTTATTACGACTTAGCTGCTGCATAATAAAACCACTGATGCTGAGCGTGACACCGGCAATTAAAATACTAACGAGCCGCGGCACCCGGCTCTGCCAAAAAATTTGGGTTTGATGATCGCTAAATCGGAATAAATCAAGCGGTGAAATATTGGTTACACCGACGAACAATGAAGCAAAAGACAATAAAACAAGCAGTATTACTAAGTAACGTTTTTTCATTCATTTGCCCTACCCTTTGTATTGCTGTCAGGCAGTTGGTGATAGAGAGATTCATTCTCAATTGAAAAGAAAGATAAATGCCGATCCGAAATCGACACCACGTCTACGACAAATTGCGGCGGATGCGATCTAACGTACGCAAACACTGTTCCCATTCAGCCGGATCAATTCCGGCGGATGCTTCTTCGATCGTTTGAAGAGCCAGAGCAGTGTATTCATCCTTCATCCGCTTGCTTTCTTTTGTTAAAAAAACAAGATTTATACGTTTGTCCGTCGGATGTGGGCGCCGTTCAACAAGACTGCTTCGTTCCATATTTGCGATAAGTCGTGATACGCTCGGTTCATCCCGCTCGTTTAAAACAGCGAGTGACTGCTGCGTTTGTCCGTCTCTTTCAAATAAGCGGCTTAACAGCTGCCACTGTTCATGAGTAATCGGACATCCGTTGGACCGAAAGAGCTGATTCAGTCTGTTCGTCATAAGACGTGAACTCTGAAATAGCTTATATCCGATTGAATCATCCAGCTTATACATAGCCATTCTCCTCTGACAGCTTATCCCTTTAATTGTAAAGGAAAGAACTTGTCGGCGCAAGCATATATCACACTATACTATACGGATGCTGGAGAAGCTGCCTCTACGAACGTTTCATTTTGAAAATCAAGGATATAATCTGGTTTTTCCCGTTTAGCCCGGTGGCCAGCAATGTGAACAGGACTTTTTTTCCACCCTTTGTACGCTGCTTCTGATTCCCAATGGATGGCGACAATCACTTTTTCTTCTTCCTTACTGCGTGAGCGCACCCAGATTTTCTTTTCAATAAAACCTTCCATTTCCGCCATGGCATTTTTCCCTTGAAAGTTCTCTACGATCAGGTGGGACGTTCCCGGCTTTACAGTAATGGTTTTCATTTCAACAAACACGTTTCTCCCTCCTTTTTTGAAAATTTAACTGTTTATACATTTATATTATATTGATAATGATTTTCAGTGTCAACACCAACTTTACTAAACGAATTATTTCACAGTTGGGCAGATTTTCCTTTATGATGAAGCGAGAAAGAAAAAAGGAGCTGCTTCCATGAAGAATCAATCATTTGTTATATCATTCTGGAAATCTATCCTTGTTCTTTGGCTGATTATGGCAGTCGTATTCGGATTTTTTGCTGCCAAGCTTCCTTCTAAACTCGAAGGAGACGGCTTTCGAACAGATGGTGATTACGAGGCGGTTCAGCAGGAGCTGCATGAAACGTTTCATTTTCCGGAAAACACGCTGCTTGTTTTATTCGAAAAAAGCAGCGGCGAATCTTCTGAGGATTTTCAATCAAAAATCAATACCGTGTTAACAGATATCGAGCGATCTGTATTACCTTCTGCCATCGATTCACCGCTTACAAAAAAGGAATGGCTGAAAGAAGAAATAGCATATGGAGCAATACACTTTGACGATCCATCGAGGCCAATGGACCCGGTGATCGAAGACGTCCGGGCTGTTTTGGCAAAAGAAAACGGCGTATCACTGACTGGCGGACCGGTTATTTCAAAAGATATTAACCAGGCCAGCCAGGATGACTTAAAACGGGCGGAGCTAATTGGTCTGCCCGTCGCGCTCATTGTACTGCTCCTCGCGCTCGGAACAGTTGTTGCTTCAGTTCTTCCGCTTATTATCGGCGGCATCACCATCGTAGTCGGCTTTGGAGTTTTATCTTTTATCGCGGATTCAGTTGACCTGGCTATTTTCATTTTGAATATTGCACCAATGCTTGGACTGGCGCTGTCGATCGACTTTTCTCTTTTATTTATTAACCGCTATAAAGAAGAACGCGCTCATGGGCGGTCACTTGAGGAAGCGATCCGGATTACACAAGCAAAAGCCGGCCACTCCATTCTTTTTTCTGCGCTATGCGTGTTTATTGGACTCGGTGCTGTCCTGCTGATTGACATTGATATTTTCAAAAACGTCGCTATTGGCGGTATGACTGTGATTGCCATTGCAGTGCTTGCATCAATGACACTGCTTCCGGCCCTTTTAAAGCTGCTTGG
This sequence comes from Domibacillus robiginosus, assembly GCF_000966195.1. GTDB lineage: Bacteria > Bacillota > Bacilli > Bacillales > Domibacillaceae > Domibacillus > Domibacillus robiginosus. Next base: position 240,963 of record NZ_LAHL01000003.1, on the reverse strand, counting down.
CGACCGTATTTACAAAGGACGAATCCTGCGAACCTCTGGAGATTCCTCCAGCCGTTGGCGCTTATTTGCCGGCTTTGTAATGAAACGTCCGGTTGCAGTTGCGCTGCTGGCTCTTTTTCTTCTTGGTGCAGCGCTCATCCCTGCGAAAAATATGCAGCTCGCTATTCCAGCAGCTGATTCGCTGCCAACCACGTTCGAATCAAGAACGGCCTATGACAAAATTGAAAAGAATTTTATGGAGGATACTGCTTCAACGGTATACGCGGTTGCCGAACGAAATGGCGGCTGGCTAAGCGTCGATGGGCTAGCCGTTATGAAAGAATTGCAGGAAGAATTTGAACAGAGCGGGACGGTCAGCGGCGTAGAAACCCTGTTTTCCGTAAGCGGTCAAAGTGATCCAGAAGAGCTGGCAACTTCTCTTCAAAATCCGCAGCTGTCCGCTCAGCTTCAGCCAGCTATCGAAGGCTTTATTCAAGAGGACAAGCTTTTGCTTCCTATCTCGCTTAATGCGGAAGCAGCTTCTGATGAAGCACAAACTGTAGTACGAAATTGGAGCGAAGAGGACTGGCCGGCAACCGTTACATTTGGCGGCCAGCCAAAATTTAATCAGGAGCTGTATGATGAAATTTTCGACAAAGTGGTGCCTGTGCTGGCGGTTATTTTGATTTCTACCTTTTTCATTTTAATGATTGCATTCCGATCGATTTTCATTCCACTCAAAGCAATTCTGATGAATGTTTTAAGCCTCGCTGCCACATTCGGCATTCTCGTCTGGCTGTTTCAAGGCGGACATCTTGGTATGGAGCCGGCCTCTGTTTCTCTTATTTTACCGGTGCTCGTTTTTAGTCTTGTATTTGGCCTTAGCATGGATTACGAAGTGTTTCTGATCTCGCGAATTCGTGAATTTTATCTGGCCACAAACGATAATACACATGCGACTGTAGAAGGGCTGGCAAGCACCAGCAAAATCATCACCTCTGCTGCTTTAATTATGATTGCCATTACAGGTGCTTTTGCTTTTACCGGTGTGGTGCCTGTTAAACAAATTGGCATCGGGATTGCCATTGCGATTGCACTTGATGCAACGATTGTGCGGCTGCTGCTTGTACCAAGTTTAATGAAGCTTCTCGGTGCAGCCAACTGGTGGATGCCATTTCAAACGAAACGCAAAAAGCAGTCTTCCTAAGGGAGACTGCTTTTTAATCTTGCTCGCTGTTACAAGTGAAAAGCCGATCCTGCCACTATCTCATGGGCTGTTTTATGCAGCAGCTCATTTATATCAAAAGGACCGCAGCGCCTATCAAAAGAATCGACCAGATGAAAGCCGATGCAATAGCCCATCCATTTGGGGATACCCTCCTGCTTATTCCCATATAAAAAGCGGTCATACTGATCTCTCCCTACTAGCTCTAAAGCGGGTACAAACATTTTCTCCCATACTGCCATTCTTCTTTCAGGCGTGTAAAAACCGGTCCAGGGAGCCAGCCACTTTTCTCCGTACAATTTTTTTACTGCAATCTCACCAAGCCCTTCTAAAACAAGCACTTCCTTTAAATTTAAAGCTTCATCCTCCTTTTTCATGTGAAAGAGCCGGCACACATGACTATATTCATGTGCAAGCAGTGCTTTTACCTCTTCCCTTTGCAAACCCGGTGTCAAAAATAAAAAAATTACATTCCCAACGGCGATCCCATTTTTCTTTATATCTGTTTTTTTTCGCTGTGAACGTACCGTCCGCACTGGAAAAAGAACAATCTCGACTTCAGGCCCCCTCCATTTCTTTCTTAGCTCTTTATATTCATGGTTTACGAGCACCCACAGGCCGCTTTTCTCCATTTCATGTACTTTCTGCCGCGTCTCTCTCCATTGGGCTGGCTCAAAAAGCCCGCTCGCAAGCAGGTGATAATGAAGCTCCTCCCGGCTAAGAGCCGGAAAAAAAGGCTGAATCGGTGTACACAACTCTTGACATTGAATAAAATAAGCGTTCTTCCCCCCACTTTTTTCACATTCTTTAGCAAACTGATCCAACCAGATTCTGCTGTTTAAAACAGGCACCGTGCTGCCTCCTTTCCTGTGAACTTCTTATATATATATGAACAGGTTCATTTTCAGACAGCCATGCCTTTTTTTCATAGAAAAAAAGTGTAAGTTATAGACTTTTGGTTTAGCCAGCTTTTTTTCTCCTGCATAAACTATGAAACAAAGAGAGGAGGAGAATGATGTCTCAGACAAACTATTATCGCCTTTGCTCGCAGCACATGGGAAAAAAAGCAAGAATTACATGCCATGACGGCAAAGTACACACTGGCACGATTACACGCGTAACAAGAAGCCACGTATGGATTCGCCCTTCTGGCGGTTTTGGCGGATTTGGATACGGCTTTTTTGGCGGGTATGGATATGGGTACGGATATGGTTATCCAATCGCGTTAGGGGCTATTGCTGGATTTGCTTTAGCGTCCGCACTTTTCTTATGGTAAACAAAATAAAAAAGGTCATCACGTTTAGGTGATGACCTTTCAGTGTGTAGACAAACTATTATTGTGAACCGCGCACATGAACAGACTCGGTCGGCGGCGTCCGGGCAGCTCTGCTTTCCATGGGGCAGGCGCCGAGCCCGACTGCGCCTGGCGGCTCCATCGGTCTCAGCTGCCCGCTCGTCCCATAGGAGTCTACGCTGCCCGGACACCGCCAAGTGGCTTGCGCCAAAATTGGATGGAGCTAATTTGGTTGTATGTTTCCTTTGACAAAGAGAAAATGGCTGCTCCATCCTTGCTTATTGATCTTTAACACCACTTAGTGAAGCCTGCGGGACGTACAGTGAGTTGGGAGATCCCGCACTGCCTTAGGATGCGCGAAGTCCGGCAGGCTTCACTTGTCGGCTCTTTTTTAAAAGGAAAAGATTTTGTCTACACACTGAGGTCATCACGGTTAGGTGATGACCTTTTTAAAATAAAAACTGATCACTTCAGCTGATGACAAAGGATTTGAATTTTTCATAATCTTTTCGATTGCATTCAACAATTAGCTTTGTTCCACTTTCTTCATATTTTGTTTCAAGAACAGCTGAATGCTCATTGAAATAAGAAACCACATCGCCCTCATGAAAAGGGATAAGCAGTGTACAGCGAATATAATCTTTAAATAAATGTCCCTTTAGGACCTCTGTTAGTTCACTTATACCGGCCCTTTCCTTAGCAGATACATAAACAGAATCGCCAGCTGCCCGCGGATACTCAACACCGGCTAGATCTGCTTTATTGTATACATATACAACCGGCATGTTTTCCGCTCCAATATCTGCCAGCGTTTTTTCAGTAATATCCATCATCGTCTCAAACTGTGGGCTTGATACGTCAATAACATGAACAAGTACATCCGCGAAAGCCGCTTCCTCCAGTGTTGAACGAAAGGCCTTTACAAGGTGGTGTGGCAGTTTATTAACAAATCCAACTGTATCCGCCAGCAGAAACTCTTTTTTATCCGGCAGCTCAATGCTGCGAACCGATGTATCAAGCGTGGCAAAAAGCATATCTTTTTCAAATACCTCTGCCCCATCTCCGCCATACGTTCCAAGCATGGCATTCATAACTGTTGATTTCCCCGCATTTGTATAGCCAACCAGGGCGGCAACAGGCAGGTTGTTTTTCTGCCGCTGTCTGCGCTGTACGGTCCGCTGCTCTGAAATTTTAGTCAGTTCTCTGCGCAAATAAGCAATTTTCGACTCAATTTTCCGCCGGTCAAGCTCAAGCTTCGTTTCCCCGGCACCACGATTTTTAAAACCAGATCCGCCCCCCTGGCGCCCGAGTGCCACATAAGTGCCGACCAGGCGCGGCAGCATATATTGAAGACGGGCCATTTCCACCTGAAGCTGGGCTTCTTTTGTTTTGGCACGCCGTCCAAAAATATCTAAAATCAGCATCGTTCGGTCGATTACTTCGCAGTCAAGCTCTTTTTCAAGGTTGCGAATTTGCGACGGCGATAGCTCGCTGTCAAAAATAACGACATCTGCTTCCATTTGCTCAACGAGATGCTGCAGCTCCTCCACTTTCCCTGTTCCCATATAAAGCGCCGGATGGGCACGCGGCAGATTTTGAGTCAGCTCGCCCTTTACCTCAATACCGCATGCTTCTGCCAAATTTTTCAGCTCTTCCATTGAGTAATGAAAGTCCCCGCCACTATCTGTATTCACACCTGCTGTAATGCCTTTGAGTTGTTCGACTTTTGTTTCGTTCATGTGAGCCTCCGTTCTCAAAAAACCGCAGACATCAGCCTGCGGTTCGGTTTCGTGCTGTTAGTTTACCACGCCCGCGTCTTTTAAATCAAACGCTGTGAACACTTCTTTCCATATAAAAAAAGCGGGGTATACACCCCGCTTACAAAAAGACGAAATAAATGACCGCTGCCAGAATGATACGATAAATGGCAAACGGGATTAATTTAATACGACTAATCAATTTTAAGAAGAACTTGATGGAAATCAAAGCAAAAACGAAAGCACTAATAAAACCGACTGCGTAAAAAGGAAGATCAGAGCTTGAAATATATTCAAGGTTTTTCAACAGCGAAATAGAGCTGGCCCCAGCCATAATTGGCACGGCCATAATAAACGTAAAGTCCGATGCAGCACGATAACCCATGCCAACAAGAACCCCGCCAGAGATGGTAGATCCAGAACGTGAAAAACCAGGAAGCAGAACAGAAAGACATTGAAAAATACCAACAAGAAATGCTTGCTTGTACGTTATTTGATCGACAGTCTCAGCAATATTGGCCGTTTGTTTTCTGCCTCTGTAAAGATCTGCAATAATCATTAGGACAGCGCCGGCCACAAGGCCAATCAATACGGTCTCAGTCGTAAACAAATACTTATCAATCGTATCTTCAAACAAAACACCTAAAACCCCGGCTGGAATCAATCCAACAAGCACCTGGCCAAGCCGAAGCCGGTCTTCCTTGCCGCGTGTTTCTTTGTTTAAGCCAAGCAAATCAATAAACCGCTGCCTGAAAACAACAACTACAGCTAAAATCGAACCGAGCTGAATCACAACCTTAAACGTGTTGGCTGCGTACTTTCCTAAAAATTCTTTGGAGTGAAGCCACATATCATCAACAATAATCATGTGCCCTGTTGAAGAAACCGGGGCAAATTCAGTCATCCCTTCGACAAGTCCAAGGATCACCGCTTTTAATAGAGTGATAAAATCCATTCCTATTCTCCTTTGTCAGATTTCCACTCTCTAAAGTAGCATACTTTTCACTATACGCCAATCGATTACTGTTTAGACTTCCATTCTTCAAGAATCATCAGAGCCGCTTCTTTGCTTAAGCGAATACCGCCGCTAAATGACTGGCAATCTGGTGAAGCGCTGCCTGTTACATAGCACATTTGTGCTTCTTCGATCTGCTCCTCTATGTACTTTTCCATCACAATTTCATCCTGCTTTCCTATAACTCGCACACGGTCTTCCGGAGAAATACCAAGCTCCTCCCGCACCGGTTTAGGGAGTACCACCCGCCCCTGTGCATCCATAATTCGCTTTGACTTCACCGTAATCATGTACTTCACCTCTTTTAGTAAGATATGACTACTATTTCACCCTTTCCTTTTTTAGTCAAAACACGATAAATAAGGAAAAAAACAAAAAAGATACTTCCCATAAGATCCTATTACCTAATTAACTAATTTTAAAATGAATCTTCAAACTTACTTTTTATATTAAATAGATCTAAAAGACTATATAAATCGCATAAAGATTTTAAATTTACCTTATTTACAATTAATGTTAAAAATATATGATTTTAAATAATGTAAAAAGCTTCTATATATATCTTGTGTTGAAAAAAGGGGACCAAAATGAACGCCTCACCTTTTGAAAACCAAGTTTTAGAATTGTAACAGCAGCTTTATCAGCTCTTCTTATTCCCTACATCCTTATTTTTCAACTCTAATTTACGGATGTAGAGAAAATGCATGAACAGCTTAACGATTTGTCTCAATCTTCTGCCAGTCAAAAGAAAACCAGATCACAATAATATAAAACAAAAAACGCCTTGCGAACAAGGCGTTTCAGTGTCTGGACAAAGTCTTCCGCTTTTAAAAAAGAGCCGATCAGTGAAGCCGGCCAGACTGCGCGCACCTTAGGGCAGTGCGGGAGCTTCCTCGGCTGCGCCTGCGGTGTCTCCCGACTCACTGTACTTACCGCAGGAGTCTTCGTCCGGCAGGCTTCACTAAGTGGTGTTGAAGATCCATAAGCATGGACTGAATAGAAATGTTCTCTTTTTTAAACAGAAAGATATGACCTATACAATCTTGTCGCAAGCCACTTGGCGGTGGGAGGGCGGCGCAGGCTCCATGGAAAGCGGACTGCCTGGACACCGCCGATTCGTCCATTCATGTGGACAGTCATCCATATCACTGTCCACAGTCTGGAACGCCTTGCGAACAAAACGTTTTTTATCAGAACAATTAAGCGAGATGGGTTTTAAACCACTGTGCTGCTGCCTGCACTTCTGTAGCTGTCAGCATATGGCCATTCATTTCCCAGTGAACGTCTGTTTCTGCGCCGGCGCCAGCCAGCAGCGCCGCTAAATCATCGGTTTCTTTTGCCGGACAAATAGGATCATTTTTTCCGGCTGTAATCAAAACAGGAGTGCCTGTTAAATCTGGAAGTTCAATCCCTCTTCTCGGCACCATCGGATGATGAAGAATTGCACCTTTTAAAGAATCTTTCAAATGAAATAATAGACTTGCGGCAATGTTTGCGCCATTCGAGTAGCCGATCGCCACCACTTTATCCCGGTTAAACCCGTAATCGCGTGCCGCCTGGGCTAAAAATTCATTTAATTCATTTGTGCGGAACACTAAATCTTCCTCATCAAATACCCCTTCTGCCAGCCGTCTGAAAAAGCGCGGCATGCCGTTTTCAAGCACATTTCCCCGCACGCTCAATACAGACGCAGCCGGATCAATACTGTCGGCAAGCGGCAGCAGGTCATGCTCTGTGCCGCCTGTTCCATGCAGCAGGAGCAAAACACGGTCATTTTCTCCTTTTTGAAATATATGTTTCATTCTGCTTCCACCCCTTTTGTTTCCATTATCTCGAATTAAAGATAATGGTACAGGAGGAAAAGGAATGAGTCAATTTATTTACAACTAGTAAGCAGCAGCCAGCTCCATTTCACGCTCAAGCTGCTCTCGGCAGTTCACCACATCACCGATGACGATGACAGCAGGATTTCCTATATCCTGTTTTTGCGCTTCTTCTGCAATACGGCAGAGCGGCGCTGTGACAACGCGCTGCGCACTTGTAGTACCCTGTTCAATCACCGCTGCCATCATAGCGCTGCTTCGTCCATGATAAATCAGCTCTTTCGTAATATGCGCTAAATGTTTCATACCCATATAAATCACAAGTGTATCAACAGACGTGGCGAGCTTTGACCAATCTGTTTCTTCCTTGCCTTCCATTTGATGACCTGTGACGATCGCAAACGAATTTCCGTATTCTCGATGGGTGACGGGGATATCCGCATAAGCGGGTGCCGCAATACCCGCTGTAATGCCCGGTATGATGTTTACTGAAATGCCAAAGCTTCTTACATAAGCAGCTTCTTCACCGCCGCGCCCGAATACAAACGGGTCCCCTCCTTTTAAACGTACAACACTTTTTCCATCGGAAGCGAACTTTACCATCAGCCGATTAATCCGGTCCTGAGTCATCACATGATTACCCGGAAACTTTCCGCAAAAGATGCGGACGGCCGATGGCTTTGACTCCTTCAACAGCTCTTTGTTTACAAGCCGGTCATATAAAATAACGTCGGCCGTTTGAATGGCTTTTAATGCTTTAACAGTAATAAGTTCCGGATCTCCCGGCCCTGCTCCTACAATCGATACGCCCACCTTCGTCCACCTCCATCTTTAAATAAATAAGTATATGTCGTCATCTTCAATAACGGCTTTATACGTAGAGACACAGCCGGTATCCGGCGCCTGCACCTTTCCATCGGCTGTGCAAATTTTCCAGTCATGCATCGGACAGAAAACGTGCTCGCCGCTGACAATCCCTTCAGCGAGCACCCCTCCTTTATGCGGGCAGCGGTTTTCAATTGCCCGAACCTGGCCATTGCCCAGTTTAAACACCGCCAGCTCGAGGTCTCCAATTCGGACGGTTTTGCCCATTCTCTCCGGAAGCTCATGAATCGAGGCGATCCGTACTTTTTCCAGTGTTTTTTCCATGTTCATGTCCCCCTTTTATTTGGTTGTGCTCACAAGCTCTGTTTCATATAGTTCTTTTCGGATTTTCTCGCTTTCGATAACTTCCTTCCACGGCTCTTTTGTGGCAGACAGTGCTTCGTCAATACGGGCATTCAGCGCGTCCCTTGTCGCTTTATCAGACAGCACTTGTTTAATGTGATCAAGGCCGACACGCTCCACCCAGGCCGCCGTCCGCTCAAGATATACCGCATCCTCCCGGTAATACTGCATAAAGGCACCCGTCATTTCCATGACTTCTTCGTTCGTTTTTACTTTGCAGAAAAGATCCGCTGCCCGCAGGTGTGTTCCGCCGTTTCCGCCAACGTATATTTCCCACCCGCCGTCTACACCCACGACGCCAATATCCTTGATGCCCGATTCGGCACAGTTGCGCGGGCAGGCAGATACGGCCATTTTTACTTTATGCGGTGTACCGATTCGCTCGAATTTCTTTTCCATTTCGATCCCCATGCTCATGGAGTCCTGGGTGCCGAAGCGGCAGAAGCTTTCACCGACGCATGTTTTCACCGTTCGTAATGTTTTCCCATACGCATAGCCCGATGGCATATCCAGATCGGCCCACATGCCCGGCAGATCTTCTTTTTTCACGCCGAACAGGTCAATCCGCTGTCCACCGGTTACTTTAATGAGCGGTACGCTGTATTTATCTGCTACATCGGCAATTTTCCGCAGGTCGTCCGCTGATGTGACGCCGCCGTACATACGCGGCACCACCGAATACGTGCCGTCTTTTTGAATGTTTCCGTGCATACGCTCATTCACAAACTTGGAGGCTTTTTCATCCTCGTATTCTGTCGGGTTGATCATGCCTAAATAATAGTTCAGCGCCGGACGGCATTTGGAGCAGCCGCCGTCTGTTTCCCAGCCAAGCACATTCATTACTTCTTTTGTATGGTTCAGCCCTTTTTCACGGATCGCTTCGACCACTTCGTCGCGGGACAGCGCCGTGCAGCCGCAGATCGCTTCTTTTTGAGTAGAGGTGTCAAAGCTGTCGCCAAGCGTATGTGCCAGCAGGTCAACCACAAGCGGTTTACAGCCGCCGCATGAGCGGGAAGCGCCTGTGCACCCTTTTACTTCATCCACGGTTGTTAAGCCGTTTTCTTTAATGGCACAAACAATGTCACCCTTGGATACACCATTACAGCCGCAGATCAGTTCACTGTCATCCATTGATGCCACCAGACTTCCACCGCCATCGGTTTCTTCTGCTGCACCCATGTAGTCCTCCACGTCCGCTTTCTTATTAATTAAGCGAAGCAGCTTGTTTCCTTCACCTGTGTCTCCAAACAGGACAGCACCGGCCATTTTCCCATCGCGGATTAAGACCTTTTTGTATGTGCCTTTCCAATCATCAAACATTTTAATGGTCTTTGTTTCCTCGTCCTCGACAATTTCACCGACCGAGAATACGTCTACACCCGAGACTTTTAACTGTGTCGATAGAACCGAACCTTCATAGCCGGCAGCTACTGTACCACAAATATGTGCCGCCATCGCTTTGCCCTGTTCATAAAGCGGTGCGACAAGACCATACACCACTTCACGGTGCTCTGCGCACTCCCCAACTGCATACACGTCTGGAATATTCGTTTCCATGTAGTCATTGACGAGGATGCCCCGGTTTACGGCAATGCCACTTTCTTTCGCCAGGGACGTATTCGGGCGGATACCAGCTGCCATAACCACAAGATCCGTTTCGATTTCTTCCCCGTCATTAAAGCGGATGCCTTCTACTCTTTCTCCACCTACAATCTCGGCTGTCTGCTTATTCATCAGGAAATTCATGCCCTGCTTTTCGAGCTCTTTTCGCAGCATTTTACCGGCTGTTTCATCCAGCTGGCGCTCCATTAAAAAGTCAGCCAGGTGAATCACATTCACTTCCATACCAAGATTTAAAAGCCCGCGTGCCGCTTCCAGGCCAAGCAGGCCGCCACCGATCACTGATGCTTTTTTATATTGTTTCGATGCGTTAATCATTTTTTCACAGTCTTTAATATCGCGGAACGCAGTCACGCCTTTTTTTTCGTGACCCGGCACCGGGATAATAAAGGGAACGGAACCTGTGGCAATAATTAATTTGTCGTATACGACTACGCGTTCTTTATCGGTATAAATCATCTTTTTTTCTGTATCGATTCGACTTACTTTTTCTCCAGCATAAATATGAATATTGTTTTCTGCATACCAGTTCCAGTCGTTCAATGTGATGTCCGCAATTTCCGTATCACCTTGAAGCACTTTTGATAGTTGGATGCGATTATAGTTTGGATAAGGCTCTTCGCCGAAAATCGTAATATCAAAGCGATCTGAATTTATTTTTAATAATTCTTCAATGGATCTGACACCGGCCATCCCATTTCCGATTAATACAATTTTTTCTTTTGTCATCTGAACATCCTCCTTGGTGGCTGTTGATAGTGTTGATTATAGGAGACTTAAAAGAAGTAGTCACAATAAATGTTATATAATCTAACATAATAATTATTTGTAAGAAAATATTACATATAATTGTTACATAAATTAACTCATTGATATATAATAGTAAAGGTAATTCATTTCGAGGTGATTCCATGACAGATGAAGAAAAAAGCTATAAGACGAAAAAGGTTATTACAATTGGAATTGTGAGCGAATTAACCGGCTTGTCTGAACGTCAGATTCGCTACTATGAAGAACGCCAGCTTATTTTCCCAGACCGCTCAGAGCGGGGTACACGAAAATATTCATTTGGCGATGTGGAAACACTAATGGATATTGCCAATCAGATGGAAGATGGTGTCCGAACATTTGAAATCAGACAGGAAATGAAGAAAAAACCAGACCAGGACAAATTGAAACGAAGCATGATCAAAGGACAGCTGAATGCACGATTTGGCATTCAAAACAAATTCAAATGAAAGTTCCCGGAAACGCTGTTCCCGGGAACCTTTTTTTGCTTGTAAACAGCTTGTTTAAAACAATGTTGAATCTATTAAATGTCTGATAAAGCTGTGGTAAAATGCAAGTAAAAAAGGATTTATTTATATGAAGAAAACAAAATGGAGTACTTTTTTCCAGGCTTTCTTACAACCAGGCCAGCATGCAGATGAACAACTTTTCCAGCGTCAGCACGGCGAGCTGCTGTTTACCAGGCTCCGGACTGTCTGTTTTATGATTGTGATCACCTATCCACTTTATCTCGCTTTGGATATTTATTTTTTAACAACAGGAGAAAAACGTTTGAATTTAGCGATTCTCGCTTCCCTGCATTTTCTTTCATTTTTTATATCCCTTCTTTTTTTGCTCGTTCGCAAGTGGGTGACCCAGCGCCACCAGGATGACCGAAGTGTTTTTTTGCATTATGTATGCTGTTACTATTGCTTTTATCTTTTCATCGGTGCGGCCGGCTCACTGAACAGCCAGTTTCTCACGAACAATATTTATGCTTATTTAGTGATTTTACTGGCGGCATCCGTTGTTTTTCCAATCCCTCCCTCGAAATCAGCGGGTATACTGATCGGCATTCACCTTTTGTTTCTAGCAGGCTTAATGAAAATCGACGGTTTTTCTCTTACATCGATTATGAATATGATTAATTCCACCGCTACAGCAGGGATTGCTTTTTTTCTGTCAGCTACTTTTTATTTTTATCGAAAAAGGGAAACAGAAAGCCAGCTGCTGCTCCAAAAAAATGAAAAAACGTTTCGCCTTTTATTTGATTTGAATCCACACCCGCTCATTTTAGCCAGGCTTTCAGGCAATGAAATTTTGCTGCTTAACCAGCGGGCTTATGCTTACTATGAGGGAAGTCAGCTGCTTGAGAAAGGGGCAGGCCTTTTTTTCAAAGATTCCTATGAACAGCGTAATATGATCAATATTTTGAAGGATCAAAAAAGCATTAAGGGGTATTTAACACCTCATTTTGATCCGGCAAAAAAGGATATCTGGATTATGCTGAATGTAGAATTAGTTGAGTATTTTGGAGAGGCGTGCTTGTTGATCGGCACAACAGACGTTACTAGCTTTAAAGCAGAGGAAGAAAAACTGTCAGCCCATGCTTTTCTGGATGAATTGACCGGTATCATGAACAGACGAAAAGGGCTCAATATTCTTTCCAGCTTGTTACACAGCCGCGAGGCCAGCCCATTTACACTTTGTTACATTGATATTAACGGTTTAAAAACAGTCAATGATCGGTACGGTCATAACAAAGGCGATCAGTTTATCCAGGAGATTTGTCAGGCGATTCAAAAAGCACTTCATGAAGAAGATGTTTTATTTCGCCTGGGCGGAGATGAATTTATTATTCTTTTTCCCAATCAGCCGCCAGAAGCCGCCAATAGAACCTGGGCCGCGATTAGGACCGAATTTGATCGCGCCAACCAAATTTCCCAGCAGCCATATGAATTATCAGCAAGCCACGGCATCTGCTATTATCACCCCGGAATGAATATTTCCCTTGAGGAGCTGCTTGAAATGGCCGATCAGGAAATGTATAAAGAAAAAAGAAAGGTACAAAGCGAGCCGCGCGCTTCCTCTTACGCTAAAAAACCGTGCACGGAATGAAAGTAAGCATACCTTCATTCCGTGCATGGTTTAACAGCCCATTCCCTCTCTTCCTTTTTTTTACTAATTCCCTCACATTTCATTCGATAAATTCATATAAAGTAAAGAGCTAAAAAGTATAGAAAGGAGCTTTGGTGTGAACCGAACAAAACGATACGCTCTGGCACTTTTAATGGATTTTGGGATTCTCTTTTTTGCTGTCGCCGTTTCCTGCTTCGTTTTCTATGAAAACCATAGAGGGATTACGTTTTTGGAAGCCGTCTATCTCTTCGGGTTACTCTGGGCTGTGCTGACGATCGGATTTCATTACTTTCACCATTACCGTCACTTGTGGCGTTTTGCAAGTATGGGGGAAACAAAGGTTATTGGAAAAAGCTTCACCTTTGCTTTTGTAACAGGCGGTCTGCTGCACCTTCTTTTTTCAGTCTGGCGCGTCACCACTTTGTCGTTCTCTCTTCTTTTTATGACCTGGACGGTGGCATTGGCTGCCTTTTTATTTTCAAGACTGATTTTATGGTCTTTGAATGAAAATAAAGGCGTTCCCAATAAAAAAGGGAAACGAACCCTTATCATCGGAGCCGGCGATGCAGGTATTTTAGTGGTGAAAGAGCTGAAAAAGTCGATCGACCCTCCTTTGTACCCTGTCGCGTTTATTGATGACGATTCAGAAAAAGTCGGCCTTCACGTCCGGAACATGCCGGTTGCCGGCACAAGCTCCGAGATCGAGCGGGTTATTAAGCAATACAATATTGAAATGGCAATTATTGCGATTCCGTCCGCTTCCGGTAGTGATATTACGCGTATTGTGAAAAGCTGCCAGAGATGCGGCATCCCCGTGAGAATCCTGCCACGTATTACGGATATTATTCAAGGACGGGTTACACTCAGTATGATCCGAGAGGTAAAGGTGGAGGATTTGCTTGGACGCCCGCCGATCCAGCTGGACGTTCCCGGAATTTCCCATTATGTACAAGAAAAAACGGTGCTCATTACTGGCGCTGGCGGCTCCATTGGATCTGAAATCTGCCGGCAAATTGCTTCGTTTCACCCCAAAAAAGTATTGCTGCTGGGCCACGGTGAAAATAGTATTTACATGATTGAAAGGGAGCTTGAGCAGCTTTATCCGAACCTTTCTGTCAAAGCGCTTATCGCAGATATCCAAGATAAAACCCGGCTTGAACATATTTTTTCCGTTTACCGTCCGCAGGTTGTTTTTCACGCAGCTGCCCACAAGCATGTACCTTTAATGGAGCATAATCCGACTGAGGCAGTTAAAAACAACATTTTTGGAACAAAAAACCTGGCGGAATGCGCCGATCAATACAATGTTGAAACGTATGTTCAAATTTCAACAGACAAAGCGGTAAACCCAACAAGCGTGATGGGAACGACAAAGCGGGTTGCTGAGCTAATTATTCAAAACTTGAATCAGCAGAGCAAAACAAATTTTGTTGCTGTCCGGTTCGGAAATGTACTCGGAAGCAGAGGCAGTGTGATCCCGTTGTTTAAAAAACAAATTCAAAACGGCGGTCCTGTTACAGTCACCCATCGGGAGATGACCCGTTATTTTATGACGATTCCAGAAGCGGTGCAGCTGGTCATCCAGGCAGGGGCACTGGCAAAAGGCGGGGAAATTTTTATTTTAGATATGGGCAAGCCGGTTAAAATTAGCGAGCTGGCTCGAAATTTAATCACCTTATCCGGCCTGACACCAGACAAGGATATTGAGATCCGCTATACAGGTATGCGGCCAGGAGAAAAGCTGTATGAGGAACTGTTTACTACAGAAGAAGGCCATATCGCTTCCAAGCACGAATTGATTTACGCAGCCAGAACGACGAATAGCACAAAGACCAATCTGCCATTCTGGCTGAACCGCCTGGAGCAGCTTGTTTACGGACCAGGAGACGAGGAAACAGACGCTGCCATCAAATCGATTCTAAAAGAAATCGTGCCTTCTTATCAAATTGATTTCTTTTTTTCGTAACAAAGCAGACTTCTCGTTTTTACGACAAGTAATTGTCTTCTTGTTTTCTTGTTCTGACTACCTTTGCAGGAGTTCCATAGGCCACGCCATACGAACCGATGCTCTGCAAAACGGTTGATCCAGCTCCAATGACCGTATGCTCTCCAATGCTCACCGAATGAATCACCCTGGCACCGAGCGATACAACTGCACCGTTTCCTACTTTAACATTCCTGCCCAGCACAGCGCCCGGAGCCACACTGACAAAGTCACTAAGTATACAGTCATGATCAACCGAAGAGTTTGTATTAATGATCGAATGCTCTCCTATAATCGTGTTTCGGTTGATGATCGCCCCTGCCATCACAGCCGTACCATCCCCTATTTTGACATTGCTGCTAATACATGCGGATGGGTGTATAACCGAAACAAAAGAAAAATCAGGCATTAGCTTGCGAATCGCAGCAATTGTGTTTTTTCGTCCCCAATTGTCTTCAATAGCCACAATACCTCCATATACCTGTTTGCCTAATTTAAGCAAAGTGGATTCTGTTCCAACAACCCGATATCCATATATAATCGTGTTAACGGGACGAATAGGGTCAACAATCCCGTATATAGAGTATTTTCTTTCTTTTTCAATGGCATCGATAATAACGCTCGCATGTCCACCTGAACCGATGATGATGATTTTTTTCACACCAATCACCTCGCATTGTTTTAACAATGTATGCCGACTCTCTTACTATATGCTCTTTACTAAAAAGTGATTTACGTCTAAGCACTGACAAGGTGCTTTTATAAAAATAAAAATAAAAAAAGCCTTGCGAATGATTCGCAAGGCTTTTTAAAAGAGGTGCTCCATATAAAATATGGAGACGGCGGGAGTCGAACCCGCGTCCAAAGATAACGGCACCTGAGCGTCTACGGGCATAGCTGTACTATTTCGGTCTCGCCGGTCCAACTGCCGCACAGCAGGCGTTTGAATCGGCCAGTCTGATTAGTCTCTTCTCTCATCCCCAGACGGAGGAATCAAGCGTAGTCCGCTAAGAGTGAGCCCCTTACCCGACTGCACGGACAACAGCGGGAGGAGCACAGGCTAACCTAAATTTAATTAGGCAGCTTGTAGTTGAGTTTGTTGTTTGCCAGTTATTATAGGCAAGTGCGTTTTGACAGAGCCGACCCTCTGGCCCGCAGCCCAGGCTCGAACTACCCCTGTCGAATCCGTAACGTCCCCGGATATAAGTAGTATCGAAGCATAGCTGCTTCATCGTGACAGAATCTATCATACCACAAACAAACTAGTTATTCAACCTTTTTGTCGATCACGGAATGCACGTTCAATGTCGCGTTTTGCTTCTTTTTGCTTTAAGTCTTCCCGCTTATCGTATTTCTTTTTCCCTTTTGCAAGGCCAATTAACAGCTTCGCATAGCCATCCTTTAAATATAGCTTCAACGGAACGATCGAGTAGCCGGCTTCTTTCGTTTCCCCAATCAGTGTATTGATTTGCTTACGGTGCAAAAGAAGCTTCCGTGTGCGAAGCGGCTCATGGTTATGAATATTCCCCTGCTCGTATGGACTGATATGCATATTATGAACGAATAGTTCACCGTTTCGAATGCGGGCGAATGAATCTTTTAAATTCACTCGTCCCGCCCGGATTGCTTTAATTTCTGTTCCTAGAAGCACAAGACCGGCTTCGTATGTTTCTTCAATAAAATAGTCGTGGCGCGCTTTTTTATTTTGCGCGACCACCTTTCCCTCTCCCTTTGGCATCCGCTCATCCCCACTTTCTTACTTGCGTTTCTTTTTCTTTGCAATTCCTTCGTAAAATTTACGTTTTTTCTTTTTCTTCGGCGGCTGATTTGACCATTCACCGCCGCTCTCTTTCGTATCGGAACGTGCCGATTTTCTTGCTGGCCGTTCTTCCCGCTTAATGGCCTGTGCTTTTTTACCACGACCGCGCGGTTTTTTTTCAGCAGCTCCATCTGTTCGTTTTGGACGCTCACGCTGTTTTTTCATGCCGACGATTTCAAAATCCACTGACTGCTCTTCTTTATTGACGTCGCGCACGCGGACTGTAATTTCATCTCCAATGCGGAATACGTTACCGCTTCGCTCACCAATCATGGCAAAATGGCGTTCGTCATAACGATAGTAATCATCTGTCATATAAGAAACATGAACCAGACCTTCAATCGTGTTTTCGAGCGCTACAAACATGCCGAAGTTGGTTACGGAGCTGATGACACCGTCATACTCTTCCCCGATCTTATCAAGCATAAACTCTGCTTTTTTCAGTTCGTCTGTATCACGCTCCGCCTCAACCGCCCGGCGCTCCATACTGGATGTATGGTCTCCAATTTCAGGAAGGCGTGCGTCCCATTTTTCCTGTGTTTGCGGTGTTAAATCACCATTGATTAAATAGGTACGAATCAACCGGTGAACAATCAAATCCGGATAGCGGCGGATCGGCGATGTGAAATGCGTGTAAAACTCTGCTGCAAGCCCAAAATGCCCCAGGCTGTTTGCGTTATACTTTGCCTGCTGCATAGACCGCAGCATAACCGTGGAAATAACGGTTTCTTCCGGTGTATCTTTTACATTTTCAATAATTTCCTGCAGGGCACGCGGATGAACAGAGTTGGCGGTACCTTTTACATTTAATCCGAAATTCGTCAAAAACTCAAAGAAGCGCTGCAATTTGTCTTCTTTTGGATCTTCGTGGATCCGATACAAGAATGGAACATCCATCCAGTGGAAATGCTCTGCTACAGTTTCGTTCGCTGCCAGCATAAATTCTTCAATCAGCTTTTCACCAACAGAACGTTCCCGAATCACAACATCCGTTGGGTGGCCGTCCTCGTCAACAAGCACTTTCGCTTCCTTGAAATCAAAGTCAATTGCGCCGCGGTCAGTCCGCTTTTGACGTAAAATCGCCGCCAGGTCTTCCATTCGTTCAAACATCGGCACAAGCGGCTCGTACTTCGCACGCAGCTCTTCGTCCTTGTCAACTAAAATTCGGTTTACATCGAAATACGTCATTCGTTCTGTTGTTCGAATCACACTGTCAAAGATTTCATGGCTGACAACCTCACCAGATGCGTTAATTTCCATCTCGCAAGACATAGTCAGACGATCCACTTTTGGATTCAGCGAGCAAATACCGTTTGACAGGCGGTGTGGAATCATCGGAATGACACGGTCCACCAGATAAACACTTGTACCGCGCTCATAGGCTTCCCTATCGATCGGAGAATTTTCTGTTACATAGTGGCTGACATCAGCAATGTGAACGCCGAGCTTATAGTTGCCGTTTTCAAGCTTTGTGACCATTACAGCATCATCCAGATCTTTTGCATCCGCCCCGTCAATGGTCACAATCACTTCGTCGCGGAGATCACGGCGGTTGGCAATATCTTTCGGATCAATTTCATCCGGCACTGCATTCGCCTGCTCCAGCACTTCTTCTGGAAATTCCTGCGGCAGGCCGTGTTTATAAATAATCGACATAATATCAACGCCAGGATCGTTTTTATGCCCGATGATTTCTTTTACTTCGCCTTCTGCCGCCTGGCGTCCCTCCGGCCAGCGTGTAATATGGACAACCACTTTGTGGCCGTCAATGGCACCGGCGGTTTTTTCCTTGGGAATAAAAATATCCGCCGTGAATTTTTTGTCATCTGTTTCAACAAAACCAAAGCTTTTTTTGTCGATAAACGTACCGACGATATCTGTTTGGCCGCGTTCTAAAATGCGGACAACAGTTCCTTCCCGGCGCGTTCCGCTCTGGTCTTCTTTTGTGACGCGGACGAGCGCCGTGTCACCGTTTAGAGCGCCGTTTGTTTCATGCGGCGGAATGAATACATCATCCATTCCCTGCTCATCCGGCAGCAGGAAAGCAAACCCTTTTGGATGACCGGAAATCTTCCCGCGTACAAGGTTCATTTTTTCTGGCAGACCGTACCGGTTTGCGCGCGTCCGAACGACTAAACCGCGCTCCTCCATGTACACGAGCGACTTTACAAAGTCTCGGAACCCTTCCGATCCTTCAATGCCAAGTACTTCTTCAAGCTCCTGCACAGTAAGCGGCTTGTATGATTCTTCTTTCATGTACGTCAATAATCGATCGACGATTTTCTCTATGTGCTGGTCCATCCGGAACCCGCCTCCTTTTGCGAAGGTTACACGGTCCAATCAAGTGTTTGGAGAAAAGCAAGAATGTCTGCATGCAGCTGCTCTTTTTCTTTATCCAGTGTGATCACATGACCGGACTCTTCGTACCACTTCAATTGTTTTTCGTCTGTTTCTACGCCTTCGAAAATCACATTGGCGCTGTTTGTATCAATCATTTCATCATTGCGTGCCTGTACCACGAAAACAGGTGCATAGATGTGGTCGATATGGCTGCGTACGTCCTGTACAAGCTCACGAAGCGCCGCCAGCGTGTTCATTGGTGTTTGTTTAAAGGCTTCTATTTCTTTTTCAATAACATCAGCGGATTTCCCTTCAAATTTCTTGAATCCGCGCGCGTACTCCACTACTCCATTGTACATTGTCTGCTCATCTTTCATCGACATCGGGGCGCACATTGGAACAATACCCTTTACAGGTTTAGTATAACCGAGTTTCAATGCAAAAACACCGCCGAGCGACAGTCCGCATACAGCAATTTCTTCGTAGCCAAGGCCAAGCAAATGATTGTACCCGTCTTCAACATCTTTCCACCAATCTTCCGGACCTGTTTTCACCAGTTCTTCAGGCGGAACCGCGTGTCCTTTGTAGTGCGGTGCGTGTGATGTATATCCATTTTTCTCAAGAAAACGACCAATCATGCGCACATCAGCTGAATTTCCAGTGAAACCGTGCAAAAGCAAAACAGCCCGCTTACCGGCTTCAAATGTAAAAGGTGTTGGCAGTGTTAATTTCATGTAAATCAATCCTTTCTTTTTTAAAAGCGATGGAGGGTTTAAAGCACAAAAAAGGCGATTCAGCCGAATCGCCTTTTTTATTATAAACCAAAGTAAGAAAGCGCAATTGTTAAAACGAAAAACAGCACAGACAGAACGACTGTCAAGCGATGCAGCACCAGATCGAGCCCACGCGCTTTTTGTTTTCCAAACAACTGCTCTGCACCACCGGAAATCGCACCAGAAAGTCCGGAGCTTTTCCCCGATTGCAGCAAAACAACCGCGATAAGCGCAATTGCCACAACCACAAGCAGTACAATAAGCACTGTATGCAACATAATTTTACCTCCATCAAAGACGAGCCTATAGATGAGTGAATTATATCATACTTTTTGCACAGGCGCAAAAAGCCCGGCGGCCGCCGGGCTTTTCATGCGTTATTATTTTTTCAAGTTGTAGAATGTGTCATTGCCAAGGTACTGGGCAAGTTCAGCCAGGTTGTCTTCGATGCGAAGAAGCTGGTTGTATTTTGCTACACGGTCCGTACGTGACGGTGCACCTGTTTTGATTTGACCAGCGTTTGTTGCAACTGCGATATCAGCAATTGTTGCATCTTCTGTTTCACCAGAACGGTGAGAGATAACCGCTGTATAGCCAGCACGTTTTGCCATTTCGATTGCATCGAATGTTTCAGTCAATGTACCGATTTGGTTTACTTTGATTAGGATTGAGTTACCTACGCCGTTTTTAATACCTTCTGCAAGCTTTTTCGTGTTTGTAACGAACAAGTCATCACCAACAAGCTGTACACGATCGCCAAGGCGCTCTGTAAGCAATTTATGGCCTTCCCAGTCGTTTTCATCCAAACCGTCTTCAATTGAAACGATTGGGTATTTGTTTGCCATTTCTTCGTACCAGTCAACCATTTCTGCAGATGTTTTCACAACGCCTTCGCCAGAAAGATGGTATTTGCCGTCTTCTTTGTTGTAGAACTCAGAAGAAGCAGCATCCATTGCCAATTTCACTTCTTCGCCTGGTTTGTAGCCAGCGCGCTCGATTGCTTCGATAATTGTTTGAAGAGCTTCTTCGTTTGAACCAAGGTTTGGCGCGAAACCACCTTCGTCACCAACTGCTGTGTTCAAGCCTTTTTCATGAAGAACTGCTTTTAGGTTATGGAAAATTTCCGCTCCCGTACGAAGCGCTTCTTTGAATGTAGGCGCGCCAACAGGCATGATCATGAATTCCTGGATATCAACGTTGTTATCCGCATGCTCACCGCCGTTTACGATGTTCATCATTGGAACTGGAAGCTGCTTGCCGTTTACGCCGCCAAGGTATTCATAAAGGTATACACCATGGTAATCAGCTGCTGCATGTGCAACGGCCATAGATACACCAAGAATTGCGTTTGCGCCTAATTTGCCTTTGTTTTCTGTACCGTCAAGCTCGATCATCGCTTTGTCAATGCCGATTTGATCTGTAACAACGAAGCTGCCTACGATTTCTGGAGCGATTACTTCGTTTACATTTTTAACTGCCTGCTCAACACCTTTACCAAGGTAGCGGCCTTTGTCACCATCACGAAGTTCTACTGCTTCGTATTCACCTGTTGATGCACCAGATGGAACAAGTGCGCGTCCAAATGCGCCGGACTCTGTGTATACTTCTACTTCGATTGTTGGATTTCCGCGTGAATCAAGTACTTCGCGTGCATAAACGTCTGTAATTACTGGCATTGTTTATTCTCTCCCTTAATGGTTAATAAGTGTTTTTCCAGTCATTTCAACTGGCTGTTCTACCTGTAATAAATCAAGCATTGTTGGTGCCAAGTCGCCCAAAATACCGCCCTCGCGAAGTGTTACGCCCTCTTTTGTGACTATCACTGGTACAGGGTTGGTCGTATGAGCTGTCATTGGATTACCGTCTACTGTTACTACTTCATCAGCATTGCCATGGTCGGCTGTAATAATCGCTGTGCCGCCTTTTGAGATGATCAAATCCACGACCCGTCCAAGGCATTCATCCACTGTTTCTACCGCTTTGATCGTCGGTTCTAAAAGACCTGAATGGCCAACCATATCCGGATTTGCAAAGTTAAGGATAATCGCATCCTGCTTGTCGCCTTCGATTTCGGCAAGTAACGCGTCCGTTACTTCATATGCACTCATTTCCGGCTGCAAATCATAGGTTGCCACTTTCGGTGAATTTACCAGAATGCGTTTTTCTCCCGGGAATTCACCTTCACGTCCGCCGCTCATAAAGAACGTTACGTGAGGATATTTTTCTGTTTCCGCAATGCGGAGCTGGCGAAGATTGTTGTTGGCTAATACTTCACCGACAGTATTTGATAAATCTGTTTTGTTATACGCGATGACTCCCTTAACTGTTTCCGAATATGGTGTCATACAAACAAAAAACAAGTTTTTAGGACGGAATTCGCCACGATCGAACCCCATAAAGTCTTCGTTTGTAAACACATTCGCTAACTGAATCGCCCGGTCAGGACGGAAGTTAAAGAAAATCACGGCATCATTATCTTGAACTTTCGCAATCGGCTGACCGTTTTTGTCGGTCATAACAGCCGGCATGAAAAATTCATCCACAACATCCGCTGCGTAAGAGGCTTCAAGTGCTTCAAGCGGATCGGCAAACTTTGGTGCATCGTTTTGCGCAATTGCATCATATGCCTTTTGAACACGATCCCAGCGGTTATCGCGGTCCATTGCATAATAGCGTCCAGAAATTGTCGCAAACTGGCCAACGCCAAGCTCGTCCATTTTCGCCTGTACATCTTCAATGTAGCTCTTTGCTGTTTTAGGTCCCACATCACGGCCGTCCAGAAAAGCGTGAACAAACACCTTTTCGAGTCCCTGCCGTTTTGCGAACTCAAGCAGCGCTTTTAAATGTTCAATATGGCTATGTACGCCGCCATCAGACAGTAATCCAAATAAATGAAGGGCTGTGCCATTCGCCTTCGCATAATCAGCTGCTTTGATGAATTGCTCGTTTTCGAAAAAATCACCTTCGCGAATCGCGATGTTGATTCTTGTTAAACTTTGATACACAATTCGGCCAGCACCAATATTCATATGACCTACTTCCGAGTTGCCCATCTGGCCATCCGGAAGACCAACTGCTTCCCCGCTTGCTGTCAGCTGCGCATGAGGAAATTGGCTCCAATAGCGGTCAAAATTCGGCTTATTGGCCTGTGCAACCGCATTACCGCTCGTTTCAGCCCGGCAGGCGAACCCGTCGAGAATAATGAGCGCAACCGGTCCTTTAGCCATTGTTTACAGCCTCCAAAAGAGCAAGGTACGATGCCGCATCCAAGCTTGCGCCGCCGACAAGTGCGCCGTCGATATCCGGCTGTGCCATGTATTCTGCAATGTTTTCAGGCTTCACGCTGCCGCCGTATTGAATGCGGACAGAATCAGCACATTTTTCTGAGTAAAGACCGCGAACTGTTTCACGGATTTCTGCACATACTTCGTTTGCATCGTTTGATGAAGACGATTTACCTGTGCCGATTGCCCAGATTGGCTCATAAGCAAGGACAGAACTGCTTACTTGCTCTTCTGACAGGCCTTCAAGTGCTGCTTTGATCTGGCCTGAAACAAATGCATTTGTTTCGCCTGCTTCACGCTGTTCCAGCGTTTCACCACAGCAAATGATTGGTGTCATGCCATGGTTAAAAATTGCTTTTGCTTTTTTGTTTACAGACTCATCTGTTTCATTGAACAGTTCACGGCGCTCTGAATGGCCGATAATCACATATTCAACGCCAAGATCCGCAAGTGCTTTTGGGCTTGTTTCACCTGTGAAAGCACCGTTGTCTTCAAAATGAGCGTTTTGCGCGCTAATTTTCAAGTCTGTTCCTTTTACTGCTTCAACAAGCTGGCCAAGAAACAGGGCAGGTGCACCAATGACACTGTCCACTCGTTCTGATGATGGTACTTTTCCTTTTACGTCGCTCGCAAATTCAATTGCTTCGCTAAGCGTTTTATTCATTTTCCAGTTACCTGCAATAATTGGTTTACGCATGAATAAATCTCCCTTCTGCTGCTTCGAAATTACTTGTCGTCAAGTGCTGTAACGCCTGGAAGCTCTTTACCTTCCATAAATTCAAGGCTCGCGCCGCCGCCTGTTGAAATGTGGCTCATTTGATCAGCAAGGTCGAATTTTTCAACCGCTGCTGCTGAATCGCCGCCGCCAATGATAGAATACGCATCTGAATCAGCCAGAGCTTGTGCGACTCCTCTTGTACCTTTAGCGAACGTATCAAGTTCAAATACACCCATTGGGCCATTCCAAATAACAAGCTTTGAATTTTTGATTGTTTCTGCGTACAGTTCAATCGTTTTCGGGCCAATATCAAGCGCTTCCCAGTCAGCTGGAATTTCGTTGATTGGAACGATTTTTGTGTTCGCATCCTCACCGAAATCGTCTGCTACGGTTACATCAACCGGCATCAAGAATTTCACGCCTTTTTCTTCGGCTTTTTTCATAAATTCTTTTGCCAGATCCATTTTGTCTTCTTCTAAAAGAGATTTGCCGATTTCATGTCCAAGTGCTTTTACGAATGTGTACGCAAGACCGCCGCCAATGATCAAGTTATCTACTTTATCAAGCAAGTGATCGATCACACCGATTTTGTCTCTTACTTTCGCTCCGCCGACGATTGCTGTAAACGGACGATCCGGCTCAGACAGGGCTTTTCCAAGCACGTCCAATTCTTTTTGCATCAAGAAGCCAGAAGCAGATGGAAGAAGATGAGCAATTCCTTCTGTAGAAGCGTGAGCACGGTGAGCCGCACCAAACGCGTCATTTACATAGATGTCTGCAAGCGAAGCAAATTCTTTTGCCAGCTCTGGATCATTCTTTTCTTCGCCCGGATAGAAACGAACGTTTTCAAGAAGAAGAATGTCGCCTTCTTTCATACCAGAAATCGCTTCTTTCACACTGTCGCCATAAGCTTCATCTACTTTGGCGATTTGTTTGCCTGTAAGCTCAGCCAAGCGGCGTCCAGCTTCTGTCAGGCGCATCTCTTCGTTTACTTCTCCTTTTGGACGGCCAAGGTGGCTTGCCAGAAGGACGATGGCTCCCTGTTCAGACAAATACTCAATTGTCGGAATCGCCGCACGGATACGTGTGTCGTCCGTGATTTTGCCATCTTTCATTGGAACATTGAAATCAACGCGGCAAAAAACGCGTTTGCCTTTCAAATCCAAATCTTTAATCGTTTTTTTGTTCATCGAGAAGACCTCCCAGTGTAATTGAAAAGCGAAAGCTAAGCGTGCAGCACTCTGCCGGCACCGTTCGACGCTGTTAAACAGCCGACGCATAACGGCTTACACACAAAAAAAGGGAGCGGGGATTGTATCCCGCTCCCCGTTTCACCTTTTTATTATAGATGGTGAACTGTTGATTTCCAAGTTATAGCTTGAAAAACAGCGTGTTTTAATTAAAGACCTTTTGCAGCGATGTATTGAGCAAGGTCAACTACACGGTTTGAATAGCCGTTCTCGTTATCGTACCAAGAAAGAACTTTTACCATATTGCCTTCCATAACCATCGTTGAAAGTGCATCGATTGTTGAAGAAGCTGGTGAGCCATTGTAATCAGAAGATACAAGTGGAAGCTCAGTGTAAGCAAGAATACCTTTAAGTTCGCCTTCAGCTGCTGTTTTTAGCGCTTCGTTTACTTCTTCAGCTGTTACATCCTGCTTCAATTCTGCTACAAGGTCTACAACAGAAACGTTTGGTGTTGGAACACGCATAGCCATACCGTTTAGTTTGCCTTTCAATTCAGGAAGCACAAGAGAAACGGCTTTCGCTGCACCTGTAGAAGTTGGAATCATGTTTTCTGCTGCTGCACGCGCACGACGGTAGTCAGAGTGCGGCAGGTCAAGGATTTGCTGGTCATTTGTGTAAGAGTGAACAGTTGTCATCATACCGCGAACGATACCGAATTTTTCGTTCAATACTTTTGCAAATGGAGCCAGGCAGTTTGTTGTACAAGATGCATTTGAAATAACCTGGTGGTTTGCTGCATCGTATTTATCTTCGTTAACACCCATAACAATTGTGATATCTTCATCAGATGCCGGAGCAGAGATGATGACTTTTTTCGCGCCGCCTTCAAGGTGTTTCGCTGCGTCTGCACGTTTTGTGAAACGGCCAGTTGATTCAACAACTACTTCCGCACCGTTAGCTCCCCAAGGAATTTGCGCTGGATCGCGTTCAGCTGTTACTTTTACGCGCTCGCCGTTTACAACGATTGTATCGCCGTCAACTGTTACGTCTGCGTTAAGTGTGCCGTGAACTGTATCGTATTTTAAAAGGTGTGCAAGCATGTTTGCATCTGTAAGGTCGTTGATTGCTACTACATCAACTTCCGGATTGTTAAGTGCTGCGCGGAATACGTTACGTCCAATACGTCCAAAACCATTAATACCAATTTTTACTGCCATGAGTGATTTCCTCCTCGAAATTGTTTATCAAACCGCCAGTTCAAATGAGAGCTGCCGGATGTTCGCGTTAAGATAGGTCTTCAAGCAATTCTCTTGCGGCTGCTTCGTCTGTCACTAAAATATCAAGCTTTGGTGATCCGTTCAAATAGGAACGGATGGCTTTTCCTTTTGATGCACCGCCTGCTGCCGCGATGACAACCTTGGCATGCTGCAGATCATCCAGCTTCAAGCCGATTGTTGATAACTTTTGAATAACTTCGCCTTCATTGTTGAAATAGTAGCCGAATGCTTCAGCCACTGCTTCATTTCGTTCCAGCATCGCAAGTTCCGCTTCTGGTGTTTGACGGCGTTTTGCCATTGAGATCGCATTCCCGACACCGTGTAAAACAATGTCTGCGGACTGGATCATGCTGACAGCTTCTTTGATTGCCGGCTCCTGAAGAAGAGATTCCCGCACATCCGGGCTGATTCGCTCCGGTGCATACAATACGCGGTGTGACCCGTTTGTGTTTTGTGCCATTAATGCGGCGATCGTGTTGGCTTCATTGCGGACATCATCCCCAATACCACCCCTTGCCGGCACAAATAAAACTTGTTTCCCTTCAGCAAAATCCGGTTTCATCGTTCTTGCTGCTTCTGCCATTGTAGAGCCGCCTGTTACAGCGATGATAGTGTTACCGCTGAGCCTGCTCTTTATGCGGCTTACGCACGCTTCACCGATTGCTTTTTTCACGAATGCCGATTCATCACAATTGCCTGGCACAATAACAGCTTCTGATAAGTTGTAACGAGCCTTCAGCTCTTCGGCCATTGAATCAATGCCCTTAAGCTCAAGCATCAGCTCTTCCAGCTCCCTCACCACATCCATACCCGTTTCTGTTAATTTCATGCCTGATGCGCTGAAATCGAGCAATCCGCGTTCTTTCAAAAACTCCGCTTCGCTTCTGACAACACGCTCCGTCATGCTTAGCGACTGGGCAAGCGTCCGCCTTCCAGCCGTCCCGGCAATCCGAACCGCCTGCAGCAGGCGATAGCGTTTTTGCATAATGTCAAGCAGGTCCGGTACGAGCTGCTGTTGAATATTCAAGATCGGTTTCATATCCTGCGCTCCTCTTCGGTCTTTTGGGTTCTCTTTCGTCCCAGACAAAACGTTACGCGTCCCACTCCAACGAAAAAAATTTTTCCCTGCTCACAAACTCATTGTAGCAGGGCGAAATTTAAAAATCAATGAAAAGCGCCTGTTCTTTTTTAAATTATTCTTTAACTCGTTGTTTTAATTTTGCCAAAAGGGATTCATATTCAACATGGCCGTAAGCCATAAGTTCTCCCCCTGCTTCTACAGCTGGAATGATCAGTCCGTATTTTTCAGTCCATTCATCCTTCGTATCAATATTTCGTTCCACCATTTCTACCTTCCATTTTTGGGCGATAGAGCTGACTACTTTTTGTGCATCCTCACATAAGTGACAGCCTGGCCGTGTATAAAAATAAATAATCATATGATCTCCTTACTCGTACCTTTTACGTTTTGCAGAAGACGGTATATGTAACTGCTCCCGATATTTCGCGACTGTTCTTCTTGAAACCGCCGATCCTTCCTCCAGAAGCGCAGAACAAATCGCCTGATCTGACAGCGGCTTTCGTTTGTCCTCTGCTGAAACAAATGCTTGAATGCGCATTTTAATCTGGCTGGAAGACGCCGCTTCTCCTGCCTGGGATGAAGCAGTCCTGCCAGATGGAAAAAAGGATTTTAATTCATAAGTGCCAAAGGGCGTCTGCATGTACTTTCCTCGTACCGTCCGGCTCACTGTGGATTCATGGATATTAAGCTCTTCTGCAATGTCTTTCATTTTGAGCGGCTGAAGTGAGCCCGGCCCCTCAAGAAAAAAGCGACGCTGCTTTTCCACAATTTTAAGCCCTACCCGCTGAATGGTCTGCTGCCGTTGTTCAAGACTCCTCATCAGCCATTGATAGTCCTTTTCTTTTTCTTTAATAAATCGATTCACTTCTTTATCCGCATATGAAGCTAATTCATTGAAGTATTCTTTTTCAAAAATAACTTTTGGTAAATCATCATCATAAAGATGGACTTCTATTGTTTCTCCGCTGACAGTTACCGCCACATCAGGCTGAACATAGGCATAGGAGCTCTTTCCAAAAGAAGCACCTGGCTTTGGATTTAATGTTTTAATAAAATCAGCTGCCTGCTGAATATCTTTTAATTCTACTTCAAGCTGTTTGGCAAGCGGCTTCCACTTTTTATTGGCAAACTCATTAAAATGGCTGCGAAGAATCGTTTCAGCTAAAAAAGGTGCATCCAGGCGCCGTTCCACTTGAAGAAGGAGGCATTCCTGCAGGCTGCGGGCTCCAATTCCAGCCGGCTCCATCCACTTGATCATATTCAGTATAGACTCAACAGCCTCTTTTTTCTCCCCTATGAGAACGGCTGCTTCCTCGCTGCTGATCATTATATAGCCATTTTCGTCCATGTTGTTTAATAAAAAGCCAAGGATCCGCTTTTGTTTTTCACACAGTGCTTTTAGCTGAAACTGCGCCTGCACGTAATCGGTTATCTTATAAGAGGAATCGGCAATATGCTCGATCCAGTTTTTATCGTCCGGCGCTTTTATCCCTGACTGAGTACGCTCTTTTTTGTGAAGCGCTTTCAATAATGGCGCTTCTAATTGAATGAATGGGTTCTCGACCGCTTTTGTTTCCAGAAATGCTGCCAGCTCCTGCGCCGAATACTGAAGCAGTGTAATGGCCTGCGTTAATTCCTGCGTCATGGTCAGCTTCATCGTCTGCTGCTGCCAGAGTCCCGGTTTCATTTGCATGTTCATCCCATCTCCCCCTTACCCGTTATTATACAGATTGCTGGCATGAAAAAAAAGACCCGCCGCAGCAGGTCTCCTCATGCACATTATTTTTCTTCTTTGTTTGTCACTTCATTACGCGTAACAATATGATCTACAAGACCATATTCTTTCGCACGTTCCGCTGTCATAAAGTTATCGCGGTCTGTATCGCGTGCGATCACTTCAAGCGGCTGACCAGTGCGTTCTGATAGAATACCGTTTAATTTTTCACGAAGGAATAGGATACGCTTCGCCGCAATCTCGATTTCTGTTGCCTGACCCTGTGCTCCGCCAAGCGGCTGGTGAATCATGACTTCACTGTTTGGAAGGGCGTAACGCTTGCCTTTTGTCCCTGCAGCAAGAAGGAAGGCACCCATTGATGCAGCCATGCCGATGCAGATCGTCTGTACATCTGGTTTAATGAATTGCATCGTATCATAAATGGCCATACCAGCTGTGATACTGCCGCCCGGGCTGTTAATGTAGATAGAAATGTCTTTTTCCGGATTTTCCGCTTCAAGGAACAAAAGCTGAGCTACGATTGAGTTTGCCACATTATCATCAATGCCGCTTCCGAGCATAATAATGCGGTCTTTCAACAAACGAGAATAAATGTCATACGCGCGCTCACCGCGGTTTGTTTGTTCAATAACTGTAGGAATTAAATTCATACTGTGGTTCCTCCTTTGGATAATAGCTTTACTGTTTAACCATCATACAATTCAAGGTCAGTGAAGGTCAAACATTATGCTTTTGTTTATGTACGTTTTCTTCTTTCCCCCGGGAAAATCCTGCTAAACGAAATTGTTTTTCTTTCTTTGAATATTTTTTCGAAATGCTATTGCATTTATTTGAACCTTACTCTATAATCTTAAATTGTACCGTAAATCATATGTCCTCGTAGTGTAAAGGATAACACACGAGCCTCCGAAGCTCGTAATACAGGTTCGATTCCTGTCGAGGACGTCCCAAAAACCAGCAAATTGCTTCAATTTGCTGGTTTTTTTATATTTTTCTGTCTGTGATTGCCTTTTTTAATTCTTCTGCCTTTTCTTCTAATATTTTTCTGCTTCTGCCGTTCTTCACCTGATTAATCAAATGCGTAACTGAAGCCATTTCTATACCATATTCGTTTTTACCCTTGATTCCTGGCTCTCCTTGCAAGTAAATGATCATAATATATTCAGCAAGATGCCCATACTTTAAAAATGTGTTGAAACCCTTAAAGTCCGTATATTCTGAAAGTTTAACTTCGAAAATTTGATCTAACTCTGCCGAATAAAAATCAGGACGTAAAGTTCCATTTTCAAACCTCTTCTGATAATCACATTTATAGTCTAAGGAATATAGAACTTCTTTTACTAACTTTTCTAATTCAAAACCAAAAGAAATGGCTTTCTTGTTTTCAAGAAAAGTGTTTAAAAAAGAACCTTTACCAAAAACATCTTCAAATGCTTCTCGATAACCTCCATAAATCTTTAAACAAGCTCCGTACAAATCTGGTTCTTCCAAACGCAAAACGGAACTTTGCATTGTTTTGCTTTGCTCTTGCCGAAGAATTAATCTTCTTTTAATTTCATCAACATTCCAAGTCATATTCAGTTTACATATCTTTTGATAGTTAAAGCCCGCTTTTTCAACAGCATTTCGCCAACTTTCAAAATGTCGTATTGCTGCTGTATATACATTGCTGTTATTTGCTCGAATACTTATTACGGACAGATCTAAATTTTCCTCGTGTAGCTTTTTAATTATATTTATTACTTTTTCTTGATCCCATTCTACTCTATTAGAATTCCATATATTTAGTTTGATAGCTTGCCTTCTTAAACGTTTTCTTTCTAATTCACACTTCTTACAAGATGAGCTAAACTGATTTTTTTCTTTCCTAGTTAGATAAAAACAGTCTGCTGGCAACCTTTTTAAACAACTTTTACACTTTAAGCAGCCAGATTCATCTGGTTTATGACTGCTTCTTACTTTCGCTGGCCCACCTCTTCGATAATTTTTACAAGTATTATGAAATGCTGAAACACCCTCCCGCCCTTTTTTTAAGCCAAAGTCTTCCTTTGTATGCATTGACTCACAACCAGTACACCATACATATTTAATGTCAAAGCTTTGAGCGTCACAATAATAGGAGCGGCCTTTCCTGCTTTTCTTTTCAACTAGCAGCTCATTCCTATAAACAATTTCTCTATGCCAATTTGTGTTTTTCATTTCCATAACTAAAATTCCTCCGTACTTTTAAGATTATTGACTAAGGAATTAACGAGCTACAAAAGAGCACCGAACATTTGTATGGTATCATGAATTTACTTTAAATAAAAATAATATATAAGTTGAATAAATGATTTTGCATACTAATTTTTAGAAAAAGCGTATGAGAACAGCGGCATTCGCAGGGCTGCGCGTTTCGTAGGAAGGAAAAACGGCAAGTGTCAAACTGGCTTATTATTCTTCTCATGTCACAAGGGAATAAAGAGTCGGTGTCTATTTATTTGTGATCGCTTCTTTCCTAAAAAGCAGTGGACGGAGGTATGTCCGTACGGGTGGCGGCAGAGACTCCTGCAGGACGAGCGGACAGACTGAAACAGGCAACGCGTAGCGATAGCTGTTTCAGCGTTTGCTCCTGCTGTTAGCGCAGCTGCAGCCCATTACGCTGCTTTTTTTAAAAGAATTCTCTCCTTATACTAAATGACGTATATAAAAAGCTTAATTTATAAATAAAACAAACAATCCCTTTTAACTTCAAAAAAATCGTCCTGCCAAATTTAGCAGGACGATTTTTTATATCCATTCTTCTCGTTCAATAAGCGACGCCATCGTTTCAACCGCTTCTTCACTGTCGCGGCCCTCTGCACTGATTGTCACTTCTTCTCCAGTGCTGAGAGCGATACTCATAATACCCATAATGCTTTTGGCATTGAATTTCCTGCCATCCTTCTCAAGAAAAATCTCTGAATGAAACCGATTTGCTTCTTGTACAAAAAGAGCTGCTGGTCTTGCCTGTAAACCGGATTTTAATTGTACCTTTACTTTTTTCTCTGCCATGTCGCCACGTCCTTTTTATTTTTCGACAGCCGCCATTTCACCGGCCCGGATTTTATCTGCAATTTCATCGATTTTACGCAAGCGATGGTTAATGCCTGATTTACTGATCGCTGCACCTGATACCATTTCTCCAAGCTCCTTCAGTGTTACATCCTGATGAAGAACGCGAAGCTCGGCAATTTCACGCAGCCGGTCCGGCAGAATACCGAGGCCGACCGTTCGATCAATAAACTTTATATTTTCGACCTGGCGCAACGCGGCCCCGATCGTTTTATTCAAATTCGCTGTTTCACAATTTACAAGGCGGTTGACGGAGTTTCTCATATCCCGGACAATCCGCACATCTTCAAATCGCATCAGCGCACTGTGTGCTCCGACCACCCCAAAGAAATCAGAAATTTTTTCTGCTTCTTTCAAATACGTAATAAATCCTTTTTTTCGTTCAAGCGTTTTTGCATTCAAGCCAAACTCATTCATTAAGGTACACAGCGCGTCATTGTGCTCCTGGTATAAAGAAAAAATCTCTAAATGATAAGAAGAGGTTTCCGGATTGTTCACCGATCCCCCCGCTAAAAAAGCGCCGCGTAGATAGGCGCGCTGGCAGCAATTTTTTTCAGTCATTCGCGAAGCAATATGATGGATAAACGAAAAGCCTTCTTCAATAATACCGAGATCGTCCAGTATGGCCTGAGCACTTTCTTTTAACCGAACAATATACACATTATTTTTCTTTAAGCGCATTTTTTTACGGACCAGCAATTCAACCGCTGCGTCGTAATTGCGTTTAATGAGCACGTAAATACGCCGGGCAATGGCCGCGTTTTCTGTTTGAATATTTACCACAAGCTGCCGGTTTGAAAACGACAGCGAGCCGTTCATCCGGATCAAGGCGGATAACTCAGCTTTCGCACAGCATCCGCTCGTTTCAATCGTCGTTAATTCTTTTTTTGTTTCTGATGCAAAAGACACCATCATCCACTCCTCTCTTGATACCCGATTACCGTTTAGGGATGAGGCGCACAAGTATTTCAGCGACCTTGGCTGTATTATGACGGATCGTGGAGTTTTCGAATGTCAGAATGTCATCAAAAATGGCATTCAGCCCAAGTACTCGCAGCCTCTCTACATCATACACAACTGGTTTCGCCATCTCTTCTTTGTACAGTTCCTGTATATCTGCCGGAACGGGTTCCTTATTCACTAAAATCGTATCCATCGCCGAACAGTCCAAATGATCATAGATTGCCTGGACATGATCTGCTGCGGTGAAATCAAGTGTCTCTCCAGCCTGCGTCATTAAATTGCAAATGTATACTTTCTTTGCACTTGACGCACAGACTTCCTCTCCGATTCCCGGCACAAGCAAATTTGGCAAAATGCTTGTGTATAAACTGCCCGGACCGAGAATAATCATATCTGCTTCCCGAATGGCACGGATTGTTTCAGGAAGCGGCTCAATTTCCTCCGGTGTTAAAAATACACGGCGGATTTTCTTTCCAGAGTAGGGAATTTTGGATTCACCAGAAACAACGGTCCCATCTTCCATCTCCGCATGAAGCACAACGCTTTGATTGGCAGCAGGAAGCACTTTTCCCCGAACATTGAGCACCTTGCTCATCTCCTGAACAGCATGTCCGAAGTCTCCTGTAATCGAAGACAGCGCGGCGATCATTAAATTGCCAAGCGCATGGCCTGACAATTCATTGTTTGTTGTAAACCGGTGCTGAAACAAGGACTCTACGAGCGGCTCTACGTCTGAAAGCGCCGCCAGCACGTTACGAATATCGCCGGGCGGCGGAATGTTTAATTCCGAACGGAGCCTTCCGGAACTGCCTCCGTCATCTGCTACAGTGACAATGGCGGTAAGGTCAATCGGATGGCGCTTAAGCCCCCGAAGCAGGACTGAAAGACCCGTTCCCCCTCCGATAATGACAACTTTTGGCTGCTTGAAGGTCATGCTTTTGCAGCCTTTCTTTTGTCTATGTCACGGTGTGTAACGCGTGTTTTATAATCACCTGCGAAATACTTTGACAAATACTCCGACAAAGCTACAGACCGATGCTGGCCTCCCGTGCAGCCAATCGCAATAACAAGCTGTGATTTACCCTCCATTTTGTAATGCGGCAGCATAAATGTAAGTAAATCCGTCACTTTTTCTAAAAACTTTTGTGTATCATTCCACTTCATGACATATTCAGCCACATCTGCCTCAAGCCCCGTGCGTGGACGCATATGTTCAATATAATGTGGGTTCGGCAGAAAGCGCACATCAAATACAAGATCGGCATCGATTGGAAGCCCATGCTTAAAGCCAAATGACATGACATTTACAGTAAAAGAGGCCTGTTTATCGGGCGAAAATTCCTGCATAATGTTTTCTCGCAAATCTTTTGGCTTCATTTTGGATGTATTGACGATCATATTCGCACGGCCACGAAGGTCGTTTAACAGCTCCCGCTCCTGGTGAATGCCATCAAGAGGACGGTCATCACGGGATAGCGGATGTGTACGGCGCGTTTCTTTATATCGCCGCACGAGCACTTCGTCTTCTGCGTCTAAAAATACCACCCTTGGTGCTGTGTTCAGCGTTTCTGCCGCTTCATCAAGAGCCGGCTGCAGATGATCAAAAAATTCACGGCCGCGCATATCCATCACGATGGCTACTTTTTTTAACTTTTGCCCTGAACCCTTCATCAGTGTTAAAAACGGCTGCAAAAGCGTCGGTGGCAAATTATCCATACAATAAAAACCAAGGTCTTCAAAGCTTTGAACCGCTACTGTTTTTCCCGCTCCAGACATTCCTGTAATAATGACAAGCTGTACATCATTTGCCATTGTTTTCCCCCCTTTTCCCATATCAGCTTGGGTCCAAGCGATAAGAGATTAACTCAAAATCCGGTGTATACGTAAAAGCCCCATAAAGGAGGCCGGTGCCATGAACCATGTATTCAAGCAAATGACGATCTCCCTCTGCCATGGGCAGTTCCTTCAGCTCTTCAATGGGCTTCCAGTAAAGATCACCTTCCCTTGTATGGGTAAGCGGACTGCCATCAGCTTGATCAGCGAAAAATGTAAACATCATCCATTCATCCATTACTTTTTCGCCGTCTTTAATAATAAATGTAAAGATTCCTTTTACATTCGGATTGCGCAAGTATAAACCTGTTTCTTCCCGATATTCTCGAATCACTGCATCCCGCACGGATTCACCAGGCTCCATTTTGCCTCCTGGCGCAACCCACCAATTTCGGCGGGGCTTTTGCATTAATAAAACCTGTCCCTCTCTCATTAATACACAATTTGTGACACGCTGCACAATAACACCCCCGTCAAACTGCCAACAGATATTTCCTTCATTATACGGTGACAGCCGAATAAGTGCAACGCTGCCGGGTGTTTTTTTCAAGAAAAGCGCAGGGCGCCTGCTCAGCGGCGAGAAGCATAAGGCGGAGCGGCTATGTGGCGCTCTTTGCCACATAGCCGCTTTGACTTATGATCTCGAGCCGTTGGCGCCCGGAGCTAGACATGATTAGAATTTTTTACTCAAAGGAGCAAAGGCTAAGAGCGCGACGTCCTGTCGCAACGCCTTCGTGACCCACATCCTGTGGGCCTCAAAAAAAAGCGCCTGGTACTGAGTACCAGACGCATGTAAAAAAGCTGCAGGGGGCAGTTTGATTACCCCTTTACTATACCACCCTAATATTTCAAAATGATGACGAGAACGTAAAGAAAAGATTACGCTTTTACACCCAATTCCTCTTTTAGTTCCTCTACAAAGTGCTGGGCTGCTTGAGCCGCGATGCTTCCATCACCTGTTGCAGTAACGATTTGACGAAGCATTTTCTCGCGTACGTCACCAGCTGCATAAATACCAGGGATTTTCGTTTCCATTTTTTCGTTCGTCACAATATAACCGTCTTCATTGGTAATGCCCAGATCTTCAAACGGTTTAGTGAGCGGCACCATACCAATGTAAATAAATACACCATCAGCCGGGAAGTCACGCTCTTCACCTGTTTCCGTTGAAACAAGCGTTACACTGCCAACCTTACCGTCTTTGTCGTTAATTTCTTTTACTGTATGGCTCCAGATAAAGTCCACTTTTTCGTTCGCAAACGCACGATCCTGCAGGATTTTTTGTGCCCGCAGCTCATCGCGGCGGTGAACGATCGTTACTTTTTTCGCAAATCGAGTCAGGTATACGCCTTCTTCCACTGCAGAATCTCCGCCGCCTACAACGACAAGATCTTTTTCTTTAAAGAAAGCACCGTCACATACCGCGCAATACGATACCCCGCGGCCACCCAGTTCGTTTTCACCCGGTACACCAATTTTTTTGTACTGGGCACCTGTTGTAATGATGATCGCTCTCGCTTTATACTGCTTGGAGCCCGCATGGATTGTTTTGTATTCCTTGCCGTCTGTAATGGATTTAATGTCACCGTATGCATATTCAGCACCGAATTTTTTCGCGTGGTCAAACATTTTCGTTGAAAGCTCAGGCCCTAAAATATGGTCATAGCCCGGGTAGTTTTCAACTTCTTCGGTATTAGCCATTTGGCCACCTGGCACGCCGCGCTCGATCATAAGCGTTGAAAGGTTGGCTCGTGATGTATATACGGCTGATGTCATCCCCGCAGGGCCGGCACCGATAATGATGACATCATAAATTTTCTCTTCAGCTGTCATAGTTGATTCTCCTTTATGATTAAAATAAATACCCTCAATCGTATAAGTAAGATGTTACCTTCATCGTACTGAAATTCATTCATTCCGTCTATTATTCTGCTCAAAGCAAGTGTTCACGAATAAATTTCGCATACTTTTGAACCGTTGAAACAGACACGCTGTATTTTTCCCCCGCTTCGGACTGACTAAACGGCTCGTTGCGCAGCTTACGCCATACGTATTCTACTGCCGCCGCAAGACCCGCCGGCTTTGTCACATTTGCTTTTTGATACTGAAGCTCAAGAAAAATCGAAAACCACATAAGGAACAGTCCTGCTTCCTGCGGGCCAAGCGGGCGAAAATGACGATATAAAACGAGTGCCGTTTCATGAGCAAGGCGTGTGTTCATTTCAGTTAAAAGTGAATGATCAACCGGCATGCCAAGAATGTCCGCCAGATAAATTTTTTCATATGGCTGCAGGTTCTCAATGTCGCAAAAGTCTGGATGAGTCATAATTTCCTTATGGTCAGCGGCCAGGGAAAGCAAAAAGATACCAAACAATCTTTCTTCGTCCTGCTTTCCATTTAAATAGCCGATAATCGCCTCTGGATTGCGTTCCATTTCATTGTCTGCTTTTCCCGTTCCCCACGGTTCCAGTCCTTCTTTTTCCGGATTATTCTGCAGCACTTTTTTCCAGGCAGATCGAGCAGTTTGCGGATGGCCTGTATGATGTGCCGCATAAGAAAGCCAGTAATAAAACCCTGCTTCCCCTTCAAATCCGCTCCGCTGCAATTTTTTCAGCCAGCGGTACGCTTCTTTATACCGCCCAATCAGGGCAAAGGTAGCGCCAATTTTAAATTGCTGATCCGGGATAAGCGGCTGAATTTTTGCCAGCTGGTCCGCTAAGTTGTCGAGTTCTTCCTGCTTTTTTTCGTAAAAATAAAACACGATTTTATTGCAGATGGCGTGCAGATTCCCAGGATTGCGCTCAAGCACATCCTCCAGCACCCCATACGCTTTTTCTGATTGACCCAGATAAAAATAGGCCAGTGCAAGGTTATTGTATGCAGCCCAGAAATCCGGGTACTTCTTAACTGTTTCCTCCAGGTGAGCAGCCGCTTTGGCAAAATGACCGCTCTCCAGCAGAAAGCGTGATTCTTCCTGCATTTCGATCATTTCATCCTGTTCGGACAAATCGTCAAATTCTTCTTCATGGTCCAGTGTAATTAAATCAAGCAGGTCTTCTGCATCTTCGCGGTATTCGCCCTGCTCGGCCAAATCCAGGTACATTTGCGCGTGGCGAAACGCTTCTTTAAACGAACCAAGATGTGCATAATTGTTTGCCAGAAAATAATGGCACTCTGTCATATGCGGGTCCAGGTCGTCCAGCACAAAATGAAGCAGACCATTTGATTGTTCGTAATGCCCAAGCTCCGTTTCCACAATGGCCAGCTGACAAGCAATAATCGGTTCCAGCGGCTCAAGATCCATGGCGCGCGAAAGATATTTTTTCGCCTTCGGCAGCTCTCTTTTTTCCAGCGCCTTCATGCCTTTTATATAATAAAACTCTCCTGTCGGAAAAAACGAGACAACGTTCTCCCTTTGTTTCCGGCCCATTGAGTCATTTCCCATGAAAATCCTCCGTACGTTCTATATGATTAACTTATGTAGTATAGCATACGCACCGGCAGAAAAACAGATGAAAAGCCGGCCCAAATGAGGCCGGCTTTTTTCTTATTCTTTGCTTTTTCCTTCGTGACGGCG
Source organism: Domibacillus robiginosus (assembly GCF_000966195.1). Classification (GTDB taxonomy): domain Bacteria; phylum Bacillota; class Bacilli; order Bacillales; family Domibacillaceae; genus Domibacillus; species Domibacillus robiginosus. Next base: position 202,449 of record NZ_LAHL01000003.1, on the reverse strand, counting down.
TGCCAAAACGGACAGCACATCATCCAGAGCCAAATCTTGTTCGCGAAGCAAAACAAGCAGATGGTACAACAGGTCCGCAGCTTCCCACTGCAGTTCTTCCTTGTCACGGTTTTTCGCCGCAATAATAACTTCAGCCGCTTCTTCACCGACTTTTTTCAAAATTTTATCGACGCCTTTTTCAAACAGATACGTCGTATAAGCGCCTTCCGGACGGTTTTGCTCACGGTCTGCAATTACCTGCTCAAGCTGCTGCAGGATTGAATACGGAAGGGATGCACTGTCTTCCCCATAAAACGGTTCATCAAAGCAGCTCGTTGTCCCGCGGTGGCAGGCAGCACCGGCCGGCTCCACTTTTACAACGATCGCATCTTTGTCGCAGTCAAACTGCATGGAAACGACTTTTTGTGTATGGCCGCTTGTAGCACCTTTATGCCAGAGCTCCTGACGGGAACGGCTCCAAAACCATGTTTCGCCAGTTTCCATCGTTTTTTCGAGAGATTCCTTGTTCATATACGCAAGTGTCAACACTTCGTATGTGGTCGCATCCTGTACAATGGCAGGCACGAGTCCTTTTTCATCAAATTTTACTTCGTCAATCATCTGACGTTCACCTCTGCATTTCGCAAAAATTGTTTGACCTCTCCAACGCCGGTTTCTTTATAGTGAAAAATAGAAGCGGCAAGCGCTGCATCAGCCTTCGCTTCTGTAAACACATCCAAAAAGTGTTCCGCTCCCCCGGCACCGCCGGAAGCAATTACCGGAACCGGTACTGCCTCACCGACTGCTTTTGTCAGGGCAATATCAAAGCCTTGCTTGCTCCCGTCTTCATCCATGCTTGTCAGCAAAATTTCCCCGGCACCGCGCTCGACCGCTTCCTTTGCCCAGTCAATGACGGTCCGGTCGGTTGGCGTGCGTCCGCCGTGTGTATACACGCGCCACGTTCCAATTGATTCATCGTATTTTGCATCAATGGCAATCACGATACATTGAGAGCCGAAAAACGCGGCTCCTTCATTGATCAAATCCGGATTGTTTACAGCCGCTGTATTCAATGATACTTTATCTGCGCCTGCACGTAAAATGCGTTTCATATCTTCAAGCGCGTTAATGCCGCCGCCCACGGTAAAGGGAATGGCAAGCTCTGACGCAACCGCCTGCACAACATCCACCATCGTTTTTCGTCCTTCTACAGACGCGGAAATATCTAAAAAGACGAGCTCGTCCGCCCCTTGCTCGTCGTACACACGCGCCAATTCCACCGGGTCTCCTGCGTCACGCAGCTCCACAAATTGAATGCCTTTGACGACGCGTCCTTCTTTTACATCCAGGCAGGGGATGATGCGTTTTGTCATCACTCGGCCGCCACCTCCAGCGCTTCTTTCACAGTAAATCGGCCTGTATAAATAGACTTTCCACAGATCGCACCGGAAAGTCCATCCTCTTTCCATTTCGCGAGCTCACGCAAATCGTCCAGTGATGAAACGCCGCCGGAAGCAATCACGCTTTTTCCCGTTTCCCGTGCAAGCTCCGCTGTCGCTTCCGTGTTTGGGCCGGACAGCATACCGTCGTTGGCGATATCGGTAAAAATAAATGTTTCGGCTCCTGCTTCGGCAAATTCTTTCGCAAGATCTACCGCTTTTACAGATGATGTTTCAAGCCAGCCATGCGTGGCGACATAGCCATTTTTCGCATCAAGTCCAATCGCAATTTTTTCTCCATTTGTACGAAGCCACTCTTTCACGAGCTCCGGCTCCTTCACAGCAAGACTGCCGATAATTACGCGGTCTACACCATTGTCCAGATAATGCTTTACATCTTCTTCTGTCCGGATACCTCCGCCGATTTGCACCTTTGCATTTAGCTTTTTTGCTGCTTCGATCACAAACGTATCGTTCACGCGCTGACCGTTCTTTGCTCCGTCCAGATCAACCATATGAATCCATTCGGCTCCCTGCTCCACGAATGATTTTGCCATATCAAACGGCGAGTCTCCGTAAACCGTTTCTTGATTGTAATCCCCCTGCACAAGGCGGACGCATTTGCCGCCGCGCATATCAATAGCCGGGTAAATAGTAAAACTCATAGCATATCCTCCGATCGTTCCATCGCTTTTGCAAAATTGGTCAGCAGCTGCATGCCGGTTGTGCTGCTTTTTTCCGGGTGAAACTGCATGCCCGATACATTATCCCGCCCGACAACAGCCGGCACCTGCACTCCGTAGTCCGCACTGGCAAGAAGGGTTTTTTTGTCTACTCCGTCTGCATAATAGGAATGAACAAAATACACATATCCATCCTCAATGCCTTCAAGTACAGGTGCATCCTGGTGAAAATGAAGCTTGTTCCATCCCATATGCGGCACTTTCAAACGCTCGCCGTTCGCATCACGGTCCGGAATGTGCACAATTCGTCCCTTGAGCAGACCGAGCCCTTCAAACCGGCCGTTTTCTTCACTTTCTTCAAATAGCAGCTGCATACCGAGACAAATGCCAAGAAGCGGACGGCCGCTGTCCACATACTCGTGGATAAATTGGTCGAGCTGCGTTTCACGAAGACGGGCCATTGCATCTTTGAAGGCACCGACACCCGGCAAAATAACGCCTTTTGTTTTGTTTAACTCTTCTGGTGATTCACTGATTATATACGGGATGCCAATTCGCTCAAGCGCTTTGGATACACTGAACAAATTGCCCATGCCATAATCGATGATGCCGATCATTTACAACATTCCCTTCGTTGACGGTACCCCTTTTACACGCGGGTCAATTGTGACTGCTTCATCAATCGCGCGGGCCATCGCTTTAAATACTGCTTCAATCATATGGTGCGTGTTTGTTCCGTAATGAATAATCACATGCAGGTTTATACGAGCCTCCAGCGCGAATTTCCATAAAAATTCATGTACAAGCTCTGTATCAAAGGTGCCGACTTTTTGTGATGGAAAGTCCGCTCCACGAATTTCAAAATGCGGACGGTTGCTTAAATCCACCACCACCTGTGCAAGGGTATCATCCATCGGCACAAAAAAGTTTCCATACCGCTTAATGCCTTTTTTATCACCCAGCGCTTCCTTCAGCGCCATGCCAAGTACGATGCCGATGTCTTCCGTTGTATGGTGGTCGTCCACTTCCACATCGCCATCTGCTTTAACCGTTAAGTCAAAATGACCATGACGTGTAAACAAATCCAGCATATGGTCCATAAACGGCACACCTGTTTGAATATCGGACTTTCCTTCTCCATCTATCTCAAATGCCAGGTCAATTTTCGTTTCGCCTGTGTAACGCTGCAGCTCTGCACTTCGATTCCCCATTTAGTCTCTCTCCTTTATTGATTGCGCGCTTCAATAGCGCGGGCATGTGCTTCTAATCCTTCCAGTCGCGCAAACGCGGCAATTTTTGCGCCGTGCTTGTCGAAAGCTTCCTTGCTGTACATAATAATGCTTGATTTTTTCATAAAGTCATCTACGTTAAGCGGACTTGAAAAGCGGGCTGTTCCGTTTGTCGGCAATACATGATTCGGCCCGGCAAAGTAGTCACCGACCGGCTCCGATGAGTACCGCCCTACAAAGATCGCGCCGGCGTGCTTAATATCTTTCGTCAGCTCCAGTGCATTTTCTGTCATGATTTCCAGGTGCTCCGGTGCGATGGCGTTAATTGTTTCAACCGCTTCTTCCAATGTTGAAGCAAGATAAATCGCTCCGTGCTCTTCAATAGAAGGCCGCGCAATATCCTGCCGCGGCAGTACCGCAAGCTGCTGTTCAATCTGGTCTGCCACTTCTTTTGCAAGTGTTTCAGACGTCGTGACTAAAACCGCTGATGCACGCGTGTCATGCTCGGCCTGCGACAGCATATCAGCCGCCACTTCTTTTGCGGAGGCGGTTTCGTCTGCAAGCACCGCGATTTCGCTTGGTCCGGCAATCATATCGATGTCCACATCGCCGAACACTTCCCGCTTCGCAAGCGCAACAAAAATATTACCCGGTCCGGTGATTTTATCAACCGGCTGAATGGATTCCGTTCCATATGCAAGTGCCGCGACAGCCTGGGCGCCGCCGACTTTAAAGATGTCTTTCACACCAGCAATATCAGCGGCAACAAGCACGCCTGCAGGAAGGCGTCCATCTTTTCTTGGCGGTGATACCATGACAATCCGCCCTACGCCTGCTGTTTTAGCTGGCATCACATTCATCAGAACAGACGACGGATAAGCAGCTGTGCCGCCTGGTACATACACACCTGCCGAATCAAGCGGCGTCATTTTCTGTCCTAAAATCGAGCCATCTTCATTTGTGTACAGCCACGTTTCCCGCTTTTGCTTCGCATGAAAAGCGGCGATGTTCTCGGCTGCTTCACGGATAATTCGGATGATCTCATCATCCAGCTCGGTATAGGCGTCATTAATTTCATCCTGCGTCACCTTCAAGCTGTACAGCTTCGCGCCGTCAAACTTTTCTGTATAAGCAAACAGTGCGCGGTCGCCGTTTTCACGAACGTCTTGAATAATATCACGCACGATACGCTGCTGTTCTTCTGTTCCTGCATCGACTGACCGTTTGATCGAAAGTCCCGGCGTTACCTGCTTGATCTCGATCATGTTACCGAACCGCCTTTTCTTCAATCGTATCCGTCAGGCGATTGACGAATGTTGAAATCTCTTCGTTTTTCATTCGATAGCTGACTGGATTCACAATTAAACGGGACGTAATGCCGACAATCGTTTCGTATTCAACAAGCCCGTTTTCCCGGAGCGTCCGTCCAGTCGACACAATATCAACAATTCGGTCAGACAACCCGATTAATGGCGCCAGTTCAATCGAACCGTTCAGCTTAATGATTTCCACCTGCTCACCCTTTTCACGGAAGTAAGCAGAAGCCACCGTTGGATACTTTGTCGCGATTTTCGGTGCTACTTCGTTAAGTGCTGTATCTGGAAGACCCGCCACCGCCAGGTAGCATGGACTGATTTTCAAATCCAGCAGCTCGTATACATCCCGCTCTTCCTCAAGCAGCACGTCTTTTCCGGCAATTCCGACGTCTGCTACCCCGTGTTCGACGTAGGTCGCTACATCCATCGGTTTTGCCAGGAAAAAGCGCATATTTTCTTCCGGCACTTCAATGATAAGCTTGCGTGATTCATCCAGGTCCGGCGGAAGCTTATAGCCTGCTTCCTGCATCAGCGCCGCCGCTTCTTCGAAGATCCGCCCTTTTGGCATCGCAATTGTTAGCATGGACATTACACGTTCCCCCCTGATGATTTTCCGACAAAAAACGTTACACTTTTGCATGATTCCGTGAATGAATCTACATCTTTTACTCCAGCGACATCCTGAAGCAGCACGCATTCTCCTGCTGCGCGGCGTTTTTGTGCTTCTGCAATCGCTTCTACACGCCGTTCATTACTGAACAGTACACAATGAACGCCTGCTTCGTCTTCAAGCTGGCCGAGTGCTTCAAGTAAAAAGTCAACACGAAGACCGAAACCAGTTGCACCTGCCGGATGACCGAATTTGCCAAGCAAATCGTCATACCGTCCGCCGTTTCCAACCGGTGCTCCTACGCCGTCCGCATACACTTCAAAAACAAGACCCGTATAATAGCTCATGTGGCTGACAAGCGGCAAGTCAAATGTTACATACTGGTCTACGCCGTATTCCTGGAGACGTCCAAACACCGTTCTTAGTTCATCCAGTGCTTCGGCACCTGCACTTCCCTCGATCAGCTTAGCTGCTTCATCCAGACAGCTTATGCCGCCTGATAAGTGTAAGAATTGCAGCAAACGCTGCTTATCAATAGACGACAGCGGCAGGTTTTTCACATGCTCACGGTAGCCCACATAGTTTTTCTCATATAGGAAGCGGCGCAGCTGTTCAGACCGTTCTTCTGTTCCAAGAATTTGACGGAACAGCTCGTCCGTAAAGCGAATGTGTCCCAGTGACAATTGAAACTTCTCAAGGCCTGTCTCCTTCATAACAGATACAAGAAGGGCAATCACTTCCGCATCGGCGCTCATCGTTTCGTCGCCGATCATTTCAACCCCAATTTGCTCAAACTCCGCTGCCCTTCCGCCCTCACGCTGCTGAGCACGGTATACGCTGGCTGAATAAGCAAGGCGAAGCGGCACGCGTTCTTTCAATAATTTTGCTGCTGCCACACGGGCAATAGGTGCCGTCATATCGGGACGAAGCACAAGTGTATTGCCCTGCTGGTCAAGAAGCTTAAACAGCTGGCGGTCCAAAATGGCTGATGCGTCTCCGACTGTCTCATAGTATTCAAGCGCCGGTGTTTCAATAAAACGATAGCCCCAGCTTCTCATCGCACCCTCAGCCGCTTCTTTTACTTTTCGTTTCGTTTCATAAATGTGCGGCAGCGTATCCCGCATTCCAACTGGCTTTTCAAACATTAACAGCTTCGACATCTTTATCACCCGATCATATGTATTTTACTTTAGTTCGCTAATGTACTAAAGATATATTAGTAGTAGTTTAACGTTTCTGACAATTCACGTCAAGCCCTAAAATGAGAAGGCATCTGTTTATCGGCAGCAAGCAGGAGACAAGTACTGCTAGAGGTTTTTTTTTGCTTTCAGCAGGACTATTTCAGCTTTTTTAAACCGGCATCCTGCAAAGCCATTAACCTGCTGCAAAAATCTGCGTATGCGGAGCGATTGATCAGTTTAAACCTGCCCTTTTTTAACGCAAATAAACCGGGAAGTCCCGGTTTATTCACCTGATGATGACGAAGCTGCTACTGCGCTTGCCGTGGAAGCTGCAATCACAGCCTGCTGAGCTTGAATCATGGCTTGAACAGCAGCAGTCAATCCAGCCGAAGCTTCGATCACCGTTTGAGAAACAAAGATAGCAGCAAGGGTAACAGCGATGTCTTTATACCATTTCAAGGAAGGCGAGCTTCTTAATTCATGAACAAACTGTACACACATTTCCTTGTTTCCGGACAGCGCCATGATGCCGAGCGCTGGATAATGCATACTTCTCACTTTAATTCCATTTTGCTCAAGCTCCTGTTTTACTTCCAATACGGCATGAGCCGTTCTCTCTTCAAACAATCCGTTCATAACAAGCATGTTTGCTAAAAACTGAAGGTCATTTCCTTTCCAAAAGCCGTTTTTATTGAAAAAGTGGTAATAATTTTCAGAGGCATCTGCCAGTTCTATCACGCTTTCCGGACGGCTCGCCATAACCGCTGCTGCCGGGTAATCTTCGTTTGATGTCAGAAACATATGATATTTTTTCAGCTCATCATAAATCGCTTTTACCCGCTCGGGCTGAGTGGATGGCTCAATTAAAAAAGCAGCAATATAGGTGTATTGGGAAGAACGAAAGCCGGCTGAGCGGAGAAGGTCATATTTCAGGTGAAGCTCATCCACGCCCTCCTCCCCGTTTCCTTTTTGTAGCAGTAACAGGCCAGTCATAGGAAAGTGAATGGTTCGAAGCGGCGAAAATATCGATCCAGATTTTTTAATTTTTGTCGACAGGGCTGTAAATGTTTCCTCGTCAATTTGCTGACCTCTGGCAGCGAATTGCGCGGCGGTCAACAAAACCAGCCGTTTGTCGATCCATTTGCCTGCTGTCTGTCGTAAAATTTTTGTATTTTCTTCAAGCAGCTGCGTGTTCATTGCATCAGCCTCCTTTCCTTTCTATACGAAAAAAGTGGAAAAATAGTTCCAAAAGGTAATTTGTTTTTCTATATTTCCCTGTTTTTCCATATGGCGGGGAATTAGAAACAGTTGGCTATTTTATAGGACTAACCGCGGCTTTTTTAAAACAGGGCTTTTTGGTACTGACATTCATGCTATCATGTTGAAGGAGCAGGACCACTGCACCGTTTTTCTCCTCTGTTTTAGAATGAGGAAACTTACTATCTTTTGTCTGGCCACTAAAGCCTGTATGATATGGACTGGCTTTGATGTGAAAAATGTGTAGAATCGTTATCCAGACCGACCGTAGAGACACGGCTGCAGCCGTAGTCCCGGCCGGCTTTTTGCATTGTTCTGTGTGAATGTATGTGAAACTGCTTTTATTTATAACAGAGCAAAAAAGAATTTTTGTAGAAGGAAGGCAGCCTTTATGACAAAGAAGCTTTTCTCTATCCTGGAGGTACGTAACAATGAAGTATGTAAAAAAAGCCAGAACAGCCGGCTTTTTAGCTTTATCTCTTTTGGCTTTCTTTTTCGGAGAAGACCAGACGGAAGCAACGACCGTGAATGTTATTCAATATGGTGCGCAAGCCGACGATAACCAGCCCGACACGGCTGCTATTCAAAAAGCGATCAATATTGCTTCCCAAACGGGCGGCATTGTCGATATTCCAGCTGGTACATTTGATATCGGCATTGATGCTTCAGGCAATGGGATTATCATAAAAAGCAATGTGCATCTGCGTATGAATGATGACACGGTACTTAAAATGAAGCCCAGTAACCTGCAGGCTTATCGTCTCATCAGTGCAGCAGATATTCAAAATGCAACCATCACCGGCGGCACGCTCCTTGGCGACCGTGGAGCTCATATGGCAGGCAGCGGCGGTTGGGGACGCGGTATACATATTGCAGGAAACGCATCTTCTATTTATGTGAAAGATGTAACAGCCAAAAATTTTAAAGGTGCCGGTTTTACAATTGAAAACAGTTTTAGTGCGGTCAAGAAAGTTCCTAATAACGTAACACTCGACCGCGTAACAGCTGATCATAATGGGCAGCAAGGGCTGTCTATTGTCGCAGGGCGCAATATTACCGTAATAAACAGCCTCTTTAAAAATACAGAAGGTGCTTCCCCTTCGGCTGGGATTGAGCTTAAACGTAATAAACCCTTTAATCTGCCGCTTGAGAACGTAGTGATTCGGCACAATCAGATCGAAAACAATGCAGGATACGGATTGATATTCTCCTTCTCTAACAATAACCGGGCAGAATACAACATCATTCAATCCAATAAAGAAGGGGGTGCTTTATTTCGTAATGCCCACAGCAATACAATTCATGGAAACAGGATTAGCTGTAATGGCAGGAACTTTTTACAGCCGTATTTGAGCAGCGGGATATTGATTAATAATGGAGAAAATAATGTGATTAGCAGTAACGAAATCTCCGAAAACGTCCAGCGGGGCATTTACGCGCTGAATCATGCAAATGGAAACCACATTATAAGTAATAGATTACTCAATAATGGGCATATCGGTATTGAGACATATGGCGGTACCGGACTTGTAATTAAAAATAATTACTTATCCGGCAGTAACCGTACGATAACCGTTAGCCGTGCATCTTCTTCTACTGTTTTCAACAATGGCGACTCCGTTCTCTTTGCTTCTCCTGCCGAAACACCAGGCCCGGCTGTTGATTTGGCTTCTCCAGTAAGCAAAGAAGCCAGGGGAACAAGAAATATAGTCGATTCTCTCAGTCCATTAAAGCCGTCATCTGCCGATATGTTTTTTCAGTACCCTTGAAACAAGCGATTTTATTGTATCCATTTTTTAAGCATTGTGCTTCTGGCACAGTGCTTTTTTTATTTTAGCCCAAAAAACCTGCTTCAGCTCTTTGCTGAAGCAGGTTTTATCACCATGGGGTTTCCGCCGGCAAATGCTCCCGGCGGCACATCCTTATTCACAAGCGTCATCGCGGATACAACGGCGCCATCACCGATATGAATACCCGGCAAAATGGTACAATTAGCGCCAATCATCACATTATCGCCGATCACAACCGGGCCTATACGGTATTCAGCTGTCAAATACTCGTGTGCCAAAATCGTAGTGTTGTAGCCGATAATCGTATTGCATCCAACGGTAATCTGTTCCGGAAACATAATATCCGGTACAACCTTATAAGCAAATGCAGTGCCTTCGCCAACCTTCATACCAAGCAGACGCCTATACAGTGTGTTTTTCATGCGAGCAAACGGAACAAATCGGCTCACTTCAATAACGGCTGTATTTTTGAATGTCTTCCAGAACGAAACGGTTTGATAAATGTGAAAAAGCGGGTTGGCTCCGCCTTTTAACGTGTACCGTTTCGTTCGCCTCATTTCTGGCTGGCTCCGACCTGCAGAATGTCAAGCAGATCCGCCATGGACTCGAGCATATAATCCGGATTGTACGTATTAAGGAAGTCTCGCCCTTTCAATGACCAGGCTACGCCTGCTGTTTGAACCCCTGCATTTTGACCGCCCTCGATATCATGATAGTTATCGCCGATCATGATGGCTTCTTCCGGCTTGGAACCAAGAGCGCCCAGTGCTTTTTGGACAGGCTCCGGATGAGGCTTAGCATGTTCAACATCGTCAAGCCCGATGATAACATCAAAAAATGCATCCAGCTTTGTCAGCTTCAAACCTTTAAGGATCGTTTCATGGATTTTTGTAGAGACGATCGCCATTTTAAACCCATTTTCATGCAGCGTGCGGATTGTTTCATATACACCTTCAAATTCTGTTACAAGTGCATCATGCTTTTCATGGTTAAAGGCGCGGTAATGAGCGACCATTTCCATCGTCCGTTCTTTATCCAGTGCTTCAAATGTATCAATCAGCGGCGGCCCCATGAATGGATATACATCTTCACGCTCGTATTGACCTGGATAATAATGATTCAGCGTATGAAGAAATGATTCTACAATCAATTCATTTGTATTGATTAATGTTCCATCTAAATCAAACAGCAGAGTTGTAATGTTTTTCATGAATGAACAGCTTCCTTTCCTGTTGCCGGTTCTGTCTGCCTCCAAAGGCGCGCAACAGCCATCGTTAAAACAACAGCCGTCGTCACACGAATAAGGAAAAGCGGCCAAACCGGAATACCAAGTGGGATAAATATAAGCGTATCTTCAATAACAGCGTGGCAGGCGACTAGAAAAATGAAAGCGAGCGTGACATCACGTTTACTGACGCCGTCTTCTTCCACCGCCTGTATCATCACCGCTGACCCCATGGCCAGACCAATCAGCAGGCCGGATGCCAGCGTCATCGACGTATTTTCTCTCATGCCAAGAAACCGTGTGATGGGGGCGACAGCTCTAGAAAAAGCATCGAGCCATCTTAAATCCTTGGCAATTTGAATCATGACCATAAGCGGGATCACAATGGCAGCCAGCTGCAAAACACCAAAAACCGCTTTTTGCAGGCCCAGCAGGACAATGGACGTCCACGTGTCCGGCTGAGCGGCCGCCTCGGGAATCATCCCGTATTGAGCAAGCTCTCCCCCGCCCTGCCAGACAAGATTAATAACAATCCCCGCCGTTACAGCAAGTCCTATGCGGACCGCTAAAACAATCCACATTTTTACACCGACTTTAACGGCAACTGTCGATTCAATAAATAAATTATGGGAAAACGACAGCATAGTAGCTAGAATAAATACTTCTTTCACAGTTAAATCCAATGATAAAATGGCCCCAATCCCCGCGTACAAATTAAGTGCATTTCCAATCACAAGTGGGATTGCTGCATCGCCGGACAAACCGAAGATTCCCATAAGCGGGCTGATTAAGTGAATAATCCATGGCAAAACAGGTGTAAATTGCAAAATAGTAACAATAAGCGTGATCGGAAAAATCACTTTACCGAGCTTCCATGTTGTCAGGCAGCCTGTCTGCAGCCCTTTCACAATGGTCTGACTCACGATACCGTCTTCCCTTCATTTGTTTTGTCAGCATAACGCGGCAGCGCATATTTAATGCGACGATACAAAAGAAGTGCCACTGCGATCACGATTAAAGACAGGGACAACACTTGCGCAATCCGCAGAAAATCACCCGGTAGCATTAAGCTGTCGGTACGCATGCCTTCGATAAAAAAGCGGCCAATGGAGTACCAAATCACATAAGATAAAAACAGCTCGCCCCGCTTTGGATTTACCCTGCGCATAAATAGCAGAAGCGCGAACCCGAGGAGGTTCCAAAGTGACTCGTATAAAAAGGTAGGATGGTAATAAGCACCGTCAATATACATTTGATTTACGATAAAATCCGGCAAATGTAAATTCTCTAAAAACGACCGGGTTACTTCCCCACCGTGCGCTTCCTGGTTTATAAAGTTCCCCCAGCGGCCAATCGCCTGCCCTAAAATAATGGATGGCGCAGCAATATCCGCCAATTTCCAAAAAGAAAGGCGGCGCTTTCTTGTAAACACAATCGCGGTAATGACCGATCCAATTAACGCCCCGTGAATAGCAATACCACCATTCCAAATTTGAACAATGGCTTCCGGATGCTGCGAATAATAGGGCCATTCAAACAAAACATAGTAGGCACGCGCTGAAATCAGGGCGATTGGAATGGCCCAAATCAGCAAATCGGAAAACGTATCTTCGGGCAGGCCAAGCCGGTTTCCTTCTTTTGAAGCTAAATAAAAACCGAGGGCAATCCCGATACCGATAATAATGCCGTACCAATGAACTTGAAAACCACCCAGATCCAGGGCAATTGGGTTTAACGGATACTCCAAAATCTCTTCACTCCTTATTGCTTGTCATCGATACCTGCATCATTAATGGCACCAGCCAGTTTATCCGTAAATTCCTGAGCTGCATTGACACCCATCCGTTTTAAACGGAAGTTCATAGCCGCTACTTCAATAATAACAGCCAGGTTTCGTCCAGGGCGGACCGGCAGCGTAATTTTTGTAATTTCTGAATCCAAAATTGGAAGTTTGTCTTCTTCAATGCCAAGACGGTCGTATTGCTTGTCTGGATCCCACAGTTCAAGATTTACATTTAATGTAATATGTTTATGCGAAAGAACAGCTCCCGCTCCAAACAGCGTCATAACGTTAATGATTCCTAACCCGCGGATTTCCAGCAGGTGTTCAATTAGCTCTGGTGAACTACCGATAAGACGTCCAATATCTTCCTGACGAATTTCTACACAGTCATCTGCCACAAGACGGTGGCCGCGTTTTACAAGCTCAAGCGCCGTTTCACTTTTCCCGACACCACTTTGGCCGGTAATCAACACGCCAATTCCATAAATATCAACGAGGACACCATGGATGGCTGTTGTTGGTGCAAGCATCGATTCCAGGTAATTGGTTAATTGGCTTGAAAATTTAGTTGTTGTCATTTTCGAGCGCATAACCGGCACCGAGTATGCTTCTGATGCTTCAATCAATTCAACTGGTACACTTAAATTGCGCGAAACGATAATGGCGGGCGTTTCATAGTCACAAAGTTTATCCATCCGCTCCTTTTTTTCATCCGGCTTGAGCCGCTGAAAAAAAGACAGCTCTGTCATGCCGATCAGCTGTACACGTTCCGCTGGATAATAATCAAAGAATCCTGCAATCTCCAGGCCCGGACGTGACAGGTCGCTTAATTTAATAGGACGGTGAAGCCCTTCTTCCCCACTTACAAGCTCTAAATCGAATTTCTCCAAAAGATCAACTGCACGTACTTTTGGCATCGTATTCCCTCCTCTTCACCAAAACGAATTGCCTTCATTGTACCATGTTTCCTCCTAAAACAGCTGTTTCGGTATCGATTTTCATTGTTCTCTTGTACATAGAAAGTGAAAGGAGTGATTCATATGAAAATTGCGATTGATGCCGGACACGGGCCAGAGACACCGGGGAAACGGTCTCCAAACGGGATGAAAGAGTTTGAGTTTAACAGCGAAACCGCTCTGTTTTTGCGTGAAGAGCTGCCAGCAGCAGATGTATTTTTTGTTCACCACCACGCGTATGACCGCCCTCTCGCAGAACGGGTACGGCATGCAAATCGGGCAAAGGCAGATCTTTACGTTTCTATCCATGCGAACGCTTTTGGCACAGGCTGGACAAGTCCCCACGGTATCGAAACGTATATTCACACCTCCCGTCCGGCCAGGGCAATGGCTGTGGCAAATGCCGTCCAGCAAAAACTCACAGCGGCAACAAGCCTGTATGATCGTGGTGTAAAAACAGCTGATTTTTATGTATTGCGGCAAACAGCCATGTCCGCTGTTTTAATCGAAGCCGGCTTTATGACAAATAAAGTGGAAGCTTCGCTGCTGCAAACAAGGGCTTACCGGAAAACATGCGCACAAGCCATTGCAGCAGCTCTTCGGCAAGTTTGTTTATAGAAAAAAGCAGGAAGCGGCCCGGCCGCTTCCTGCTTTACTTTCTGCGCAGAATCGTTGTCTGCAGTACAATATTGACTAATGCTATAATAATGGCGATCACCAGCGCCAGTCCGAAGCTTTCAATTTCGAATGAATAACCCATAATACTGTCTGTCATCAAAAGTGTAACGGCGTTGATCACAAATAAAAACAAGCCAAGTGAAACCATCGTAATTGGCAATGTTAAGATCACAAGCACCGGTCGGACAATTAGATTTAAAATGGATAATACAAGGCTGGCAATAAATGCATAGAAGAAGCTATCCACATGCAGTCCTGGAAAATAGCCTGCCAATGCAACAAACAAAATAGCATTTACAAGCACACCTGCTATCCAGCCCATTTTAAAAACTCCCTTGCGTCTTTAATAATTAAATGCCGTCTCCGAAAGAATCCTCTTCCGAGCCTGGCAGCGATGTTTGTTGTAAAGTCGGCATCCGCAGTGTGATAGAGCCTGTTTTCGTTTCTGCATCAATCATAAGCTGCCGCTCATCCATCAGGTTTTCACTTTCGAATTTCAATGATTTTTGAATGCGCTCGTCTTTTTCAGAAACGTGGCCCATCCCTGTTTCCGGCAGTGTCAGCCGGCCGGCCGTTGTACGAATTTCACCTTTTACAGCAAGCTTCTGCGGTACATATAATTCAATATTACCCGTCATTGATTCAGCACGAACCGCTTCTGCCTGATCCTTTTTCGCATCGTATAAAATGTTTCCATTAAAGGTTTGCAGATCGGCAAAGCGGTATGTGCCCACCATGTGAACCGCACCGTTAAATGTATTAAGCTCCGCACGCTCTCCTTCACAATCGATCAAGCGAATAGGACCATTGCCTGTTTCTGCTTCGATGATGGCAATCTCGCTGTTTTTCAGTTCGATTTTGCCGTTTCCAGACCGAACCTCAAGCTTCTCCGCTTTCATATCCCTCATGTCGAATGCACCGTTAAATAACTTCACAGACACATCTTCTAACTCTTTGGAAGGGAGAAACAGCGTAATATCTGTTTTCATGAGCTTTAAACCAATTGAAAAAGACAATTTATCTTCGCGTGCATAAAAAATACTGTTTTTCAAAAACGATTCTTTTGCTTCTTCTTCTGTGGAAGCCCCGTATACTTTAATACGGCACTCCGCTTTTACACCCTCGCCATCCCACGGACGGATGGTAACAGATCCGTTTGCGGTTTCAAGCTTTAAACGGCGTGGTGTTACATTCTGCTCATGAAAAACATGCGTAAATTCAGTTCCTTTTCCGACAAATGGCACTTCTACATCTTTTATTCGCTTAACAGCTGACTGCATAAATTCAAATAGTTTATCTTTCGACTGTGTAACATTTTCCGTTTTCGGCCGCTGGCCGGCCATTTTTTGACCAAACTTCTCTAGCTCTTCAAAAAGACCTCCTAGACCTAAGCCTTTCGAGCTTTCTGCTTCTTCTTTTCTAGAAAAACGCGTTTCTTTTTCATTTGAAGCTGTGCTGCTTTTCTCCAGGGCTTCAATCAATTTTACTGCTTCATCCGCTGAGATCACACCCGATTCAACCATTTTCAAAATACGCAGTTTCTCTTCGCTCATTCCTATAAACCTCCCGTTTTTTGTTCTATTCGTTTATACGAATGCCCAAGGAAAAGGTTTCATTTTATTCAGCTTTCACAGCCATACGTTCACGGTCGCGCTCTAAAATTTTCTTTAAGTAATAACCCGTGTGAGATTCCTTTGTTGCTGCGATGTCTTCAGGTGTACCGGCTGCCACAATGGTGCCGCCTTTATCTCCACCTTCAGGACCGAGGTCAACAAGATAATCCGCTGCTTTGATCACATCAAGGTTGTGTTCAATGACCAGCACAGTGTCGCCATTTTCAACAAGGCGCTGCAGCACTTGAAGAAGGCGGGCAATATCGTCGGTGTGAAGGCCGGTTGTCGGCTCATCCAAAATATAAAACGAGCGTCCGGTCGAGCGGCGATGCAGCTCGGATGCGAGTTTCACACGCTGCGCTTCCCCTCCTGACAGGGTAGTCGCCGGTTGCCCGAGTGTAATATAACCGAGTCCAACATCCGCAATTGTTTGAAGCTTACGACTGATTTTTGGAATGTTTTCAAAGAACTCAAGTGCATCTTCAACGGTCATTTCGAGCACGTCAGAAATGTTTTGGCCTTTGTATTTTACTTCAAGCGTTTCCCGATTATACCGTTTACCGTGGCATACTTCACACGGTACATACACATCTGGCAGGAAATGCATTTCAATTTTGATGATTCCGTCTCCGCGGCACGCTTCACAGCGGCCTCCCTTTACATTAAAGCTAAAACGCCCCTTTTTATATCCGCGTACCTTTGCTTCATTAGTCTGCGCAAATACGTCTCGAATGTCGTCGAATACACCTGTATAGGTTGCCGGGTTAGAGCGTGGAGTCCGGCCGATTGGCGACTGGTCAATATCAATCACTTTGTCGAGCTGTTCGATGCCTTTTACTTCTTTGTGGGCTCCTGGACGTGCTTTTGCCCGATTCAGCTTTTGCGCCAGCGATTTATAAAGAATTTCATTAATAAGCGTACTTTTTCCTGATCCCGAGACACCCGTTACAGCTGTAAACAAGCCGAGCGGAAATTTTGCTTTTACATTTTTTAAGTTATTTTCTTTTGCACCAACAACTTCGATCCAGCGTCCATCCGGCTTACGGCGTTCCTCTGGAAGCGGAATATACTTATTGCCGGATAAGTACTGGCCAGTTAGTGATTTTTCATCCTTCATAACTTCTTCCGGTGTCCCGGCCGCAATAACGGATCCGCCGTGTACGCCTGCGCCAGGGCCGATATCAATCAAATAATCAGCCGCTATCATTGTATCTTCATCATGCTCAACAACAATGAGTGTATTGCCGATATCACGCATATTTTGCATCGTGCGAATCAGCCGGTCATTATCACGCTGATGAAGGCCAATAGATGGTTCATCCAAAATGTATAATACACCTGTCAGACGTGAGCCAATTTGTGTAGCCAGACGAATCCGCTGCGCTTCGCCGCCGGAAAGGGTGCCAGCTGCCCGGCTTAACGTTAAATAATCAAGACCGACATCAATTAAAAAGCCAAGTCGTTCACAAATTTCCCGCAGTACAAGGCGGGCAATCTGCATTTCTTTTTCAGTCAGCACGATGTCTTTAAAAAAGTCCGCGGCTTCCTGAATCGAAAAAGCAGTGGTATCGGAAATGGTCAGGCCGTCGATTTTAACAGCCAGGCTTTCTTTTTTCAAACGCTGCCCCTTACAGGTTGGGCACTTGGATTCACCCATATACTTTTCCATTTGTTCACGGATATAATCAGAGCTTGTTTCTTTGTAACGGCGCTCTACATTGCTGAGCACCCCTTCAAATAGGATTTTATTATCCCGGATTTGGCCAAAGTCATTTTCATAGCGGAAACGGATGCGGTCTTTGCCTGAGCCGTTCAGCAGCTTATCCGTCTGCTCAGCCGGCAGATCCTGCCATGGCGTATCCATATCAATCTTATAATGTGTGCAAACTGCTTTTAGCAGCTGCGGATAATATTGAGAGCTGACCGGTTCCCACGGAGCAATTGCATTTTCGTTTAAAGACAGCTCCTTATTCGGAATCACCAAATCCACATCGACTTTTTTCTTCATGCCAAGTCCATCGCAGGACGGGCAAGCGCCGAATGGACTGTTAAACGAGAACATGCGGGGCTCCAATTCTCCAACCGAAAATCCACAGTGCGGGCAGGCATGATGTTCACTGAACAACATTTCTTCTTCGCCGATCACATCAATGATGACATTTCCTTCACCAAGGCGAAGAGCCGTTTCGATCGAATCTGCCAGACGGGCTTCTACGCCTTCTTTCACAACGATCCGGTCAATAATCACTTCGATCGAATGCTTTTTGTTTTTTTCAAGTTCAATATCTTCTTCCAAGTCACGCATTTCTCCGTTCACACGTACACGGACGTATCCCTGCCGCTTTACGTCCTCAAACACTTTTGTGTGTGTGCCTTTACGGCCGGAAACGAGAGGAGCCAGCACCTGAATTTTTGTCCGCTCCTCCAGCTCCATCACACGGTCTACCATCTGGCCGATGGTTTGGGAGGTAATTTCAATACCATGAATTGGACAGATAGGCCGGCCGACTCGTGCGTATAAAAGACGCAGGTAATCATAAATTTCCGTTACAGTTCCTACTGTTGAGCGCGGATTGCGGCTTGTTGTTTTCTGATCTATGGAAATAGCGGGTGACAACCCCTCGATCGAATCTACATCCGGCTTATCCATCTGTCCTAAAAACTGACGGGCGTAAGCAGACAGCGACTCTACATAACGCCGCTGTCCTTCCGCATAAATCGTATCAAAAGCAAGAGACGACTTTCCTGAACCAGACAAGCCGGTCAATACAACAAGCTGGTCTCGTGGAATCGTAATATCAATATTTTTTAAGTTATGGGCACGTGCCCCTTTTACAGATATATGATCAATGGCCATTCGGGCACCTCTATTCTGATTTTAATTCAAACAATGCATCGCGAAGCTCGGCAGCACGCTCGAAGTCGAGTGCTTTCGCCGCTTCTTTCATTTCGGCTTCTAAGCTTGTAATAAGCTTTTGTCTTTCCTGCTTTGATATTTTTCTTCCGGTGTTTTTAGAAGCATATGTTTCTGTTTCTTCCGCTGCCTGTGTTGCACGAATCACATCGCGAATACCTTTTTGAATTGTCATTGGCGTAACGCCATGCTTCTCGTTGTACGCTTCTTGAATTTCGCGGCGGCGTTTTGTTTCTTCGATCGCTTTTGTCATAGAATCCGTCATTTTATCAGCGTACATAATCACTTTTCCTTCAGCATTACGCGCGGCCCGGCCAATCGTCTGGATCAGCGATCTTTCCGAACGAAGGAATCCTTCCTTGTCTGCATCAAGAATAGCCACTAGCGATACTTCCGGAATATCGAGCCCTTCCCGGAGCAAATTGATTCCGACAAGAACGTCATACTTGCCGAGACGCAGATCGCGGATAATTTCAATTCGTTCAAGCGTTTTTATTTCCGAATGCAGGTACTGGACTTTAATGCCGATTTCTTTTAAATAGTCGGTCAAGTCCTCCGACATTTTTTTCGTGAGTGTTGTAATAAGTACACGTTCGTCCCGTTCGATCCGCTCATTGATTTCACCTAGAAGATCATCGATTTGTCCCTCGATCGGCCGGACATCAATTGTTGGATCAAGAAGTCCGGTTGGCCGGATAATTTGCTGCGTCATTTCCGGTGTTTGCTCAAGCTCATATGGGCCTGGCGTTGCAGATACATAAACAATTTGATTGATGTGCTCTTCAAATTCCGGAAATGTAAGCGGCCGGTTGTCTTTGGCAGACGGAAGACGGAAGCCATGATCGACAAGCACCTGCTTTCGTGCCTGGTCTCCGTTGTACATACCGCGAATCTGCGGCAGCGTAACATGAGACTCATCGATTACCATTAAAAAGTCGTCCGGGAAATAATCCAGCAATGTGTAAGGGGTAGAGCCTGGCGGACGAAGAGTCAAGTGCCTTGAATAGTTTTCGATGCCCGAGCAAAAACCCATTTCCCGCATCATTTCCAGATCATAGCGAGTCCGCTGCTCCAGGCGCTGTGCTTCTAGCAGCTTTTCTTCTGCCCGAAGCTCTGCCAGACGCTCTTCCAGCTCTCTCTCAATATTCCCAATCGCAATGTTCATTTTTTCTTCGCGTGTAACGAAGTGACTTGCCGGGAAAACAGCGACATGCTCACGATCACCCATAATTTCCCCTGTCAGGGCATCTACTTCGCGAATACGGTCAATTTCGTCACCGAAAAATTCAACACGGATGCACCGCTCGTCTCTTGAGGCGGGAAAAATTTCTACAACATCTCCGCGGACTCGAAACGTTCCGCGCTTAAAATCAATATCATTCCGTTCATACTGAATATCGACAAGGCGCCGAAGCAAATCATTCCGCGGCACCTCCATGCCCGTACGGAGTGAGATCACCATTTCCTTGTACTCCTCCGGTGAACCGAGACCGTAAATGCACGACACAGACGCGATAATAATCACATCATCGCGTTCGAATAAGGAAGATGTTGCCGAGTGGCGCAGCTTATCGATTTCATCGTTAATGCTGGCATCTTTTTCAATAAAAGTATCGGTTTGCGGTACATATGCTTCCGGCTGATAGTAGTCGTAATAGCTGACAAAATATTCGACCGCATTGTCCGGGAAAAACTCTTTGAATTCACTGTAAAGCTGTCCAGCAAGCGTCTTGTTATGGGCAATGACAAGCGTCGGCTTTTTCACTTCCTGAATCACATTTGAAACGGTAAATGTTTTACCCGTACCTGTTGCACCAAGCAGCGTTTGGTGTTTTTTGCCGCTGCGAATGCCTTCAACAAGTTCCGCAATAGCTGCTGGCTGGTCGCCCTCCGGTTTATACTTAGAAACTAAATTAAATTCATGCGCCAACGCATTGTCCCCCTGTCTGTATCCGTTCTTCTTTCTTTTATACTTCCCATTTTATCATGATCGAAACAAAAAAAGCCAACAAAAAGCACACACCTGTTCGTAATGCGTGTTTTTGTCACAATAAAAAAGCACCGAAGCCTGGTTCGGTGCTAGTTTAGCTTTACTTTCAGCCGTTTCATCATGCGATTGGCCATCCAAAGGCCGGCTGTAATGGAGAAAGCGTCTATTACGATCAATTCCCACGTATGGGTATATCCTTTATAGGCGGATGCGGCAATAAGTGCGACGGTCAAGATAACGCCAAGAAACTGGTTGTATGTTACGCGTGAAAACAACAACACAAGCAAAGCGGGCATAAACAGCGCCAGAATCATCTTATCAACCATCGTGTCCTCCTAAGTTTTTTCTTTTATCATACTGGATTTTTCTTTGTTCGAAAAGACCAGATTTTACTACGATCGGCTGATAATGCGCTCGGTTAAATCACGAAGCTCACTGTGCGGCATAAATTTCTCGGCCAGCATATCCGGCATGATATGATCGATGAAATATTTTACGCAGTGAAGATCCTGGAATTTCAAAATAGTATTAAGCGCTTCTTCGTAAATTTCAAAGAAAAGCGGGTCCGGATTGCGCTTTAAAATTTCCCCATACGCTTCATAAAGCAAATCTACTTTATCAGCTACAGATAAAATGCGCCCTTCAAGTGTTTTGTCTTTACCTTCTTTTAAACGACGGAAGTATGCTTCGTGAAACTCGGGTGGAAATTCAGCTTCAATAAAACGGCGCGCCATTTTTTCTTCCACCTCTGAAAACAGCTCTTTTAATTCCGAGGTCGCGTATTTCACCGGTGTTTTAATATCGCCGGTAAACAGCTCTGCATAATCGTGGTTAAGGGCTTTTTCGTATAAGGACCGCCAGTCCACGGTTGTGCCTTTCATTTCCTCGACTGTGCCTAGGAATTGAGCAATTTTCGTTACTTTAAATGAATGAGCCGCCACATTGTGGGTTTGAAATTTAAACTTCCCCGGCAGGCGATATAAATGCTCAAGATCCGATAGTGTTTTAAAATATGTATGTACCCCCATGACACCCACTCCTTTTCTAATGAAGAAACCTGTTTATTTCTGCAAGGTATGATGACTATTGTAACGGGAAATAAACAGAAAAAAAAGAAAAATCCACTCTGTTATGGAACAACAGGTGGATTTTTGTATTGAATCCGATTACATTTTACGGTAACAGTTACTCTTCTATTTTACTTAAACAGCGTTCACATTCTGTATGGTACGACTCATGCTGCTCTGTTATCTGTGCCCCGCACTGGCAGCACTCTTTCCCCGGGATATTACGGTAAAATTCTAACGGCATCATGCTCATGTCCCCCTTCTTATTTTGGTTGATGTGTTGCTGTACGTTCATTGTATTATAACAGATAAGGTAAGTCAACTATTGTTATACAACAAATTTTTCACGATAAAAAAACGCCCTTTTCAAGGGGCGTTTAATCAGAAAACACAGAGTCATCCAGATATTCTTTTTCTTCCGGCGCAAACAACAGACCAAGCTCATGGTGTTCATTTTCATAAATAGAGCCCTGTGTGAACCGAACCTGTCCATTTGTGCCAATAACTTCAAGCTTGCAGTATGCCGCGTTTTTTTGCAGCGCTTTATAAAATTCTGGTTCTGTACCAACGGGTATGCCGTTTACCTTTGTAATGATTTCACCGATCTCAAGCCCCATCTTTCGGGCAGGCGCTGCCGGAAGCACGCCCACGACCATAATGCCTTTTGGCTGTGTTGTAAAAAAGTACGGGCGGTGCTTTTCATAGCTAAAATGACGGCGGGTAATCGCAATCCGTGCCAGAGCCGCAAAAAGAACGGCGGCTGCAGACAGCTGCCATACCCAGTAGGAGCCAGCAGCAATAACCAAGGCAAGCATGCCTGCCCGAACCACGCTTTTCCCTGTCGCCCTCACTGCAAGCGCCGGGAGCGTACTGCGGACTGTCATTGAAAAGCCGACCAAAAATGGAAACAGCATCAAGTAGTAATGATCTGCGCCAAGCGGAATAACCGGCCACCAATCTGCGAAAGCTTCAAGCGGACGGGCACCCGGGACCGGCAGGAATACAGGCACGAGCCAGAGGCGCCGGGCCAGATGAACCGCCGTTTTCTGTCCGCGCTTGCTCATTTCCAGGCGCGGTGACGTTCCCTGATAACCGCGTTTATGAATAAGCACCCCTTCTGCTATCACCAGAAGTGCCGTAACAAGGGCTAAAATAGATAAAATGCTTTCTATTTTCAAAGGTTTATAGGAAATAAACGAATATCCCGCGTAATCGGCCAAAAGGAATACAGCATATGCAGCGGTTAAAGTCCAGGCAGGCGACAGGAGAAAAAAGCCGCCGATGCTGAAAATAATAAACAGAGCCGCTATAAAGCTGAGCAGGTCGGCCGGAAGAGCCAGGCCAAAGCCGAGAAAAAGAATGGACAGCACAAGGCCAACTGCTAAACTCGATGGTAAAATAAACCGAATCTCTTGATATATATCATATACACGTGTGCCGAAGTCCTTGCGCTCACGCGTGACACGGAACATGCCAACAACAAAAGCCAAAACAAAGGAAAAATAAAAGACAGGGTGAAGCAGTAATCTTCCTGCAGCTGTGATAAGCTGCGTGAGCCAGTCCAAAGCCATAAAAGTCCCTCCAGAGCGTTGCACAAAAGTCTTTCTCTCTATTGTAGCAGAAAGCTCCTGCAATCGTTAACAGACTTATGGCGCTTTTTCATCAAGCTTCACCGAGCGCCTGTTCAAATTGACCGATAATTTCTTCTGCTTCTTCAATGCCGATGGAGATACGAATGGTTTTTTCGGAAACGCCAACGGCTGCTTTTTCTTCTGCATTGAGTGAACGGTGGGAAGTGCCGAACGGCCATGAAACAGATGTTTCAACACCTGCAAGCGACGGCACAATACCAATCCAGCCAAGTGAGCGGAAAAAAGCAAATTCATCTGTATCCTTCGCCAGATCAATGGTTACGATCGCCCCGTTGCCCCGCTCGGATACATTGGTTGGATAAAAGACTTTTTCGACTTTTGAATGAGCACGAAGCCAGCCGGCTACTTTTTCAGCATTGGCAGACTGGCGCTCCATCCGCAGGCCAAGCGTCTTGGCACCGCGGCATGCAAGCCATGATTCAAATGGGCTTAAATTCATACCGATATTTACAACGCGAGCTCGTGCCTCTTTTATGTATTCTTCCTTTCCAACGACGACGCCCGCTGACACGTCACTGTGTCCGCCGATATACTTCGTCGCTGAGTGAACAACAAGATCCGCTCCTAATTCGATCGGCTTGATTAAAAACGGAGTGGCAAAGGTATTGTCCACTATTAAAACAAGCTCTTTTTTCTTTGCGAGAGCTGAAACCTCCGCCATATTTTCCACACGCAGGAATGGATTGGTAATCGATTCTGTATACAGCATGACTGTTTCCGGACGAATGGCCTCTTCAACAGCTGACAGGTCTTCAAAATCCACAAATGAGGTTCCAATGCCCATCCGCGCAAGCTCTTCCTTCATTGCATAAAAGGTACCGCCGTATACATCCTGCGCCGCTACAATATGATCACCGCTTTTCGCTACAGCGAGTATCGCAGCTGTAATCGCTCCAAGGCCGGATGCTGCTGCCACCCCCTCTGGCGCTCCTTCAAGCCGTGCTGTTATATGAGCCAGCTCATCCGCATTGGGGTTGCCGACCCGTGTATACAGGTAAGGTGACTCTCCTTTATAATAGCCTTCCATTTCTTCTAAACTATTGAATGAAAATACCGACGTCTGGTAAATCGGCGTCGCCTTACTTTGAATGTTTTTTGGCAGCTTTTCGCCATGCAGTGCTTTTGTGTTAAACGAATCCATTGTTGTCCACTCCTTTTTATCCGTTCATTATATTCCGAAAATTTCATAAAAACAATCCGCCCTATTGGGAGCGGATCAATTCTCGCATCATGGATTCATCCATTGGACCGACGACTTTTTGATGTACAGTGCCGTCCTCGTTGAGTACATATGTAGTCGGAATCGTGTAAATATCATATGCCTCTGAGATATCACCGCTTTCATCAAGCGGTACCGGAAAAGTTAAATCATATTGATCAGCAAAATCCTTTGCTTTTACAGCGCTCTCTTCTATATTGACTGCAAGAATCTCAACGTTGTCTGCCTTTTCTTCATAAAAAGCCTGCATATGAGGCATCTCATCTTTACATGGCGGACACCACGTTGCCCAAAAATTTAAAAACACTTTTTTTCCTTCATAATCTGACAGCTTTACCTTTTTCCCCTCTGGGGTTTCCAAGTTGAAGTCCGGTGCTTTTTCACCAACTGCGATACCGTTTTTGTCGTTCGTCACCGCAATGCCTTTTTCTCCAATATCGGTTACCTTTTTTCGGTCTTCATATAAACGAAAGCCGGCAAGTCCTATTAAAAGAATGATAAGTACGATACCTAACCATTTTTTATACATATGCTTTCCTCCAGCAGATCATAATCATTCTCCACTCCTCTCATCATATCATATGACGGCTTTTCGCCGCTTATCTGCAGTACAGGCAAAAACAAAAAAAGCCGCTCTTAAAGCGGCTAAAGAGTGTAGATGAAGCTAGAAAACAGGCTATTTGAAAATGTCTGGCTTTCAAGGAACGCGGCCGGCCGAGAAGCGGCGTGACCTTTTTTTCGGGTCATGAGCATTCACAGCCGGCAAGTGACGCCGAAAGCGAGTGTTTGTTTACAGCCTGAGCCGCTCTTAAAGCGGCTTTTCTGCATTAAGCACCCCAGCCAATATACGCTGCGCCCACGATGATAAGCAAAATGAATAATACGACTACAAGCGCAAAGCCGCTGCCGTATCCGTTTCCGCCTCCGTTGTATTCACCCATGCTTCTCCACCTCCTTGTCCGTTACACTTACAGCGTATGCATGAAGCAAGAAGCTGGAAGGGCCGGCCGCCCAGATGAAGAAAAAAGTGCTTGTTTCCTCCTGCTTTTGGGCAGAGAAACAAGCACTTTTTTATAAATCAATATATTGGGCCGGATCGACCGCATTTTCTTTACCTAACGTCCATGGACCTTTATGAATTTCAAAGTGAAGATGCTGCCCGTAAGAGCGTCCTGTATTTCCCATGTAGCCAATTACCTGGCCTTTTGATACACTGCCGCCCTGTACAACACGTTCAGACATGTGTCCATAAACAGTCGTGTACACTTGTCCATTAATAGAATGCGAGATAAAAATGGCATTTCCATATGAATCTGAGTAATAAGAACGGCTGACAACACCATCCGCAGCGGCTACAATCGGTACACTTTCACTGTTGGCGATATCCACACCTTTATGATCGCCGAGCGAACGCTGGCCGAATCCTGATGTAAATGTTCCTTGTGCCGGACGCATAAACATACCACCCGTATCAGCCGGCGCTGCTGTCGAACGGGCTTCCTGCTTCGGTTGTGCTGCTGGAGCCGCCTTTTCTGCCGGAGCGGACGGCGCTGGTGATGAAGATACAGCGGCTGCTTTTGACGCTGCGGCTTTTGCTGCTGCAGCTTCCTGCTCCGCTTTCTTTTTAGCGGCTGCCTCTGCCAAACGCTTCTGTTCGGCAATGCGGGTCTGTTCTGCCTTGATGGCTGCTTGAATCGAAGCTTCCTGCGAGCTTAACAGGCTTTGCTCTTCTTCAAGGCTGAGCTTTTGCTCATGCGCTTCATGCTCATCTGCTACAAGACCTTTCATCACATTGTTTTTAGCTGCACGCTGTTTTTCCAGCTTTGCTTTCATTTCTTGCAAGTCTTTCAGCATATCTTCCAGGCTTGCAAGCTTTTCTTTTACTTTTTGCTCACTGGCTTCCAGCTGTTTTTTGTCCCGTTCCTGCTCTTGCAAAATCTCTTTGTCTGCATTTACAAGAGTTGTGACCGCTGTGGCGCGGCTGACAAAATCACTGAAGCTTTCGGCTCCAAGCAGCACTTCCATGTAGCTGGCTGAGCCGCCGCTTTGCTGAATCGAGCGAGCACGATCTTCCAATACTTCTGTACGCTCGGCAATACGAATCTTTAACTCTTCAATTTCCGCTCTTAAGCGTTCAATTTCTGCTCTTGTATCAGCAATTTCCTGCTGTTTTGCCCGGATCTTTGACTCGGAATCTGTGATCGCACCATCGAGTTTACGAATTTCCGCGTTTACACTGTCCTGCTGCTGCTGAAGATTAGAAATAGCTTTCTCTTTTTCATTGATATTTTGTTCAATACCGGATTTTTCTGATTGGATCTGCTGCTGGCGCTTTTGTAAATCAGATAAGCTTTCTGCTGAAGCGCCTCCCGTAAAACTGAACCCAATGGACGCTGCCACCGCAAGCGCCACATATGATTTTTTCTTCAACTGCTTGACCCCTCTCGTCCCTGTATACTTGTTTTATATTTTCAAAAACCGTCTGACTGAAAGAAAGCTGCCCCATATACCGATAAATACAGCCATGACAAGCATAAGCGCTGTGACCGGTAAAACAAGCGGAAGATAGTCGATAAAGTCTACCAGCTGCGATGCGAGCTGTGCTGAAAAGGCCTGCTCGGCATAATAGTATCCAATGGCAATCGCCGCAATTGGAAGAATCGAGCCAAGTAAACCGATCCACAGTCCTTCTAAAAGAAACGGCCAGCGGATAAACCAGTTTGTCGCTCCTACAAGCTTCATAATCTCAATTTCTTTTCGACGTGCGAAAATAGTAATTTTAATTGTATTGGAGATTAAAAACATGGCAGTAAACAGAAGGCCTGCAACGAGGACAGCACCGACATTGCGCGCTGTTTTCATAAAGCTAAACAGGTTTTTCACTTCTTCTTCTCCATATACCGCTTTTTCGGTTTGCGCAAATTGTTCTATTTTCCGTGCTGCGTCCGGTGTATCCTGTGGACGTGCTGTTTTCACTACATATACGTCGTATAACGGATTACTTTGTTCAAAAAGAGCGTAATCACTGCCCATATCTTTAATCAGATTTTGCAGCTCCTGCTCCTTTGAAGAGTACGTAATACTTTCTACTTCTGGCAGACTGCTAATTTGCTGCTTTAATTGCTCTTTTTCTGCTTCCGTTGTATCAAGCTTGATATGAACGCGTACTTCTACATCTCTTTCAATATCGGTTCCCGCTTTGTTTACGTTAAGCATAATGACTAAAAAAATACCGGTTAACAGGAGCGTAACGGTGACAGCCGAAATCGCGGCAAACGTCATCCAGCCGTTCCGTCGGAGATTTTTAAAGCTTTCCCGGAAGTGGCGGCGTAGAGTTCTAGGCTTCATAGCCGTAGTCACCCCGCTGTTCATCCCGGACAATCCGTCCGTTTTCAATCGCAATAACCCGGCGGCGAAGCGTGTTAACAATATCTTTATTGTGTGTAGCCATCACGATCGTCGTACCGCGTTCATTAATCATTCCGAACAGCCGCATAATATCCCACGAAGTGTCCGGATCCAGATTCCCTGTCGGCTCGTCTGCAATCACTACCTTGGGGTTATTAACGATGGAGCGGGCAATCGCCACGCGCTGCTGCTCACCACCGGACAGCTCTGTTGGCAGCATACGTGCTTTATGCTTCAGTCCAACCAGATCAAGTACTTCCATCACCCGCTTGCGAATCATATTCGGCTCTTCTTCGATGACCTCAAGTGCGAAAGCTACATTTTCATAAACCGTGAGAAGCGGCAAAAGTTTAAAATCCTGGAATACAACACCGACTTTGCGGCGCAGGGCTGGCACCGAGCGCTGTCTTAACGTAGCCGTATTGATGCCGCCGACTGTCACAGTTCCGCTGGACGGCTTTTCTTCCCGGTAAATTAATTTAATAAACGTCGATTTTCCGGCGCCACTCGGACCGACGATGTAAACAAATTCTCCTTGCTTTATCGTGACGTCAACGCTTGACAGCGCTGTGACTCCATTCGAGTATTTTTTCGTCACGCCTTTCATGTCAATCATCTGATCACCTTGTTTCTTCAATTAAGGCGGCTTTTATACCCTTTCTGCCTGCCCAAAAAACATTATAGCACTGTTTGTTTTGTCACAATGAAAAGAATATGTTACAGATTCGTTTCCTTTTGTAACATTTTCCGACATAAATGGGCAATAAAAAAAGCGCTTTGGGATAAGCGCTTTTGGGTGTCTGAAAGATAACGGGATGGAATTGTGTGTATTAAAAGATGGCCCCCGTTTTTTCAATTTTTACTTTTGTCTCAACTTTTATATCCATGTCGGGATATATTTCTCCCCAGTCGAGCTTTTTAAAAGCGTCTGGATCTTTAGCAATAATTCTTCGGCCGATGCCTAATGGGTCCGAATTGGCCTCCTGCATTTTTCGGATCGTTTTCTGAAGCAATTTTTCCGTTTCTTCTGTCAGCTGCTGATTTAAAGACTTCATTAACTTTTCTTTCTCTAGGTTTTGAGGAGGATACTCAATTACCTGTACCTGCATATCTACAGACACATCTGCCGTCGGGTTTCCGTTTTTCGGCACATTCACCTTCAGCTTTGCTTTTGAATCTATAAGTGTAACCGAGATATCCTCTCCTCCCTCTACACGGAATGTAAGAGGCAGCTCCTGTTTTGCTTGATTTAGCATAATTAAAAGTGATGAGGTTTCTTCTGTTGTCAGCTCTCCGCTCATCGAACGCCCGTTAAATAAGGCGCTTCCGTTTATTTGTGCTGCCTTCTGCTCTTCATTATAAGAAATAAGAGGAATCACAGCATCACTTCCCTTATCTAACAGGAGATTGCAGGCCAGCTGCATATTTGTGATGGGAATAGCTGATTCCTGTTCAGCTGTTTCAATTAACTTGAAAAAATAATCACTGTAAAGCGTCTGACCTTTGAAGTCTTGATGAAAAAACTCATCCGCCCGCCCCTCTACAACTAGAAGCTTAGCGTTTAAGGGGCTCACAGGATTGCGGAAGTAGGCATCCAGCAAAGAATATAAATCATTTTGCGCACTTTCTTTGCCGATCATTAATACGCTTAATTTAGAAATGTCCAATGCACCGTCAATGCGACGGTCCATCTTGTATGCGACATCCCGAATTGTCTGCCCTTTTTCCGATACAATTAAACTTTTTGCAGCCTCCTGGGTCGTCCCTTCGGTTCCGCCCCCTCCACCGACATTTCCTTGCTTTTCCTGAGGAATTTCGACTGTCAATGTCAGATTGTTTTCTTCCTCTCTGTCGATGCCTACACCAAATATTAAGTTTAGATCTTTAACTGGCCTCTGGTCCCAGCATCCTGCTAAAAGCAGGAAAAGAGGAATGATGGTCCACCCTTTTCTCATCCTGTACCCTCCCGTTTTCTTCTCACAATGGCCACAAGGAGTAAAAACAACGGAATCACAAATAGAAAAACAGTAGTAGCTGTTCCGAGGATGCCGCCAATGGTTTTGATGGCCTCCTCATTACCCGTATAAACAGCAAGCGGTACAATGAATGCACCTAAGACGTAAACAGACTTCTTATGATGCTTTGCATTCACGACTTTAGCGGCACTCATTGCCGCTATGTATAAGTAGCTCATAAAAGTAGTAATAGAAAACACAGCCCAAAGAGAAAGAAAAATAAGATCGAGCCTTTCCACAATGCCGAGCCTAATCGATTTAATCATATACAGCACGGGCTCGGGTACATGTGTTAACTTTTCAGCACTAAAGTAGGCAAATGCACAAAGCGCCAGCAATGTATAAATAATCGTGACAGTCAAGCTTGCTCCAGCAGCAGCCTGCCATTTTTTCTTGTTTTCCGCCTGTGTAAACGGGAAAAGCCAGAGCAGAACCTCAATGCCGTTTAACGCAAAAAGAGCTTGCTGGGAGCCTGATAAAATGACTTTGAAGCCAGAAGACCCAATCGGAAGCAAATAATACACGTTTAAGTAATTCCACATTAAAAGAAAGACCATGAGCACACCGAGAAGCAAAAAAGACATCAATACATGAAACCGTGCAATCACGCGCACATCTTCCTGAATCAAATAAATGGTAAGCGCCGTGATAATAACCGCAAAAACAATAGATGGTGTACGAGGAAATGCCCATTCCGCTGTAATGTAAAGAAAAACCGCTAAAACCTGGCTGGCGACCATGAAAAAAAAGAGCATATAAACGGTAATAATAATGATACTTAAAACGCGGCCAACAAGAATCGGCGAAAAATCAGCCAATGTCTTTTTAGGGAAACGACACGCCAGCAGCCATATCACCAAGATACCTATTTGGATGAAAAGACCGGCAAGTAAAATGGACAGCCAGCCATCTTTCCCGGCAGCCTGGTGAACTTCATATGGAAGAGTTAAGATTCCCACCCCTACCTGGGTTTGCAGCAGGAAAAAAAAGAGCTGCCAGGTCGAAATGCTTGCTTCTCTTTTCATTTTTCCACCCACTGTCTTCCTTCGTTCTCTCTTTTCATTGTCTGCGGTTTACTGTCATACGGCCGCTTCGTTAATTTCCACCAGGTCCGCCGTACAAAGGCATCTTTTAAGTCCTTTACCCGAAGCGGTGCGAGCGGTGAGAAATAAGGCATGCCAAGAGAGGTCAGCTTGCATAAGTGAATCAGCAGAAGCATCAGAGCGAAAACAATCCCAAAAAAACCAAATAAAGAGGCGGCCACCATAAATGGGAAACGGAGAAGGCGGATCGCAGTATTCATTTCTATCGATGGAACGACATAAGAAGAAATGGCGGTCAGGGCAACAATAATAATTGTAAAGTTTGAGACAAGCCCTGCACTCACAACCGCATCCCCGATCACAAGACCACCGACAATCCCAATCGTCTGTCCAATCGGCGTCGGCAGCCGAATCCCTGCTTCCCGGATTAGCTCAATAGTCAGCTCCATAAACAGAGCTTCCATTAAAGCTGGATACGGAACCTGTTCCACTGAGCCTTTTAACTGCAGAATCAAATCTCTCGGTACAATTTCCGAGTGAAAGCTAACAACTGAAACATAAAAAGCCGGTAAGAGAATGGCAAAGAAAAAGGAAAACAAGCGGATCACCCGATAAAATGATCCTGCAAGCGACCGTGATGTGTAATCGTCCGGTGACTGGTAAAAAGAAAAAAATGAAACAGGTGCAATTAAACAGGTTGGTCCGCCATTAATGAAAACGGCAATACGCCCTTCCATCAAATTGGCTGCCACCCGGTCCGGCCTTTCCGTATTCAGCAGCTGAGGGAAAGGTGACAGTGTGGAATCTTCAATTAACTCTTCGACATGCCCCGCGTTGTAAAGGTTCTCTGCATCAATGGCTTCCAGTCTCTTTTTCATTCGCTGGACAAGCTCAGGATTGGCAATGTCTTTTTCATACATAATAGCAAGCAGCTTAGTGGCTCTGTTCCCTTTTTCCAGATACTCGACCATCAACCCCTTGCTTTCAACCCGCCTGCGGACTAAAAAAATATTGGTTGAAAGATCTTCCACAAAGCCATCATGAGGCCCGCGCACGACCTTTTCGTTCATTGGCTCCGTAATCGTGCGCAGAGCGTTTCTTTCCGTTCTGCAAAGCAGGCAACCCGGGTTCCCTTCTATAAACAGCAGTGTTTTTCCTCTTAACAGCCCTTTTAACGCGTCGTTGTAGTCCGCAGCTTCTTCATACTCTATCACCGTTAAGGCCTCTTCCGGCTTTTTTGAACCATTTTCCTTTAATGGCTGGAGAATATGGTTTTCCACTTTTACCGCTTCGACCAGCGTATCTATATAGATAAGGATTCCTTGTACCTTACCGTAAGAAAAGGTTCGTTGTTTGATATCACTTGAATCAGCCATCACCGTGATCGCAGCTGCATTTTCGGATGCTGACTTCCCGAACACACCGCCTTTATTCTCCCGCCAAAATGGCATCGCCTATCGCCCCTTTTTTCAGTAGGATGAGGAAAAATCGGCATTTTATTCATAAAAAAAGAACCAGCCCCTGCCGGTTCCCTTTTTACCCTTATTTTTTTTCAGCCAGCCAGGCAGCAACAGCTTCCGCGTCTTCGCCTTCCACTACATTTGGCGGCATTTGCCCCTGCCCATTTTCAATTACGCTTAAAATCTCTTCTTCACTCATCTTCGACCCGATTGCGCTCAGCTCCGGTCCGAATCCGCCTTCGAGATTTTCGCCATGACAGCTTAAGCAGCTTTGCTGATACACTTCTTCGCCGGCGGAAACGGTTGTTTCACCTGTTCCTTCATCTGTGGAAGGTGTTTGCTCTTCCGTTTTTTCAACTGCCGCGTCCTCTTCTTCTCCACCGCCGCACGCAGCCAGTGCCAGTGATGAGCCAAGCATCAAGGCAAGCAGTGACTTTTTCCATTCCATTTGCTGTTCCCCCTTCTCTTGATGAAAACTCACCGTAAGTATACCAAACTCTGCAGGCCCCTGACGAAAAACAGAGCTGCTTTCCGCTTTTTATTCCCCGCTTTTCTCCGGGGCAAACGCCTGGTACAGCCGGTGCTTTTTATTCATCAAATCGTAGGCGGAGCTTGAAGCCGGTCATCAAACAAATCAACGGTCAGCTGACCGGATGAATCCACCTGTCCGAGAAAAACATTGTCCACGGTTACGCCCTGCTTTTGAAGCTCTTCCTGCAGCCAGCCCCTATTTAAACGAATGGCGGCCAGTGGTTCATCAAGAATTTGGCCGTCCATAATGACGGTCTGCGCTTCTTTTTCGGCACCGACAGAGAACCCCAGCATAGCCGGCGTTAAGGACTGATTTTCTTTTTTCAATAGGACACTTAAATCTCCCGAAGCCTCCAGTACAGCAAACTCCACATCTGCCGTTTGAAATACTTCTTTTTGCCGAAGCAGCTCTAACAGCTCGTCAATGGTGTATCGCTCTTTTTTCAAGTTTTCTTCCATGACTTTTCCGTCTTTAATAAAAACGACACCTTTTCCTTCCACAAAGCTGCGGAACTTTCGGCTTTTCAGTGAAAAATACCCTGTTAAAAATGGAATAATGGTAAACACAGCCAGACCCACCAGACCGTGCATAATGGCCCGCTCTAATCCCATGATCACTTCTGCCCCGATACTTCCAATGGTAATACCCACTACATATTCAAAAAAAGACAGCTGCGCCAGCTGCTTTTTACCCAATATTTTGGTAATTAAAAACAATACAACGGTAAACAGTACAGCACGCAGCGCTACTTCGAGCCATTCCGGCACAGCTGCACCTCCTGTTCTTTACTTCTCCTGACAGGCTTCTGCACGCTTTTGTACGTCAGCCTCTGTGTGTTTAACGGCTATGATCGCATCATAAAGGGCTTGTTTGGATTCTTCCCTTTGCGAAAGCATTACAAGCGTTGACAGACTGGATTGAATACTTCTTAAGCTTTCGAGGCACTGATTCATTTCCCGGGCGAGCGTCATTCTGATTCAGCCTCAATCGAAACCGCATGGGCAATACAGGGAATGGATTCACCCTGCTGAAAGGTGAGCGGCGACAAAAGCGCGCCGGTTGCGACAACAAGCATGCGCTTGAGCTCTCCTTTTTTCATGCGGTTTAATAAATGACCATACGCTACTGCGGCTGAGCAGCCCGGACCGCTTCCTCCTGAATAAACCGGCTGGCTTTCATCGTATATCATAATGCCGCAGTCTTTATACTGAGATTCCTCAATAGCCGTGCCGTTTTTCTTGAATAAATCCATGGAAACGGAATGACCAATCCGGCCCAGGTCACCCGTCACAATTAAATCATAATAGGACGGATCTACGCCGCGCTCTTTCAAATGCGCTTCAATCGTATCCACGGCAGCCGGTGCCATTGCGCCACCCATGTTGAATGGGTCAGTCAGCCCCATATCGATCACTCGCCCAATCGTTGCCGATGTTACCCTCGGGCCACTTCCTTCTTTTCCTAAAAGAGCGGCGCCTGCTCCGGTAATGGTCCACTGGGAAGTTGGCGGTTTTTGGCCGCCGTATTCAGTCGGATAACGGAACTGCTTTTCAACCGCTGCATTATGGCTGGAGGCACCGGCAATCACATAGTCTGCCCCGCCCGCATTGATAATCATCGCACCAAGCGCCAGTCCTTCCATGGACGTCGCACAGGCGCTGAATAACCCGAGATACGGCGCACCAAGTGTTCGGGTAGCCAGGCTCGTCGGCGTAATCTGATTGATCAAGTCCCCGCCTAACACAAACTGCACCTGCTCTTTTTGACGCTGCCCTTTTTCCAGCGCTTTCTGGCATGCTTGTTCAAACAAAAGCCGATGCGCTTTTTCATAAGAATCCTCGCCAAGCCATAAATCCTCATGCAGCATATCAAAATCATTCGCGAGCGGACCCTGTGCTTCAAACGGTCCGCCCACGGTTCCCGTTGACACAATTACTGGCTGCTGGTCAAATACCCATGTGCGATGTCCGGCCTGCATTACAAACCACCCCATTGAATCAATAAAATTTTAATGGTCGCAACGACAAAAGCGGAGAACACACCAAATAAGATGACCGATCCGGCCAGTTTAAACATGTTGCCGCCGACCCCAAGCACAAACCCTTCTGAGCGGTGCTCAATCGCTGCTGAAATAACTGCATTGCCAAATCCGGTCAGCGGCACAGCAGACCCGGCGCCCGCAAATTGGCCGATCCGGTCATAAACGCCAAATCCGGTCAGGAGCATCGCGATAAAAATCATCGTACCGGCTGTCGGGTTTCCGGCTGTTTGCTCGGTAAAATTAAAAAAGAAAATATAGAAGTATTGAATTGCCTGGCCTACTACACAGAACAGGCCGCCTACCCAAAAAGCATGAATACAGTTTTGGATAACCGGACGCTTTGCTTCGCGCTTTTTTTGCAGCTGCTGATATTCTGTTTGCTCCGGGGTTAATTGTTTCTTTTTTTGATCTGCCATGTTGTCACATCCTTATTGGTCACTGTCACATTTTTTTGCCTGAACAGAGATAGCGTGACAAAAAAAAGCCATATTTATTCATCCAAGATGTAACAGGGAATGTTGGCGGATAGATGGGTACGATAAAAGGTGTAAAGAAACGGAGGGGTATAAAATGTTAAACTGGAGCCGGCAGCTGACGGCATGCTTCTTTCTTTGTTTTTTGTGTGCGCTGCCCGTTTCGGCGGAGCAGCGGCAGGATGATCGAATGGCTTATTATCAGAAATGGGAACGAGCGACCCAGCTTCCCTGGTATTATTTAGCAGCCGTCGATCAATACGAGCGAAACATTCAAGAAGTCCGCAACGACCTTCCAGATCGAGATGGCATTATTCGTATTCATTTTTCGCGCAGTTTCTGGGCGGGCCGGCTCAATCCGATCAAAAAAACAACAACACCGGCTGTTATTTCTTTTTTTGGCGGACGCGGGCTTGATGGGAATAACGACGGCAAAGCCGATCCGGATAATCCGGATGATCTGTTGTATACAATGGCGCAGGTTTTAACCAAAAATGGCTACCGGGAATCAGATATAAAAAAATCTTTAAAGAATTATTATGAAAAAGAGGCGTCTGTTAAACAAATTATGACAATTGCCGCCCTGTACCGCCATTTTGATACGATTGAGCTGGATGGCCACGCCTTTCCGCTTCCGCTGGGTCATAATTACAGCTACCGAAGCACATGGGGAGACAAACGCGGATGGGGCGGCCGGCGCATGCATGAAGGAACCGATTTATTTGCTTCTTATGGTGTCCCGGTGCGGGCGACCACATACGGAATTATTGAAATAAAAGGATGGAACGAATACGGCGGCTGGCGGGTCGGTATTCGGGATGTTCATAACGTATATCATTACTTTGCGCATTTGTCCGGCTTTGAAAAAGGTGTAGAAGAGGGTATGATCGTAAAACCAGGCACGGTGGTCGGTTATGTCGGCAGCTCCGGCTACGGTAAAGCCGGTACATCCGGCAAGTTTCCACCTCACCTTCATTACGGTATGTACAAATACAATGGACGAATGGAGTGGGCATTTGACCCGTACCCGTCTCTTTCTCACTGGGAACAGGCAGAACGAGCGGAAAAGAAATAATGAAAAAACCACCGAACCAAATAGGTTCAGGTGGTTTGTTTGTTTTATAGGCGGGAGCGAAGATAAGCGTTAATAAAGGCATCCAAATCGCCGTCCATGACTGCCTGGATGTTTCCTGTTTCCTCACTTGTCCGGTGGTCTTTCACCATCGAATATGGGTGGAATACATAAGAACGGATCTGGCTTCCCCAGCCGATTTCTTTTTGTTCACCGCGAATTTCAGCAAGCTCTGCTTCCTGTTCTTCCAGGCGGCGCTGATACAACTTCCCTTTCAGCATTTTCATTGCATGCTCACGGTTTTTAATTTGCGAACGCTCGGTCTGGCACGTGACAACAACCCCTGTTGGAATGTGGGTAATCCGAACAGCGGAATCGGTTGTATTAATGTGCTGACCGCCGGCGCCGCTTGCCCGGTACGTGTCAATTTTCAAATCTTCAGTTCGGATTTCAATTTCAATTTCCTCATTGAATTCCGGCATTACTTCACATGATACGAAAGAAGTGTGGCGGCGTCCTGATGAATCAAACGGTGAAATCCGCACAAGGCGGTGAACGCCTTTTTCTGCCTTCAAATAGCCGTAAGCGTTATGACCTTTAATCAGCAGGGTAACACTTTTCACACCGGCTTCATCACCCGGCAGATAATCAATGGTTTCCACTTTAAAGCCGCGCTTCTCCGCCCAGCGGGTGTACATCCGGAGCAGCAGCGACGCCCAGTCCTGAGACTCCGTTCCACCGGCACCCGGGTGAAGCTCTAAAATGGCATTATTTTTATCATGCTGCTCGCTCAGCAAAAGCTGAAGCTCAAAATTGTCAAGGCGCGTTTGAAACTCTTTCGTTTCATTCGCAAGCTCTTCGTGCAAGTCTGCATCGTTCTCTTCTTTTAAAAGCTCATGCGTC
Source organism: Domibacillus robiginosus (assembly GCF_000966195.1). GTDB lineage: Bacteria > Bacillota > Bacilli > Bacillales > Domibacillaceae > Domibacillus > Domibacillus robiginosus. The sequence continues at coordinate 164,921 of NZ_LAHL01000003.1, read as the reverse complement.
ATTTCAAGGTTTTCCTGCGTTTCCACTAAATCCTTGTATTCGTTCACAAGCTCTTTTAGCGCATTCGATTCGTTAATAACCGTTTGTGCGCCCTGCTGGTCATTCCAGAAATCAGGATCAAGCATGCGGTCTTCAAGCTCCGCCATTCGTGCCTCTTTGTTTTCTAAGTCAAAGAGACCCCCTGAAGTCCGCCAATTTTTCGGCTGAATTGTCAAGCGTGTTGCGAATTTCAAATAGTTCCATCTAGTCCACCTCTAAATTAATTTGATAAGGGAGCGGCAGGCGCGTTTTACGCCTGTTACTCCTGAAGTCCATGACAATTTTTATACTTTTTGCCGCTGCCGCATGGGCACAGTTCGTTGCGGCCGATTTCCGGCGCTTTGCGGAGCGGTTTTTTCTTTTTCGGTGCTTCTTCTTCTTTCGGGTTGACCGCCTGGCCTTTTGCGACTTCCTGACGCTCAAGGTTGCTGCGGATTTCCGCTTTCATAACATATTTGGATGCTTCTTCATTAATAGCGGCAACCATCTGTTCAAACATGGCAAAGCCTTCGTTTTGATACTCGCGAAGCGGATCGATTTGACCGTATGCACGAAGGTGAATACCCTGACGAAGCTGGTCCATCGCATCAATATGATTGATCCATTTTGAATCCACCGCACGAAGCAGTACGACTTTTTCAAATTCACGCATTTGCTCAGCGCCAAGCTGTTCCTCCCGCTCATTGTAACGCTCGGTTACTTTGTCGGAAATGATACGGCTGATCGTGTCAAGGTCCTGGCCGCGAAGCTCATCTGCTGACACGGCTCCTTCTTCAAGCAAATTGGCATTAATCGTGTCGGCGATGCCTTCTGCGTTATACGGTTCAGCCGATTCCTCGTCGTTGTTCGCATGTGCTGCGATCGTCGCCGCAATAGACTTGGTTACCATATCTTCTAAAATGCTGCGCAGGTTCTCTGCTTCGAGCACTTCGTCGCGCTGCTTATAAATGATTTCACGCTGCTGACGCAATACATCATCATATTCAAGAAGACGTTTCCGCGCATCAAAGTTATTGCCTTCTACGCGTTTTTGTGCAGACTCCACAGCACGTGACACCATTTTACTTTGAATCGGCTGCGTGTCATCCATACCAAGCTTCGCCATCATCGATTTCATATTGTCTGAACCGAAGCGGCGCATTAATTCATCTTCCATCGATAAATAAAACTGCGTCACACCAGGATCTCCCTGACGACCGGAACGTCCGCGAAGCTGATTGTCGATCCGGCGTGATTCGTGGCGCTCCGTTCCGATAACGGCCAGCCCGCCAATTTCCTTTACACCTTCACCAAGCTTAATGTCAGTTCCGCGCCCTGCCATGTTTGTCGCAATGGTGACAGCCCCCGGCTGACCAGCGTGTAAAATAATCTCCGCTTCACTTTCATGGTTTTTCGCATTCAGTACGCTGTGCGGAACGCCTTTTTTCTTTAAGTGGGCAGAAATCAGCTCGGATGTTTCGATCGCTACGGTCCCAACTAAAACAGGCTGTTTTTTCTGGTGGCGTTCATAAATGTCTTCTACAACCGCCATAAATTTGCCGTTCATTGTGGCATAAATTAAATCGGCCCGGTCATCACGAGCAATCGGGCGGTTGGTCGGAATCGCCACAACGCGCATATTGTAAATGTTGCGGAACTCTTCTTCCTCTGTTCTCGCCGTACCAGTCATGCCGGAAAGCTTTTCATACATCCGGAAAAAGTTCTGGAACGTAATCGTCGCCATCGTCATGCTTTCGTTTTGAATCTGGACACCTTCTTTTGCTTCAATCGCCTGATGAAGCCCGTCCGAATAGCGGCGTCCTTTCATAAGACGGCCGGTAAACTGGTCAACAATCACCACTTCGCCGTCCTGTACCACATAGTCCACGTCGCGGTGCATCGTGACACGTGCTTTTAGCGCCTGTGTAATATGGTGGTTTAAGCCTACATGCTTTAAATCGAACAAGTTTTCAATGCCGAATGCTTTTTCCGCTTTCGTCATCCCTTCCTCGGTTAACAGCACACTTTTCGTTTTAATATCAACCGTGAAGTCTTCTTCTTCTTTTAATGTACGCACAAATGAAAACGCGTGAATGTACAGCTGCGTCGACTTCGCTGCCTGTCCAGAAATAATCAGCGGCGTCCGCGCTTCATCAATTAAGATGGAGTCTACTTCATCGATGACCGCATAGTGAAGCGGACGCTGTACCTTGTGTTCTTTGTACAGCACCATATTGTCACGCAGGTAATCAAAGCCCAATTCATTGTTTGTTCCGTACGTAATGTCACACTCGTATGCTTCTTTTTTCTGTTCCTTTGACAGGCTGTTTAAATTCAAGCCAACCGTCAGGCCGAGAAACTCATACAGGCGGCCCATTTCTTCCGCATCACGAGACGCCAGATATTCATTGACGGTAATGACGTGGACTCCTTTGCCGGAAATGGCATTTAAATAAACGGGCATTGTCGCTGTCAGCGTTTTTCCCTCACCGGTTTTCATCTCGGCAATGTTACCATCGTGAAGAGCGGCTCCCCCCATGAGCTGTACACGGTACGGATAAAGCCCAAGCACACGCTTTGCTGCTTCCCGTACAACCGCGAACGCTTCCACAAGCAGCTCATCGAGTGACTCGCCTTTTTGGTAACGCTCTTTGAATTCGTTTGTTTTATCTCTTAACGCTGCATCCGAAAGCGCCGCTGTTTCATCCGCCAGCGCTTCCACTTTTACAGCTGTTTTTTCAAGCTTTTTTATCTCTTTTTTATTTGCATCAAATACTTTATTTAATAAACCCATTTTAAACGCTCCTTTTCAGGTTCAACAGGGCAAAACCTTCGCATTTTTCCTAGTTAATAGTACCACTTCTGAAGGTGAGCGTACACTCATATGGTTTATTTTTGTCCGCTTCCGGCCGCCTGCAGTTTTTCTTCCAGTACTGCTTCCATTTCTTTCTGACGTTTTGACAGCGTAGCGGCAGAAATCGCATAGCGGCCGGCAATTGCTGCTTTTGATTCCTTCCCATCCACAAGCCCGTGCGCCTGAAGAAGACCGATCATCGCAGCTGTAAATACTTCCGGCTTCCGGACTGCTGGATCTTCTTTCGAGCAATAATAATTCCACAGCAGCACAGCCATCTGCGCTACAGGCTGTCCATATTGTTCCTGCTCAAAAGAAGCTTCTATATGCTCGGCTGTTTCACGGTGCGATTCCTTTGACCACATCAGCGTCGTTAAATCGATGGCTGCATGCCCTTTTTCATATACTGCAAACAATGCATCCATAACACCGGCAAAATCATGCTTGAAAAAGTCCTGTGGATCCTCAAAAGAAGACTCCTTGTACATGCTTTGGATAGCGCTGGCCATTGCGTCGGCATGTGCTGCTTCAAAATGAAAATCGGTCATAAAAAATGTATAATCAGATTCGTGTGGCAGTAGTGCTCCTGTTACAAACGCCCCTGCAAGATCGACGCTTCGAAGCGCTCGAACTGAATAGATATCATCTGTTAAAATATCACGCACTTGATAGACCGGACCGTTACACGATTCAATCACACCGGCCATAAAGCGGTAATCTACCCATGAGGATACAATCTCCGCTGTGCGCTGACGCGAAATAGACGGAACACGGCGCTTCACGAATTTTGTTAAAATCGTTTCATTTTCTTTAATTGTCCGCGTTAAAATGGCCCAGATTTCAAAGGTTACTAAAAAAACCTGCTCATTTTGACGCAGTGTTTCGTTGGCTTTAAGCAGCGGCTGAAATTCTTTTTTCAGCATAGCCGAATGGTTTTCCATCGCGTAATCAATCAATTCCCGCTGAATCGAACTTGCTTCTTCCGCCAGAACAGCTACAATTGCCGCTCCTTCTGTTTTTCCACAGCATTTTTTATATTTTTTTCCGCTGCCGCACAGGCACGGATCATTTCGTCCAATTGACATCTCTTTTTTTCCTCCTCGTGCAAAGTCACGCTCTTTATCATATCATGAATTGCAGACACAAAAAAGAAGCCCGCGAGAATCACAGGCTTCTTGTTCGTCAGAAAAGCATTAGTTTGTTTCAATTAAGCCATATTTGCCGTCGCTTCGTTTATATACGATGTTTGTGCCGTCTGTTTCAGCATCGGTGTAAATAAAGAAGTTATGGCCCAGTAGATTCATTTGAAGAACGGCTTCTTCTGAATCCATCGGCTTCAAGTCAAATTGTTTCGTCCGGACGACCTGCAGATCGTCGTTTTCTTCCTCAATAACCGCGTTATCAGCTTGTACCGCGAAATAATCCTGCGGCTCGCCTTTTTCACGGAACTTGCGATTGACTTTTGTTTTATGCTTACGGATTTGGCGCTCTAGTTTATCAGTAATCAAATCAATGGCTGCGTATAGATCCTGATTCCGTTCCTCTGCGCGAAGAACAAGATTTTTCATCGGAATCGTTACTTCTACTTTTGCGTTTGTGTTATTGTACGTTTTTAAGTTCACGTGCACATTCGCATTAGGAGTTTCGGTGAAATAGCGCTCAAGCTTGCTGATCTTTTTTTCTACATAGTCACGAATAGCCGGAGTCACTTCAATATTTTCACCGCGAATGTTATAGTTCATCATGCTAGAACTCCTCCTTCAACTAATTGCTATAACTTTATATTCTTTATCTACCCTCCAAAATCCTTCTTAATCCACAAAAAAATTTGTCGAATTTTCAAAAAACTTATTTCTTCTGAGTTTCTTTCCATGCGTTTATTAATGAAATGATGATTTCCTCTGCTTCTACGAGACTGTCCATATTTTTTTGAACGTTTGCTTGAAGAAGCAAATGGTACACATGCCAATAAACCGCTGCTGTTATCTGGCCTTCTTTCACTTCCTCATTAAAATAAGGAATGATTTCACCAATACACTGCTGTGCTTTTTTTAATTGATCATTACGCTGAAAATGGCCTGCCTCTTTCCAGGTACTTTTTGCTTTTTTAGTACATTTCAATGCTTCCTGCAGGAGAAGCACGGCGATTTCTTTAGGAGAAGCTGTTGTAATAGAAGTATGCGTGTAGGCCTTTGATGCTTTTTTTCGATTCATTTTTTCACTTCCTTTCAATTTTTTCAAACTTTGTTAAAAAACTGCGCCTTTTGACCGATAAGAATTATATTAATGGAAAATAACAAAAGGGTGAAGAAAATGAGATTGCAAAGCATGACCTATTCAAAATCTCTTTATGAGAAAAATAACCTTCAATCAAAGAAATCCCTCGAAAAAATTTCTAGCGGTTCACAGGTAAGCAAAGCCAGTCAGAATCCAACTGGTCTTGTGATGACAGAGACAATGAAAGCCCAGGTACGGGGTCTTGAACGGGGCCAGCGGAATATGCAGGACGGCCTGTCTCTTTTAAGTGCCGCAGATGAAGGATTAAACCATGTAACCAAACAGCTTCACCGTGGATACGAGCTTTCTGTCATGAGCGCCAATGATACGCTGGCAGACGAAGACCGGAAAGCAGCTCAAATGGAATTAGATGAAATTCTTGATACCATTGACGACACCGCCAATTACCTTGAATTTAACACGATCAACTTGTTTGGCAGTGACAGGAATATTCAAATCGCCGGCAGCCATTCTGGTAAAACGATGACAATTCAGCTTCAAACAATGAACGTGGATGCTCTTGGATTAACAAATGCAAAGCTTGATCCATTCGAAGAAGCGAAAAAGCTGTTTCCGAAAATCCAAAAAGCAACGACACTCGTAACAGGTGAACTCACCAGAATCGGCAGCTATTATGAATCTCTCGAACATGAATTATCCAATTCAAGCGTATTGGAGGACAACTTAAAAAAAGGAATGTCGCTGATCGGTGATACAGATATATCGAAAGAGGTTATTCAGCTCGCTCTAACAAACATTCGCCAGCAGGCGGATCACATCTTAATTGGTGATACAAGTGAACTGGCCAAAGGCGTTCTGGCTATCTTCAAATAAAAAATCCGGGCTTAGTGAGCCACGGATTTTTTAATTACGCTTATCGTAGAAAACACCATCTGTTTGCAGTGCTTCATATGGATTTGCATATTTGCCCATCGTCTGCTTTTTTACCTTTACCTCATGTAAGTCCTCCCTTACAGCCCGGCTCAGCTTTTGCAGGTGGGCTTCAATTTCCTGGTTCATTAAATTGATCTCGCGCCCAAGCTTTTGTTCTTCTTCTGTAAAAGGGGGCTGGATGTTTGGGAGAATGTCCCCGCGCTGATCAAGCAGTTCCTCGACTCCTTCAATTTGACTGTCACGATTATCGTCGGCTGCTTGAAGCAAATCCAGCAGCCGTTTCGTCATTTTGTGACAGTCATGAACCGGCGTCATTACACACGCCCGCCCGCACCCACTTGCTGCATGCGGCGGTTTTCCTGAATAACCTGCTTCCATGTGTCTCGGAATTCAACAACAAAGCCTTCTACTTCTTTTAACATAGCTGGGTCATTTTTAATGTTTGCTTCAACAAGACGTTCATGAAGAAACTCATAAAGAGCGAGCATATTTTTACCAAGGTCCGTATCTGTTTTAAGTGTAATGCTCAGCTCGCGGATAATCGCCTGTGCTTTTTGTACATTTACATTTTTTTGTTCAATATTGTTTTCCTTCATTGCGCGTTCAGCCAAATGAATAAATTTAAGGCATCCATTATATAGCATCAATGTTAATTCACCAGGTGACGCAGTATTAACCGAGTTATTTGCATATGCCTGATGCGGGTTATTTATTGCCATTAGAAGGTCACTCCTTTTTTATATTACATACTAAATTGCTGCATTAGATAAGACGACTGTGAATTTGCTTGCTGCATTGCTTTTTCCATGGCCGTGAATTGTTTCCAATAGCGGTCTTCTACTTGCGTTAGGCGGTCTTCGAACCGGTCGATGCTGCTGTCGATTGTGGAAAGCTGGCGGCCAAGGGTAAATTGCTGGCTTGTTGAAAATGAGTTGCCGGCACGCTCTTTCAGCTTATCCATTGCTCCATTTACGGTGTCATATAGTCTATGAATAATTCCTTTTTCTCCGATTGCACTTGAATCGCTGCCGCCTCTAAAAAGAGCTTCAACCGCATTTGGATTTGTATTGATGGCTTCTCTTAACTTTGCTTCATTAATTTCAAGCTTACCGCCTTCTAAGTAATTCGCTGTAGTGGTAATCCCGATAGAAGCCAGCTGCCGGTACATCGCATTTGTTTCACTGTTTGACACTGGCTGCGAGAAGTTGCTGCGCATGGAATTTAAAACCCCGGTCAGAAGAGGGTCACGGCGAAGCAGGCCGCTTTTCGCTTTTTCTTCCCACTGCTCCTGCTGCTTGTCTGAAAGCTGCTCGCGCTGTTCATCCGTTAGTGGTGTGTACGTACGATAGCGTTCTTCTGACGTTTTCTTGCTGATGGCACCGATTAGCGTATTGTATTTATCGACAAAGCCTTTGATATTGTCGTAAATGTCATTTGAGTTTTTCGAAACAGATAGATTAACTGGATCTGTAAATTTTGATTTTAACGTAATAGATACGCCACTCATCTCGAATGTATTGGACTGTCTTTGTGTTTCAAGTCCATTAATTGTGAAGATGGCATTATCTCCGCCCTTTTCTTCTGCCTCACCAAGATAAAGTACTCCTGTGTCGAAAGATCCTTTAATAGACATTTCTTTTCCGTCATTAGTTGTATGATAATTCCCTGTTTCTTTCCTTGTGATTGACATCATATCCTTGTATGAATCGTAAATGAGGGAAACACCAGCATTTGATAAGTTTACTTTATTGATTACTTGATTCATTGTCTCCGAAGACTGAATTAAAAAATTCTCCGTAACTCCAGTTGTTGAATTGGCTGATGTATAAGAAGTAATCGATAAATCCGCATAATTCTGCTTAAATTCAGCTGTTATACTAGTATCCTTTGAAATAGGACTCCCTTTGAATGTCACCAGCCCTGTAGTGAGATTAACTGTACCTTTATCGCCTTCGAGTTGGGCGATTCGTTGTCCATTGCTGTTAGTAGTCACATCAACACTTGAATCAATTAAGTATTCACTACTGCCTGATATCAGCTTAAAGCCTTCCTTGTTAATTTCTTGTCGATCAAGTTGAAATGTAGATGCGTCTGCCGTTAAGGTTGTCTTTTGAACACGCTTATCTGTGATATACTCTACTTTTACGGAAGCACCCTTAGCAATATCAGAGCCAAACGTAAGTGTTCCTGCCTCAGAAATTGTAACTTGATCTGGAGCAGTTGGAGCACCTGATACAACCTTATAGCTTGTCCCATTTACTTTAACTGACATTTTCTCAAGTTCCAATTTCCCTTCAGCATCTGTTCCTATTTTAACTTTTTCGTCTCCAGTTAGGACCAGCGAAATTTCTTTATCTCCATCCCCTGTTAATGTCTGACTTGCTACTGCACCTGTAGACCATTTCAGGCCAGTCAACGAGCTCGTCTTTTGCGATTCTAATGTCTTAGAAGGATCAAGTTTTGTCGCCCCTGATGTCACTGCAGCCTTACCAACTCGGTATGCAGCTGACGCTATTTGGGTTACATTGGAAATTGAGTAAGATGTCTGTGCCGCTGAAGTGGCTGCTGTAGCCGTTACTTTCGAGTCATCGGATGTTGTCACCGAACTTGACCGATACTTAGATGTCAGTTTCATTTGTGTGAGTTCCGTCCGGAAATCAAGCAATAATGTATTCATAGAACGGTAATCATCACGCTGCCACTCCAGCGTCTGTTTTTTCTGCTTCATTTTATCAAGCGGTATCCGCTCTGCGTTCATTAATTCTTTAATAATAGACTCAGTGTCCATGCCACTGGCCATTCCGCCTACGCGAAGCGCCATAGTCGTTGTCCTCCCTACGCTTTTTTATCGACGAATAAGCCGATAAATTCGGTCATTGCTGCATACATATCCAATATTTTTTTGGATGGAATTTCTTTAATAATTTCTTCTGAGTTGTTGTCCACGATCACTGCGTAATATTCCTCCAGTTCATCGTGGTATTCAAATTGGACGTGCGTCTGGGTCGGCTGCAAAAACGTATTGACCTGATCCGCAAACTTTTGCAGCTCCTCCTCTTTTAATGGAACGCGCTGCTCAGCCGCTTCTGCTGCAGGCTTTTGCTCTGCTTCTGCCGCTTTCACTTCGTTTGCTTCAACTGATCTGGCGATTGCCGGTATGGCGCTCTCTCCTATACGATCAACCATCGTTTTGCCCCCTTTATGCACATTTTCTTTCTTTTATATCGGCACGTTCTTTCTTTTGTTAAACAAAATTTGGACAATTCGTCTGATTTTACAAAACGTTTACATGGCGTTCATACCACGACTATATAAGCCTGCTACGATAAAAAGAAAAAGCGAGTGAGGAAATTTTGGTGAAAAATTGGATCAAGTGGACGGCTTCTGCCGTATTAACGGCTTCATTGCTTACACCTGCAGCGACAGAAGCAGCGTTTAAAAATGAGCTTAGTGTAAAGAAAATAGCTTCTTATACATCCGGGGCAGCCGATGAAGACGGCGGTGTAGCGGAAATTGTAAAATACCATGCCGGCAAAAATACGTTTTACGTGATTAACGGAAAAAATCAAAAAATTGATATCGTGTCTCTTCAAAAAGGAGAAATGAAAAAGCAAAAAGAAATTAATGTGCCGGAGCTTGTGAATTCCTCTTCTTTTACGTACGGAGATGTGACCAGTATTTCTATTAATGAAAATTACGTTGCAGCGGCTGTGCAGCATAAAGACTACGCAAAAAACGGGAAAATTATTGTGATGGATTTAGACGGCAAGCTTTTACATACGTACGAAGCAGGTGTACAGCCTGATATGGTTACCTTTACTGAAGACGGCCGGTTCATTTTGAGCGCGAATGAAGGAGAGCCGCGTATGGGTGTTGAAAACGGGACGGATCCGGCTGGTTCGGTCACCATTGTTGAAACAGCAAGCGACTCGGTTACACAGGTTCCGTTTACGGACCAATCCGTTATTGCAGATGATGTTCACATTCGCGCAGGATCTGCCGCAACCGACCTGGAACCGGAGTATATTGCGCTTTCAGCTGACGGCTCTACTGCTTACGTGACACTGCAAGAAAACAATGCAATCGCTGCGGTTGATGTGAAAGCAGGCGAAGTTCAGTCTGTTCGTTCCCTTGGCTACAAAGACCATTCCAAAGCAGAAAATGCACTGGACGCAAAACGAGATGGAAGAATCGAGATTGAACCACTGCCGGTTCTTGGCGCCTATATGCCTGATGCCATCTCCGCCATTACCGTAAATGGAGAAGATTATTTACTAACGGCCAATGAAGGAGACGCGACAGAATGGGAGGAGTTTGTGAATATCGCAGACTTTGGCGACTGGAAAGAAAACCTGCCGGACAGCTCGATGAAAGGAACAGACGCCTACGATAAGCTGGAGGTGCTGACAGATCGCGGAACGGATGCTGTTTATACGCTTGGCGGACGTTCATTCTCCATCTGGAAAGCGTCTACGATGGAGCAGGTATTTGACAGCGGCAGTGATTTTGAAACGATTACAGCAGAGCGCCTGCCAGAGTATTTTAACTGGTCTAACGATGACGATGAACTGGATAAGCGCAGTGCCAAAAAAGGGCCGGAGCCAGAAGAAATTAAAACCGGCATTGTAGATGGCAAACTTGTAGCAATGATCGGGCTTGAGCGTATCGGTGGTGTGATGACCTATGATATTTCCAATCCGGAAAATCCAGTTTTTCTCAATTACACGAATACCCGTGATTTCAGTGACAAAATCGCCGGTGATGTGGCGCCGGAAGGATTTGATTTTATCCCTGCAGAAAAAAGCCCGACCAAAAAACCGGTTTTACTGATCGGCAATGAAGTAAGCGGTACGGTATCCGCCCTTCAATACAACGGTGCGGCTTCGATTGGAAAAAGCAGCTATATTCATGGATTCACGGACGGCACATTTCGGCCGGATCAGCCGGTCACACGCGGTGAATTGACTGCTTTTTTAGCTGGTAATCTTGGTGTTGCCGGTTCAGGCTCCCCATTTAAGGATGTTCCAGCTGGAAGCCGTTTTGCAGATTCGATTGCGGCCGTGTCAGAAGCAGGACTGATCAGCGGCAAATCAAACGGCACATTCGGCCCGGCAGAACCGCTGACACGCGCCCAGTTTGCGGCTATTGCCAGCCGTTATATGGATTCGGTTTGCGACGATGCCGCTTTTGCTTCTTACTGTGCGGCTAAACCAGCAGCTGCTGCTTATCCGGATGTTGCAGACAATCATTGGGCAGCAGAAACTATTCGGGCTGTTTCTTCGGCTGGACTAATGAGCGGATACAGCAATGGTGAATTTCGCCCTGATCAAACGGTCACACGCGCAGAAGCAGTAAAAGTGCTGCATCAGCTGTTTAACCGGGAAGCATCAGATCAAAATACGGCTTCCTTTAGCGATGTCCCCGCTAATCACTGGGCATTTCAGGAAATTGAATCGGCCGTAAAATAAAAAAACAAGCTCTCTTCTTAAACGAAGAGAGCTTGTTTTTTCATTATAACCTGGTTGGCAGCGGCTTTAAGCGCGCTTCAATCTGCTCACGCTCCGGCTCCAGAAATGGCGGCAGAGCCAGCGATTCGCCAAGGTGCTCCAAGTCTTCATCCGTATCAAAACCCGGCCCGTCTGTCGCCACTTCAAACAAAATACGGTTTGCTTCACGGAAGTAAAGCGATTTAAAGTAAAAGCGGTCTACAAACCCCGAGTTGCCAATACGGGCTTCTCGAAGATGGTCAATCCACTGCCGCAGTTCATCTTCATCTTCCACCCGGAAAGCCACATGGTGGACACCACCGCGTCCCGGACGCTCCGGCGGAAGATCATTTCGCTCTTCTACGTGTACCTCCGCGCCCGTGCCGCCTTCTCCCGTCTCAAATACAATGACCTCCGGCTGTCCTTCTACAGGCGACGGATAACGGTTCACTTCACGAAAGCCCATCAGTTCGGTTAGTGTCCTGGCAGTCGGTTCTGCAGAAGGTACCGTTAAATGAACCGGTCCGAGTCCAATAACGCCAACCTCGGCGGGTACTGCACTTTTTTCCCACGGCTTGCCGCCTGCAACACCATCGTTCCCTTCATCTGACACAAGGAAAAAGCGCTGGCCTTCAAAATCCTGAAACGGCAATGCTTTTCGTCCGCCCTGGTCGATCACGTCCTGGTGCGCCACACCAAATTCGTCAAATCGGTTTTGCCAGTAAACGAGTGCCGCATCGTTCGGCACACGAAGCGATAATCCTGAAATAGAATTGTTTCCATTGTGATTGGGTGCAGCCATCGAAATTTCAAAAAACGTCAGCTCTGTTCCGGGATTTCCTTTTTCATCTCCATAAAACAAGTGATACATCGATGTCGCATCCTGGTTCACTGTTTTTTTAATCAAACGCATCCCCATCACTTCTGTGTAAAACGTGACATTTTTGGCTGCATTGGCGGTAATGGCTGATACGTGATGAATCCCTTTGAATTGCATTATAATCCTCCCTTTTAAGACTGCATTTTTTTCAGCAGCGCGAGCAGCTGTTTTTTTTCTTCTATTGAAAGCCTGCCAAACTGATCGGCTTGAAACTGTTCCTGTACGGGCAGTACTTCATTTAAAAGTGTTCTGCCCGATTGGGTCAATGTAATATATTTTGTTTTCCACTCCCGCTCCCGCTCAATCCAGCCCCGTGCTTCCATTTTCGAAAGCATATGCGTTACGTTGCCTTTTGTGACGAGCAGCTTTTCGGCTAAATCCTGCTGGCAGATACGGCCGCCCGCTCCGATTTGAGCCAGGGCGTCAAATTGAGCAACAGACAATCCCCATTTCTTTAAATGCTGATTAGATCTGCGGATACTTTCATTGTAAAAGCGTGACAGCCGAAACCAGGCTAGAATACTGATCATTCGCTCCCGTTTTTGCATCCGGCTCACTTCCCTTCCATTGCTTTTTCAGTTTAATGTTAAACTGATATTTATTCAACGAAAAAGCTCACCCTTTACGAATGAGCTCTGTTTAAAGACCAGATCGAATAGTTTAATCCAAGCGCAAACGTGACCCAGGCAGCATAAGGCACCATCAAAGTACCGGCTGCTATATCCGCCTGATAAAATTCATACGTTGTCCACGTAATAGCTCCGAGCATCAGCGCTATTTCTGCAAAAGCGGTTCCGCGCAGCCCCCATCGGAAAAATAAAAACGACCATAAAAAGTTCAATCCCAGCTGGATATTGTAAGGAATCGCGGTTTTCGGCTCCCGTATTGATGCGCGGTACTTGGCAATGCCCATTACCGTGTAAAGACCTGTCCAAACCACGGGAAATACCCAGCCTGGCGGTGAAAAGGACGGCTTTTTTAACTGGCGATAGTCTTCTTTCGTGTTTTGATTGGCAATTGCACCGACAATCGATCCGCCGACGACCGGCAGCAGTACACTGGAGGCCAGCTTTTTTCCATTCAAGACCTTCATTTAAAAAACTCCTTCGTTTCGTTTTTATACGACCGTATCTCTTTCTAGCTACTTTTACCGTTCTGCCCTTTTTTAAAACAAAAAGCACCGTCCTAGGACGGTGCAAGGCAAATCTCTTTATAATTGCAGGTATGGCAGCGCTGCTCGTACGAGGTTCGCGGGAAGTCATCAAGTTCAGCTGGTTCATTTGAAAGAATATCAAGCTGATAGCGACGCATCATATGAACGCTTTGCTTCATTTTCTCCAGCATAAGCGCAATATCCGCTTCACGCAGTGTGTATGTCCTTTGGACACCCGTCAACACATATTCATTCCGGATTTGAATTTCTTCTACACGTGCGCCGTATTTTTGCATCAAGTAATACGCGTACAGTGCCAGCTGGCTCCGGTCATCCTCTGCTTCTTTGCCCGTTTTCCAGTCAACAATGACCCATTTATTCGTTTCCAAATCACGGTATAAAAGATCCATTACAACGAAAATCTTTACGCCGTCAACGGTCATAAAGCGGAATTCCTCGGCCTGTTGAAACTGCATTGTCTGCGGACGATCAGTGATGTCGCGGAATGAACCGCTGGCTAAAAAGTGTTTAAATACAATGGACAGGCGCCGCCTGTATTCTTCTGCTTCCATCCGGTTGAGCTCGCCTTCGTAGTACATATCGTACAGCATATGAAAGCGGGCCGGCTTTTGCATCCACTGCTGCTTCCGGTCACGCGAGTCCAGGTACGCCCGGTTCAGCATATCCCTTGCCGCTGCTGTAAGCTCTGCTTCTGTCATGACATAACCGTGCTGAAGAAAAGTACGCAATGCTTTTTCTGCCAGCTCATGCACAATTTGCCCGAACGCAATCGGCACGTTTTTCAGCTTTTTCAGCCGGTACACATGCTTGACGGCTTCGTCTGCGTCATACAGCCAGCCGTTATGGCCGGCATAATAATCATAGGCGTATTTTCTGGCACACGTCATCAAGGTTTTGTGACGTGAAAACGACCAGGAAAACTCGGGAAACTCCTTTACCTCAAACATGGTTCCGTCTCCGCATTTCAAGATACACTTTGATCATGCCATACGTAATCTCTTCCGGCACATGTTCTTTAATGGGCTTTAAGCGGTCTGCGCCCGCTTCCTCAACAGCCCGCTGGAGCGCTTCATGGTACTGGGCCGGCACAAGCAGATCAAGATTCACATCCAGTCCTTCTTCCATGCATTGAATCAAATGATTTTCCACGGTGCCAACCGTCAGCTCCCGCTCCGCCGCGATTGCTTCAGCCGTCAGTCCTTTTTGGTGAAGCTCAAGTGTATCCAAATAGGAATTCACCGATTTCTTTTTCGGGATTACCGCGACAGGCTCTGCGGCAATTCCCTTTTGCCGCTCTGGATGTTCCTCCGTGTACGCTTTGATTTCGGCTAAAAAGGCAGCTCCGTATTTTGCCATTTTACTTTCCCCTACACCGCTGACAGAAAGAAAATCTTCTTCGTCCATCGGCAGCTTGGCACACATATCGTGCAATGTATTATCCGAAAAAATCACGAATGGCGGTACGCCCGCCGCCTCCGCCATTTCTTTGCGCAGCGCGCGAAGCACATCGAACAGCGGATCGTCTGTGGCGATTTTTTTCGTCCGCACTGCTTCCTTGCGCATAACCGGCTGTTTTCCCAGCAGCACGTCGCGTCCCTGCTCCGTTACAAAAATGGTCGGATACTGCTTTTGCTCAACGCCGATCAGCTCCTGCGAAATCAAAAATTCAATAAAGTTTGTTACATCTTTCACGCTTTGCTGTTTTAAAATGCCATAGGTAGATAAGCTGTCAAAGCCGAATTCGATTAACTTTTTATTCCGTGATCCCGTCAGCACCTGTGCGGTCATCGCTTTGCCGAATCGCTGCCCCATCCGAATCACGCAGGAAAGCACCATTTGTGCTTCTTTCGTCACATCTACACTGCTGCGTGAATCGGTGCAGTTACCGCAGCGGCCGCATGGTCTGGCAGTCGGATCGCCGAAATACGCCACAATAAATTGCTGCAGGCATTTTTCCGTATGGCAGTAATCTACCATTCCCTGCAGCTTTTCAAGCTCCTGCGGAATGCGGTCACGCTCGAGTGACTGGTCAATTAAAAAGCGCTGCGTCTGTACGTCCTGTGACGAATACAGAACGATGCATTCACTATCCAATCCATCACGCCCCGCACGGCCTGCTTCCTGATAATAGCTTTCCATGTTTTTCGGCAGCTGATAGTGAATCACGTACCGAATGTTTGATTTATCAATCCCCATGCCAAATGCGTTTGTTGCCACCATAACGGTCGCTTCATCCGCCAAAAATCGGTCCTGCTCCCGTTCTCGTTCCATGTCGCTCATTCCGCCGTGATAGCGGGCGACGGATATGCCGGCTCGCTGCAGGCGTTCATGCAGCCCATCAACTGTTTTACGGGTCGCCGCATAAATAATGCCGGATTCCTTTTCATTTTTCTTTAAATAGTCTTTTAAAAAACCATTCCGGTCCTGTCCCTGAATAACAGAAAACGATAAATTTTTCCGTTCAAATCCCGTTATGACTGTATTTGACTCTTCGATCGAAAGAAGCCGGCAAATATCCTCGCGCACGTGCGGCGTTGCTGTAGCGGTCAGCGCCAATACAACAGGATCATTTGGAAACAGCTCAGTTATTCGCTGAATGTGGCGGTAGCTCGGCCGGAAGTCATGCCCCCACTGGGAAATACAGTGTGCTTCATCAACCGCAATAAGCGGTACTGTCAGCTCTTTTAAATCTTCTATAAAAGAAAACGACTCAAGCCGCTCCGGGGCGATATAAAGAAGCTTATATTCTCCGTTTCGCGCCCCTCTGATCGTTTCATATATATCTGCGCCCGTCATCGTGCTGTTAATGTACGCTGCCGGGATGCCAGCCGCAAGCAGTGCGTCCACCTGGTCCTTCATTAATGAAATAAGCGGTGAAACAACAATCGTTGTTCCTTCCAATACAAGCGCCGGAATCTGGTAGCAAATCGACTTCCCTCCGCCTGTCGGCATCACACAAATCGTATTCTCGCCGCCGAGCACATTGGAGATTGCCTGCTCCTGGCCCGTCCGGAACGAATCATAGCCGAAATGCGACTGCAAAAAGCTGCGTGCCTCTTCCAGCATGCAAACACCTCTTTGTTTTTTCTTTTATTTTAGCACATATGCTCGAGAAACAAAGAAGCCTATCCGCTTTATTGTCACTCGCCAACAATAAAGCGCTTACATTTTTGGTTTTACTGAACATTGTTCCAAAAACGAAACCCGCATACACTAGTAACAAGCTTTATATTCCATTTAGGAGGTGCTTCTTATGGAAACGGTCACGAGAGATTTCTTTCTTTTTCTTTCTAAAAATAAAGCGTTAAATCATCTGGCGAAAAGCCGGGGCAGCCACTTTGCGGCCGGCAAAATCATTGGCGGTACAGACTTCGCCAGCTCTATTGCGTGTATTAAAGCGTTAAACGAACAGGGCCTGTCTGTAACCGTCGATCATCTCGGTGAATTTGTCCATTCACCCGAAGTCGCGGCTGAGCGGACGGAAGAATGCATCCAGACGATCCGCATGATTCACCAAGAAGGGCTTGATTCCCACGTTTCCTTAAAAATGACATCGCTCGGTCTTGATATTGACCGGGGATTGGTGTCCCGGAATATGACACGAATTTTAGACGAAGCGGAAAAATACGATATTATGGTCACCATTGATATGGAGGATGTGACTCGCTGCCAGGCGACCATTGACCTGTTTAAGCAGTTTAAAAAGCAATACAAAAATGTGAGCACCGTGCTCCAGGCTTATTTGTACCGGACCGAGCAGGATCTGAAGGAACTAAGCCGCCTCAAGCCTTTTCTTCGCCTTGTGAAAGGAGCTTACAAGGAAAGCCCGAAGCACGCTTATCCCGACAAAGCAGATGTCGACACCAACTATATGAAACTCATCGAACAAAGCCTGCTGGCTGGCAATTATACAGCGATTGCCTCACATGACGAAAACATGATCGAATTTACAAAAGCGATGCAGCGCAAGCACAATATCCCGCTTGAGCAATTTGAATTTCAAATGCTGTACGGTATGCGTACCTCCCTGCAGCAGGCACTTGTAAAACAGGGCTACCGTGTCCGTGTATACGTGCCCTATGGAAAAGACTGGTACGGCTATTTTATGAGACGGCTTGCCGAACGGCCGGCGAATATCGCTTTTGCTTTTAAAGGCATAACCAAAAAATAAAAAGGAGTGAATGACATGATTCCATACAAACACGAACCCTTTACTGATTTTTCAAAGGAAACAAACCAAGCCGCATACAAAGCAGCACTTGATCACGTAGAAAGCGGCCTTGGCAGACACTATCCGCTCATTATTGGTGGTGAACAGGTAACAACAGAAAACAAGATTGTTTCCTACAATCCGGCAGACAAGGGCGAAGTTATTGGCTCCGTGTCAAAAGCGGATCAGGCGCTTGCTGAAAAAGCGATGCAGGCAGCGTCCGAGGCGTTCCAAACTTGGAAAAAAACCGCTCCTGAAATTCGGGCCGATGTCCTGTTTAAAGCCGCAGCCATCGTCCGCAGACGCCGCCATGAATTCTCTGCCCTTCTGACAAAAGAAGCGGGCAAGCCTTGGCGCGAAGCGGATATTGATACCGCAGAAGCGATTGACTTTATGGAATATTACGGGCGGCAAATGCTCGAGCTAAAAAATGGTGCGCCGGTTCTGAGCCGTCCCGGTGAGTACAACCGGTACAGCTACATTCCGCTCGGTGTCGGCATCGTGATTTCTCCCTGGAACTTCCCGTTTGCAATCATGGCCGGTACAACGGTTGCTTCGATCGTGACAGGCAATACAGTCCTCCTCAAGCCGGCATCGACCACACCTGTTGTAGCAGCGCGTTTTGTAGAGGTGCTGGAAGAAGCAGGACTGCCGCCGGGCGTCGTAAACTTTGTGCCGGGCAGCGGTGCAGAGGTTGGCGATTATCTTGTTGACCATCCACAAACCCGCTTTATTACATTTACCGGCTCACGTGACGTTGGCCTGCGTATTTTTGAACGGGCATCTAAAGTCAGTGACGGTCAAAAATGGATGAAGCGCCTGATTGCAGAAATGGGCGGCAAAGATACCATCGTCGTCGATAAAGAAGCAGACCTGGATCTCGCAGCCCAATCGATCGTTCAGTCCGCCTTCGGCTTTGCCGGCCAAAAATGCTCGGCCTGCTCCCGAGCCGTTATCGTAGAAGACGTATACGATGAAGTGCTCGAAAAAGCCATTAAACTGACGAATGACCTGACTGTCGGCAACCCCGTTGACAACCATTTTGTCGGACCGGTTATTGATCAATCGGCATATGACAAAATAATGAGTTATGTTAAAATTGGTGAAGAAGAAGGACGCATTGTGGCGGGTGGAAGCGGCGACAACAAAACCGGTTACTTTATTCAGCCGACAATTGTCGCTGATGTAGCACCAGATGCCCGTTTGATGCAGGAAGAAATCTTTGGCCCGGTCGTGGCATTTGCGAAAGCAAAAGATTTTGATGAAGCAATCGAAATCGCCAACAACACCGACTACGGCTTAACGGGTGCGGTCATTACGAAAAACCGCTTTAACATGGAAAAAGCACGCGAGGAGTTTCATGTCGGCAACCTGTACTTTAACCGAGGCTGTACAGGTGCCATTGTCGGCTACCAGCCATTTGGCGGCTTTAACATGTCCGGTACAGATTCCAAAGCGGGCGGCCCGGATTACCTTCAGCTTCATATGCAGGCAAAAACAACATCAGAAATGCTTTAAAAAAAGGAGGCTGTCTCTTACGCTGCCATCACCAGCTTAAGAGACGCCTCCTGTTTAATAGAAACAATGATTCTATGAGCGCAGTCTGTATGAAATCGATCATGCTTCATTCCCATTACACGATGCCCTACTTTTTCTTTATTATCACTCTATACAGAAAGAAGGGATTTACTTGGTCGACACTTCCTTGATTGTTTCCATCGTTGTATATATGTCCGGAATGCTTTTAATCGGCTGGTATGCATACAAACGAACATCAAATTTATCCGATTATATGCTTGGCGGACGCGGGCTCGGTCCTGCTGTTACAGCTCTTTCTGCCGGCGCTTCGGATATGAGCGGCTGGTTGATGATGGGCTTGCCCGGTGCCATGTACGCAAGCGGTATCAGCGCATCCTGGATCGCCATCGGTTTAACGCTCGGCGCCTGGGCAAACTGGCTGTATGTGGCTCCCCGCCTGCGCATGTACACGGAAATTGCTGAAGATTCGATTACGATTCCAGCGTACCTTGAAAACCGGTTTCAAGACCGGTCAAAAGTGATCCGTCTTGTTTCCAGCCTTGTGATTATCGTCTTTTTTACCTTTTATATTTCTTCCGGCATGGTGTCCGGCGGTGTTCTGTTTGAAAGTACATTTGGACTTGATTACCATATCGGACTGTGGATCGTCGCCGGTGTCGTGATTGCTTATACACTGTTCGGCGGATTTTTAGCGGTTAGCTGGACCGACTTTGTCCAGGGCATTATTATGGTGCTGGCACTTGTACTAGTCCCGCTTGTAACAGTTATGCATGTCGGCGGGATCGGTCCTTCAATTGATACGGTTCGCTCGGTAGACCCGGCTCTTTTAAACATCTTTACCGGGACAAGCTTCGTTGGTATTGTATCTCTTTTTGCCTGGGGCCTTGGCTACTTCGGCCAGCCGCATATTATCGTCCGCTTTATGGCCATTACATCGGTCAAGGAAATTAAAAAAGCACGCCGCATCGGCATGAGCTGGATGGTATTCTCTGTTATCGGCGCTATGATCACCGGCTTTGTCGGGCTTGCTTATTATACAAGCAATAACATGGAAATTGCTGATCCGGAAACGATTTTTATCGAGCTTGGCGATATTTTGTTCCACCCGATCATTACCGGCTTCCTGATTTCCGCCATTTTAGCGGCCATTATGAGTACCATTTCATCACAGCTGCTTGTGACATCAAGCTCACTGACAGAAGATTTATATAAGACGTTTTTCCGTCGTGACGCTTCGGACCGGGAACTTGTTTTCCTTGGCCGCCTGGCTGTTTTAATTGTCTCGATTGTCGCCCTGATCCTGTCGTGGGAGCAAAATGCCACCATTCTGGCACTAGTCGGCTATGCATGGGCTGGCTTTGGTTCTTCGTTTGGTCCAGCGATCCTGCTTAGCTTATATTGGAAGCGAATGACCCACTGGGGAGCGCTTGCCGGCATGATCGTCGGGGCTGTCACTGTCATCATCTGGACGAAAACGCCTATGGCGGAAACCGTTTATGAAATGATCCCTGGCTTTGCGGCAAGCTTGCTTGCGATCGTGGTGGTCAGCCTGCTGACAAAGCCATCGGAAGGAACTAGCCGGCAATTTGATGAATTTGAGAAAACATTAAACGAATCAAAATAAGGAGGGTCCATCATGGATTTAACCCGGCCGCTTGAAAAAATTCTTTCATTGACTGACTTAAACGAAATAACCGATGTGATCAGTGGTGTGCTAAAAAAACCGGTTGTCATTGAAAACGATCGATTTTCTCTTTTAGCATACAGCTCCTATTACATTGAACAGTTTGATCAGGCCAATCAGCAGACGATTTTTTCAAAAAGCTGGACGACCTCTATTTTGAAAACGTTTATGGATAAAGGTATTGTGGATCAGCTTAAATCAATGCAGGAGCCGTTTCGGGTAAAAGAAATGCAGGAAATTGGGCTGAATCAGCGTGTTGTCGTCAGTGCGCGTTTTAAAAAGCAAATCCTCGGCTACATCTGGGTGCAGGAAACACCTCCTCTCCTAACGGATCAGGAGCTTCGTTTCCTGCACGATGTTTCATTTCATATCGGCAGGGTGCTTCATAAAAAGGAAGGACTGGCACGGCGGCATAATGAACGAAAAAATGATTTTTTTCGCAAGCTGATTCATCAATCGTACCGGACGGACAGCGAAATGAAATGGGAAGCGGCGCAATTAAACATTGCGCTGCCTTCTTCATTTATTGTCACGGTTTTTTTGCTTGATTCGATCGAAGAAGAAATGATCGATGACCTGTATGAAACGATCACCCTTTTTGCGAATACGCTGGACCAGCCGGCTCATGTGTTCACTGATCATTTGCAAGTCACCGTGCTGCTCGGCGGACCATCGGAGGAGCTGCCGGCCAGTGCCCGTTTGCTCCTTCGAACAGTGAAAAGTCAGTTTCAGGAGCATGGGCTTTATTCCGGTATTGGAAATGCGTATTCTTCCATGGCTATGCTCAGAAAAAGTTATCTTGAAGCTCTTGAAGTATGCCGTACGGCTGCTTTTCTGCATGACAGCAGCGAGATGGAACCTGAATACAGCCGCCTTGGCATTCTTCGTTATTTGGAGACGATTGCGCAGTATCATTTAAGCACGCATTACGTAAATGAAGATTTGCTTGCGCTCCGTCAACGGGATGCAGACGGCCACGCTGATCTGCTCCGGACAGTAGAGGTATTTTTACTGAACAACTGCCGGATCAAGCCGACAGCGGAAGAGCTGTTTATTCATACGAATACACTCAAGTACCGGCTCCGGCAAATCGATGAGCTGACGTCGATTGATTTCGATGATTTTCATACACGCTGCCAGCTGTACATTGATTTACAGCTGATGAAGCGGGATCTCCGTTAATGGTATAATGAACAAAAAAGGAGTGAACGCATTGATTCACGTTTTATTTGTCTGTCTCGGCAACATTTGCCGGTCGCCAATGGCCGAAGCCATGTTTCGTGACCTTGTTCAAAAGAAAGGATTGGACGGCCGCATTGCAGTTGATTCCGCAGCTACAAGCTCCTGGCATATCGGCTCCCCTCCTCATAAAGGAACACTTGCCAAGCTGAAGGAATATAACATCTCTTCAGAAGGTCTTGCCGGCCGCCAGCTTGACGCTGCCGACTTTGAAAAGTTTGACTATATCATCGGTATGGATGAAAGCAATATCACCAACATCCGTACTATGCTTGGCCAGCCGGACCATCCGAAAATTCTCCGTTTCCTCGACTTAACCGAGCATCAAAAAGACGTGCCGGACCCGTATTACACAGGTGACTTCCAGGAAACCTATGACCTTGTGCTGGACGGCTGTGCTGCCCTGCTCGAAAAAATTCGCGCGGACCACAAGCTTAACTGACTTCCCAAAAGACTGCCGTGCTGGCAGTCTTTTTTATTCTTAACACAAATGGCTTCCTTGCCTCTCATCTTTCCCTCATTGACCATTGTCTTCACTCCTATTTTTTCTTATCAAAAAATTCAAAATTTGTTTTGTCAAATTCCTAGTATTCAGGTATGATTAACTCTAATGTAAATAGATAAAAGAGATTTGGAGGAACAAGCAGTGAAAAAGTGGACATCAAAAGGAGCAGTCGCTCTGGGGCTAACAGCCGTTCTTGCCTTCACATCTGCCTGCAGTCAGGAAGAAGCGAGCGGCGGCGGAAGCGAAACGGAAAAGAAAACATTGGTGGTCGGTACAGATGCCGCCTACGCCCCGTTTACGTATATGGATAAAGGAGAAATTGTCGGCTTTGACATTGACGTTGTAGATGCCGTTATGGACGAAGCCGGATACGAATATGAGATTAAGAACATGGGCTGGGACGGCCTTTTTGAAAGCACACGCCAGGCACAGCTTGATCTGGCTGTTTGTGCGATTACCATCAGCGGTGAACGCCAAGAAACATTCGACTTTTCATCTCCTTACTATCAATCAACTCATATGATTATGACGAAGGAAGAGACGAAAGTGGACAGCGCCAATGATTTAAAACACATGGCGGTTGGCGTGCTGAACGCCTCAACAGGCCAGATCGCTGCTGAGAAGATAATGGGCCAGAACAATCCGAACTTAAAAAAATATGAAAGTGACGCCGTTTCGATCATGTCAATGAAAAATGGAGCGGTTCAAGCCTCGGTCGCCGATAATACCGTTGTAACGGAATACATGAAAAACAATCCGAACGAGAAGTACAACACGTTGACAGACCCGGAAACATTCGGCTCCGAGTTTTACGGTTTAATGTTCCCGAAAGGCAGCGAAGTCGCGGATGACCTGGACGCAGCGTTGAAGACGATTATCGAAAACGGCACGTATGCTGAAATTTATGAAAAATGGATTGGCAGCGAACCGGATACAGCTGCTCTACAAAAAGCGGCAGAGCAGGGTGCAGCCTGATGAACCCGATTCAATCGATTTTAACAGAATTCCCCGTTATCGTGCTGGACGGTGCGATGGCCACAGAGCTTGAGCGCCACGGCTGCCAGCTGAACGACAGCCTCTGGTCGGCGCGCGTGTTAATGGAAACACCCGAGCTGATTAAACAGGTGCATCTTGATTATTTCAACGCAGGAGCGGACTGTGCCATTACCGCAAGCTACCAGGCGACCATTGACGGCTTTGCCCGGCACGGCCTTGGTGCAGAGGAGACGATCCAGGTCATTCAAGCCTCTGTACGTATTGCTGCGGAAGCACGGGACGAATTCTGGCAGTCACTTGCTGATAAGGAGAGCCGGCCGAAGCCGCTTGTCGCTGCCTCCGTCGGACCATACGGTGCTTTTTTAGCAGACGGCTCTGAATACCGGGGCGATTACAAGCTGACAGAAGAAGCTTTTATCGAATTCCATCGTCCGCGCATTCAAGCGCTGATTGAAGCAGGCGCAGACCTACTTGCCTGTGAAACGATTCCGAATCTGGCTGAAGCAAGAGCACTTGCCCGCCTGCTTCAGGAGGAATTCTCGGAGACATATGCATGGATCAGCTTCAGCGCTAAAGACGGACAGCACATTAGCAGCGGCGAACGGATCGCAGACTGTGCACGAGAGCTTGAATCTATTCCCCAGATTGCAGCGATCGGCGTAAACTGCACAGCGCCGGAATACATGCCGGAACTGATCCAGGAAATCAAACGCGAATCGACAAAGCCTGTTGTGGTATACCCGAACCTTGGCGAGGTGTATGACGCTGAAACAAAAACATGGTCCGGTGCCCCGGATATGGAAGCGTACAGCCAGCATACGCTCCACTGGTTTGAGTGCGGTGCCCGGCTCATTGGCGGGTGCTGCCGCACGAAGCCGTCGGATATCGGAACCATTGCCGGATGGGCGAGAGCCTAATAAAAAAGCGTTCAGGAATTTGTATCCTGAACGCTTTTTTGGTTAACGAATTAATGAGTACGGCATTGTAAACTGACGGATGCTGTCTGAATATGGTCCGTATTCATATGGATTAAAAAACATGACAAAGCCATTTGGTTTCATATAAAACTGGTATTGATGCTCGTCCAGACTGTAAAGCCCGTCCCAGAACCCGATCTGTCCCCGATTTTGCATTGCATACGCCTGCGTGTTAATCCGGTCGATTACATTTTCTTCATAGTAGTACTTCGTGGCTAAATCATCGAGCGAGATAAACGAGTTACTTTTTACATCATAATTATCCGCAAAAAGCTGTTCATATCCATGTGCACCGCCTGTGTACTGGTAGCTTTCAAATAACACACTAATATAGTTTCCATCCGCCCGCGGCACGGTGTAATCCACCACAAATTCGTAATATTCACCCAAGTAATCATCTTCCTGAGCTAATTCCATAATTTCATCCCGCTCTGCCACAAGGTCTGAACCTGATTCACGGAAGTAGCTGTTCAAAGAAGAAAAGTCATGCTGCTTTGTTGTATCGACGAACTGCGGATAATAAATACCCTCTGCAGCTCGTTTCGGATAATTGACTACCTTCAGACGGAACTTTGAATCCATCGCCCGCGCCACAAACACCGCAAACTGGGCGCGTGTCACTTTCGCTGACGGATTGAATGTAGTGGTCGTGTAGCCAGATGTAATACCACTCGCTAACAGTGGTGTAACGTATGTATTTCCCGAGTAAGAGGTATTCATGTCCTCCCACTGAACCGGTACAGAGCCTTTAACGTCAAACGCCAGCTGTGTAATTTTGGCCATCTCCACCCGCTTCAGCTGATTGTCCGGCTGAAACTTGGTTCCTTTTGAAAACCAGCCTGCGTTTACCGCAGCGGCAATTTCTTTATAAAAAGGATGAGAAGTCGGAACGTCCGAAAATTTCGGATTTGGTACGTTTGTAAGTGAAAGTTTTTTCGCCCGTACCAAAATCGCAGCTGCCTGCGCTTTTGTCACAGAAGCATCTTTATTATATTTTCCGTTTGAACCACCTTTTAGGATGCCGCGGTCACTCAAATAAGAAATTTCTTTTGCTGCCCAGTGCGTGGACGGTACATCTGAGAATGTGGCTGCTTCTGCCGGAGCAGCCGATAACCCAACAAACAAAGCCAGTAACATCGCAATAAATGAAGTTCTTTTCATTTTCCCTTCTCCCTTCATTGAAATAGCCGCCAGCCAGGCTAAACCCAACTGACGGCTTTTTACGGTCTTTTGCCCCCCAGCAACATACCTCCAAATTATACTATCTTTTCCTTTTTAATGATATAGTAATAGTTAAAAAGTTTTACCAAGCCAGTACAAAAAGGATAGTTTTAGAGAAACCATCCTTTTTATACTGTTTTTTATCCTTCAAAAGTATCACGTACATTTTTTAAATGAGGGGTTTCATTCACTGAAACAATAGACAGCTTCTGGCCATCCCAGGCAACCCTTGTGATCGATGTATTATCAATTTTCCCACGGCCGGTGCCCGACTGCCCGTCTGTCAGCTTATGAACGAGTGCATTAACCGCCCCGCCATGTGTTACAACAAGCGCCGGTGCACCGTTTGTTTCCTTTGAAATGGCGGTCAGCACCTTCACCATTCGCTCCTGCATGTCTTCAATCGATTCCATGCCGTGCGTCATCGGAATGCCGAAATTGTCGGCGTAATTCGGGACCTGATTTAAAATATCAGTGAGCAGCTGGCCCTGCAGCTCCCCGTAAAACCGCTCCCGAAGCAGACGGCTTGCCGTAATCGACTCAACCGGCATCCAGGCGGTTGCAAGCTTTGCCGTTTGAAACGCTCGGTCCAAATCACTGGAAAACACATAATCAAATGAAATGCCTTCCCGCTCAAAATAGCCGCCGAGTGCCGCTGCCTGCTTTCGGCCTTCCTCACTTAACCCAATGTCCATCTGCCCCTGTAGACGCCCGAGTGCATTCCATTCGGATTCTCCATGGCGAACAATATACAGCATGCTGTTTGCCTCCCTGCTCTCTTTTTTACGATTCTATTAAAGCCCTTTAACGAATGCTGATTTACGTGTGCAGCTCAGATAAATACTGGAATGCTCCGCTGTCAATCCAGAGACCGATATTATGTGTAATGTATATGGCCGCTTCTGATTCAGACCCTGGCTGATAAAATTCCGGCAGGGGCGGCAGCTCTTTTTTGCCTTTTAAATACGCTTCTGCATAAGGGAGATCGATGACTGCCTTCCTCCAAAGACGCTTTGCTTTTTCCGTTACACCATTTTTCAGCAGCTCTACTAAAACACGCTGATATCCTTCCCCGATAAAACCGTTCGGGTATTCATTCAGCAGCTCTTCCGCTTTTGCCCCTTTTTTCAATCTAATATATAGCCCGAGAAGGATATCCCGGTTTCCCTGATTATCGTTTGGATTCAGCCGGATCAACTCTGCCAATTGGCAAGCCGCCTCCTCGTACCTCTCCTGCGCTTCTAAAAACATCGCATAGTTTTGCTTCGCTCGCATAAATGGGCGTGTTTCTACAATGCCCCAGAAATCCCCTTCGTTCTCTTTGAAAAAATCAGGTCCAAGCTTTCGCTTTCCCGCTTCAACTGCTTGTTTTAAATACGATTCCCTCTGACCTGTTTCTTCTGCAAATTCCGCCAAAATGGTGTATGCATCTGCCGCATCCGGATCGAGCTCGAGCGCTCTTTTTGCCATTTCTCTCCGCATCGGTCCTTTTGCTTCATAAGCGTCATACAGCATCATCTGCGCCCGCTGCTCATCTGTCTGCGGCTTAAACGGTCTGTTAACCTCCCTGTTCATTAATCGCTGAACTTCTTCCATGCTCTCTGCTCCCTGCGCTTCAACCTTCATCATCATCTCCCAAAGGGCTCGCTCAGAAGCAAGCATCGGAAATGGGGTTTCCTCCGGCATTATTTGGGCCGTTTCATACAGAAAATCAGCCAGCTCATCGGTGCGGGCGGAAATACTGTTAGCAGACGTGCCAAAAGCCGCCGCCAGCTTTTTCTGGCTCCAATAAGGCACCCGACCCATTTCGTCGGCAAACAAATAATAAACCGCGGCCGCAAAGATGCCGGTATTTCTCGGCTTCGGATGGTTCTCTTTACAAAAGGCCCACCAGAGCGCCGCCGCTTCCTCGATGGTTTCCTCATCTATCTCCTGCTCCTTCATAAAAGCAGTAAAACGTTCACACACTTCCTGATGGCGCGGGTCTTCCCACTCAATCCATCCCTCTTCTTTATACAATTCATTCACAAGCTCAAAATATCTTTCCATTAAGAACGCCTGCGGTGATGTGTAAGATGAATGTTCAAACGTGTTCTTCACCAGCTTTTCCCATGCCGGCGCCAGAGCGGGTGACTGCGAGAATGGAATCATTAAAAAGATCGCCTGCTGTTCATAGGGAAGAGTGATGCCATGAAGATAACAGCCGATCTCCAGCGATTCTTCCTTTTCAGCAATACGAACGCTTTGGCCCGTAAGTACATCGCGAACAATAATTGTTTCTTCCTCTACCTCTTCTATAACACCCGATATAAATAATGCTTGTCCTGGCCAGGAATGAACAATATTCCTCGTACGTTCACGCGGGATCTCCGCCGCATGCTCTTTTACAAAGTAGCCCATGATCGTTTCGCCATTCTTATCCCTTTCCACAGACATCACCCAGTAACGGTAAAAAATTTCACCCATCGTCTCAAGCGCGTGAAGATTTGGATACTCTCTTAAAAGCTTTCGGTATTCCTGCTCCAGGCGCATTCCCGCCACTTCTTCCGTGTACGTCAGCATCGCTTTCTGTACATCGCGCAGCTCTTCTGCCAGCAGCAGCCTAATAGAAGATACTGTGCCGTTTTTCCCGCAGCACTTTTTAAACTTTTTTCCACTTCCACATGAACATGGATCATTCCTGCCTATCATATGTATCCGTCCTTTCCTTTTTTCCTTTCATTCATTATATCGAAGAAGTACTTTAGACAATAGCCAACAAAAAAAGGAGCTGTTAAAAGCTCCTTTGCTACTCCTGTTAATCAAACTGCAGCTTGTAGTCGTCTGCTTTGATCATTTTCAGTTTTCTTGCAAAAACATAAATCAAGCCAAGATTTAATACAACTGGCAGTACCAAAAACAAGCTGAGCATCACCGAGACATTTTTCGCCGACCAGCCGCCTTCTGCCAGGTGAATATAATTAAGCGGACCAACAAGACCGGACAGTCCGAATCCGGCGCTATATGGCGTACCCTGCACATTCAGCATGCCCGCCAACGCGCCCAGAATTGCCGCCGTAATGAGCATCGGCAGTCCGATTTTCGGCTTCATGAAAAAGTTGCGCATTTGAATTTTCGGTGAGCCCAGCACGTGAGCCAGGGCTGTTCCTAATGAATTCGCCCGGTAGCTTGCAATCGCAAAACCGACACCCGCCGCCACTACACCAAGATTCGCTGCACCCGAGCCAATGCCTGACAGCATAATCACCGTTGCCACACCAACTGTTGAAACAGGAGATAAAATAATGATACAAAAAATAACCGCAATAATCGCTCCCATTAACACCGGCTGCCATGTCGTTACATTGTCCACCGCCACACCAATCACACCTGCCGATGACTTTACATACGGCATTGTCATCACACCGATCATACCCGGCACGACAATACAAAGCGTCGGCATCAGCAAAATCGAATACTCCTTTAACCGCCCGCCGATCCACTGTACAAATAGTACGGCAAGCGCTGCTGTTAAACCTGTATTAATCACAACGCCAATCCCGTTTAAAGCAAACAGTCCGTCAGCCGTTTGCTGCACCGACCCGCCGCCAACCATTGCAGCAATGCCGACACTTGCTGTTTGAATCGGCGTTAATTTAAACGTCATTCCAACCATCACACCGATTAAAATCGGCAATAAACTCATCGCAACAACCGTCATATCCAGCACCGACTGCAGCGCCGGTGCATGCGGTATAATTAGCTTTAAAATTTCACCCAGCAGCGCATTTGGAATCAACGCCACCACAATCCCCATACTCATACCCGTTAAAAGCTTACTGAAAAAATCTTTCATTCTGCCAGACCCCTTACTCTTGAAGTTGTTAAAATTGTATACAAGATTCTGGCAAAAAGCAACGAAAATTTTTAACGCTTTACCGCATATAAGCATTAAAGCAAGTAGTTTGTTTTTCAAAAGAAGGGTAAAGGATAAACTAAAAAGGAGATTATATGGATACCCTTTTATTCAGCCTGTTTTCAATCGCTTACCTCGTTCTCTTCATTCTTGCACTTTATCTATTTAAAAAGCACCGAGTCTTGAGTGCTGCCATTCTCCTCCCCGTCATAGCCGGCCTCATTTACGACAATGGCATTATTGCCACCGGGCGCTTCATTGGTGAAGGGTCTTTTTTAGAAGGGTTGAATGCTGCCCGGTTCTGGCTGCATGCCTTTTTTACCCCGCTGCTCGTGTTGTATGCGTGGATGGCATTAAAACAAGCGGACGTCTCCTGGGCGAAGACAGCCTGGTTTCAATGGGCGGCTATTCTCCTCACCGTGGCGCTTGTTTTGTTTGAACTGTTTACAGAAGTATTTGGCCTTTCCCTTGAACCAAGATGGGAATATAGAACATTGAGCTATACGAGTGCCGAGCTATCGGGCGGGCCGCCACTTATGGTCCTCGTTGTTTCACTAGTGCTGCTGGTTGCTTCCATTGTGGTTTGGCGAAAGCAAGGATGGATTTGGTTCTTCGTTGGCTCGCTTGTAATGATTGTGGGGAGTGCCGTGAAGATGCCTATTGAGAGCGGGGCTGTTACGAATATGTTTGAATTGATGCTGATTGTGTCACTGCTCGTGACCGCTTGGTTTCAAAGGAAATAAAAAAAGAATACAACCTGTTCAATTCAGCTTTTTACTTATAAAAAAAAGGGTCCTGGCTGAGCCAGGACCGAAATTTAACATAATTTTCTCTTACTGTACTTGGCCTTCTTATTTCAACCAAAGATTTGAATAAATATATAAGCATCCAAATTGGATTTAAATAAAGGTTATTTAGATACTTTTTAGGTTCTTTCTTAGCTTGCGAACTTTCTATAAGTATTACTTTGAATTGCTTATGGTAGTTTATAAATCGCTGTGTTTATCTTATTCAAATTATTGATTCAAGAATCCTTTTTACGTCATTTTTGGTTAAGTCTACAGGATTATTATCCATTCTTCCACTTGTAAAAGCATTATCAATAATCACCGAAAGATCATCTTCTATTATTCCAAACGTGGACAACCTCATAGTAACTATGTCTTTACTAACTGTGTCTAACCAACTTTTTATTCCTCCGTACTCATGAAATAGAGAGAATAATTGCTTATCGTTAGGGAAATGACCCGCATTAATTTTAGCTACCTTATCCAAAGTAATTGATACAGCTAAGCCATGCGGTATATTGTATAGAATAGTTAATGGATAAGAGATAGAGTGGCAGGCTGTTGTTCTTGTTTGGGAAAAAGCTAACCCTGATAATATAGAGGCTCTACAAAGATTTTCTCTACTAACAATGTCATTAGGTTCTTCTACTGATTTCTGTAAATTTCGAATTACTAATTCTACAGATCTGTAAGCAATTTCTTGAACAATCGGTGTAGTATGTTTAGACCAGTAAGCCTCTATCGCTTGACACATCGAATCCAAACCAGTAGACAATGTCATTTTAGGAGATACTGTTAATGTTAACGCTGGCACTATAATTGCCTTTTTAGGCTTAAGTTGCGGTGAATCAATTGAGAATTTACAATGCTTATTTTCATCCCAAATAGTAGCCCATTGAGTAACCTCAGAGCCAGTTCCTGCTGTGGTTGGCACGGCTATGATATCCACAAATTCATTATCACTATACTTCTTATTTTTTATTCTATCTGTAATCTCATCAATTGTACATTTATCATTTTTATAATTGTTGTGGAAAGCACTTATTCCTTTTGCAAGATCTATAGCGCTGCCACCTCCACAAGCAATTATGATTCCAAGTTTTCTATTTCCAATTTGCTTGAGAGACTTTACAATATCTTTTTGTGTTGGATTAGCAGCTACTTCCTTTATCCAAGTTAGTCTACCATTAAGCTTTTCGCAATTCATTTTTATCTTTTTAATAACTGTACTCATGCCCCATCTTAAAACTGATGATTCACTCATTACTAACACAATGTTTGATTTATTTAAGGAAAGGAGTGTCTGCTCAAGTTCTTGCATGTTAGAAAATAAAATTTCTGTATTACAGAATGATTGATATTCCATATCCTTCTCCTTTAAGCATCTACATTCTACAACTTCTATTTTTAGAATAATTTTGGTCTTATTACAATTACTTCT
The DNA here is from genome assembly GCF_000966195.1 of Domibacillus robiginosus. Classification (GTDB taxonomy): domain Bacteria; phylum Bacillota; class Bacilli; order Bacillales; family Domibacillaceae; genus Domibacillus; species Domibacillus robiginosus. Next base: position 132,843 of record NZ_LAHL01000003.1, on the reverse strand, counting down.
GACGCTGTTACATTTAATAATCTTCCGGAATTAGTGTAAGAATCTCCTTAATTGACATGCACATATCATCAGCTTCTTTAGCTCTTTCATTTGTTAAAATAGATTCTGCAACCTTCTGCATAGCTGGAAACCCACTGCGTGTTAACTGATTCGCATAAATCACAATATTAACACCACGTTTAGCAAATTCTTCTTCAGTTACACTGTTAAAAGAAGATGGAACGACAACTAATGGTGTAGTTGAATCTTTCCTCCTGAATCTTTCACAGAATTCGAATATTTCTTCCGGATCTTTTTTTCTCGAATGGATCATGATTCCAGTGGCTCCCGCCTCTACGTATGCAAAGGCTCTTTTCAAGGCATCGTCCATACCTTTTTCTAAAATTAAGCTCTCAATTCTTGCGATTAAGAAAAAGTCCTTTGTTTTCAACGCAGCTTTCCCGGATTTAATTTTTGCACAAAAATTTTCTATACTGTCTTGAGTTTGTTCAACATCCGTACCAAAAAGTGAATTTTTCTTGAGTCCCGTTTTATCTTCAATGATGACTGCCGATACGCCCATGCGCTCTAATGTTTTTATATTATATACGAAGTGTTCTGTCAATCCACCAGTATCAGCATCGACAATAATAGGTTTTGTGGTAACATCCATAATTTCATCGATTGTTTGCAGACGCTTCGACATATCTAGCAACTCAATATCCGGTTTCCCTTTAGAAGTTGAGTCACATAAGCTAGAGCACCACATTGCATCAAACTGCTTCGTTTCCCCGCCTTTTAATACTGTTGTTTTTTCAGCAATTAATCCGGTGATACCGCTGTGGGCTTCAATTACGCTTACTAACGGTTTCATTTCAAGTAATTTTCTAAGCCTTGTTCTACGTACATCTGGCATAGCAAGCTGCTCTCTTTGGCTAAGCTCTAGTTTTTGGTACTCTTCATTTTCTGAATATGGAAATTCAACAAGTTCTCCACCATATTCCAAAAGAGTTTGCTTTACTTCTTCTCTAATCGATTTTTGAAAACCCCTTACCCAGTTGTCACCATGAACTACGAAGTCAGGCTTGAGCATACGTAAATTCTCTTTATAGCTAAGTGTTTTTTGCGGAATAACTTTAGCTACACCTTTAATACTTTCAAGAAGCTTCACTCTTTCTTCGTAATTTAACACAGGGAACCGGCGATAATTCGCTACTACTTCATCTGTCAACATTCCTATAGTTAACTCTCCAAGCTCAGCTGCTTTTTGAATAATTGTCGTATGGCCCCCATGAATCAAATCCGTACTAAAACTCATATAAACTGTTTTTTTTCTTTCAGTCATGATGTATTCGTCCCTTTATATGTTTACTATTTTGATTGAGATAAAATATCTTTTATTAATTTTAAATCTTCTGGATTATCAATTTCTGCACATAATTGATCCTTAAAATCAACTGGATGAACTGCACAATTAGCTGACACTTCATTAAAAGCCTTTTCAGCGTAACAACTTACTTGTCCTTTTTCACAAAATAACCTGATGCTCTCTAACCATACTGCCCATTCTTTTTTATTGATCTTGTAAAGCGGTTGTGCTGCTACAGCATTTTCAAAAAATTCGATACCGATTTTTTTTATTAAATTATCTTTAATAACGGCTTTAAAATCTTTTTGAGGTAATGGTTGCGATGTACTTATAGCCATACAGCTATTTCTTTCTTTTAACATATTCTCTAAAACCCGAATATCAAAAACAAGATCACCATGCATTATTATAATATCGTCAACTAGATAATCTTTCGCAAGATATATAGAGTAAATGTAATTTGTTTTATCATATAGAGGGTTCTTTACAAAAGTAAAATTTAGTGAAACATCCAATGAGCTACAGTAACCAGTAAGCACTTTATCGAAGAGGCCCGTCGTCATCACTACATCAGTTACCCCTAAATTTTCTAATAACCTTAACTGCCGACTCAGTATAGTCTCCTCTTGTTTGATTTCAGTCATACACTTCGGCTTTATCTTTGTTAAATCTCCCATTCTCCTACCCATACCTGAGTTAAGAATTAAAGCTTTCATGCATTACACTCCGCAAGAAACTTCATAAAGGCTTGTTTATTTTCAGTTGGCGTTTTCGTTGGCCGCCCCAAATTCCCTCTTGATCCTATTGCTGATTTTATTTCTATGAAAATAGGTCCCTTTTTTTCCTCTACTTCTGAAAGAACATTCTTAAAATCATTTATAGTTTCCGCACAATGAGCTTCATTATAGCCGCATCCTAAAGCAATTTGCTTAAAATTTATACTCTTCGCAACAGTAGGTTGTCCACCTACAGATTCATGAGCTTCATTATTAATGACTATATGAATAAAGTTATTTGGAGATTGACCTCCGATAACCGCCATAGAACCCAGGTGCATTAAAGCAGATCCATCTCCATCTATACACCAAACTCTCGTCCTAGGCTTGTTTAAAGCAATACCTAAAGCAATAGAAGAACTGTGTCCCATAGAACCTACTGTAAGGAAATCATGATTATGCGGCTGTCCTTTTTGTTCTCTTATTTCAAACAATTCTCTGGAGGTCTTGCCAGTTGTGGAAACCACTATATCTTCTTTTGCTGCATCAGTAATGATATGAATAATTTCTTCACGGGAAGTTGCGTATTTATTTTCATATACTACTTTTTTGTTATAGGATAAGGCATCTTTCTTCATTACAAAAGCTACGCTTTTACCCGCCTTAAGTAAGTATTGGAATTCAGCCATCTTTTCTTCAACTTTACTTTCAGTAGTATTTTTATCAAAGATCATATAATCAATATCAACAGTTTTTAAAATATCCAATGTATTTTCGCCTTGAAATATGTGCTGTGGCTCATCAGGTACTCCCGGTTCCCCTCTCCACCCAATAATAAAGACACAAGGAATTCCATACACTTTGTTATTCAATAAAGAAGTTACAGGATTAATAAGGTTTCCAAGACCACTATTTTGAAGATACACACAAGGGACTTTACCAGTAGCCATGTGATACCCTGCTGCAATTGCAGCAGCGTTTCCTTCATTGGCCACAATGATATGCTTATTAGATATGCTGTAATGATCCATTAAATAATTGCATAACGGTTTTAACAGTGAGTCTGGAACTCCTGTAAAAAAATCACCACTAACCTTTTTAAGTTGTTCGATAAAAATCAAAACGTCCAACTTATCCCCTCCTATTTTTATTATTCATTAACAACTTAAAATCCATGAACTTACTGTTTCCTATCTTCTTCCCAACCTTATTTGTCCCACCTGATAAATTCTTTAATATGATTGAAAATAATCGATTCATATTTCTCTTTTATGTCTTTACTTACGTTTGTTACATCTTTGCCAGTCAACTGATCTATTAAAGAAGATTGATAGTCCTCAATATAAATAGTTAAATCATTTTTAACAATTTCTTTGGTTTCAAAATGAAAATTGTGTTCTTTATCTTTAATAATTGCTCTGTAAGGCTGCCCCGGATGAATAACTTGTACTATTGAATAATCTCTTTCATTTTCTCCTCCAAAAATTTTTGGCAGCTTTCCATCAATATTCTCAGGAATATCAAGCCTATTTGTTTTCAGTAGAACAGGGAGTATGTCAATCATTTCAATAATCTCGTCGGAAGACCCTTCAGGAACACCAGTCCCCTTAATCATCATAGGAATTTTAATCCTGCTGTCGTGCAAAATACTATTTTTATTTTCCAAAAAGGATTGCCCGTGATCCGAGTGCAATAATACAACTACTTCATCTTCACTATAGTTTTTAGTTAAATAATCATATAGTGTACCTAAGAATGTATCTACACGCTTGATTTCTAAACCATATTTATAAATTTTATGTTCATCGTATTTTGTTTGAACGGACGTTATTCCTTTATTGTTTGTATTTACTCGATAAGAAATGTCTGTATTTACTTCGGCCATCAAATGATTCTCTATTTCATCGGGCACATTATGCAGGTCTGTCATGGAAATAGCCAAAAAATTATTTTTAAACTTAAAACTCTCTAAATGCTCTATTGTTTCCATCACAATGTCCTTACAATCCATTCCACCCAAAAAGTTTTGATAAATAATCCGATCAAACCCTTTGTAATAACCAAAGGTAGGTGTTATTCGCCAATTCGAACTAATATTAGCTGTTAGGTATCCGGCTTCTTTAAAATACTCAGCCATGAGCTTATTATACTTTTCAAATGGATAATTAAAATTAGGGTGTAGCAGTTTGTGCTTAGTTGCATAGTTCCCTGTATGAACGCTCGCTTTACAAGGCAAAGTCCATTCACTTGTGCCATAACAATTCGTTGAAATAAATCCGTTCTTAAAGAATCGGTATGTATTAGGCATAAGTTTTTCCAAACCTTCTTGCTCCAAGAACTTCATGGACAACCCATCTACAAATATTTTTAAAACAACTTTTTTTTCGGCTGCCGGCTCAGTTCTTTCTATTGGATTTCCGACAAAAATATTGTTGTCAGCTTTAATAATTAACTTACCCGGCTTATCAATATTGATATAATGAAATTTATTGTGGCTTAAATCGCCCTTATTAAATACAAATTTATCTTCTTCCATCAAAAATTCGATTCTTGTATTAGGGTGAATCAAAGAAACAGGTATTACGGAAGGAAACTCAAGTTGAAGGGTTGTTTTATTTTTTACTTCTGTCCCCTTGATTAGTTCACTTTTAAAAAACATCCGGCTAGTTAAATCAACGTCAGGAACAGAGTACGATTTATACATATTCACTAAGTATTGTTGATGATTTTCAGCTTTTTGAACTTTTCGGATCATGCTTTTTCTATTATAGTCTAGTGGATAAATTCTCCCATCAACTTCTTGTAAAACTTGCTGATATTCATCTACTTTTTGCTCGAAATTCTTGAAATTAGGATCTCCTCTTTTACTTGCTCTATCTACAATGCCCTGTGCCATTTGAATGGCATTTTTTTGTTGCTCTGCCGATATAGCATATTTAGCAGCATACAAGTAATATTTAAACCCCTCAGATCGTTGTCCAATTTCACTATAAATAAAACCTAGATTAAAGTTAATATCGTAGCTGAATGGATGCTTTTTAAGTCCTTCTTCTAATATTTTTATAGCTTTATTATTTTCTTGCTTTTGAAAATACAGAATGGCTTTTTGTGTATAAATATCTTTGTCCTTGCTAAATATTTTATAATCACTAATGAGCAACTCCGCCTCTTTTAACTTTCCTTCATTTAATGCAATCTCAATATTCTTATTTAACTTGTTGTACATTTTCAAGATTTCATTTACTTGTTTATCCATATTGTCACTCTTTTATATATTATTTTCATTAATTAACAAAAATTTTGATTACGCGATGGAAATCGCCAATAATTTTGTATAAATGAAGAATTTCTTTTCCTGCAAGCTGTCATTTAATCAGCTTTTTTAATTATTTTTAATTAAACATGATTGCGCGCACTGTTCGCGCCTGGTCGAAATCAATGTGGCACCGCAAAGCGAAACACTGGTTGTAGTCTTCAAACTATGAAACAAGAAAGCGCTCCTTGCGCTTCGTAATATTTCTCGATCTGTTTATTAAACGATTCGATTAGGTTTATTCGATAAAGGCTGAGCCAAACAGAATTAGGGAAGCCATAAAACGTAAAGATATGCGGGTTTTCGGCATAAAAACCTCACCGTCAGACATTCTTTTAATGTTATCCAGAACAAATCCCACTCCTTGATCTAATGTAATCCAAAAACGGTTCATGCGCTTATCTGTAATAGGTAAGCGGCCTGTTTCCTTCATTTTTTAAAAATGGTAAAACACAGCCTCGGCTGCCTACCATATTTCCATAACGGATAACAGAGAATTTCATGTCTCTTTCGCCAACATAGAAATTTGTAACTACAAATAATTTATCAGAAGCTAATTTTATCGCTCCAAACAAACTTACCGCGCTTGCCGCTTTATCTGTACTAAGTGCAATAGCTTTTTCCACTTTTCTATCAGTGGCAACCTCTTCAATGTTTTGAGCACCATTTATATTTGTTTTAACTGCTTTAAAAGGATTATATTCACATGCAATACATACTTTAATGTGGCTGCATGAATAACAATATCCACTCCATCAAATGCACGATACAAGCGTTCTTTATTTATCATATCCCTAATAAAGAAACGCATGCGCGGATCAGTAAATTCCTGAGCCGTTTCATATTGCTTCAATTCATCACGACTGAAAACGATGGCTTTTTTTCACGCCTGTTCAAACACTTTTTAATAAATTTCTATCCGAACGAACCTGTTTCGTTAGTTACTAGTATGGCTTTTCCTTACAGCATTTGGAGTATCATTTATTTTCTTTAGTTACTTTTTCTATTTCCTCGTTCATTTCTTGAATATATGGCATAATGGCTTCTATATGTTTCTGACAGTCAATAAGAAAACTCAAAAATATGTGAACGATTGTCTCACCTTTTACTTTTAAATCTTTTTCAAATCGAACTTCCTGGCTTTTTTCTGAGAGAAGTTTATGATGAATACGCACCATTGGTTCAATGAATGACTTGAAAAATAAGTTTTCTCGCAGTTCACTAAAACATCGATCAAATCGGATAAAGCTTCTTTCTAATTGTGTAGTACGTTTTAACTTAACAAGCTTATCGATTTCTTTTAACTCATTAAATGCTTGCTCAATAGATATCTCACAGGCCTTTTGCTGAATGTTCATTTTGTTCATTTGCCGTTGAACAAAATGATAATCGTACTGATTTGTTCCTTTATACCAGTTTCCCACAACTTGTCTATCTCTTAACTTCTCTTGTATAACCTGACTCATCGGCATGAAGGTCGTGCCCTCTATTCGCGCTCCACCATTTGTTGTATTAATTACTTCAAGATTAGAAAAAAGTTTAATGTACGCCTCCAATTGTTGGCGCATTTTTGTGTAAGTTTCATCAGTTTTCACTTCATTTCCGTGCACATCAAGTATACTAATCAGCTTTTGCTCTTCATCATCGTTTATTTCACTAGAAGTGTGCTCATAGTTTATGCCTGCAGCATACCTTTTTTTATTTTGAAAAGATAAGTTTTGCCCGGCTAAAATAATTTGACTGCATCCAAGCATTTGTAATAATTGAAAAGTCACAACAGCAATCGATGGCGCATCCAAAACGACATTGATATTTTCTGGATTATTTATATATCTTGGCGCTACCGTATCCTGGCTTGTAAGCATATGTAACATTTTCCCGGGATACCGCTCGAGTGTTTCGTATCCTACACTGCTACCAAACACTAAAGGAATTTCTTTAATTCCTTTATTTTTTATAGCCTCAACGACTGTATAATTATGACTTTTTGGATCGTAAGTACATGCTGCATCAGGGTAGATATTATGTTCAATAAGTGCATTAATTGCCGATCCAACTGAAAAGATGTAAGCCAAACCATTTTCTTTAATATACTGCAGGTTCTCAAACTCTTCAGAGAGCGAAGGCCCTGCTGCGGCAATAATAGCCGGCTTTCCTCTAAACACTTCTCTATCAATATCATGTAAAATATTGGGTGTCTGCAAGACTTTTGGAAAATTTTTAATGGAATTGATCGTCCAGCGCTTTTGAAAGGAAAAGTTGGTTGCCATTTCACTTCTTTTCTCTTTAAGTAAACCTTTGACATACTCTAAAATCATTTTTTCTTCATTTTCATACAGCTTTGTCAGTGAAGGCAGTAAATAAACAAATGTCTTTGTTCCAGTTAATTTGTGCAGTTGTTCTATCTCTTGCTTTAAATCTTGTTTTTTCGATGTAGTAATTATTTTTTGTAGAGACCCTTTTGGAAAATCAGTTATGTTTTGATGAGTCAAAAACTGAATGAGCATTTCCAGATTCGGTTCGTAAATGGATATTTTAACCTTTGGGTGCTCTTTTAAAAAACTTTTTATATGATAGCCTAACCCAGAACCGATAAAAAGGACGTGACTATAAGCATGTATATCATTAATTTTTTCGACCAGTCTAGCTGCTTCGGATTCAGGATCGTATTTACTATGAACGTATTGAACTTTACTTTTAATCATCATTTTAGCAGTTGGTATACCTTTGCGTGATGGTTCAACTTCAACAGTAGGCTCTTCTACAGATTCATATTTTGTCAGTTCTTCAAGAAGTGGCCGTTGATGAATACGAAGGTAGTTGCGGTTATCAGTTAGCATCATGACGCGCTCCCTCGGTGTCGATAGTTGTCTGAATTTCTGTTTCAAGAGCATCATACAGCGGCATTATTTCATATTGGATGCTGTCTCCAATAAGAACATTATCACGATTTCCAACTGCTTCTTCTAAGTTTTTCAATTCAACTTCAAGTGCCGCTGCCAGCTTTAAATACTCATCCCAATTTTGAGGTTTTTCGTTCATCTGATCAATGCAATTAATTATGTGATTCAGCCATTGCATCCCTTCAAGCATATCTGAAAAGTTACTCCAGCTGTTTGCAGAAGGATTATTATAAAAGCTGTCTGACAGTTTAGCAAGCTCACTTGCTGCTCCTTTTAAATACATTTCAGCTGATACTAAAATATCGTTTGTAAACTCCTTCGCTGTTCGGGCTATTAACTGGAGCTTTTCAATACTTTCAGAGTTTTCGTTTAAATAGTGTTCCGGTTCCTCATAAACCTCTATACCATCTACAACAAGATGGCTAAAATAATAGGAATCGCCTAATAAGGTATTTATTTGCTCCATGATTTTTTCTACGGTTGAATCTTGCTCAAACTGAATGATTTGTTCTTGAAACAAAAGCTTCACAATGTGGTTCCTCCAAATAATACGTTGTTTTAAATTTTAGCATAGGCTACCTTTTATATCGGTTCCTTTCCTGAAATTTTCAGGGTTGATTTTAAAACAAAATATTAATGATTTATTTTTATAGTTCAAACTACCTAATAATATCTTGCAGGTACTGCTTTTCTGTGGTACCATCATCTGAGTTACTAGTCTTGAAAATAACTTCTTGATTTAGAAGCCGTTATGCTTTCAATCAGACATATCGAAGTTATCTTAAGAGTGTACTCGTTTCCACTTTTATATGTAAAAAATATTACGATTAATCTTCAAGCTTTCTTCTCCATAAAATATAGACTTCTTCTAATCGAAAAAAACCTTAGGATGATTCCTAAGGTCAGACTGTAGACAAAAGGGACTTGGAATGCCCTCATTCCAAGTCCCTTTTCAAATTTCAATGAGGTTTTCTCAAAATTAATTGCAAAATAAGCAGGAATTGTGCACTCCGCCCTCTGCGAGTGCCTATTTTTAGGCTGCTGCTGGACCTTTCCATGTCCAGCAGGCCAGCTTCTTCAAATTCATGGCAGCAAAAGTTAGCATCGCCTGCATGGACAATTTTTTAAGTCCCCTCAGGGTTGTCCATCGCATGCCATGCTTTTCCTTCGCATCGGCAAAGACACGCTCGATAGTCTCCTTGCGGCGTGCATAGATTTCTTTTACTGCCAATGTATGGCGAAGATGATCTGCCTCTTCGACGCAGCCTTCCCAAAGGTGGCGCTGGATCAGCTTTTGATGATTCTGGCTTTGCGTACACTGTGTCAACAGCGGGCAGCTTGCACATACCAGCGGATCAGACTTGTACTGGCGGTATCCTTCCTTCGTGGTTGTTGTGTAGCGCATTATCTCTCCTTGCGGACAAATATAGCAGTTGTAGTATTCATCATAAGCGTATTCGCTTTTTCGCATGAACCCTTCCTTTGTTTTCGGACGTGTGTACGGAAGGGCAGGCAGGATGCCGTGCTCGAAAAGGAAACTCGCAATCGCTGGTGTCTTGTAGGCAGCGTCCGCTGCAACGGCAAGCGGCTTTTTGATTTTTTCCATAATGCTTTCCACCAATGGCTGAAGGATGTGGCTGTCATGAACATTTCCAGGCGTCACGATCGTGCTCAGTACAAAACCTTTTTGATCAGTCGCCGCATGAAATGAGTAGGCAAACTGCTTCGTGCGCTCATCTTTCACATAGTAGCCACTTTCCGGGTCTGTCGTGCTCTGCTTGATTTCCTTGGTTTCCTCTTTTTCAAATTTGTCTGGCGGAAATGGTTTCTTTCCATGGTCAATCCGGTCCTGGTTTAGCTCCTCCTGGAGCCTTGCCTCGTAGGCGCGTGTCTCCTTGCGCACCACTTTCTTTTCAAATTTGCGCTTATTCGCGCTTGCCTTCACATGCGTAGAGTCAATGAAGACATGGTCGGCACTGAGTAGTCCCCGGTCTGCAATTTCTTTCAAGATGCGGTAGAAAATCTGCTCAAAGACATCCGTGTCCTTGAAGCGGCGCTCATAGTTCTTGCCAAAGGTAGAGAAATGGGGAACCTCTGTGTAGAAACCAAATCCGAGAAACCAGCGGTATGCCACATTCGTTTCGATTTCCCTGATCGTCTGGCGCATGGAGCGGACGCCAAACACATACTGAATAAAGGTCATCTTAAATAGGACAACCGGGTCTATACTTGGACGCCCAAACTTCGAGTACAAATCTTCAACCAATGGATAAATGAAGGAGAAATCAATCGCTGCCTCCAACTTCCGCACAAGGTGGTCCTGCGGCACCAGCTGATCCAGTGCAATCACTTCTAGTTGGTCTCGTTCTGTCTGGTTGTTTCTCGTCATCATTTTCCATCACCTCAGCCAAAATATCTTATTTCTATTGTAAAAAATAAAAAGACTGCAGACAAACTCGAATTTCTTCGAGTTTGTCTACAGTCTGACCTTAGGATGATTCCTAAGGTCTTTTTTATGAATCTAGTATTATTATTAACCAAGTAGCTGTAATACGCCTTGTGGTTGTTGGTTTGCTTGAGCCAACATAGCTTGCGCTGCTTGTGACATAATAGAATTTTTCGTTTGGTTCATCATTTCTTTCGCCATGTCTACATCACGAATACGTGATTCAGCGGCAGTTAGGTTTTCAGAAGACGTACCAAGGTTATTAATTGTATGCTCTAGACGGTTTTGAGTTGCCCCTAGTTTTGAGCGTTCAGCTGAAACTTTATCAATTGCTTCTTGAATTTTCGTAACAGCATTTGCTGCACCGGCATGTGTGGATACATCAAGTGCCTTTTCAGCTTTTGTATTATCTGTTCCGTTTGTCACACCATTATCACTAGCAAAGCCTGAGCCTGTTCCAGTAAGGCCAAGAGCGGATGAACGCATATCCGCAATGTCTAAAGTCAAGCTTTGTTTTTCATTTGCACCAATTTGGAATTGAAGTGAAGCCCCTGATTTCACTTCAGCTTTTGCTGCAACAGCTGCTGCTCCAGATGTAACTGTTGAACCAGACAAAGCCGCTGATCCACTTATTGCTAAGGTACTAGCAGTTGTGTTTGTTTTTTGCGTCAGGATAACGTTCGTACCACCACTTACTTTAACATCATATTTAGCACTTAAGGCAGTGTTTCCTGAAATAGCTTCTTTTAATTTAGTAGCATCCGCACCTGATGCACCACCAGAAGCAAATGTTATACTTAAAGCTTCGCCATCAATTGTAATACTTTGAGCACCTGATGCAACGTCACCCACAGCGATTTTAAAGACACCTGTTGTTCCCGATGATCCAGATACTGCAGCTTGCCCACTAGTGGCTACGTCTTTACTGCCATCAAGCAATTTCTGTGTATTGAACTCTGTTGTATTACCAATGCGGTTGATTTCAGAAGTCAATTCATTGATTTCTTTTTGAATTTCACCACGGTCTTTATCTGTGTTTGTATCGTTACCCGCTTGAACAGCAAGTTCACGCATACGTTGTAGAATAGAATGTGTTTCATTTAATGCACCTTCAGCTGTTTGAATCAAGCTGATAGCATCTTGCGAATTACGCGATGCCTGGTCTAAACCACGAACCTGTCCGCGCATTTTTTCAGAAATCGCAAGACCCGCAGCATCATCTCCAGCTTTGTTAATACGAAGACCTGAAGACAATTTTTCCATTGATTTTGCTTGGTTTGCACCAGCAGCACTGAATTTGTTGTACGTGTTGATCGCAGCAATATTATGATTAATAATCATTGATTTTTCCTCCTTGAGTGTGGCTGTTCACATCCGTGTGAACAGTTTTTCTTTTGTTCAGCAATCCGTTCCAGGTCGGCCGCCCTGTTCCTTTTTGCTTACACTAGTATTATCGTCTCCGTGTAGAAATGTTTAATAGATTTTAATTATTTTTTTACCAAATTCGTGAAATAACTAGGTAGACTTTTAGATTATTTTTGGATATTTACTTGTATTAGAAAATAACTGAAATGAAAAAGGAAAGAGTTATTGCTTGTTCAACATCTTTTATGAAAGAGCAAGTCACTTATATTCTTATTGAGGAGGCAATTATTTTTGAATAAATTTATTTCACCAACAAAAAACTCCCATCCATTTATTTCATTGGAGGGAGTTTAAATAATCCAGATAAATCTGTTACACCAGCCGAAGCCGATTTGTTTTCATTACCGATCTGTACATAAATTTCTTTTCGGTGGATGTCGACATGCTTCGGTGCATTGATGCCGAGCTTAACCTGGTCACCGGAAACGGAAACAATGGTAAGTTCGATATCGTCGCCGATCATGAGCGATTCTCCGGGTTTTCTTGTTAACACAAGCATCGGTTACGCCTCCTTTTCCTGAAACAGGTTGTGGCGTGTTTCGTACGGCGTGCCAGTTAAGATGAGCTGGCGGCCGCTGTTTGTTTTTTTGTTGATGACGACCGGTGCCTGCAGGTTAGCGGTCGTTTCCTGGAATGGATCACGTACGGTTAAAATGTTGAAAAGCTTCACGTCTTCTTCTCTTTCAATCGATAGCGCTTCGATCGTCGCATCATCAATTTTCACGTTGTAATCGATAAAAAAGGAAAATGGATCAGTGACAATAAAACTTAAATCTGGTGTGGAAACGGATTGAAGCGCGGAAAACACATCATTGTCCGGGAAAGCGAGCAGAACAAATTTCTTTTCTCCTTCAAAGCCCGGAATACCGTTTGAAAAGGTAAGAATGTCGCTCTGTTCAATGGTTTGTTCACCGTGGTATTTCGTTTGAATCTTCACATAGATCATCCTTTAAATCGTTTTATTCACTGCCTGAAACTGGATGGACGGATACTGATTCATCTGAAAGCTGACTTTGCCTGGCTCATAATTGATAATCGGCTTGTTGGCACGGGTGTTGTTCTCCACCGGCCGGGCCTGGGCGTCAATTTGTACGTCGCCCGGCTGATAATTGGTTTTCACACTGCCAGGAGACGGGATGTACGCAATGCCCAATTCGTGGGTCCGGTTCGAAGCACGGGCCGCCTGCATGGTAATAGCGTTACTGCTTTTATGAATATCCGCAAGTTCGCGCCCTTCTGCTGCACGGCGGCCGGTGCCTTCCAGTGCTTTCTGGCGTCCTTCTGAGGCGGCTTCTTTAATGCGGGTAAAAATATGTTTCAGGTCCATATCGGCCCACGCCTGGGTCTGGTCAATAGTCAGCTTGCCGGGTGTTGTCTGAATATGCACCTCTGCTTTTGGCTGCTTTAAGTCAACGGTTGCGGCCGGCTGTTCAATGGACAAGCGGCCGGGTGAGGAAGAAATACCAAGCTTCGCCGGTGTTGTGCTTATTTGAATGGCCGGGATATTCATACGAAAAACCTCCTATTAGCGGAGAAAGTCCATTAGTGACGGCTGAATGATGCGGGCGCCGACTGAAAGAGCGGCTTTATGAACCGTTTCCTGTACCGTTAAATCGGTGACCACCTGCTCAAAGTCAACGTCTTCATTTTCCGATAAAATCCGAGACGCTATGACCTGCTGTTCGCTGGCTCTTGCTTCTATTAATTCAATCCGGTTAAAACGGGCTCCAATTTTTGCACGGGCCGTTGAGTTATCCGCAAGATGAACATCCAGCTCATCAAGCAATGCGCTCAGGTCAGCGCCTGTTTTGGTGTCGTCTTCGAGAGTATCAATTACTTTTTGCACATCTTCAAATAACCCGGCTGGAAATGCTTCCTGAGCGGTAATATTCACTTGAATATGTACGCCTTTTGATAATTCAAGCTCGACTTTTCCCCCGTTAGCTGAAACGGTGGCACCTGTTTCCGATGCTTCCACCGGCTTTGTTGTTGTCGCCGTACCGTTAAATAAATACTTTTCGCCAAACTTTGTGTTGGCAATTTCAACCAGGTGCTCTTTTAATTGTACCACTTCCGCTTTTGTTGCTTCACGCTGTTCGGCATCGTACGTGTCATTGGACGTTTGCACAACGAGTTCGCGAATCCGGTCCATCGCAAGCTTTGCTTTATCGAGTGCGGAATCTGTATTTTCAACCCAGTTATAAGCTTCATTAAAATTACGCTGAAACTGCTCGACTTCTTCAAGACTCCGGCGATATACAATGCCTTTCATGGCCACAACCGGATCATCTGACGGTTTGGTAATTTTCTTTTGTGTCGCTACCTGTGTATTTAACTTGTCCAGCCGAGATAAACTGGACGTTAAATTGTTCATCATATTAGATGACAGCATCGATTGCGTTACACGCATTTTTTTCACTCCTTATTAGCGGCCGGCCACACCCATGCCGTTAATGATTTTATCGAGCATTTCATCCATAACGGTGATCATACGTGCCGCACCGTTATACGCATGCTGAAACTTAATTAAATTGGTCATTTCTTCGTCCAGAGAAACAGAAGAAACAGACTCGCGGTTTGTCACGACTGATGAACGCAATACCTCTACATTGCTTTCCATTCGGGATGCCTGCTGGGAATCAACGCCGAGACGGCCAATGACGCCTTCGTAAAACGAATTCAATGATCCTGTTTTAATAGGCAGGTCTGCAGGAACTGTGTGGGCTTGCTCTGTTCCTAATAGGTCGACCGTCTGCCCCGGTATTAAAAGCATCGCACCAATATTCGACAGGTTCAATGCATTGTTCCCATCGCCAATGTTGACGACGGCTCCATCCGGACCAACCGCAGATGCTGCAATCTGCTTCGTCGTAATCCCTGTCAGGCTAAGGGAGCTTGCCGCACCTGTGTAAACGGGCTGTCCATCTGCAGCCGCTTCGGTTGCGAACACTTCTTTTCCTGGATTGCCCTCCGCATCAAAACCAAGCTTATGAACATCGTTTACAAGCGTTTTAAACGTATAGGCGAATTTATCAAGCTCATCAATCATATTTTGATAGATACCAACCGTTGCTTCTTCTGTTGTTCCGTCTCCATTTGTATCCTTCATTCCTTTATAGCCGTAAGCTTCAATCAGCCCTTTGATTTCACCGTTTGGAAATGTGGCTGTACCGTTTACATCCGCAAAAGGAATTCCCGTTCCGGCTCCTGCTGCCTGGCCTGCCTTGTTGTGCTCGATCAAATAAAAGCTGTCCACCCGGTTGCTGTTTGCTGGAACAGACGTATCAACTGACGATTGGCTAAAGCTTAAAAGAGCGTAAGAATCTTTGTCGAGCAAGTTTGTTTTCGTGCCGTCCGCATGTAAAATGCTGACCGTATAAACACCTTCTGCAATCGGCAGTGCGTTTCCGCCGCTTGGCTCTGCTGAAGTTGTCACATTTACATATTGGGATAATTCATCAACGAGCCGATCGCGTTCATCGTATAAGTCATTCGGTAAATACCCGTTCGGTTCTATCTCGCTAATTTGCTGATTAATCGCAAATAGCTTTTCAATAACCGAATTGGCTGCACTAACGGTTACACCCGCCTGGTTACCGAAATCCTTTTTCACCGCTTGCAGAGAGTCTGACATGTAGTTGAATGTGTCTGCGGCCGCTTGAAGACGCTCCAATACAACACCACGCGCCCCTTCGTTTTCCGAAGCGCCGGCCAGATCCTGAAATGACTTCCACAGTTCCGTCATTGTCGCCGCCAGTCCTTCTGTTGTTGGCTCGTTGACAATATCCTCTACTTTCGTAAGTGCATCGGCACGTGCGCTCCAGTAGCCAAGCTTTGTGTTTTCATTGCGATACTGCACATCCAGAAAGCCCTCGCGAATCCGCTGAACCGATCCGGCTTCGACCCCTGTTCCCATCTGTCCTGGAATATTCGGTCGGTTTAATCCGACAGCCGGATAAGGAGTTGTGGTTTCAAAGTTTACGCGCTGGCGCGAGTAGCCCGGCGTGTTGGCGTTGGAAATGTTATGCCCCGTTGTATAAAGAGCGCTTTGCTGTGTAAACATACCGCGTTTTGCGGTTTCGAGCCCCATAAAAGTTGATGTCATCGTTTTCTCTCCTATGCTTTCGAATCAAATATCGGTCCGGATGACGGCCCGTCCCCATCGCCCTCTGGCGCATAATTTCCTGCGTCCTGCGGGGCGAGTAAATCCAGCTGCAGGTGAACGAATTGAAGCGACTGGTCCAATAGCTCTGCATTTAAGTCGTTAGCAGCCCTCAAATCCGCCAGTACCGCCATCAGCTCATCACGAAGCGCAAAGACCCGGCTCTGTTCCTCTTCTGAAAGCTGCGGCAGCTGTTCCATGACCGTGCCTTCTGATCTGGCGTTACGCTGCTTTTCCAAAATGGTTACGGCACTCACATGCTTTTGTTCATCTCGGACAATCCGGTTCAATTCGTCCATCTTGTTTTCTTTAATCGCGGCTCTTTTTGCATAAGCCAGCCCAAGCAGGCTTTTATGAAGCGCCAGCTGTTTTTCGAGCGTTTCGATGAGCATGACGCTCCCCCTTTTTATGTGTAAATGTTAACGAGCAGGCCCCGAATTTCGCCGACCTTGCTCAAAATATCAAGCTGTGATTTTTCTTTGTTGATTACATCATTGGCAAGCTGCGTCAGGCGGCTGTCCACTTCTTTCACAATCTTATATACCTTTGTGCGGCCGCGACGGTTAAAGCCTCGCTGTTCTTCCAGCTGAAGACCGCTGTTTACGGCTTCCTCCATAAATTCCTTGACCATTTTTTTGTACTTGCGCAGGTCGTCAATGGTCCGGTGCTCGGCAAGCTTTTCGCCCTGCACTTCTATTTCCTTCATCATGCCGTTCATTTTTTCAAGTGCGGCGTTTTGACGCTTGTTTGCGATCACGTCCGTGAACGTCACGGATGCTTTCGCGGTTTCTTCTTTTCGTTCGGTCCGGGACGCGGAAACTCTATTTACGCGCTGGATTTCCATTCGTATTCACTCCGTTTAATTATTGAAGAAGCTGCAGAACGCCCTGCGGAAGCTGATTCGCCTGTGCGAGCATCGCCTGTCCTGCCTGGTTCAAAATGTTGTTTCTCGTAAACTGGGTCATTTCCTCTGCCATGTCCAGGTCGCGGATACGTGATTCAGCCGCTGTCAGATTTTCATTGGCTGTCTGCAGGTTTGTGATTGTATGCTCCAGGCGGTTTTGTACGGCCCCAAGCTTGCTGCGCTGCTCAGATACTTTTGAAATCGCTGCATCAATGGTTGAAATTGCTGATGATGCATTTGAAAGCATATCCAGGCTGTTTACACCTAAATCTGTGGCACCCATTCCAGCAATCTCAATTTTTAACATTTGTTCTGTGTTGGCGCCAATTTGAAAAGCAAGACCGCCAGCTGGAATGCTTCCATCCAGTAATTTTTTTTCATTGAATTCCGTTTCGTTTGCAATACGGTCAATTTCTTCTGTTAGCGCATCGATCTCGTCCTGGATCGCCTGCTTATCTGTAGTCTCAAGTGTTTCATTCGCAGACTGAACCGATAATTCACGCATCCGCTGCAGGATATCATGCGTAGAAGCAAGCGCTCCTTCCGCCGTTTGAATTAGCGAGATCGCATCGAGTGAATTACGCTCCGCCATATCCAGGCCACGCACCTGCGAGCGCATTTTTTCCGAAATCGCAAGGCCGGCTGCATCGTCCGCTGCCCGGTTAATGCGAAGGCCGGATGACAATTTTTCAAGGCTTTTAGATGTAGCGTTGTTTGTATTTCCCAGGTTGCGGTAGGCATTTAATGCTTGAATGTTATGGTTAATTCTCATCGATTAGTTCCCCGTTTCAATCGTATTTGCCGGTCTGGCTTCGACAAAAATGTTTTGTTCATAGGCGTTTCTTTTACGTGCCGCTGGCTTTGCCGGTGCCGTTTTCAGCGCTTCATTCCATGCATCGGCAATCGTTTCGAAAAGCTGGCGTGCCTGTTGAAGCCGTTTTGCATCTTTATAAATGTTCGCCTGCACAACGGCATCAGCAATAAAGTTATATACGTGATCAAGCTGGTCAGCGATAATGCCGGCTTCATAGTTAAGGCCGGCGCCGAGCCGCTCGGTAATATCGTTAATTTTCTGCATGGCTCTGTTGGCTTCTGCATACTTTTTTTCTTTCAAAAAAGCGATCGCCTGGTCAAAGTGTGTCAGTCCTGCTTCATATAAAAGGGATGTAATTTGCTGTGGGGTTTTTTGATAAATCATTTCTTTTGTGATCACATTTGTCACCTCACTTGTGTGTATCGGCAATATTTGCCGGATTTTAATACGCAGATTCCATTTCTTCGATTAAAATCAGCATTTCGGCAATAACCGAGTACAGCTGAGGCGGAATCGAATCTCCAAGGTCAATATCGATCAGCTCTGATAGAAGCGAGGAGTCCTGCTCCATCGGAATGCCGTGCTGGCCGGCCAGCTCTAAAATTTTTGCGGCAAGAGCACCTTTTCCCTGCGCTACGACCGTTGGTGCACTGCCCTCCTCGTAACGAATAACGGCAGCAGACGGTCCGTTCACTTTCCGTCGTTTGATCTGGTTGTAATAACTCATATTGTAAAATCAAATCCTTTCGAAGAAGAAGCTGCGGCAGCTGTTTGCACCGCTGGCCCGCCTTCTGCTTTCTGGGCAAATGCGCCGAATTGAACCGCTCCGACGCGGTAGCCGATATCAGAAAGACGGTTTTTCAGCACCGCAGCGAGCGGTGCCATCCTTTGCTCAAAGCCCTCCTGGTCGTTCTGTACTTTCAGGGAAAGATTTCGGTCGGCGGCTGTAATCGTCATCCCGACCGCGCCAAGCTTTTTCGTTTCAAATAAGAAATGCAGGGAACAGTTTTCCCAGTCTACCTGCTGGCCGCCGTTTTTTGAACGGATAAAGACATTTACGTTATCTGCCTGGCCGCCAAGTAGAAACGGCAGTGACATCATCATCGACTGCAGCCCGTTCTCCGGCTTGCTTAACAGCTGCTGGCCGGTTAAGTTTGTGGCCGCTTGATCACTGTTCATCGTAGCAAGCAGTGCCTGTTTCACCGCATTTGGCACCTCTGCTTTTCCTTTTAAAAGCGCAGTGGATTGCTCATGCTCATAGTTATAGCCTGCAGCCCGCACAAGCTCAAAAGCGTTACGGGCACCCGGTGTGTCATTCAAACCGGCCATTGCACCGGCTAATTGACGCTGCGGCGTTTCGGCCGCCTCCTGCGCAGCCATATGAATCACCCGGGCGTCTGATGGCTTAAAGGTGACTTTATCGATCAGCATCTTTACATCCGACACGATCCGGGCAGCGGCCTGTGTGTCGCCTTTTGCCAGCAGCTTGCGTGCATCCGCCAGCTGCTGCGAGGCCTGCATTAAATCTTTTTCGGTTTTCATATCGGTATAAAGCATAAAATTACCCTTTAAAATAGCGTTATCCAGCGTTTTAATCGCTGTTTCCACGACCGGCTTCGCCTGCTGCGGTGTTTTCGCCAGCAGTTCAGCCGTTTGGAGGTTGCGCATAATGTCTCGCTTAAATTGCTTGAAATCAATCGCCGACTGCGACATTTTTTCGGTAATGGTTGTCATGACTACGGTTTTCGAAGCTGGCGGTACATGGGCGAATAAATCAGCTGGCAGACTGGCTGCTTCTTCCATAGAAGCTGATGCGATGTGCGGTTCGATGCCCTTCATCAGCTCACTGCGGGCAGCAAGCTCTTTTCCTGATGCAGCCAATGCTTCTGCCCGCTGGACTGTATCGGTTAATTCCGGCAGGGTGTCCCTTACAAAAGAAGCAACCCGCTCAAAAGATGGTTCTTTTTGAATCATGATGGCTGCCCTTTGCGGCAGTGACGGCTCTGTGTCTTCTGTTTCCGGGAGAATAATCCCCGATGGCTGAAGTGCACCCGCTGTCCGCTCCTTTGCCATGTCTGCGAGCTGCAGGGCTTCTGCGACTGGTTTCAAGACAGCGGTACGATCACCAGTAAATGATGTACGCAGCGCCTGAACGATTTCCTGCAGAGAGCCATTTTGAGCAAGCTTTTGGGCAAGCGACTGCAGCATTGGATCGGACGGCTGCTGCTTTAACAAAAGAGTAATGGCTTCTCCCAGCTTTTGCTTCGCTGCGTGATGGATCATTTCCGCCTGTATGGCGCCTGCGCGTTCGATCAGCTTCACCGCCGGGATGTTTTGCTCCGCCGCTAACTTTTTTAATGCCTGCGCCAGCTCGGCAGGTGAGCCAGATTGCTTGATCAGAGCGTCGATTTGCTTGACGACCTGATCAGGAAGCGGTGATGACTTGATCGCCGCAACGGCTTCCTGCGTACGTCCAAGCTGCAGCGCTTTATCAATTGCCGCGCGTATATTTTCCGGAAATTCAATGCCCGACTGTGTCAGCCATTCGGCTGCCTGCTTGCCAAACGGCGTACCCGTCAGTGCGGCATGAACCGCTTTAAGCGATGCTTCAGACGGCATGATTCCTTTGTCCGCTAACGCTTTTACCGTCGTAAGCTTGTCCGCTTCAGTGCCCGGTGCTGTTTCCATAAATGTTTTCACCGCCTGCGCGGCTTCCCTTGTGAGCGTAACTCCTTTTTCGGAGAACACCGCCAGTTCTGCAGGCTGCTTTTCAGCACCCGGTGCAGAAGCAGTAGTAACGTTATTTGATGCGAGCGGCGCTTTCGTTTCCCCTTGAACGGCAGCGGGCGCTGTTTGACCTGGTGCGGGTGCCAGTTGTGGCTGAATTTTCATCAGTCGGTCTCCTTTCCGTGTTCTTGACATAAAGAAAGACCGCCCAACAATATCTTGTGGGCGATCCGGTGACAGTTACAGTTTTCCGTAAAAGTCGAGCATGGCTTTGGCGGTTGCATCAGCATCCGGCTTGTACGTGCCATCCGCGATCTTTTCCTTCAGAAGCGCGATCTTTTCGCGGCGTTCAGCTAATATTCTGGATGAGTCTTGCATCTCTTTGGCGGCGCTTGAAATCTCAAGCTTATCGCCGGCTGCCGGGCTGGCCGCTTTGGCCGCGTCTGCTTTTTTCAGCTGCTTCTGATACGGATTGATTCCATTTACTCCAGGTGTATGGTTAATTTTCATCTCCGTATCCTCGCTTTCTTTTTTGTTCTTGTGCTTATTATATCGTCAGGACGGTAGAAATGTTTAGTAAGGAATTTGACGTAATTTTCATAAGAAAAAAACCCATCAAAAGACGGGTTTAGTCGAAGCGCTTGCCCAAATACGTTTTCTGATTGTTTTCCTGGCGATCGCCTGCGAATTGCTGCTCGCGGTCATGCTGCTTTAAGTCAGATTCAATTTCCGTTATACACCTGCTGCACAGCTTTCCCCGCTGAATAATCGCGCCGCAGCGGTCGCATGGGTAGCCGAGGTTTGGAAACTGGGCTGCCTGGAGGCGTCCTTTTTTCACCCATTTATAAACCATTTCTTCTGTTGCACCGGTTACTTCAACAATGCGCTCCATTGTAGCGGCGCGGTTTTCTCTTTTTCTTAAAAATGTATAGGCAGCTTGATAAAGCTCTTCTTCTGAGCGGAAACATTTTGGACATACATCACGAAAGGCATTTTTTGCATACAATGCACCGCAGCGCGGGCAGTCAACTACGTCATTCATCCCAGTCACCTCATATGTTGTCATTCATTTGCTTTTATTTTCAGCGCAGATAGGTCAAATGTCAAGAACCGCTTCGGGCAATTGTAATACTTTTGACCGATACAGCACCCGCTTGTTCGAGCGCCCTGGAAACTAACCGCATCGTCGCACCGGTTGTGTAAATATCGTCAATCACAAGAACCGATTTACCCGAGGCATCTCCGACCGGATAAAAGGTCTGCCTCGCCGTTACCCGCTCAGCGCGTGATTTTTTCGACTGCTTGTTCGACTCACGCCGTGCCAGAAGGAGCGTTTTTTGCAGCCCGGCCGGCTCAATAAGCGCCTCGGATTGATTAAATCGCCGCTCAGCAAGTCGTGAAACAGAAAGCGGCACCGGACAGACCAGATCACATTTCATTTCTCTGGCTGCGCGCCGGATATCCTGTGCAAACAAGTCTGCCAGCACATAATCCCCTCGATATTTAAACCTAGCGATCAAGTCCTGCATAACATCATTGTAGTGATAAAAAGAGTGATTCGAATGAAAAATACTTTTATCCCATGCCGCACAATCAGTGCATATTCCGGTTTCTTTCATGCTTCTCGAGCAGATTTCACAGGAAGGGCCGGTTAGTTTTTGCAATCCTTTGGAGCAGTTTTCGCAAAGCAGCGGCGGCTTCACACCGAAAAAAGCGGCCCATGACTGAATCTCTGTTTCACCGTCGCACAGCAGGCACCTCCGCCTCAATCAAGCAGCCCCCTTTCTTCTCCAAGCCTGTTCATTTGTTGAATTTGC
Organism: Domibacillus robiginosus; assembly: GCF_000966195.1. Classification (GTDB taxonomy): domain Bacteria; phylum Bacillota; class Bacilli; order Bacillales; family Domibacillaceae; genus Domibacillus; species Domibacillus robiginosus. Next base: position 110,268 of record NZ_LAHL01000003.1, on the reverse strand, counting down.
TTGACCGCCCGCACCATGGCATTTGTTTTTCCATAGTGAAAAAAGGTTACTTTTCCGGTTGGACAGTCCGCGCTTCGTCCGGCGCGTCCGGCTATTTGCACAAGGGCACTTTCGGTAAAAATTCGATCCTCTGACCCGACTACCGCTACATCCACGCCAGGGAATGTGACACCCCGTTCTAAAATGGTCGTTGTCAGTAAAATCCGTACTTCCCCTCTGCGCATGGCTTCCACTTTTTCTTTTCGAAGCGGGTCCTGTGCATGAACACTTTCTACGCGTGAATCGATTTTTTGAAAAAGAGGAAGAGCTTTGTCCATCGTTTCGATATGCGGATAAAACACGAGCGCTTTGTTTTTGTCCTTCAGCCAATCCAAAATCGCTGCTGGCACAAGAGACTTTTTCCAGTTTCCACACCACTTTGTCTCCGGCACAGGCAGCGGATGGCGGTGATAGCGGGCTGGAATTAGGGTGGCTTCCCGCTTTCCATACTGAATATCCTCCTGCCAGGCAGGCTCGGGCGTTGCGGTTAAATAAATGAGGGAGGATTCTTTTTTACGCGCTTTTTGAACAGCAAATTGAAGAGAGGCATCAAAGGTGTACGGGAAAGCATCAACTTCATCTACGATCATGACGTCAAATGCTTCGTAAAAGCGCAGGAGCTGGTGGGTAGTGGAAATGACGAGCGGGCTGTAGGTGTTTCGGTCCGGGCTGCCGCCGTACAGGGCGACGGGCGGTGTATCGGGAAAAACGCTTTGAAGGCGCGGGGCCAGCTCCCGCACTACATCTGCTCTCGGAGCCGCAATGCAGACACGTTTTCCCTGCTGCAGCGCTTCTGAGATTCCCCGGAACAGTACTTCTGTTTTACCAGCGCCTGCCACTGCCCAGACGGTATGCTCCTGCCCGTTATGGATAGCCCTCCGGACGTTTTCGGAAGCCGCCTGCTGCCCGTCTGACAGTGTGCCGGACCAATGCAGCGTTCCGGCTCCTTCTGGATGCGCTGGATGGGGACCAAGCCAGCGGTAAAGCGTTGTACACGATGAGACTTTTCCCATTTGAATACAGTTCCGACAGTACGGACAGCTGGTGCCGCAGCGGGTACAGGGATGAGAAGCAAAGTTGGTGGTATTTCCACAGCGATGGCATAGCAATGGATAGGAAAGGCCGGGGCGTGTGGCGAGAAGGTTTACATCGGAGAGAACGGGAATTTCTTCATCAATTAATTCACGTCCTGCAAAAAAAGAGGAGGGATTCATTTGTCACGTCCTTTCGCTTTTAGTATACATGTGTTGGATAAATATTACAAACGTCATCATACTGTCACTGTAATTTAACATTGGCGTATTTTAGGGGTATGTTATACTTTTCTTTGTAACATTGAAACAAAAAAGAAAGGGGATTTTATGCGAAAAATTGGAGGAAGCCTGACGGCACTTTTACTCATACTCGCTTTTGCGCTAAATGTGTCCGCACAGAGCTTCAACGATATTTCAAGCCACTGGGCAAAGCCGCAAATCGAAGAGCTTGTCGAAAAAGGAGTAATCCAGGGCTACCCGGATGGAAGCTTCCGGCCGAATGCAAGCGTGACGAGAGGTCAATTTGTTGCTTATCTGGCCCGTGCGCTCGACCTGCCTGCCGGTGATTCTGTTTTTACAGATGTGCCTTCTGGAAGTACTCTGTATCCTGAAATTGCTGCTGCGAAAAAAGCCGGTATCGTTTTAGGAACGACGGATGGAAAGCTGCTTCCCAATCAATCTGTTACCCGTGCCGATGTAGCGGCAATGCTTGATCGGGCTATGCAGTATGAAGGGGACTATATGGACCGTTCACCGCTGACATTTAAGGATGCAAAGGATATCGGTTCCTACGCTTATGCGGCAGTGGAACGAATGACCTATTACGGTGTGATTCAGGGAACAAAGGACAACTTATTCCTGCCGAAAAAAACGGCGACGCGCGGCGAATCAGCTGTGTTCATTTCACGGATGCTTGCAAAGCTTGATGACGCTGGCGGCGACAAAGAGCCAATAGACATTCCAGAGCCGGCTGACAACCAGGAAGTCATCATCCCGGTCAACGATTCTCAATATGTAAAGGTGCGTATGAATTCACGCGGCGTACCGCTGGAATATGATCGCCAGGAAACAGACAAGCATATTGAATCAACAGACTATCATTACTACTATCATATGGGTAACGCAAATAAACCACTTGGTTCTTTGCGGGTTACGCTGCGCAAGCTGACAAACGGTGACACATTCGTGTTCACAAAATTTACCCATAACGCGGACAATACATATTCCGCTACCGTTTCTCTTCCTTTTTCACAGGCTGATAACTACTCACTGGCTAAATACAGTGATCAAGGAACAGTCGTCCGTGAACATCATGATGTATTCGGTATTGATGAAACAAGCCACCCAATTGGCGTGCTATCTGCCAAAAAAGGCTCTGCTGTAACAGGTGAAGTCATGATGGGAAAAAATTATGTTGCCGTTTCAAAACAGCAGAATTATTCAGATGGCACCGTTTCCCGTCTTCGCGTGCTTGATAAGGAATATGGCGACTACGATATTCAGCAGTCGGAGAACACTGTAACAGCTAATATGAATATGACGGTAAAAGGCAACGCCATTTCGGATTCCTGGGCGCTTGTATCGGACAAGCCTTTGTTCCAGAGCTCGTCTACACGAGACGAATGGTTTAAACGTACAATTACAGATTATATCTCTATCAATAACTGGCTGACAGCCGACGGTGCCTACACAAAGCTGCCCTGGTCGATTGAACCAGGCTACCAAATGGGCTACGGTCGCAGTATTAACCGTATGCAGGCAGGTATTTATTTAACGGCTTATCAAGAACATAGCGATCGTTACTTGTATGACCTTGTACTGAATGGAGTAGCGGATCTCGACGTATTCACGGGCGGTGAAGTAACGAAAGGAACCCAGCCGCTTTTTTATACCGAGTATACAAGCACCTGGCTGAAAAATGCATGGGGTACAACAGCGCCGTATGTGGATACGCGCTTAAATGAAAATGCCGCCATGTTTTTGAAAAACACGGGGGAAGCGCTTGGCATTGAATCGTTAAAAGATGACAACTTAACGTATGCCAACTTCCTTGTGAATCAAAAATCACTCGGCAATATCATTCCAATCACTTCATCAAGCTATATGATTTCGGATTACTACAAATCCGGTTCCAGGCAAACCCATTCGTCACTTAATCACGCGCTCGGCGGCATGCGTTTCTTGATCGTTGCGTATGAGCAGACAGGTGATGAAAAGTACTTGAAACCGATGCGTGAATTCAAAGCGGGTATTGAAAACCTTTATCCAAAATGGATTCGAACAGACAGTGGCCGTAAAGGTGACTTCTGGTATCAGGTCAACCCGGACTTAACATTTGCCGGCAATGATTATGAGCTGCTGACTCTTTTAGATCTTCTGTTGAATCAAGAAGCGCTAGAGAGGATTGGCATGCAGCGAAGCTCTGTTTTTGATCAGATGATCCGTTCGAAAACAACGTATCTAGTCGAAAACAACCGTCCATTTAACAATGAGATACTCAAGAAGCTGAATGAACAAGGCTTCGGTAACTTAATCAGCGGTACGAAGGCAGCAAGCACAGACCAAATTGATCCAGTAGAACTGCAAATGATCAATGATGTGCTGAACTCTGTTCCAAAATAAAAAAGGCGCTCCAGCTTCGGGCTGGAACGCTTTTTTTCGTTTTGTGATTCAATCTATTAACCGATCACCATTACCTGGAGGGTTTTTTTTCGTCCAGCCCATAGCAAGAGCGCCTTCACCTAAATGCGTGGCAATAACTGGGCCAAAGCTCGAAATGCCGATTTCTGCATTCGGGAACCGCTTTTTCAATTCAGCCATCCAGCTGCGGGCTTCGTCTTCCCGGTTGGCATGAATAACAGATGCGATAAGTTTGTCGCCATCCTTATAATCTTCTTCAAACAAATCACCTATACGCTTAAGTGCTTTTTTGCTTGTCCGGATTTTTTCAAAAGGTGCAAGCCGCTTGTCTTCCACATGCAAAATCGGCTTTACCTGCAGCAGGCCGCCAATCAGCGCCTGTGCGCCGCTTAAACGCCCGCCCCTTTTTAAATGATTTAAATCGTCCACCATAAAGTACGCTTTTGTCCATCTTTTCATTTCGGTCAGTTCAGCTAAAATCTCATCCGGCATTTTTCCTTCTTTGACCATCTCTGCTGCGCGGAGAACGTAAAAAGCCTGCGGTGCGCAGCTGATTTCGGAATCAAATGAATACACATCCAGTTCCTCTACCATATCAGCGGCCGTTTTGGATGACTGATACGTGCCGCTCAGCTCACTCGATAAATAAATGCCAATGACAGCGTCATATTCTTGAGCAATCTGCTCATATAGTTCAACAAAGTGGCCAATAACCGGCTGAGATGTGGTAGGCAGCTTGCCCCCTTCATTCACTTTTTCATAAAACTCCTTCATCGTGATATCCAGCTCTTCACGATATGCATCCTCACCAAAAATAACACTGAGCGGAATCATAAAAATATTTAATTCATCGCGCAGCGCTTTTGGAAGGTAAGCGGTGCTGTCGGTCAAAATGGCCGTCTTCATCTGCTTGTACCTGCCTTCTTTGTTTTTTCATATCTCTTACATTTTAGACCAATAAAGGTTGTTTTGCACCCTTTTTCCGGTAAGATAAGTGGCAGGAGGGATAATTGTGAAAGCTGTATGGTTTGTTTTAACAGGCGCTTCCCTGTGGGGAATGATTGGGTTGTTTGTGCAGGGTCTTTATGGGACAGGCTTTTCACCTATCGATGTAGTGGCCTTGCGGACGCTTGGCTCTGCTCTTGTCCTGTTTGTTTTTTTACTCGTTTTCAAACGGCACCTGCTCCGAATCCGTCTGCGGGACGGCTTCGTTTTTGCAGGCTGCGGCATCATCAGCCTGGCTCTGTTTAATTTATGTTTTTTTACGGTTATCGAGCGCTCGTCCAATTCACTGGCCGTTGTCCTGCTGTATACGGGACCGGTTTTTGTTGTACTGCTGTCGCGTTTGTTTTTTAAAGAGCCACTTACCGGAGGAAAAATCACGGCTCTCCTCTTTACGGTCATCGGCTGTTCGCTTGCAGTTGGGCTCGTGCCATCCGGTGAAGCCGATATGAAGACGTCAACGATTTTCATTGGACTGCTGTCAGGATTTTTTTATGCTTTGTATTCGATTTTCGGCAAGTTTGTTGTTCACCGCTACCATTCGGTAACGATTACAGCCTATGCGATGCTGATGGCTGCTGTTTTTATCGTGCCGATGTCGAGCCTGTTCCAAAAAACAGAACAACTAATGAAGCTCAGTGCACTCTGGAATGTGTTCGGATTAGTTGTCCTATCAACAGTTTTTGCTTACATATTCTACACAGCCGGTTTAGCCAAAATGGAGTCAGGCCGGGCAGCTATCCTGGCCACAGCTGAACCGGTTGTAGCTATCTTCATCGGCCTGCTGATTTTTGGAGACCGGTTAACAGGCTGGCAGGCAGCTGGCATTCTTTGTATCCTGGCCGCCGTTCTGTTTACCATTGAACGGCGCCCTGCAAAAATCCCTGCTTCTTCTTGAAGGAGGGATTTTCTTAGTTTTGAAAAACAAAGAGGTTAAGAAGACATTCGTTTTTTCAAAAAGTGTATATGACGTGTTTCTTTCTTAGCTTGCCAGAAAGCCTCTTCTTTTGGAAAAAAGCGTCAGTGGGCTGCGGACTGACGGCTTCGCTTTTCTGCGGGGCGAACGATGAACCAGTCATCGCTACGCGCTGCTTGTTTCATCCTGTCCGCTCGTCCCGCGGAAGTCTGCGCCGGCAGCCCTCCGCCCGTTGTGCTTCTGAAAAACAGAGAGGCTGAAGGAATTTTTCTGTTCTTTCCAGCAAAGAAAGGAAAACACCCTAAGTTTCACTGGCTTCCTTTCCTCCCCACAAAAGCGGCAGGCGCGGGGCGGAGACTCCTAAGGGACTAGCGGGACAGGTGAGATCGGCTTTGCCGCGAAGCGGTGAAGACGAGCTCACCGCCTGCCCCTTGGAAAGCGGAGTCCCGCGAATGCCGCTTCTTCTATGCTTCGACTAAGAACGATCACTACAAATATAGATTTTGAGGATGAGGTAGTTGGACAACATTCTATTTCAACAGAATGAAAACCCCTGCTTCTTCCCGAAGCAGGGATTTTACGTTTTATCATCTCTTTTATTGGACTAGTGAGCCGTCAAACAGGCCTTGATTGTTCCCGGTTATTCCGCAAGCATCCTGTAAGGCTGTTCAAGCATTCCTTTTAATGTCTGCAGGAAAGCGGCCGCTGGGGAACCGTCAATAGCACGGTGATCAAAGGTTAAGCTGAGCGGCTGAATGGTTCGCTTTTGCAAATCATCCCCTATAAAGACGGCTTCTGCCATAGCACGACCAAGGCCGAGAATCCCGATTTCCGGCGGATTTAGCACCGGTGTAAAATATTCTACATCGTAGTTTCCAAGATTGGTAATCGTAAACGTTGAGCCTTTCAGCTTTTCTGCCTGGACGCGGCCGCTTCTCACATCCTCTGCATTGGACCGAATCCGCTCGGATAAGCCTCTCATCGACAGGCGGCATGCATCATTGATCACCGGCACCATCAAGCCGCCATCCAGTGCGACCGCCACACCGAGATGAACACGGTCATGCAGGGCAAGCCGGTTATTCTCAAGCGTAGCATTCATCTCCGGATGTTTTTTCAGCGATGCAATAACTGCTCTGGCAACAAAGTCGGTCAGCGTGAATTGAATACCTTCCTCTGCCAGTGACTCATTCATTTGCTTTCGAATCGTCATCAAATCCGTTACGTCTGCCCGCATCGTAATCGTCAGCTGGGCGGTTGTCTGCAGGCTGTTAAACATGCGCTCGGCGATCACTTTGCGCATACCGGCAATGGGCTTGCCTGCTGCAGAAGAACGGGAAGCCATCGGTTCCACGTCCGCTTCCGGAGCCGGGACCGAAACCGGCTGGGAAGCTGCGGCTGGCTGCGCTGGATGGTGCAAATGGCGCTCCACATCGGACCGGGTAATCCTTCCATTTGGCCCTGTTCCCGGGATGCCGGTTATATCCAGATCATGTTCTTTAGCGAGCTTGCGCGCAGCCGGTGAAACACGTATTCTACCGCCATTTTTCTCTGCCTTCGCGGTAAACGGCTCCGTTGTTTGCTCAATCGAAGCCGGTATTTCCATCGGTATCTCTGGTGCTTCCTGGTGAAGTTCGGGCTGGGGTGCATGTATGGCCTCCGTTTCTTCTCCGGCTTCCCCGACAAATCCAATCGCTTCTCCGACTTTAACGATTTCATCTGAAGCCGCCTGGATTTTCAGCAGTACTCCATCTGCCGGCGCTTCCACATCTTTTTCAATTTTATCCGAGCTGATTACGGCGACCGAATCCCCTTTTTTTACTTCTTCTCCCTCCTGCTTCAGCCACTCAACGACCGTTCCTTCCTCCATCCCCATACCAAGCTTTGGCATAATCAACTTTACAGCCATCGGCTATTCCCCCTTTATATCACCAATTCGCTGCCGGTCATTTCCTCAACAGCTTTAATGATTTTATCCGGTGTTGGCAAATACAGATCTTCGAGTGACGGAGCAAACGGAACCGGTGTGTGCGGTGCCGTCACCATTTTGATCGGCGCATCTAAATAGTCGAAGCCTTTGTCAGCGACAAGAGCAGCGATGTCTGTTGCAGCACTGCAGCGTGGATTTGCTTCATCGACTACAATGAGACGTCCTGTTTTTTCCACTGACGATAAGATCGTATCCTCATCAAGCGGCGACAGTGTACGCGGATCGATAATTTCAGCCTCCAGCCCGTTCTTGGACAGCTCACCCGCTGCTTTTAAGGCCGTGTGTACCATTTTTCCGATCGCCACAATGGTCACGTCTTCACCGCTCCGTTTGATATCCGCTTTTCCGAACGGAATACGATATGATCCTTCCGGCACCTCACCCTTCATTGTGTAAAGCGTTTTGTCTTCAAAGAAAACAACCAGATCATCATCAAAAATCGACTCGAGCAGGAGCCCTTTCGCGTCATATGGAGTGGATGGAATGACGACTTTGATGCCTGGAATGTGTGTAAAGAACGAGTACAGGCTTTGAGAATGCTGGGCCGCGGCACGGAAGCCGGCCCCGTGCATCGTCCGGATCGTGAGCGGCACTTTTGCTTTTCCGCCAAACATGTAGCGCAGCTTGGCTCCCTGGTTCATGACTTCATCTAAGCAGCTGCCGATAAAATCATTGAACATCAGCTCCGCAATCGGACGCATTCCTGTAGCGGCTGCGGTTACCGCTGCACCGACGTAGCCTGCTTCCGCAATGGGTGTGTCAATAATCCGGTCCCGGCCAAATTCCTGCACAAGTCCTTTCGTTACGCCCATTACGCCGCCCCATGCTTCTTCATCCTGCAGGTGGTCAACCGCCGCCCCTCCGGCTACGTCCTCACCGAGCAAAATAACGTCCGCATCTTCTCTCATCGAAATAGCCATTGCTTCGTTGACTGCCTGGGAAAAAGTTAATTGACGCGTCATTGCGTGGCACCTCCATCCGTTTTATATGACACGTACACATCCTCCATGAGCTGTTCCGGCAGTGGATACGGGCTCGTTTCCGCAAACTCGACTGCACGGTCCACCGCGCTCCGCACATCAGCATCCATTTGGTCAAGCTCCGCTTCGGTCATAATGTCCTGCTCAGTTAAGTACGTGTAAAATTGTTTGATCGCATCGAGGTCATCCAGATGCTTTACTTTTTCTTCTCCTTTATACGTTTGTGCATCACCTTCAAAATGGCCGTAGTTTCGATATGTCACACATTCAATCAATGTCGGTCCTTCACCATTGCGGGCCCGTTCAACAGCGCGTTTTGCAGCTTCATGCACTGCCATCACATCTTTTCCATCGACCGTCTCGCCTGGAATACTGTAGCCCGCTGCCCGGTCGGCAATGGATTTACAGCTGGATGCGTAATGGAACGGCGTTGCTTCACCAAACCCATTGTTTTCCGCCACAAAAATAACCGGTAAATTCCAGATCGCCGCCATGTTGATGCCTTCATGGAATGTGCCATGGTTATTGGCTCCATCTCCGAAAAAGCATACAGCGACGCCGCCTGTTTTTTTCAATTTATGTGTTAAGCCCGCTCCAACGGCCAGCGGAAAGCCGCCTCCAACGATTCCATTGGCCCCGAGCATTCCTTTTTCCACGTCAGCAATATGCATAGAACCACCCTTGCCTTTACAAAGCCCGGTTGCCCTTCCATAAATCTCAGCCATCATACCGTTCAAGTCACAGCCTTTGGCAATACAGTGCCCGTGCCCGCGGTGTGTGCTTGTAATGTAGTCTTTATCATCGAGATGAGCGCAGAGACCGACCGCAATTGCTTCTTCTCCTGCATACAAATGAACAAAGCCAGGCAGGATGCCGGTTCCGAAAATGTCGTGAACCCGGTCCTCAAAGTGCCGTATTTCAAGCATTTTTTGAAACATCCAGGTAGCTTCCTCTTTAGAAATGGTTGTTTGGTTCGTTTGCGTTTGTGACATGGTACCCTCTCCCTTTCATTGATAAATGAAATAGAAAACGCTTTCAAATTTCTTTATGCAAGCACCATGCCAGCCTGGGGATACCGAAGCAGCGCGCTCTTTCTCGATAACGAGACCATTTTTCCCACTGTTGTCCCGGCTCGTCTCAATTGATCCCATATTGTTTCAGCTTCCGGTAAAAAGTGCTGCGTGGTATACCGAGCTCGTTCGCCGCGGTTGGAGCATGACCTTTTGCCCTCTTTAATGCCTGCAACAATTCTTCCCGCTCGATTTCCTGGCGGCTCGACCATTCTGTTCCATCCGTTGTCTCAAGTGAGATCATTACGTCTGCCGGCGATAACTCTGCTGGTACATGATCACCATACAAAATACGGATGCGGTCTAATATATTAAACAATTCACGGAAATTACCTGGAAATGAGTGCTGCTTAAAAACATCAATAAGAGACTCCGGAACTGTGCCGTTCCAATGCATCCTTTTTTGATAATCCTGGATAAACAGCTTCATGTCACAAAGCCGCTGGCGCAGCGGCGGCAACGCGATCGGAAACACATAAATCCGGTAAAAAAGATCTTCTCGCAGCCCTCCCTTGTTCACCAGCTCAATTAAATTACGATGGGTGGCTGTAACGATCCGAACATTGACCGGAACTGGCTTGGATGCGCCGACAGGCATCACTTCCTGCTCCTGCAGCACACGCAGCAGTGAAATTTGCATCTGCTCTGAAATATCGCCAATTTCATCTAAAAAAAGCGTGCCTCCATCTGCATCACGGATTTTCCCCTGATAGCCGCTCCGGCTCGCCCCTGTAAAAGCACCGCCTTCATAGCCGAACAGCTCGCTTTCCATCAATGACGCTGGAATGGCCCCGCAGTTAACCGCGATAAACGGCCCGTTTTGACGGCCGCTGTTTTCATGAATAGCCCGGGCTAAAATTTCTTTTCCAGTCCCTGTTTCCCCGTGAATATGTACAGCCGCATCGGTTTGGGCCACCCGTTCTGCCTGCCACAAAACATGCTGAAAGGACGCTGATGTGCCAATGACTCCTCTATAATGAAAGGTGTCCGTCCAGCCTGAAACAGCCGGCGATTTTTTGGACGAGGAAAACTGAACTAAACGGCCGATTTGATAAGAACGCGATTCGTTAAATACATCCCGCATCACATCCTGTACCCAGACCGTTTCTGGCAGTTCATACAATGGAAAAGGAACAGCCGTCTGGCACTTTTCCTTCATCCTGTCATTCATCCAGACGACAAGACCGGATGCAGAAACCGCCGCTATGGCCGCGGAATGCTGGCGATAAAAAGAAGCCGTCATCACGAGCGCCTGCTCATCCATTTTCTCCATTGCCGCCCACTGCTGCTCAATGGCAAAAGCAGCGGCACAAACAGCAGCCAGCATATGTTCATGGCGGGAATCTTCTACTGAACTTGTTATATCGAGTACGCCTAACAGCGTGCCGTCTGATGCGTGAATAGGCGCCGCTGAACAGGAAAAGAGCTGGGAAGCGACTGAATAGTGCTCGGTGCCAACCACGGTGATCGCCTCTCCTGTTCTGAGAGCGGTTCCAACTGCATTTGTGCCGACCACATCTTCTGTCCACCTCGATCCTTCTACAAAATTAATTTTGGAAGCCTGCTTTAAAGCCGGATCCGGTCCCCTTGTAGCTAAAATATATCCTTCATTGTCGGTCAATAGGATCATCGTATTGGCTTGATGGATAGAGGCGATGACCCTGTTCATCAGTGGCGCTGCAATCGAGGCCAGCCGGTCATTTTTTTCAAGGCGGATGCGAAGCTGGTCCGGTGTTAAAATCTCTTTTCCTTTACCGTCGTATGGATTTACGCCATTTTTCTGGCACATATACCACGATTCTTCAATCCGCTTTTGCAGGCGTGCCGCATCGAGCACACCTTCTCTTACAAACCGCTGCCATACATGTCGCTTGACTGTTTCATTCACCATTCAAAAACCTCCTCATAAAAAATGGGGTTCTTTTTCTTGATGTCATTGATTATCCTCTTGATGGACACAGATATCGGCTCGTTTTGAGAGAATCAATCCAAAATAAAAAGCGGATAAAAGGCCATTCCTTTTATCCGCTTGTCAGCACACGGCTTACCCGGCAAATACTTCTGTCCATTCCTGGCGCTTGGCAAGCATGTCGCGGGCGATTTCTTTCGCGCCTTCTAAGCTGTGGCTTGCTGCCCATCCGCATTGTACTTCATTGCAGGCCGGTACTTCAGTTGCTTCTAATACGTCCTGTAACGTTTTTTCAAGGATGTTTAAAATATCTTCGTAATCTTCGTGATTAATAACCGCAATATAGTAGCCCGTCTGGCATCCCATTGGGCTAATATCTACAATTTTATCCGAATGGTTACGGCTGAATTCTGCCATCATATGCTCTAGTGAATGAAGAGCCGGCATGTCCATATGCTCTTTGTTCGGCTGGCAGAAGCGAACATCATATTTTAAAATTTTATCTCCGTTTTGCCCTTCCTTGATACCGGCAAGACGGACATAAGGCGCTTTTACTTTTGTGTGGTCCAAATTAAAGCTTTCTACGTTCATTTCTTTTGTCATGTTTAAAAACCTCTTTTCTTTTTACTATATCATTCCATGGCAAAAAGGGAAACTTGCTTCCAGCCGCTCTCCTCTTTTTGAAACACCATGATCTGGCGTGTGGTCTGCTGAACTTGTTTGCCTGTAGCAATATCCTTCGACGTTGATTTCATATTCATAAATACATTGGCAGTTTGTGCTGATTTATCGTACTGAATAATGGTTATATTCTCAGGCTCCATGACGGCGTCAAATGTTTGAAACACTTTTTCCACGTACGCTTTTTCTTCGTCGTAATCAAATGACTTCGGGGTTTCCGAAATAGTGGCCATATATCGGGCAAGATCCTTATTGTTAAACGACTGAATTTGCTCATTCAGCACAGCAAGAATCGCCTTTTTTTCTTCGCCGGGTATACCTTCTGCTTCTTCAATAGGTGCTCTTACTGCTGCACTTTCATCGCTTGTCCCGGCACTGTGCGTCTCCTGCTCCGCGCGGCCCGCTTCACCATCCGCTGTTGAATGGGCGGCTTGCTCTTTTTCCTCACCGCAGCCAGCCAGCAATGCACCGGCTAAAACAAGAGCCGCTGTCCATTTATTGTTCACCGTTTCTGCACGTCCTTCCAGGGCTTGTCCAAAAATGGTGCGGCAGGACGCCGCACATACCGCTTTTTATTCTTATTGTAAAAGAAAAAAGGCCCGCACTCAACCAGCGCAGACCGTTTTTTCATTAATAGCGTCTAAAGGGCGGACGACCGTAGAAAATCGGCGTCAGCAGGCTTCCTGTTAAACCACCGAAAAATCCTCCTAAAAATGGATTCTGGTAGCCGCCATAGCCGTAGCCATAGCCATAATAAGGAGGCTGATAATACGGCGGATACGGCGGATAAGGATAGTAGGGCGGGCGCACGTTGAACGGACTCATCTTCATCGCTCCTTTCGCTTGTAGTGTATGCAACAAAAGAAGCGGTGGTGAGTGGCCTGCTGCCCAAAGAAATAAAAGTCTTCCTCCTTTTAACAGCTCTTTTCTACAAAAAAAAGCCCCATAAAAGGGACTCTTTTAGCGCACTTCCACCCAGCCTTTTTTGATGGCTGTTACAACAGCTTGTGTACGGTCGTTTACATTCATTTTTTGCAGGATATTACTTACATGGTTTTTAACCGTTTTTTCACTGATATACAGTGCTTCTCCAATGCCGCGGTTGCTTTTTCCATCCGCTAAAAGCTGAAGCACTTCACACTCGCGGCGTGTCAGCAGGTGAAGCGGACGCACCACTTCTGTTTGCTGGAATCCTTTTCCTTTTCCGTCATCGGATGAAAGGCGGCGGTAATCCGCAATTAAATTATGGGTTACACGCGGATGCAGATAAGATCCTCCGTCTGCAACCACCTTCACTGCTTCAACAAGCTCTTCTGCATCCATTTCTTTCAGCAGATAACCAAGCGCACCTGATTGCAGGGCATGGGTTACATAGTTTTCATCATCGTGAATCGATAAAATAATGACTTTTGTGTCCGGGTGTTTATCAACCAGCTTGCGTGTTGCTTCGACACCATTCACTTCCGGCATGTTAATATCCATGATGACAACATCCGGGTTATGCTCTTCAACGAGCGAAAGTGCTTCGGTTCCATCGTCCCCTTCTGCAAGCACTTCAAACGTTTCTTCAAAATCAAGAATCCGTTTTACCCCTTCGCGAAATAACTGGTGGTCATCAATAATAATAATTTTCGTTGTCATCGTCTTTCCTCCTCTAAGTCAATGGCTGCTCAATTATTGGGACACTGATTAAAACGACTGCCCCTTCACCCGGCTTCGAATGAATGGTAATATCTCCATCAAGGAGATCAATTCGCTCTTTCATTCCCATTATGCCAAAAGAGCCTGATTTTTTCTTGTTTGGGTCAAACCCTTTGCCGTTATCTTTTACAACGGCTAATACCTGTTCTTTCTTTATTTCTAGTTTTACTTGAATACTGGATGCCCCTGCATGTTTTAATGCATTTTGAACCGACTCCTGAATCAGCCGAAACAGAGCTACTTCCATATTGGATGGCAGCCTTTTTTCAAGGCCGATGTTTGAAAAAGTGATAGTCGGCGTGGCTTTTCGGGAGCGGCTGTATTCGCTCACAGTATCTAAATACTTTTTCAGCGTTGGAACCAGACCAAGGTCGTCAAGCGCCATTGGACGCAGATCATAAATAATCCGGCGCACTTCAACCAGTGCAGAGCGGACCATTTTTTTCAGGTCGCGAATTTCATTAAAGGCGGCTTCTACACCCCGTTCCCGGTACAGCTTTTCAATTAAATCCGAGCGCATCAGCACATTTGCCATCATCTGGGCCGGCCCATCGTGAATTTCACGAGACAAACGCTTACGCTCTTCTTCCTGCGCTTCCATTACCTGCAGACCAAACGCCTGCTTGGATTGGGCATCTTCCAGTGCCCGGCCAAACGCTTTCATGTCCTGGGTTAAGTAGTTCAGGACAACAGCCGTTTGCGAAACGAGATGCTCCGCCCGCTCGATCGTCGTGTGAACCGATAAAAGCCGGCGGTCCAGCTCGTTGCGGCGGTCTATGAGCTGTTTTTCGTTTTGCCGCAAAACGAGCAGCTTCACTTGTAAATCATGGGCCTTTTCATAGGCCTGGCGCACAACCTCTTCTGAATGTACAGAAAAGTCACGGCTTACTTCTGAAAGCCGCTTGCGTGCCATTTTCACTTTTCGTTCCAGATCTTCCTGTTCTACAATAGAGGAGTGAATTTGGCTTTTGATCGTTTTCAATTCTGCCATTAATGCTTCATAGTCGATTCTGCTTTGTTCTGCGATGGAAAAAATCTGGTCTTTGCTTTGATCGACTGTTTCCACCATTTTATCCAAAATTGTATCAAGAAGTTTGGTATCCGAATTTCGTATGGACATAATCGGTTTCCTTCCAAATGAGATAAATGGGACCTGCCCGAAAGATGCAGAACATATTTCATACAGCTGTATCTTTCGATGGTGGAAATAATGCATAGTTTACCTTAAATCCCTCAAAAAAGACCCGGTGAAAACCTCACACGGGAAGGCCAATTTCATTATATCATTACATCTGGGAACGAACATTAAAGTTTATTTACGATTCGTTTAAAAGTATTTCGAAGCATGACTCTTTTCATCCGGACTTTTTTCCTTTACGATAAACTATCAATACCGACTACCCTTATTTTCGATTTTTAAACCTAATAGGAGGAATTTTTTTGTTACCTTATTATAAAACTGTAAAATCTTCCAGCGCCCATGAAATCGTTATTCAAAAATCACGCTTTATTGCTCATACAGCAAGAGTCGAATCCGCCGATGAAGCCATCGCCTTTATTGACCAAATCAAAAAACAGCATTGGAACGCGACCCATAACTGCTCGGCTTATATGATCGGCGAGCACGATCATATCCAAAAAGCAAATGATGACGGAGAACCGTCAGGAACAGCCGGTGTGCCTATTTTAGAAGTTATTAAAAAAAGAGAATTAAAAGATACAGCAATCGTCGTAACGCGCTATTTTGGCGGTATTAAGCTTGGGGCAGGCGGTCTGATCCGTGCATACGGCAAAGCGGCATCAGAGGGCTTGAACGCAGCTGGTATTGTCGAACGCCGTCTAATGAAAATTGTGACCGCTTCGATCGATTATACATGGCTCGGCAAAATTGAAAACGAATTGCGCGCCTCGGTATATGAATTAAAAGAAATCCGCTATGCCGAAGGAGTCGATGTCGACGTGTTTGTAGAGGAAGAGCAGGTGGACGCTTTTTGCAGCTGGATAACAGAGCTGACAAACGGACAAGCTGTTTTTTCAGAAGGAGACGTTTTATACATGGAAAAAACCGTCGAATTTTAAAAAAATTTGAACGAACTTATCCTTTCATAGTAAAATAAAAGATAGTTCAAAATTTGATCATTATACCTAAAAGGAGACAAATACATGAGTTCACCCAATCAACGTATGGGCCGGCGCCGGAAGAAAACACAAAAGCGCCGAATTTTATTTTTCACGCTTTTCCTTCCACTGCTGCTTGTTGTTTCTACTGGTGCAGGCTACGGCGCCTTTCTTTATAAGAAAGCCGAAACGATCGTCTCGGATTCTTATATGAATGATGGCCGTGAAAAGTCGGCCCTGCGTGATGCGGAGGTTCATCCGCTTGAGGATAACGTTTCAATTTTATTTATGGGAATTGATGATAACAAGAGACGCAACTATGGGGACAACACCCGTACGGATGCACTTGTTTTAGCAACGTTAAATGTAAAAGATAAAACGATTAAAATGATCAGTATTCCTCGTGATACGTACGCTTATATTCCTGAAGAGGAAGATTACAATAAAATTAACCACGCCCATGTTGTCGGCGGCCCGAAAGCCACAATTGAAGCCGTTGAGGAACTTCTTGATGTGCCGGTTGACTACTATGTCCGCTTAAATTTTTATGCTTTTGTAGATGTCGTTAATGCGCTTGACGGCGTGAAGTTTAATGTACCATATGATATTAGAGAAAAAGATTCCAGCGATGTTCATTACACCTATGTAAAAGAAGGCATGCAGACACTCAATGGTGAAGAAGCGCTTGCCGTTGCACGTACACGTCACGCTGACAGCGATATTGAGCGCGGTAAACGCCAGCAGCAGATGCTGCAGGCCATCACCAAAAAAGCAACTTCATTCAATTCTCTTACAAAATATGACGAATTGCTAGAAGCAGTTGGCTCCAATATGCGCACAAACCTGACGTTCAGTGAAATGAAATCACTGATCACCTATGCTGAAAGTGATAAAGGCATGAATTATGAGTCTCTTTCACTCAAAGGGACAGATGATTTCCTGGCCTCCGGTGCTTACATTTACCGGGCTGATGAAACAGAGCTTGAAGTCATTAAAGGCAAATTGCAGCGCCACCTTGGCATTGAGCCGTCTGATGATTCGTCCGCAGATGAAGACAGCGAATCTGAAGAAGAATCATACAGCACAGAATAAAAAAAACCCGCTATCCGAACGAATCGGATAGCGGGTTTTTTGTTACATATTTTTTTTCGTTCCGCCTTTTACAAAGTTTAAAAGCGGCTTGTAGTCATTGCCGATCAAGCCAATGCTTTCAACGAAAATTTCAATGGCGATAGTAATGACCGCCATCATAATAATAGCACCCCACAGAGTGGCCATAGAGAAAATAATCGCTGCCAGACCAAACAGCATGGCAATCATATAAATAATTAAAACCGTTTGTTTATGCGTATAGCCTGTCCGAAGAAGGCAATGATGAAGGTGAGATTTGTCCGGCGCGGAGATCGGCTGCTTGTTCAGCTTCCGGCGGATAATCGCAAAAATCGTATCCGAGATCGGTACCCCCAGGATAATAATCGGAATAATGAGTGACACGACCGTAATATTTTTAAAGCCGAGTAGTGACACCACGGAAATAATAAAACCAAGAAACAGTGCCCCAGTATCCCCCATAAAGATTTTGGCAGGGTGGAAATTGTATTTCAAAAATCCAATCGTGCTGGCCGCTACAATCAATGCTACGCTCATAACGTATACATCACCTTTTAAAAAGGCCATAAAGCTGATTGTAAATAGGGCAATCGTCGAAACACCGGCCGCAAGACCATCAAGGCCGTCAATTAAATTAATCGCGTTTGTAATCGCCACAATCCAGATAATCGTCAGTGGAATGCTTAAAAAGCTGTTAAATTCAATAGTTCCGCCAAACGGCAGGTTAAAGAAATCGAGCCGAACATCCCCATATACGACTACCACAAGGGCCGCCGCGATTTGGCCGGCAAGCTTTACCTTTGCAGAAAGCTCAAAACGGTCATCAAATACGCCTGTTAAAATGATAATAAAACTTCCAATGATAATCGCAGGGTTCATCAGCGGCAAATCATAGGGTGCAGCAGGCTGCAGCACAAGCATGCCAATCAGGAAGCTGATAAAAATGGCCAGCCCGCCCATGCGCGGCATAATCCGCTGATGTACTTTTCGGTAATTTGGTTTGTCAACAGCTCCGATGGCGATAGCGAATTTTTTCACAAGTGGCGTAATGGCTAAAGAAGCCAGTACACAGATAATAAAGGCAAAAACCATAAGATCCTCCCTCTGTTGGCCAGAAATATATGTGAAATGATCAAAAGCTACATGCGCGGCGTCCTGCCGCAATGCTTTTGTGACCTGCCGAGCAGGCCCGAACATGATTATTTTTATTTGTCCTCAATTTCAACATTATAATCGCAAACAACCATTATATCCACCATAAACATGAAAAAGACCTGATATTTTCTTTCATGCTGTCTTCTGTTAAGATAAAGGATGGGCGGCTGCGTGCGCAGCATTCAGCTATCATGCCTTTGTGAACCGCATTAGACGGGCCCACGGAACGTATTCTGGGGAGTGAAATAAATGGTTTCCTTATTTCGAAAAAAAGATGCTGCCGAGCGGCAGTTAAAAACATACCGAAAGCTAGTTACAGAGATTAATGAACAAGAAGCAGCCATTGAAGCGTTAACAGACGAACAGCTGCGTGGCAAAACAGCAGAATTCAAGGAACGCCTTGCCGGCGGCGCAGCGATTGATGATATTAAAACAGAGGCGTTTGCCGTGGTGCGTGAAGCAGCCAAACGCGTTCTTGGCATGCGCCATTATGATGTTCAGCTGATCGGCGGCCTGATTTTGTCCGGCGCCAACATTGCAGAAATGGCAACAGGGGAAGGAAAAACACTTGTTGCTTCCCTGCCAAGCTACCTGCGTGCGCTTGAAGGCAAAGGCGTTCACGTAATTACTGTGAATGAATATTTAGCGAAGCGCGACCGTGACACCATCGGACCGCTTCATGAATTTCTTGGCCTGACAGTCGGCTTAAATGTGCCGCTTATGGATAGTAAAGAAAAACAGGAAGCGTACAATGCGGACATTACCTACGGTGTCGGAACGGAATTTGGCTTCGATTACCTGCGTGACAATATGGTCTGGCACCCTTCGCAGCGCGTTCAGCGGCCCTACCATTTCGCGATCATTGATGAAGTCGATAGCGTTTTAATTGATGAAGCAAAAACACCGCTAATCATTGCCGGTAAAATGCCGCCTGCTGCTGACCTTCACTATATCGGTTCACGCGTGGCCAAACGGTTTGTGCGTGATGAGGACTATCACCTTGATGATGAAACAAAAGCCGTCAGCTTGACCGATGGCGGAATTGAAAAAGTAGAAAAAGCATTCGGCGTTGACAATTTATACGAGCTTGAGCACCAGACGCTTTACCATTACATGATTCAGGCAGTACGGGCTCATGTAATGTTCGAAAAGGATGTAGACTATATCGTGAAGGACGGATCGATTCTGCTTGTCGATATGTTTACAGGCCGCACGATGGAAGGACGAACCCTGTCAGACGGTCTTCACCAGGCCATTGAAGCAAAAGAAGGACTCGAAGTCACGGACGAAAATAAAACGCAGGCTTCGATTACGATTCAAAACTACTTCCGCATGTACCCATTCCTGTCCGGCATGACCGGTACGGCCAAAACAGAAGAAAAAGAGCTGCTTCAAGTGTATAACATGCAGGTGATTCCTGTACCGACCAACCGGCCGGTACAGCGCGTGGACATGCCTGACCGCATTTACCAGACAATCGAGCAAAAATATGCCGCTGTTACAGCCGAAACCATCGCGCGCCATGCGAAGGGTCAGCCCGTGCTGGTCGGAACCACTTCTATTTTACAGTCTGAAAAAATCGCCGAGCATTTTAAAGAAGCCGGACTGTCTTTTGAGCTGTTAAATGCGAAAAGCGTGGAGCAGGAAGTGGAGCTTATTTCACGCTCGGGCCAGCGCGGCCATATCACCATTGCAACAAACATGGCTGGACGCGGTACGGATATTCTGCTTGGCGAGGGCGTTCCCGAGCTCGGCGGACTGCATGTCATCGGGACGGAACGCCACGAAAGCCGCCGGGTTGACAACCAGCTCAAGGGCCGTTCCGGACGTCAGGGAGATCCCGGCTCCAGTGAATTTATCATTTCACTTGAGGATGCAATGTTCCGCCGCTTTGCCAAAGATGACCTGGCCAAGCTTGCGAAAAAAGTGCAGACAAACAGTGATGGTCTGGTTACCTACAAAAAAATACATGAATTTGTAGACCGCGTACAGCGGATTGTGGAAGGCTCGAACTATTCGATCCGCGAATACAATTTAAAGCTGGATGATGTGATTAATGAGCAGCGTGGTGTGATTTTCGGTCTGCGCAACGCCATTATTGATAATGCATCCCAGAAAGAGCGGCTCCTGGATATGGTAAAACGCTCTGTTCGCGAAGAAATCGACTACTACTGCCATGAGGAAGCGGAGCCAGAGGAATGGACGCTCGATATCCTTTCCGGGCATCTTCAGGCCATGTTCGGCGGCCGCGCCATTCCGCTTCCAGAGGAAGTATCCAGCAAAAAAGAAGTGGAACGCACGGTTGAACCGGTTTTAGCCGATTATCTGGACTGGGTAAATGAAGAATACGACCCGTCATGGGATGATGGGATCAAACGAATTATGACAGCTGATCTTGATGCTGCCTGGGTTCATCACCTTGAACAAATGACGCGCTTAAAAGAAGGCATTGGACTGCGGCATTATCAGCAGGAAGATCCAATGCGCATTTATGCACGTGAAGGCTTACAGCTTTTCCAAACGTCTTACCGCGACCTGCTTCGTTCTATTTCTGCCAAAACGGCCGCTTTCATGACGGAATTCACGAAAAAGGAGAATTAACCGATGTTTTCTTTCTTTAAACGAAAAGGTAAAAATGATGAAGCACTTAAAAATGATGGACGCGAGACCTCCGTTTCTGCCGCAGAGGTAACCGGCGGAGAATCAGAAGCGGGCACAGAAGAAGTAACAACAGCCCTGTCCCTTCACCCGGCGCAGACGGTTTCTCAAGAGCAAATGTATGTGCTGCGTTTTTTAAACAATGAGCTGCCGCCGCTTAAGCGCAACCAGCTTTCCCTGTCCGGCATTGAATGGAGTGAGCAGCCGAACGGCATTGCGGTTTCTGCATTTATCCGCAATACGGTTGAACGTGAGATTACACTGGGAGATGTACCTCTTCTTCTGCTTAATGAAAAAAATGAACTGAAGGCGCGGGATACATTTCCTTTAAAAGATGTCGGAGCCCTTCCGGCTGATTCAAGCCGTCCGTGGACATTTCTTTTCCCGGCTGCGTCTCTTGATCCCCGTGTTGAACTAGGCAAAGAAAACTGGTCGATCGCGTTTGATTTAACATCACGCAAGCATAAGCTTGACCTTGATGAAAAATGGGACAAAACATTGCCACAGGAGCAAAAAGAAAACCTGCAGCGGATTGTGGAAAAGCTCGGTGATCCGGCTAAAAATGAATTGAATTTCACAGGGCTCAGCGCTGCAACGCTTGATAACGGAGATTTAACCATTTCCGTGCTGATCCGAAACGGCTACGACCGGAATGTAAATATTGAAAAACTGCCGCTGCAGCTTTTTGATGCAGCAGGCGATCTTGTCGCCCACGGCCAGTTTAACGTTGGCGATTTTGAAGTAAAAGCCAACACAACAAAGCCATGGTCATTTGTTTTCCCGGCCTCGCTCGTTCAAAAAGAAAACGCCGATTTCTCTAAATGGAGTGTCCGCGTAAGCAAATAAAAAAAGGTGCCCTCAAGCGTCAGCGAGCTGACTGCACGGGCACCTTTTTTATTGGAACAAAGTAAAAAAGCACCTGTCATACCGGACAGATGCTCACAGCTTGTACCAACCACGTTCTAGCAAAACGAGTTATTTTACATACAAAACGGAAACTATATGTCCATTCTATCACATCTTTTTACACTTACAACCGTTAATTTAAAAAATGAGGTATTCTCTTCCCTTATTGTCGAAAAATGAGAGCTGTAGTATGATTAATCCTGTTGTTATCCTTTATCAGGCAAAAAATCGTAAACTTGACAGCTCTACTAATCATACGTCACCATTCTTTATTTTAACGTTTAAGGTGTGATTTGCATGAAACAGTCCAGACGCTTTCTGGCAATCTTTTTTTCTCTTTTACTTTTAACACTCGTTCCTATTTCTATCATCAATTACTTTATTGATCCGCTTTGGACCTTTGGCCAAAAGCATGCGTGGAATGATCATCAAGCTGTGATTGATGAGCGGCAGCAAAAAACAAACCGCATTTTGTTTCAGCCGTTTTCGTACGATACCATTTTGCTTGGATCAAGCCGGTCAACTTATATTGACCAGCACGAGTTTAAAAGTATGAAAGTTTATAACTATTCCGTTAATGATCTATCTATACGAGAATATGATACATTTCTTGCATTTGCAGAAGCACATAGTAAACAGCCGGTCCAGCGTGTAATATTAGGGGTTGATTTCTTTAAATCTTCCGTTCAGGAAAGCAGCCAGCCTCGGTCGCTGACCAATTATGAAAAGAAAGTAGCAGATCCGCTGTACCGTTTTAAAAATCTATTATCTTTTGATACCCTGCGATACTCTCTAGAGAACGCGCGCCTGTCTATTGCTAACGATGTGTCGCTTAACCGCGTGTATAACCGGGACAATACAGCCGATGCAAAGAAAATTTCCCGGGAAGAGCTTGAACAAAACACGGCCGAAAAAATTGAACGCTTCAAACAGGAATTTTACGGCAGTCATTACGTATACAATCCCAGGTACAAAGAATTTTTGTCGATTTTCAACAAGCGGCACCCAGATGTAGAAAAGATCGTGTACACGACTCCCATTTCGATGGAGCTGTTTGATGCGCTTGTTGATACCGGTCACCTTGATGACTATGAACAGTGGCTGCGTGATTTAGTTGAGCTTTACGGCGGTGTTTATAACTTTATGTATCCAAATGAAGTGACGAATGACCTAACCAATTATTTTGACGGCCATCACTTTTATCCGGAAACCGGTACAAAAATCGCAAAACGGATTGAAGCCGGCCCCGATGCAAAAAGCCCGTTTGGCGTTTATATCACAAAAAACAACATCGACCAGCACCTTCAGGATATACGAAATGCGCTGGAAAAACGGCATTAAAAAACGGTCCCTATAAAGGGGCCGTTTTTTTTTCACTCTGTTGAAATAGGATGTTGTCCAGCTACATCACCCTCAAACTCTACACATATAGTGACCGTTCTTAGCCGAAGCATAGAAAGGGCGGCATTCGCGGGGCTGCGCTTTCCAAGGGGCAGGCGCTGAGCTCGTCTTCACCGCTTCGCGGCAAAGCCGGTCTCACCTGTCCCGCTAGTCCCTTAGGAGTCTCCGCCCCGCGCCTGCCGCCTTGGTGGGGAGGAAAAAAAGCCAGTAAACCCTAGTCTGTTTCCCTTTCTTTGCTGGAAGAAACAGAAAAAACCTTTCAACCTTTTTGTTTTTCAACACTAAGTTAAAAAACGGTCTCTATAAAGGACCGTTTTTTAATGTCGACAAATAATTGATGACCGTGCATATGAACGGGATAGACTAGCGACAAGACTATACAGAGCTAATAGGATCGTATTTTTTCTTTGTAAAAAAGAGAAAATGTCTATTCTATCCTTACTCATTGATCTTCAACAACACCTATTGAAGCCTGCCGGACGAAGACTCCTGCGGGAAGTACAGTGAATCGGCAGATCCCGCAGGCGCAAGCCGAGGAAGCTGCCGCACTGCCCGTGGAACGCGAAGTCCGGCAGGCTTCACTTATCGGCTCTTTTTTAAAAGCGAAAGACTTTATCTACACACTGAAACGGTCCTTCTAAAGGACCGTTTTTTTAATAGAATCGTTTAAATGCTGTAAACCTCGGCTGAAAGTACGAATTGCTCAAGCTCGATATGGTAATGCCGGCAGAGGAACTTGCGTGAATAAACTGTCCGCCGCCTACATAAATCCCCATGTGCGAAATCCCTTTTTTATACGTATTACTAAAAAACACAAGATCCCCTACAGCCGGAGATGACACTTCATAGGAACGGCTGTAATATCCTTCCGTGTTGGTCCGGGAAATACTTTTGCCTGCCTGCTTGTACACATAATAAATAAAGCCGCTGCAATCAAAACCAGAAGTGGAAGCGCCGCCCCACACATAAGGAATGCCCATTAAAGACTTAGCTGTACTAATGAGCTTTGAGACACTGTAGTCTCCAGAAGCAGGCGGGTTACTCACCTGCGTTGGTGCCTTGCCTGTATTGCCGCCGGCTACCTTTAATTTCTGCCCAACAAAAATAACATCAGACTTTAAACCGTTCATTTGTTTCAAAGCCGCTGTGCTCATTCCATGACGGGAAGCGATCAAGCTTAACGAATCTCCACTTTTAACCGTGTAAACACCAGTCGATACGGGAGGAGAAGGCTTAACAGTAGAAGTCGGCTTCCCGGTGCCCGCTGCACTGCCGCTTACCTTCAGCTTTTGCCCTACATAAATCACATCAGACGTTAAACCATTTAATTGCTTCAGCGCCGAGACTGTTGTTTTATAACGGGAAGCAATTACACCAAGAGAATCACCGCTTTTCACGGTGTATGTGCTCGTTGAAGTGGAAGTCGATGGCTTGGATGTGCTGACCGGCTTTGCTGAAGAAGAACTCCCGCTTACCTTCAGCTTCTGCCCAACGTAAATCACATCGCTTGAAAGACCGTTTAATTGCTTCAGCGACGAAACGCTTGTTTTATAGCGGGAAGCAATCAGACCAAGAGAATCACGGCTTTGGACAGTGTATGTACCGGTTGAGATAGCCGGCTTTGACAAAGAGGATGGCTTTGTCAAAGTCGCCGCTTTTCCGTTTACTTTCAACTTTTGTCCCACGTAAATAAGATCCGATGTTAAACCATTCAGCTGCTTTAGAGCTGCTACACTTGTTTTATGTCGGGAAGCGATCAGGCCAAGAGAATCACCACTTCTTACTGTGTAAGAAGAAGCAGCCGCTGTGTAAACAGCTGGTTCTGCAGAAGCCGACTCTTTCTCTGCCAATTCTGCTTCGACCTGGCCTGATTCTATTTGCTCGTTTTCTCCCGCCTGCGACACGATAAGCTGATCATGAACGGATAAGGCATCTGAAGTAAGATTATTCAGTTCCATTAACTGAACGACCGATAGCTTATAATGATTGGCGATGCTGAACAGCGTGTCACCCTTTTTCACTGTGTATACTTCTGAAGCATGCGCAACCGACGCGGCACCGGTTGCAATAAACGCTGCAGCTGTTAAAGAAATAACCGTTTTATTCATTCGCTCGCTCCTCTATTCTCCATTTCTACTCTCTAGTTCTATCGACACGTGCCTAAAATATTTCATCTCTTTTTATATTTTTTATTTTTAGAGTCTATTGATCTAGTAAAATCCTATATTTTCTTATTTTCTATACGTTTTCCATTGTACATAAAAATCACGTGCTTTGTCGACAGCTACCTTGCTTCCGCCCGCTTCTGCTACATCTTCTACAAGCAGCGCGAGAACAAAAGACGGATTGTTTGCATCATAGGAAACGAACAGGCCATTTTCTTTTCCGGTCGTTCCTTGCGCCTGTTTAATTTCCGCTGTGCCGGTTTTACCAGAGACCGCCATGCCCTCAATATTGGCGGCACGAGCCGTTCCGCGCTCTACTACTCCCCGCAGCCCCTGCTTAATAATAGCTGCCTGCTCCTCTGTAATAAGTTCCTTCTGCCAGGCTGACGGCTCATCGTCAAGCAGCAGACGGGGCGTCATAATCGTTCCTTTGTTTAAAAAAGCACCGTAGGCATTGGCAAGATGGGTCATCGAGGTTAACACTTCTCCCTGCCCGTAGCCTGTGTCGGCGAGCAAAATATCCGAATCAAATTCACCATTATTAGAAATTTGCGACTCACGTACTGGATAATCAAATGGGTATTTTACGCCAAACCCGAATGATTCGAGTCCTGCTTTCATTCCATCTGCTCCGGTATCAAGCGCAGCCATAGCAAAATAAATATTATCGGACGCTACCAGAGCAGACTCCAACGTAACAGGTGCCGTTGACTCACTGACCCGCGTTACCCGGTAGTTTCCCCATGACGCATCCTTTTGCCACTGAAGACCACTGATTGTTTTACCAGCCGTTGGATCAAGCCTGCCTGCTTTCATCGCAACCGACGCTGTAATAGGCTTCATCGTAGATCCCGGTGAATAAGCGGCCGCAAAACGATTGAGAAGCGGCTGCTTCGGATCATCTTGAAGCGTCGTGTACCGCTTGGCAGGTATGCCGCGTGCAAATTCATTTGGATCAAAGGATGGAGAGGAAACAAGGGCTAACACATCTCCTGATACGGGCTCTACCGCTGAAGCCGTTCCTGCTGCCCCGCCCATTTTTTCATATAAGGTTTTTTGCATGTCGGCATTGATGGTCACCTTGATGTCCTGGCCGTTTTTCGGTTCTTTTCTGGCGATGACAACCGGCTCTTCTTTTTCTTTGTCGATAAAAATTTGGATGCCATCCGTTTCTTTTAACTGCTTTTCAAACAGCTGCTCCAGACCTCGCTTGCCAATTTGATCGCCCTGTACGTATCCTTCATTTTCCTTCAGCTCTTCCGCATTAATTTCTCCTGTGTAACCGGTCAAATGTCCAGCGGCAGCACCATACGGATACGAACGGACTGCTTTGGAAGAAGTGGCTGCTCCTTTTACAGCGGAGGCTTTTTGGATCAATTCTTTATTCGATGAAGCAACAGTTTGAAGTGGAACGAAGTAACCGTCCTGGACCCAGCTCTGGCTCAGCTGCTTATTGATATCTTCTGTCGTTAAACCGAGAATTTTGGCCAGCTGTGCTTTGCCTGCTTCATCGATCGCACCTGCATTCACGCCAATAGAAACCGCTTCTCCATTGACCGCAAGCGAGCTGCCGTTGCGGTCAAAAATACGACCGCGCTCAGCTTGGAGTGTTTGAATACGGACTTTGTCTCCCCAGTCATACTCGGGCAGCAAAAACGAAGGATCCCAGTCAATCAGCCATTCCTCGCCCTCATCCGTTTCTTCAAGCTTCATGACTGCTTCTTTTTCAAAAGAAAGCGGCCCGGCGATTGTATCCATTTCTATATGAAGAGGGAGCCGTGCCGTTTGTTCATTGTCGAGTGTCACATCTTCTTCAGTTGGAAGCTCTACTTTAAGCTTGTCCATTTCAATATCAGACATAATGTTCTCGTATTGCTCTGTAAATTCTTTTTTCGTTATAGATGATTTTGTTTCTTTCGTAAAGTGTTCATACATCCCGCCATAATCATTGTCCTTCCACTCATTCACATACGCTTCCAGTCCCGTTTCCGGAGCATCGGGACCGCCGCAGCCGCTGATGAGCGCAGCAGAACCTATTACCCAGCACATTGCAAAACGTTTCATTGTTCCGCTCCCTCCATTTTTCTACTAGTATAGCAGAAAAAAACAGCTCTTTTGACAAGAGCCGTTCAGTGTGTAGACAAAGTCTTTCGCTTTTAAAAAGAGCCGATAAGTAGTATTGAAGATCAATAAGCAAGGTCAGAATAGGCATTTTCTCCTTTTCAAAAGAAAAATACAACCAAATTAACCTGGTCCAATCTTTTCGCAAGCCACTTGGCGGCGTACTGGCGGCGCAGACTCCTGTGGGACTAGCGGGCAGCTGAGACCGATGGAGCCGACAGGCGCAGTCGGGCTCAGCGCCTGCCCCATGGAAAGCGGAGCTGCCCGGACGCCGCTGCTCCAGTCTGTTCATGTGCGCGGGTTCTTAATAATAATTTGTCTACAGTCTGAACAGCTCCTTTGACAAGAGCTGTTATTTATAAAGCGGGAATATCAATGAGAAGAAAACGCTCGGGCTGCCCTTCTGTATGGCTGAGAAGCGCGCGGGCAGACAAGTATTGAACTGCTTCTCCCCTTCGAATAAAAAATCGTCTTGCAATCGATATCATGACCGATTTTGATAAAAAGGATGCGGTTACGGCGGTAATGTGCAGATAACCTTCTGATAAATTGTAGTCAATCATAATTTCCTGCCATGAGCCTTTTTGAGCGACAATCAGTTTAACTGCTCCTCTCTCACCAAGATTCCATTCTTTCTCAGCCGGCTCGGCAAAGGGTGTAAATTCAGCATCGAGTATGAGTCCTTCCTGGTAAACCGTCATAAAGCGAATCATACAGTCTTCTTTCCGTCCATTGACAAAAATAAGCGAACTCTCCATTGCTTCATTTGGTTTCTCCATCCGATTCTCCTTCTCTTTATCTTATTCGTTCCTTTTTCCTATTTCGACAACATTTTTCAATGTCCTTCAAAAACCCACACAAAATTCCAATTCCTAAAAAAGAAAAGCCTTTCAAAAAGATTCTTCATTTATTTTACTTCTTTAAGCAAAAAAAATTATATTTTCGTTATAATGGATAAATACTGACAAAATAAAGGAAGATTCGATGATTTTCAACTCACAAATTTGGCTTTCAATTATGTTTTTTGCTTTTTATTTTTCCTGGGGAATTTTCATGCCCTACTGGAATGCCTGGCTTGTTTCAGAAAAGCAGCTGCCTGTTGAAACAGCCTCCTCTCTCATTGCGATTGGACTGTTGGTCCGTGCAGCTTCTACATTTTTCTTATATCCAGCCCTGAGTGCCAGATTTCCGGCCGGCACGCTGCTGAAATGGTTTTCCATCCTCGCCGCGCTTCTTTCTTTTTTGTTTATTCCAGCCTCCGGCTACAGTCTACTGCTTGTTGTAATGATTGTGTTCAGCTTGATTTATCCAATCATTATGCCTATGGCAGACAGTGCGGGAGCCCTTTTAATGAAATCAGAGCGGATTCATTATGGAAAAAGCCGTTCATGGGGCTCAATCGGCTATACGGTATCTGTTTTTCTCGTTGGAATTGCAACAGCCATGTTTACCGATACAGCGATTTTGTACATCTTAATCGGCAGCCTTGTTTTCACAGCAGCTGCGGCTTCTTTTCGTACACCGCCTGTTCTTGGGCAAAGCGGCGACCTGCGGCGTGTGCCACTGCGCCAGCTGTTTGGCTCACGCCGTTTTGTGACGGCACTTATTACATGCGTATTAATCCAAGGTGCCCACGCAGCGTATTACAACTATGGCGTGCTGTATTTAGACTATCTGGGGGTAAACAATATTTGGACGGGGGTTATTTTAAATATTGCGGTTGCCGCTGAGATTCTTTTTTTCAGTGTAGCTGACCGGTTTCTTCGCCACGTCTCTGTTCCGTCTATGTTTATGTGGGCGGCGCTTGCAGCCGTTTTGCGCTGGGGTATCATGTTTATTTTTCCTTCAGTGGCCATTTATGTTTTTGCTCAGGTATTTCACGCTTTTACATTCGGCCTTGCGCATTATGCCTTTATTCGTCTACTGCATGAAGAATTTGATTCATCAGAAATACCAGCTGCCCAGGGTGTTTATTCTTCATTAGGAATGGGGTTAAGTACAGCTGTTTTAACGTTTGGTGCCGGCTTTTTATATGATATCGAGCCGAGGTTTGCTTTTTTAAGCATGGCGCTGGTGGCAGTTCCTGCTGTTTTAGTCAGCTTTTTGATGAAAAGAGGAAAAAGATAAGAATTTTCAGTTATTTGCCAAGCCAAAAGGTTTATTTTCGCTTATACTAATAGAAAGAATGACTGGGGGAGGGCTTGCGATGGCTCATACGGAATTAACATTTGAAAATAGGCTTCTTGAGATCTTCGAACATTTGCATGCACATCCAGAAATCAGCTGGAAAGAAACTGAAACAACTGCTTATATCTCACAGCTTTTAACAAAAGAAGGCATTCGTTCTTATACATTTGACGATTGTACAGGATTAATCGCAGAAATTGGCAGCGGATCACCAGTTGTGGCCGTTCGTGCCGATATTGACGCACTGTGGCAGCAGGTAGACGGGGAATTTCGCGCAAACCATTCCTGCGGGCATGATGCGCATATGTCGATTGTCATCGGTACCATTTTAACCTTAAAGGACCAGTTGACAGAGGACAGCGGCACTGTTCGATTTATTTTTCAGCCTGCTGAAGAAACGGGGACCGGCGCACTAAAGATGGTAAAAAAAGGCGTTGTTGATGATGTTGACTACTTGTTCGGCATTCATCTTCGGCCGATTGAGGAAGTGCCGTTCGGCAAAATTACACCATCCGTTCACCACGGAGCTGTTGCTTTTTTACACGGAAAAGTCATTGGCGATGATGCACACGGGGCACGGCCTCATCAAGGAATTAATGCGATTGAAGTGATGTCTTCTTTGAGCCGGCAGCTCAATACCATTAACTTTTCACCATTTGAACCGTATTCCGCTAAAATGACACATATTGAAGCCGGCGGCCAGAGCTTAAATATTATTCCTGGCTCAGGCAAATTCGGACTTGATGTCCGGGCCCAGCGCAACAAAGTACTCTTAGAGCTTCAAAAAGCGGTCGAGCATAAAATTGAACAAATCAGCTTGCTGTACGAAGTCCAAATTGATTATGAATGGATGGATTTTACTCCTGCCGCTGAAGTGTCCGACGAAGCAGAAGCATTTTTGCGAAAAGGCATTATTGAGGTATGCGGCGAACAAGCATTAGCAGAGCCGCTCATCACATCCGGCAGTGACGACTTCCACTTTTACACAATTAAACGACCCCATATTAAAGCGTGTATGATGGGGCTTGGTGCAGGTCTTACACCCGGCCTTCACCATCCAAATATGACATTTGACAGGCGCATTATTAAAATTGGCGCTGAAGCACTGGCTGCAAGCGTAAGGCATGCGCTAAAAAGCAAAGAATAAGCAAAATCCGCAGTAGACAGAGGTCACTGCGGATTTTTTGCGTGTGCTGTTCGCGAAACGGGAATCAGTCTCATTTTATACAAAATACCAATCACATTAAGCAGCGGTTTCGGCCAGCGCTTCGGGAAAAAGGGCTTCATGTAAAAAGCAGAATGAGCCGTTTTAATGTCTTCCCAGTTCATACAATCCTTTGTCTGGCGGAAACGGGCTACATCAATAATCATGGTGCTGCCTTCTGTTGTAATCATGATGTTGCGCAGATGAACATCAGATGGGTTTAACCCTCGTTTTCGTGCTGCCTCGAGCGCCTGATCCGCTTCATGAATGTGGCGGGCGGAAATTTCTACTCCTCCCTCGAGACACTGGAAAAAGGTTTTCCCTTCTACCCAGTCAATCACGATATACGTGCCGCCGGCTTCATGCAAATGAGGAAAATGGGGAATTCCTGAAAGAAGTCGGTAAATATCTGCTTCTTCTTTTGCAATATGCACTTTATCCGGATAAAACACCTTTAATGCCCGATCAGTTCCTTCGATACGAAATACGACTGCACTTCTGCCTTCTCCTGCAAACGTTAACTCCCCTTGACAGGCAATAACTGGCCTCCAATGACCGCCATGCCGCTTAAACCGGACACCCTCTGCCAAATGCTTATACCGTTTCATGCTCACTCCTCATTTCTTCTTTCTTCTATTATATACGGGCAGGCCCCCAAAAACGATTCATTTGCACAAAAGAAAAGGTTTAAAGGCTAAAAGCGCAGCGTCCTGCTGTCGCGCTTCAAACCTGCCACGTCCTGTGGCATTCGCCCGACTAGGTCGTCCAGACCGTCACAACGCCTTTGTATCCTACATCCTGTAGGCCCAAAAACGCAGCGCCCTGCCGCCTCGCTTTAAATCTGATAAAGAAAAACAAAGAGGTCAAAAGGAAATTCGTTTTTCAAAAAGTATATAGGGCGTGTTTCTTTTTTAGCTTGCCCGAAAGCCTCCCCTTTTCAAAAACAGAGAGGTTAAAAGGGTTTTTTCTATTCTTTCCAGAAAAGAAAGGGAATCATACAAGACTTCACTGAATTCCTTTCATCCTACAAGAGCGGCAGGCGCGAGGCGGAGACTCCTGAAAGACTAGCTCAACGCCTGCTCCCTGGAAAGCGGAGCCCCGCAAATGCTGCTCTTTCTATACTTCGCCTAAGAACGGTCACTACACATGTAAATTTTGAGGATGATGCAGTCGGACAACATCCTATTTCAACGAAATGAAAAAAACCGGCCTTTATTACGGCCGGTTTTTTTCAAACAGGGTATATAATGATTAATCGAGAATGGTTACGTTAACTGTACGCACGCCCCAGCTGTATGCTGCATCGTTGTTTGGTACGTGAAGATCAATTTTATTTCCTTTGATTGCGCCGCCCGTGTCACCGGCAATCGCTTCGCCGTAGCCTTCAACGTATACGCGCGAACCAAGCGGAATCACGTTCGGGTCAACCGCAATTACTTTTTTGTTTGGATTATTGTTAAGGTCAATACCCGTTGCTGTTACGCCTGAGCAGCCCGCGCACTGTGCAGTGTATGCTGTAGCTGTCACCGTTAACGTTTTGCCGCTCTGTGGTGCTGCTTGTGCTGGCTCAGCAGCTGCTTGAGTTGTTGCCTGCTGTGCTGGCGCTGCCTTTGCCGGTGCCGCAGAACCGTTTGTTGACAACCGATCACCAGGGTAAATCATGTTTGATGAAAGACCGTTAATTGATTTTAGTGAGCTCACTGAAATCCCATGTGCTGTAGCGATTTTAAACAGCGTGTCGCCCGCTTTAACCGTGTATGTACCGTTCGAAGAAGCCTGTGCTGTACCGCCGCCTGACGCTGAGCCGGATGTTTGAAGAGTGGAGCCCGCGTAAATCATATTAGATGAAAGACCGTTGGCTGCTTTTAATTGTTCAACAGTTGTACCCGTTTTTTGGGAAATGCTCCATAATGTATCGCCTTGTTGTATTGTATATGTGCTAGCTGATGCAGCGGTGCCGAATGCGCCTCCGCCAATTACTGTTGTTGCTGCTAGTGCCATGATATGCTTTTTCATAATAAAAAAACCTCCTGGAATGTTCCTGCCGGTGTGACAAAGCACACGTACGCAAGAGTTTTTAACGCTTTGTTTCTCCGTGACTGTAGGGACAACAGCTAATTTATATAAAAGCGCCATAAACGCTTGATTGAGGATTCGGTTCCTCTTGACCAGCCGGTACTCTCCGGCCTAACGAGATTCATTGTAACACGCCAAGCAATGTAATGTTTTTAAAAGGACGTTACGCTTCTATGTTGGAATGTGACGTAAATGTTACAAGAAAGCCATTACTTCGAATTCGTAATAACTCTGACATAAAGCACCCAGTTAAAAACAAAAAAGGGAACTGGTTTCCACCAGCTCCCTTTTCGACTATTTTAAAATTTTCACTTTTACAGTGCGCACGCCCCAGTTTTTTGCTTTTTGCTTCGTTGACATATGCACATCAATTTTATTTCCTTTAATTGCGCCGCCTGTATCGCCGGCAACTGCTTCTCCGTAGCCTTCAACATATACCTTCGTACCAAGCGGAATCACTTTCGGATCCACAGCAATCACTTTTGCATTTGGGTTTTTCTTTAAGTTAATGCCTGTTGCAGTAACGCCAGAGCATCCACTGCAGTAAGCTGTATAAGCCGTTGACTTAACGGTAATTTCTTTTTTCACATTGCTCGTATTTGATGATGGCGCCGGTTTTGAGCTTGCGGCTGCCGTGCTGCCAATAGAAAGCTTTTGTCCAACTTTAATGGTATTAGAGGAAAGGTTGTTCCACTTCTTCACTTGATCCACTGACGTACTGTAACGTTTTGAAATGTTGTAAAGCGTGTCCCCTTTTTGAACAGTGTGAGTTGCGGCGGCTGCTTGTGCCGCAGAAGCTGAGAAAATCATCATTGCAGCAAGAAAAGACATGGCCATTTTTTTCACGTATCATTACCCCCTAGTTTTGTAACACGAGATTGATTGTAACATGATTCTATTTCAAGACTATTACACTAGGATGTTCGTTATATTACATTCACATTTCAATCGTTTAATAATTCTGAAAAATTAAAAATAGACCAATAATGTTAGAATATTATTGGTTCATATATCAATAGTTGTATATAATGAAAATTGATCTTTATTTATTCTATTTTGATGGGAGATTTTAAAATGGCTTATCGGCTTCAGCTTTTAAAAGGGCTGTTTCGCACCTCCCATGAACTCGCGCAGCTGTCACAGGCCGAAAAAATTCGCGGTTTATGGATAAAGTTTTCACTCTTAGTACTCGTCAGTGTGCTTTTGTCTCTGCTTGCCGGTGCACTAGGTATACAAAGCGAAGGCATATCTGCTTATATGGCCGAATCCGATATGTATACATATGAATGGCTGAAACTACTATTTACAGGAGGCGCTGGCCTTGCCGGCTTATTGCTTCCCCTTTTCTACATCTTTGTGCCGGCTCTTTTATTTTGGACGTTTTTAGAATTAGAGTTTAAAAAGCTTGTTGCCTTGCAATGTGTGGCTTTTTCAATCTACCTGCTTGAATTTGCCCTTTTGATTATCTGGAATGTGTTTTTTTCTATTCCGCGCGACTCATCACCTTTCTCACTTGGTGTTGTCGCTCAGTACGCAACAGATAGTGCCATTGCCATTCGTTTTTTCAGCTTTATTACGATTTTTCAGATTTGGATTCTAGTGATTCAATACCGCTTTTTACGCGCGTCTGAAGCAAGAAAACCTCTTTTCGTTTTTCTTATGGTTCTCTTGTCGGGTATCGCGTTTTGGATTTTAGCGACATTGTTTACATCAATCCAGGTGGAAAATCTGTTTTAAAGAAAAGAGGTGAGTGACTACAATGAAAAAAATAAAAAAGCAAGTATGGCTTGCGGCGAGTGCTGTTGTAATCGCCGGTAATTTATACTTAATTTTCAAAGAAGACAGCAAAGCAGACCGGACCGAATGGCTGACAGATTGGGACCGCTCCGAAACAGGGGACGTCGTTGAAGCATTTTCCGCAGAAGGCGTTGTGGTTCCTTCCGATGAATATCCGATTTACTTCGATGAAAGCAAAGGATCTCTTGAGCAGGTGCTTGTAAAAGAAGGCGATGCGATTCAGCCCGGTACGGATTTATTTACGTACTCTTCTGATGTAGTAGATGAAGAGATCGCCCGCTTAACAGCAGAAAAAGACCAGACTCAGCAGCAAATCTCTTTAATTGATAATCAATTAAGCCAGCTGCGTCTTCTGCTTTCCCAGGCGGAAAATGAAGAAAACGAGTCAACCGATACAAACAATTCTTTAAACAGCGACAGCAATACAACGATTATCCAGAGCGGCGACGCCAGTACGAGTGTAGAAGAAAGCATTCTGCAGCAGGAAACAGAAAAACAAAAGCTGCAGGAAGAAGTGAAAAAGTACGATACACTGATTGCGGCCCAGGAATCGAAAAAAAGCGATTTGACTGTTAAAAGCACGAATGAAGGCTACGTAAAGAAAATTGATACGAGCTTAAACAACCCGGTGATGATCATCAATTCATCTGTTCCCGCTGTGCAGGGTGTGTTTGATGAAAAACAAGTAGCTCTCGCCCAGACCGGTCAGACAGTTGAAGTCACCGTCGATACAACGCTCGAGCAGTTTAACGGCTCTCTCGGATCTGTAAGCACCTACCCAGAAGAAGAGCCATCGGTAAAGCGAAAAAGCTTGTATCCATATTCCGCTCAGCTCACGGGCGCGGAATCAAGTGACCTGTATCCCGGCTTAAAAGCCAATGTGAAAGTGATCACGGAGCAACAGCCGGATGCTGTCACGATTCCGAACACAGCCATTTTAAAGAAAAACAAGAAATCATATGCAGTGATCATGAATCGGGAAGGTCTTCTTGAACGCCGACGTATTGAAACCGGGCTTCACGTAGATGGCGTATACCAGGTAACAAAGGGTGTAGAAGCCGGTGAAGCCATTGTAATTGATCCGTACAGCTTGATTATGAAACGCGGGCCTTTTATTACACCTATTGACACGGACCACATCAAAAAGAAGCCATGGAATGAGCTGTCCCGTACAGAAAAAATGAAATACGCGCTTATGGGCTTTTTATCTTAAAAAGAACGCTTTTGAAAGCATCTGAGATTGGAGACAAAGTTAGAAAGCAGGCTGATTGAAAACGTTTGGCTTTCAAGGAACGCTGCCGGCTGGGGAGCGGAGTGACCTTTTTGGGGTCATGAGCATTCACAGCCGGCAAGTGACGCTGAAAGTGAGCGTTTGTCAACAGCCTGAGACGCTTGCAAAAGCGTCTTTTTTTTATTTGCAAATTAGGATTCTTTCATTCTGTAAACCTGTTAAAATAGAGGTAAATAACCTATATATTGGAGGATACAATGAAAAAACGGCTGCCTATTTTTCTTATTTGCCTGCTGTTAAGCACTCTTGTACCACCCGTGGCTGCACAGGCCGCTTCGTATTTGCTCACACGAGTGGATACAACCATTTACACGCCGCCTTCTTCTCCTGACCAGCAGGCGGTGCTGACACCTATTCCCGCCCATACCAATGTGAAGGTAATAGAAGAACAGGAAACGAGAATAAGGGTTTCCTGGCAAGGCATCAATGGGTTTATCGCAAAAGATGACTTATTAATAGAAAATCATGAGCAGACAGACTCAGCCAGTCCTTATATTCGAATCGAAACAGATGCAGAGATGTTCAAAAAGCAAAACGGAGCTTACGTGAAAACGGGGCGCCTTTTAACAGGTGAAATATTCAAAAAAACCGGGGCTGAAAACGGGTACGTGTCGTTTGAGTTTGGCGGTACTACTGCTTACGTGTCAGAAGCCGCTGTCACATACTTATCAAAGGCTTCTCTCGCCGGCGGCGTACAGCCCGGTTATGCGTTTAAAAACCAGGCAAGAACTCGGAAAACGGTTGACCTCCTTTATTCCAAAAACGGCCAGCTGACGTCACTCGGCCGCCTTCAAGCAGGCACTGCTCTTTACACGCGTGCTGCTTACCGTGACTATTACATTGTCGATATCGGTGGCCGGACAGCTTATATCCGCAAAACAGATATGATTTTGTACAGCGGCAATTATGTAGATCCTTTTAAAACCATTACCTATAAACAAATGGTACAGGATTTAAAAGAGCTTGTCCTTTGGCATCCGGATATTGCTTCTCTTGAAGTAATAGGCAAATCGGTGGATGGCCGAGATTTATATGCGCTAAAGCTGGGTACTGGCAAGGAGGAAGTGCTGATCAATGCATCACACCATGCACGTGAGCATATGACAACCAATGTCGTGATGGAAATGGCCGATCAATACGCTCACTTGTTTCAAACAAATGGATTTATGAACGGCTATTCTGTACGGTCTCTTTTGCAAAAAACATCCATTTACTTTGTGCCGATGGTTAATCCGGATGGCGTCTCCCTCGTACAGCTTGGAGCAGACAGTGCTAAAAACAAAGCAGCTATTTTAAAGTTGAATGGCGGCAGCGCGAACTTTGCTGCCTGGAAAGCAAATGTACGCGGTGTAGATTTGAACCGGCAGTATCCAGCGAATTGGCGCAGCATTTGCTGTGATCCTGGCAAGCCTTCCTCGCAAAATTATAAAGGCCCAGCCCCGCTCAGTGAACCGGAAGCAAAAGCCATGTATGACTTTACACTCAA
Organism: Domibacillus robiginosus; assembly: GCF_000966195.1. Classification (GTDB taxonomy): domain Bacteria; phylum Bacillota; class Bacilli; order Bacillales; family Domibacillaceae; genus Domibacillus; species Domibacillus robiginosus. The sequence goes on along the minus strand of NZ_LAHL01000003.1, from coordinate 72,631 downwards.
GCACTCCTTTAAAGCGAGCGCCGCTTATCATAGCTCTGGACAAATTATTTACTGGCATTTTCATCAGTCGGGCGCCCGTAAATCACGCGACCTTGCCCTGGCAAAGCGAGTAAGCCAGAAAACCGGCTACAGCCTGGTAGCACCACAGTCCAATCCAAGCGGGGGCGGCTATACCGACTGGTTTATTCAAAATGAACAAAAGCCAGGCCTGACAATCGAGATATCTCCTTATGTCGGCAACCGTCCCGTCCCGCTTATTTACTTCTCAAGCATTTGGAAGCAAAACAACTCCGTCGGCCTTATGCTGGCGAATCAAACACAATAAAGCAGAGGGCTCCTAGCCCTCTGCTTTTTTTATTTTTTCACGATTAATTCATATGGCGCTGTTGAAGCTGTTCCGTTTGCTTCGCTCAGTTCAATAAAGTATTTTCCTTTTGGCAGATTCAATGAAGCTAGTTCCTCATCATTTTTGCCATAGCGGTCAAAAGAAGCCACAAGCGCGCCTTTTGCATTGTATACTTCCATTACACCATCCAGGTTTTTTCCAGCTGAGAATGTGAGTGAAACCGTTCCCTGCTTGGCCAAATTTAAAACAAAGTGATCCACATCTCCGAAAGATACGCCGGCATTAAAATAGCCGCGTGCTCCATATTTGCCGTCCACTGTTTTGAGCGGCAGCGGTCTTGTTGGAACATGGTTGACCACTTTAGCATCACCGTCTGCCAGTTCATTGTACGTTGCGCCTGCTTTTACTTCATACGGCTGCAGATTCGGTCCTGTTGACATAAGCGGTGACACTTCAATAAAGTAACCTGTGTCCTCTTTTGCTGCAAACGATGTGTGTATATTTGTTTCTGTAATCATCATTGTAAATGGATCTGGGCCAAACGGTGTCACCCGGTTTAGCTCCTCTTCATCAAGCACTTTATCGCCATTTGTATCTTCATACATAGCGCCAGTAAATATATGGCCCGGCCGTAGCTCGCGTGGGATGCTCGCTTTTTGTGCGGCCGTCAAAGCACTTTCGACAATATCCAGTGTATACACACGCGGCTTTCCTTCATTCATAAAGTAGTAATAATCCGTATCCCCTGTATGAACAAAGTAGTTTTGAACCGCTTTTCCGGCTTTTATATTCAAGCCTTCCTCAGCTGCATTCTGGTCATTGTCTTTCTCAGGAGGCATATTGGCAACACGTTTCGATGTCAGCTTATAAGGGTCGGCTGATGCGTTTTCTAAATTATTATAAACGGATACGACATATGTTTTATTTTTCGTCAGCGCCACATTCATTCCGCCTGATCCCACCGGACCGCCAAGAAGGGCCGCAAGCATATCCATTTCTCCGCTGCTTTCTGAAATAGGAATTAATTCACCTGTTTCCTGATCCAATTCCATTAGCACAACCGAAGCATTTCCTTCATTTTCCTGGCTGGCTTTAAACGAATAAATGCCATTTTCTGTTGGAATAAAACGGTAGTAATCTTCATCATATCCAAATTGGAAGTACCCTTTTTTACTGCTGCCAGGTGTGTACGAAAGCGCCTTTTGGAGAATGCTGCTGCTGTCTGCTTCTTTCTCGCCGTCAATCAGCTCGTCCTCTTTCATTTCTCCATATTCTTCAATGGTCAGATTACCATCCGAAAATTCTTCTTCGAGTGTTTCTTCTTCCGGCAGACCATCTTCATCGGCTGGAATCGTCCGTTCTTCCACTTTGAATGTGTATGGCACAGCCGATTCTCCAACAACCAGCTCACTCATCGTCGTTACAGTTAATCCCAGCAAATCTATAATAGAATTTAAAAGAATGTCTTCACCAAACGTACTGTTTGTGACTTCAATACGATATTCAGTATCCGGCATTGCCTGGAATGAGATGGTTTCGCCTTTATTCATCGGCTGTGTATCTCCATCCACAATGCTGTATTCTTCCTCTCCCTCACCTACGTAAACGTTGATCGCTGAATTAACTCCCGGAAGTGCTGAAACCGAAAGCGAAACCAGCTTTTTTTCTTCTACAGATAGGGTAAAAAAGTCTGAATCCGGCATATCTTCTTCACCGCTGTAAAGGGTAAAATCATTTTTTGTATAGGGAAGGGATCCAATTGCAACAGGCTCTTCGTATGTCGCTTGATCCGGCGTAAGAGCGCCTCTTTTTTCTGCCTGCAGCGTAAAAGTAGATTTACCGGCTGCGCTATAATTCCCATTTGTATCTTTTACACCAATCACAAGTGTTCCGTCTTGGGCCGCTGTATACAAGTAGCCCTCTTGTCCGCTGGCTCTTGTGTGATCTACATCACGAAGGTACTCGGGATCCCCTTCTTCCGGCACAAAGTACAATTCCATTGCATAATCGTACCCTTTACTGCCATCAAGCACCATTTGGATATGCTGGCCTTCTGCCACGCTTGCTTTAAACCAGTGCATCGTTTCCGGTGATTTGAAAGTACCTGTAAACGACTGCTTCCCTGACTTGATTTCTTTCGCCGTTTTTAAAATGGCCTCACCGGATCCGTCCGGACGCTTCGGCAGCTTTTTCGGATCAAATTTAAGCGCGTTAAGCGGATTAATTAACCCATTTCCATACGTTAAATCATAGCCCTTTTCCCCGAGATCCGTGGCAGTCTGCTCTAAAATATATTCAATCTCAAACGCAGTTAAGTTAGGATACTTGGACTTAAGCAGTCCTGCTGCCGCTGCTACCATTGGTGATGCCATGGAAGTACCTGTTAACCGCTCAAACTTCGACCCAGATTCTGAATCATAAGAGGTGCTATAAATGTTTTCACCTGGTGCTACCACATCAACCGAAGAGCCATAGTTAGAGCTCTCCGATAACGTTTTTGATCCGTTTATATTACCGACGCTGATCACACCCGGATAAGCAGCCGGGTAAGAATATTGATCTGTCGCTTCATTACCGGCTGCAGCAACGACCACAACCCCTGAATCGATCGCGTACTGAATCGCTTCTTCTACAACAGGAGAAGGCATAAAACCGCCCAGACTCAAGTTGATGACGTCTGCTCCCTGATCAACAGAATAGGTAATCCCTTCGGCAATCGTAAAGTCATTGGCTCCCATTGAGCCGTTAAACACATCGACCGGCAAAATTTTCGCATTGGGGAACACACCATAACCGCCGAGACCGTTATTTTTCTCAGATGCAATAATGCCGGCTACATGTGTTCCATGCAGGTCACGAACCGGATTGCGTGCCGGGTTGGCTACATTATACGGCTTCAGTAAGTTTGCTTTTAAATCGGGATGCTTATAGTCAATCCCGCCATCTACAACGGCGATCGTAACATTATGTTTTCCGGCATAGGAAAGGGCTTTGCCCATATTAAGCATTGCTAAATGATCCATCTTCACTGCTTTCGGATCCGGTTTATCGGCAAATGCCTTGTATTGAATACTCGGTGTGACAGCTACGACTTCGGAGCGTTCTTTGTATACCCGAATCACGTCGCTCAGCTTCTTTGACTTTGGCACACGTACTACGTCATATTTTAAGCCGGACAGGCGCTTTAGGAGAGTCACACCTGCTTTTTTATGTACACTTTGCGGAAGCGCCTTTGAATACTTGATTACGAGTGTTTGTGAATCTGTAACCTGCTTGTCCGCTTGAGCTGCTTTGTATGCTGCTTCCTTTTCAGATGACGGTACTTCTGCCCAGGCGGCTCCTGGCATAAGAAGTGACGCACTAAGGGCTGCCGCCATAATTTGTTGCCATTTCTTCAAAATAGATCCCCCATTCACTTTTTCTTCTCTTCATCATACAGGAAAAAGAAGTAAAAAGTTTCAAATTTCTTCAATTATGTGAAATTTATTTTTTAACTGTATAAGTTAAATGAAGGCCGTTGATTATAACGGAAGGATTCAACAGCACAATGGGCTGGCGGCTGCCTTATGGAACACACAGCCCTGTGAATACCCCTATTCTATTACCCGTACTAAGCCCTGTTCACATACGCTTTTTCCGAAAAGTAGTAGTTAGAATCATTTATTCAGCTTGTATAAAACAAAAAAAGAGATTTTGGATGGAAATCCAAAATCTCTTCGTTTTATTTAAATAATACGTGCCATGATCACGCCTGAAATACCATATAGTTTTTCGGTTAAGCCAGGAATGACTTCCCCGTTTACCTGGTTGTCGATATCGATCAACGTGTAAGCATAGTCACCTTTACTGCGGTTTACCATGTCTGCGATATTCAAATCGTACTCAGACAGGGCACCTGTAATCTGGCCAACCATGTTTGGTACATTTTTATGAGCCACTGTAACGCGGCGTTTACCTGTAAACGGAATTTCTACATTCCCAAAATTCACAGAGTTTTTGATATTTCCTGTTTCCAGGTAATCTTTCATCTGGCGTGCTGCCATAATCGCACAGTTTTCTTCTGATTCCGTTGTAGACGCGCCAAGGTGAGGAATCGGAACAACATTTTTCATGCCGATCACATTTTCGTTCGGGAAGTCTGTAACATACTTGCCAACTTTGCCGCTTTCAAGCGCCGCCCGCATATCTTCTTCGTTCACAAGCTCACCACGCGAGAAGTTAAGTACAACAGCACCGTTTTTCATAACAGAAAACGCTTCTTTATTGAACATACCGCGTGTATTGTCTGTTAATGGTACGTGAACGGTAATATAATCGCTCGCTGCAAAAAGCTGCTCGATGGTTAAAGCGCGCTGTACATTGCGGGACAGGTTCCAGGCTGTATCAACAGAAATAAACGGGTCAAAGCCGATTACATCCATATCAAGGTCAAGCGCATTGTTCGCAACCAGGGCACCAATGTGGCCCAGACCGATAACGCCAAGTGTTTTCCCTTTCACTTCACGGCCGACAAACTGCTTTTTGCCTGCTTCAACCAGCTTTGGAATCGCATCCCCCTGCCCTTTTAATTCATTTGTCCAGCTTACGCCGTCAAATAAATTACGGGAAACAGCCATAATCGTTGTTAAAATCAATTCTTTTACCGCATTTGCGTTTGCACCCGGCGTGTTAAACACAACGATGCCTCGCTCTGTGCATGCTTGAACCGGAATGTTATTTACGCCGGCACCGGCACGGGCAATGGCTTTAACATTGCTGTTAAACTCTGTATCATGCAGGTTTGCGCTGCGCAGGATAATGCCGTCTGGTGTGTTTGTATCGTCGTTTACTTGAAAATCGTCTGCAGTGTGAAATACATTTAAGCCGATGTCGGCAATGTTGTTCATAGATTTAATAGTATACACGTTTCGTTACTTCCCTTCCGCTGAATGAGTCTGTTCGAATTCTTCCATAAAAGCGACAAGTGCTTTGACACCTTCGACCGGCATCGCATTGTAAATACTTGCACGCATACCACCGACTGAGCGGTGTCCTTTTAAGGTTTCAAGCCCTTTTGCTTTTGCTTCTTTTACAAACAGTGCATCTAATTCTTCGCTTGGTGATACAAACGGAATGTTCATCAATGAACGAGATTCTTTTGAAATAGGTGAGCTGAACACAGCTGACTGATCAAGATAGTCATATAAAATAGCTGCTTTTTCCCGGTTTATGCTCTCCATCGCCTGGATACCGCCAAGCTCTTCTAACCATTCAAATACAAGCTTCGCCATATAGATTGCAAATGTTGGCGGTGTGTTGTAAAGCGAATCGCTGTCTACGTGCGTTTTATAGTCCAGCATCGTTGGAACAGACTCATCTGCTTTTCCGATTAAATCTTCACGGATAATGACAAGCGTCAGGCCAGCCGGGCCAATGTTTTTCTGTGCGCCCGCGTAAATAAGGCCAAATTTGGATACGTCAATTTCCGTGGATAAGATATTAGAAGACATATCGGCCACAAGCGGCACATTGCCTGTGTCTGGAATTTGTTCGAAAACGGTTCCTTCTATTGTATTGTTTGTTGTAATATGAACGAAATCCGCTTCTGGATCAATCATATCCGCAGTCACAGCCGGGATATAACTGAAATTTTTATCTTCAGAAGATGCAATAACACGTACTTCCCCGTATTTTTTCGCTTCTTTAATTGCTTTTTTTGACCAGGAGCCAGTATTCACAAAATCCGCTTTTTTACTGCCGACAAACAAGTTCATCGGCACCATGGCGAACTGCTGGGAAGCGCCCCCTTGAAGGAATAACACTTTGTAGTTGTCTGGAATGTTCATCAGCTTGCGCAGAACAGATTCCGCTGTTTCAATGATTTCTGTAAACCATTTTGAACGATGGCTCAGCTCCATCACTGCCATGCCGGAACCCGCAAAATTTGTCAGTTCGGCTTGTGCTTTTTGAAGTACCTCAAGAGGCAACATGGAAGGACCTGCTGAGAAATTATAAACTCGTGTCATCATACTACTCCTTCATTCGTGTTATTTTCGATAGTCTGAAAATTTTTGCTTTATCAATACCCGAATTATAAAATAACATTCTGTATGAATCAAGGGCTCTTTCCTTTTGTTTTCGAGCGAATTTTCATTTGTTAACGCTTACAAAGCCTATCAACAATACGCTTTTTATTTACGAACATTTTGTTAAATTTTCTTACATTCATTCGTTTTTATACAAGAAACTACTTTTTAGAACAGCGATCACCTATTGACTATTAATACTTATAAAAATACCGCTCTCTTTGAAATAGTGAATTGACAGGAAAAACAGTTCACCATAGAAAGGGGAATTATGTTATAAAATGAGACGGTTCGACAAAAAAGAAACGCTCTTACAACGTTGGACTTTCCCTCTCTATTTACTTTTCGAAAGCTCATTTCCGCCTTCCTATTTATTATATAATAGAAAACAACTGGAACTTTAGGGATTAGTTCGTTTGTTTTGTGCAGCATGCAAAACAGCAAAGAAGTGCCGGCTATAATACCATTATTGATGAGCTGAACCAGAAATAACTTCCTGCTGCTTCATAATAGGTTTTGCCAAAAAGAACCTGATTTCATGTTCTTTTTTTCATTCTGTTAAAATATGATGTTGTCGGGCTACATCATTCTAAAAATCTACATGTTTATTGAGCGTTCTTGGCCGAAGCATAGAATAGGCGGCATTCGGGGGGCTCCGCTTTCCAAGGGACAGGCGGTGAGCTCGTCCCTTAGGAGTCTACGCCGGCAGTCCGCAGCCCTCTGACGCTGTTTTTCAAAAGAGAGTCTTTCGGGCAAGCTAAAAAAGAAACACGCCATATAAGGTTTTTTGAAAAAACGAATTTCCGCTTGACCTCTTTGTTTTTCAGAATTAAGCAAAAAGAACCTGAGTTCAGGTTCTTTTTTTGTAGTCAGATGACGATTTTTGAAGTATAATGACTACAATTTGTGTATTTAGGAGGAAGATTATTTGCGTACTTATCAAGTTGATGAGCGGCCGCCGATTCCGGCTTTGATCCCGCTTAGCTTGCAGCATTTATTCGCCATGTTTGGATCAACGGTTCTCGTTCCTGTTTTATTTGGGGTTAATCCGGCGACCATTTTATTAATGAATGGCATCGGTACATTGTTGTATATTTTTCTTTGTAAAGGCCAGATTCCAGCTTATCTCGGTTCCAGTTTTGCGTTTTTATCTCCTGTTTTTTTAGTCCTGGAAGGCGGCAGTTACGAGCAGGCATTAGGCGGTTTTATTATCGTCGGTCTCCTCTTCATTCTTGTTTCAGGAATTATTAAAGTGGCCGGCACCGGCTGGATTGATGTTGTTTTTCCGCCAGCAGCGATGGGTGCCATTGTAGCCGTTATCGGACTTGAACTTGTGCCGACAGCTGCACAAATGGCCGGAATCATCTCCGATGGCTCAGCCGATTGGTCACCTGACCGCAATACGATTATTGTTTCGATGCTGACGCTTGGCATTACAGTCGTCGGCAACGTAATGTTCCGCGGATTTTTAAAAATTATTCCGATTCTGATCGGGATCATCGCCGGCTACGTGATTGCAGCGATGTTTGGAATGGTGGATTTCACGCCGGTTCGCGAAGCAAAAATGTTCGCGCTCCCGCAATTTTACCAGCCTGATTTTCATTGGTCGAGCATTGCCATCATTGCGCCTGCTGCCCTTGTAGTCATCGCCGAGCATATCGGACACCTCGTGGTTACGCAAAATATTGTCGATCGTGATTTAATGAAAAAACCAGGTCTCGGTGTTTCTTTATTCGGAAACGGAATTTCCACTGTGATCTCTGGTTTTGTCGGCTCTACTCCTAATACTACGTACGGTGAAAACATTGGGGTTTTGGCTCTGTCAAAAGTGTATTCCGTCTGGGTAATCGGCGGTGCAGCCGTTATGGCCATTGTGTTGTCATTCTTCGGCAAGCTTGCAGCGCTTATCTCAACCATTCCAGGTCCGGTTATGGGCGGTATTTCCCTGCTTTTATTCGGTATTATTGCCGCAAGCGGACTTCGCATGCTGGTTGATTCGCGGGTCGATTACTCGAAAACAACGAACATGATTTTAACAACGATTGTGCTTGTGATCGGTTTATCGGGCGCTACATTCACATGGGGCTACCTACAATTAAAAGGAATGGCGCTAGCAACAGTTGTCGCGATTATTTTAAGCTTATTTTTTGCCTTGATTAAAAAATTAAATTTATCAAACGATAACGATTAATCCAAAAAGACGCTGCCACATCAGGCAGCGTCTTTTTTATTCACTTTTTTGTTTTGTACCGGCGTATGTCCAGCCGCTTTCTTGATACGCTCTTCCTTCTTTCATCAGCTTGCCGAGTGCTCGCTTAAAAGCCCCTTTGCTGATGCCAAACCGTTTTTCAATTTCTTCCGGCAGGCTTTTATCCCAATATGGCATTTTGCCGCCACGGCTCATTAAATAGTCATATACATTGTCTGCGTCGTCTTTTTGCCGCTCTACACGCCGGCCCAGAAGCGAGACATTTACTGAGCCGTCATCATGTACAGCAATGATCCGGCCTTTAACCTCCTGTCCGACGCGCGGCTCGTCCTCCCGTTCAGTCGGGTGCAGGAATGCCCGGTACAGGTCATCTGTAATGATCCACGTACCTGCTTTTCCAGTCCGGTACACTCTGCCGGTAAAGTCTTTGTTTAAATCCGTTTTATTTGCCCGCTTGGCGATATCCCAAATTTTCTCTTCTGTTGCCGGCTTCGCAAACATCCGACCATTTTTATCAAGCTTTAATGTGCAATACAGCTTGTCGCCTTCAATCGGGCGCACTTCAAATTTATACGGCAGGTCATCCTCTGATACGAGCGCATCCTTTGAAATACCGATATCAACGAATACACCAAGCCTGCTAACTTCTTCCCCAACAACCGATACCCAGCCGTATTCTCCAAGTGTAATAAGCGGGCGCTTCATTGTCGAAGCAAGCCGGCCGCTATGGTCCTGATACAGAAATACCTCAATAGGTTCGTTCGGGTCAAAGCCGTCTGTTATTTCACTATTATGAAGCAGTACCGCTTCTTCTTCCTCATTTTCAAGAAACCAGCCATATTCTTGTTTGTTTTTTACACGCAGTGTTACGATTGTTCCAGCTTCGAGAGCCATTCACGCACGTCCTTTCCAAAATTCTCATTGCTTCTCATTATATCAGCTTTCCCGTCTGAATGTTTAATAATCCAGGGTTCGGGTACACTTGTAGTACTAAATCGAAACGGGAAGGTGAAAAATAATATGGCTCGTTCATCAGGCGGCGTTTCAAAATTAATTAAAATGGGCATGAAATACGGCCCGATCATTTACCCGATTATCAAAAAATACCTGGACAAGCGCAGAGCGGCAAAAGTATACCGTCCGCGCTAACCCAAAACGCCGGAGCAAAAGCTCCGGCGTTTTCTTTTTTACTCACTGCATTTTATTCATCAGGCGATACAGCATAACAGCTGTTTCAGCTCGTGTCGTTTGTTTTTTCGGATCGAATGTTCCATTTGACCGCCCGTAAATAAGCTCAAGTTCTGCCGCCTGTGCTACTGCTTTTTTTGCATAATCGTTGATTCGTTTGTTATCTTTAAATGTTTTTGTTTCCTTTAAGCCCTCCAGTATATCAGGATTTGTCGATTGCAGAGAGCGGATCATCATGGCCGCTATTTGCTCGCGTGTAATGTCTGCATCTGGATCAAACTTTCCGTTATCCTTTCCGAAAACAATACCAGCGCGGTTTGCTGCTTCGATTTGTCTTGCTGCCCATTCCTTGGATGATGGAACATCCGCAAAGGTTCCTTTGTACTCTTCCAAAGGAATTTGCAGCGCACGAACGAGCAGCACCGCAAATTCAGCCCGGGTAAGTTTTTGCTCGGGCGCGAAGGTGTCGTCCGTTTTCCCGCTTGTAATCAGCCTGGAAGCCAGTGCTTCAATTTCTTTTTTCGCCCAGTGGCCATTTGTATCTATAAAATTCGCTTTCGCGGACAATACCGTAAAGATCGACAGGTGTGAAATTGGCATGATCCAATAGCCATCCTTCTCGTAACCGCCTGCATATTCCCATTTCTTTGTCGCTTCATTATAGAAAGCACCTGTTGTACGGTCCTGGTCCGTATTTTTTTCTAAAGCAAAGCGCAGCTCCAGCGGCGCATCCAGTTGAGTGATTTCTTCCTCTCCAGCTTTGATTGTAACATCCATGACCGCACTATGAACCTGCCCCGGCGGCAGTGATGCTTCTTTTTGATCTAACACATTCAGCTGAACCGATACATAATCCTGTCCGGCTTTTTGCATTTGAACGAGCACTTCTGCCGGAAGAAGCACACTGTTTCCGTCAGCTGTCTTCATTTCAAGTGGCTTTGCTGACTCGACAGCCGAATCAACGAGCGATTCAGGCAGCCGCCATTCGATGCTTTCCTGCCCGGCAGCCAGTGTCCATATGTCTTCCCCTTTTTGAATCATCGAATCTGTTACATCTACAGTAGGAAGGTTGTCAGTCGGTGGTGTTACCGGCGGCGGTGTTGGAGCTGGAGATGGACTGCTGCCTCCGTTTCCATTCCCGTTGCCGCTTCCCTGAGAACCGGTTGTAAACGACCAGATATCAGACTGAGCTTCTCCGCCAAATGAATCTTTTACTTTTACATACCAGCCATGCTCAGTTGAACGTTCAAGATTTCTCCAGGATGCTTTCGCTGTTTCACCATTCTTTAAGCCAGACTGTGAACCAATTTTGTCATCTGTATGCACTTCTGCTTTAAATGAATCGGTTGCGACGACTTTTTCTTTTGGTGTTAAATCTACATCAATGGCGAATTCATCTTTTCCTGGGTAATCGACAGGGCTGTAATAATTGTACTGGTTGAGATAAGGAGAATACGTCTGCAAATATATCTTGTTTTCAACCGGGTTTACCTTCATCAGGCGAAGAAAGCCCTGTCCGCCTTCTGGTCCGCCCTGATAGTCAGCCAGCATCTGATACACGCTTCGATCCGGGGTTCCATCGCCATCGTCGTCAATTTGATCTACAAGCGTTTCACTGTCATGATAATGGCCAGACAGGACAGCGATAACATTTTCGTTCGGCTTTACGACCTCTTCAAAAACCTGGTCGCCGATTGGACTTCTGTTGCCGGATACAAGTAAATATTCATGAAAGCTTAAAATCGCTTTTCGATCGGGGTGCTCCGCCAATACCTTGTTCATCCAGGCAATATCCTCCGCGTTTACACCCCAGCCCATATAAAGCATAATAAAATCGTTTCCGTTTGAGCTGATTAAATCATAATGCCCTCGATTATCTTTATAGGATTCACCGTAATAATTTTCATCCGCAAATCGTGCTTCTCCAAAATACTTGCTGTACTCATTATAGTCGCCTGTTTTGTGGCCCACATCATGATTGCCCGCCAGAACGCCATATGGAACTTTGGCTTCATCGAGCGTTTTCATATAGGTATCTGCATGCTCCCATTGGTACGGCTGGTCTGCTTCATCCACAAGATCTCCTGTATGGAACACATACTTTAAGTTCAGCGCTTCTTTTTGCTCTGCGACCCACTTGGTCATACGGTCAAAAATATGAGGATAGCTTTCCGAATAGTATTGGGTATCTGACATCCATACAAATGAATAGTCAAATTCCGGCGTAGAAGCAATCTCATCCTGCACCATCACCTGTACCTTGCCGTCTTTCACGTAGTCGAGCCCTTTTACATGACCAGTCAGTTCAAAGTTTTGGTCATCCTGTGCTACCTTCCACTCTTCAAGCTCCCACTTGGATTCCGCATAGTTCCACACATACATCGAGACTTTTCGGCCAATCAGTGATTTCCCTTCCCAATGCAGCGCAATATCGTCTGTTTCATCTACATTTTGGTCCAGCGCTACTTCAAAACGGTGATACGGGAATTTTTCAACAGATTTTGTTTCTATATAGCTGCCATCAGCCTCGGCCATTTTATCCCTGTCTGAAACGGCGGATTCTCCCGCGGGTGCGAGCTCTTTTGGCGGCTCCTGGTCAGCATTGTTTTCAAATACGCGCACTCCCTGATCATTGGCAGCATACTCATACCCTCGGTAAAATTCTACATCGAGCGTATCATTTGTTGGATCACTTACCTTTACCTGCAGGCTGGCATTGTTTGCATTGACGTTTGTTTCCCCCTCTTTAGGAGACACAGCTTCCGGTGCATATGGCTGCTCTTCCACTACATGGAACGCAACTGATTTTTCCGCTTCATTACCGGCCCGGTCAACCGCTTTGAATTGGATGGTATGCTCTCCTGGTTCCAGCTTCGCTGATGACGTCTGAAGCGGAAGAGAAATTTCTTTACCGTCAAGGTGAGCCGTCAGCGTTTCAACGTCTGAAGCATCCTCGACTTCTGCGTTAATCTCAAATTCTCCTTTGTATTCCTCGTTTTCTTTTACCGAAGGAATAATGACTGGTGCACTGTTGTCCACTTGAACATTTGCACGAGAAGAGCCGGATTCAATCACATACTGCCCGTCTTCCACTTCTGTTGTATCCCACTGATAAGCTTTAGCGGTGAATGCTTCATCCGGCACATGAAAAGTAAAATCAACGACTGGATCAGCGCTTGCCCCGTCGCCAACGGTTATTTCTTTTGCCGCATCGTTATAACCCGGGTCATAAAGAGTTGTGCCGTCTTCAAGCACGAGCCGCACGTTCTTCACGTAAAAATCATCACGGTTTTCTTCTGAATTTGTATCAAATGGTGATACCTTTGTGCCCGCCCGGATGGATAGTGTCGTGCCTTCTCCCTGTTTGAATTGAGAAGGATCAACCGGAACAGTAATGGTTTCATACGTGTTGATCGTATCATCAAAAATATGCAACGTTTCATCGCCAATGGTTACACCGTTTTTAAAATACAAATTCACTTTTTTCGCATCAAAGGCAAAATAAGCGTGGGAAGGCAGAGAAGGCTCGGTTTTGTCCGTTACATTTTGTCCATCTACAGATAAAATGGATTCTTTTCCAAATGACTTGATCACCGCCGTTTTGCTTAACAGCGAGCCATCTTCCACATTTAACCCTGTTTTTCCGCCCGGATCATTTTCAATGGAAATCGTTTTGACATCTGTTTGAACTTCATTCGTTCCGTCTGATGCTTTCACGTAATACTGCAGACCATCTTTGCCGAGTAAATCAGGTGAATAAACCGTGTGAGAAAACAAGCCTGTATCAAAATTTTCCGTTAAATCAACTGATTGATATTCATCAGCTTCCCGCGTCTTATAAAATAAGCGCAGCGTTTTGAGCGATTGATTATCTTCCGCATCAAACGACAGCGTCACATTTTGACGGGCCGAAATCGGCGCTGTTTCTGTTAAATCCGTTACAGCTGGCTCCTCTTCATCTACTGCTGTTGTTTTTTTCACAGCCGGCACCTGGACAGCTTCGACTGTTCCCGGCGTGGCTGCTTCTTTTCCAGCGCTGTATTTGTGCATTTCCTTACTTCCAGCTTCACGCGGGAACGAATAAAAAATCCCTTTATCCGCAGCCGTGTCATCTATCCCTGTTTGATCAAAATAAGCAGCGGTGGAAATATCAATGCCTGTATTGGTCGCCACAGCAATAACCCGCGCGCTGCTGTTTGCCATACCATCCGAGTGAACATTAACGATATTTACATTTTCCTCTAAGTTCGTTCCGTAATGAGCATTAAAATCAGCAACTGTTTTATCCTGGTTTTTGGCGTTTTTAATCCAATAGGTCATGGTTTCTCCAGCCGGCAGCAGTAAATCTTCTTTTTCCGCCCGCCAGAGTAAATCTCCTTCTGATCCTTCGGCAGGGTATCGGTAGCGAAGCGTATAGTCTTTCAAGTTAACTGTTTTATCGGTGTTGTTATACACCTCAATAAATTCATATCCATCGAGTCCGCCGACATTGGCTGAATCAGGAACGATTTCTGTAACAAGCAAATCCGGAACCGCCTGCGGATCGTACTCAAGTCCTGAGATGTTTAACGAAATGTCATCTGTTTGAGCCGTATTTTGCCCGTCAAACGCTTCGATTCGGTATGTCAGCTCACCCGATAACAGCTTAGATGCGTCAATAACCGCTTTATATGATCCATCTTCCTCCGCTGTCATTACTTCTTCTGTCCAGTCACCGCCCTTTAAAGGCTGGTATAACACTTTTACACTGTCCAGTTTTGTTTCATCTGTGACAGAAGCACGGATTACGATATCTTGACCGGCTTCAATCGATTCCACCGGCGTATGGGTAATAACCGGCTTTACCGTATCAACTGTGGACGGCGCTTCCGGCTTTTGTCCTTCTATAAGCGTACCGGGTGTTGCAGCCTCAGAGAAAGTCAGCACTTCCATCGTCTTTCCGTCTTCATTCGGCTTAAACTGAATTCCTTTATTTACATCTACTTGATCCGGTGTGTATGCAGCAGTCGTTAAAACATTTCCTGCTGTGTCTGCAACAGATACATTTCGTTCGGAACCGTTTGCCATTCCATCAGATTCTATGTATGTAAACTGCTGTTCTGTTAAAGACGTGCCGAATTCTGTATTAAAGTCAGCTAGTGTAACAGACTCATTTGCTTTGTTTGCAAGCTTTACCCACACGACCATCGTCCCGCCTGGCGCAATCTCTTTGTCCTCTTTAAACGTCCAATCGGTCGTTTTTCCGTCCGGGTAGCCATACACAAGTTTATAATCCTTTAAACTGAATGGCTCGGTACTATTGTTGTACAGCTCAATAAATTCATAGGCGTCCGATCCGCTCAGATTGTCGCTGTTTGGCAGCAGCTCTGTAATCATAATAGGCGGTGCTGTAACCGCTTGCGCAGAAGGTGTTTCTTCTGCATAAGCTGCCATTGATGGCGCGATAAGAGATGAAACGGATAAACTGCTGGCGAGCATTAATGAATAAAAAGGCTTTCTTTGCATGAACGTTACTCCTCCTCTAATCAACATCTCTTGTTAGTGTAACGAAAGAATTTATGAAGAATATAAATGGGGTGTAAAAATCATGTAAAGAAGTCCATAAAAAAGCTTCCGCTTAAAAAATCAAGCGGAAGCTTTCTTTTAGTCTATTATAGTTCGTCGAACCCGTTATCCTGCACGTTTACTTTTACGTATTGGCGCGAGCGCTGTTCAAAGAAATCAGTTTTGCCCTGATCCACATCTTCATATGCTTTAATCCATTTCAGCGGATTTTTGCGGTAATCCGGGTATGGCTTCTCATAGCCAAGCTGTGCGCAGCGAACATTCGCATAAAAGTAAATGTACGCTTCTACATCTTCCACATCAAGCCCGTCAATTTTATCTCCAATAACTTCCCGGGCCCACTCCACTTCAAGCTCAGCTGCTTCTTTAAAGATCGCCTGTACTTTTTCTGCCCGGTCCGGTGTATCAAGTTCTGGATATTCGTTTAAAAGCTCCTGATAGATTTTCACAAATAAGTCTACGTGAAGCTGTTCGTCGCGATTAATATAGTTAATCATCGTACTTGAAGCGACCATTTTTTGGTGGCGCGCCAGGTGATAAAAGAAAGCAAAGCCTGAATAGAAAAATAAGCCTTCTAAAATGACATCATATACAATCGACTCCAGCATGTTTTCCACAGTTGGATTTTCTGCAAACGACTGATAGCCTTTCATGATAAAGTCATTGCGCTTTTCAAGAACCGGCTCACTGCGCCAGTAATCAAATACTTCATCCTGCTTTGATTTTTGAACAAGACTGGACAGTACATAGGAGTAAGAATGGTTATGAATAACCTCCTGCTGCGCTAAAATAATCATCAGCGCCTGCAAGCTTGAATCTGTTAAGTAGTCGGCTACTTTACCAGCGTAGTCCGTTTGAACGCTATCTAACAGGGCCAGCAGGCCGATAATTTTCAAAAACGCTTCCCGCTCGCTGTCTTCAAGATTCGGAAATTGTTTAACGTCATTGCTCATGTTAATTTCGAATGGAGTCCAGAAATTCCCAAGCATCCGCTTGTACTTCGGATATGCCCAGTCAAACTTGACGTCATCCCAGTTTAACACATTGGAGGAACGGCCATTTACAATGGCCGTCGAACGGTTTGGGGCTTCTTTATCCATTAATTTTCGTTTTTCAATAAGTGTCATGGTGTTCTCTCCTTAGCTTGAGCAAGATTCGCACTCAAGTAATTCCACAGATGTTGAACGAACGTAATACGTTGTTTTTAATCCCTGTTTCCAGCCAGCCAGATGCAGATCAAGCAATTCTTTCGCTTTAATTGTGTTTTGCACGTACAGGTTCAGCGAAACACCCTGGTCGATATGGCGCTGGCGTGCAGCGTTTTGACGCAGTGTCCAGTGCTGGTCGATAAAATAAGCAGATTTGTAGAACCACGTTGTTTCCGCATTTAAATCCGGTACGGTAACAGGAATTTTGTAATCTTTCTTTTCCTCAGAATAGCTCTTTTGGAAAATCGGATCGATACTTGCTGTGCTTCCAGCAATGATCGATGTAGATGAGTTTGGTGCGACGGCCATCAAGTAGCCGTTACGCATACCGTTTTCCTGTACCTCTTTACGAAGTGCTTCCCACTCTTCGCCTTCATAGCCACGCACATCGAAATAAGCACCTGTCTGCCAGTCTGATCCTTCAAACAATGGGTACGCGCCTTTTTCTTTTGCCAGTTCCATAGACGCTTGAATTGTCAAACGGGCAATCGTTCCGTACAGCTCATCCGCATACTGAACCGCTTCGTCTGATTCCCAGCGGATGTTTTTCAGCGCCAGCAGGTGATGCCAGCCGAATGTGCCAAGGCCAATGCCGCGGTAACGGCTGTTTGTGCGCTCTGCCTGCGGTACGGGAATCATGTTTAAATCAATGACATTATCAAGCATACGCACCTGTACACGAATCAAACGATCCAGCACATCTGCCGGCACAGCTTTACCAAGGTTGATAGAAGACAGGTTACATACAACAAAATCACCCGGCTTTTTGCGTGTTACGATCACATCGTCTTCAAGCTGAATAGATTGGAATTCTGTTGCACTCATATTCTGGAAAATTTCGGTGCAAAGATTACTAGAATAAACCATACCTTCATGCTTGTTCGGGTTACTGCGGTTTACTTCATCGCGGTAGAACATGAACGGTACGCCTGTTTCAAGCTGCGAGCGCATAATGCGTTTCATAATGTCGATCGCCTGCACCGTTTCGCGGGAGAGCTGCTCGTTTTGTACACACTGCTCATATTTTTCACGGAACGAGCCTTTGCCGCGCGACTCGTCATAGAAATCTTCGAGCGAGAAGCCCATCACAGTGCGAACTTCATGCGGATCGAACAAATGCCATTCCTCACGTGCGTCTACTTTTTCCATAAACAAGTCTGGAAGACATACGCCTGTAAAAATATCATGTGCACGAAGACGCTCGTCCCCATTGTTTAATTTTAAATCAAGAAAAGCGAAAACATCTTTGTGCCAGACGTCCAGGTAAACGGCTACAGCACCCTGGCGCTGGCCAAGCTGATCAACGCTGACCGCTGTGTTGTTTAACTGCTTAATCCAGGGCATAACGCCGCTTGATGCGCCTTTGAATCCCCGAATCGATGAACCACGGCTGCGTACTTTACCCATGTACACCCCGATGCCGCCGCCGTATTTTGAAAGCGTCGCGACATCCGTGTTGCTGTCGTAAATGCCCTGCAGGCTGTCATCTACCGTATCAATAAAGCAGCTGGAAAGCTGTCCGTACGGCTTGCCTGCATTTGATAGGGTTGGTGTAGCTACAGTCATATACAGATTGCTCATTGCCCAGTAGGATTCAGCGATTTTTTCCAGACGATTCTCTTTTTCGTTTTGCATAAGTGTCATCGCAATTGTCAGCCAGCGTTCCTGTGGAAGTTCAACGGGTGTTTTATCAAAATCACGAACCACATAGCGGTCCATTAGCATCTTAAGTCCAATGTATGTAAAAAGCTGGTCGCGTTCCGGGTGAATCAGCTTGCCGATTTCTTCAAGCTCCTTCTTTGTGTACGCTTCGATCAGCCGGTTATCATAAAGCCCTTTTTCTGTTTCACGGTGAAGATAATCAGCAAAAGCTGTGTAAACGTCCTTCGCTTCTACACCTCTTTTTGCCGCAATGGCGCGGTATGTCTGCTGCAGATAAATACGGGCTGCGACAAACGTCCAATAGGGCTCTTCTTCATCCATAAAGCTGAGTGCTTCCAGCGTCATCGCTTTTGACCAGGCATCCATGTCCGCATCCGGGCGCTTTGCCGTCCAGCGCTCGCTTACGCGGAGAAGCGGTCCGATTTTTTCTTCGCCGAATTCTGTTGTCAGCGTATGTAATAGTTGATCAATGCCTGAAGCCGTAGTTATGGTCATGAAGTGTGTCCTCCTTTTAATATAAGCAAAATAAAAAGAGCGATCGCTCAAGTCTTTTCGACTGAGTCCGCGCTCTAGGTGAATAAAAGGAGAAAACGGCAGAGTCTGCCGTCTTCACCTCTTAACCCCCGAAGAAAGTGCTGCTTATCGAAAAACAGGCAGGTTTCCTGGCTCGTGCGTCTTCCTCCTGCCGCCTTCCCGTTTTCACAGTGGCCTGGCATTTGTCTGCACTTACAGTTGCGGGGACAGCTCCGGCATTCAACCGGATTCCCTTTATACCATCACTGGTACCTATTTTTCGTCGCATACTATATATTGTGTTTGTTCACGTTGTAAATACTAGCATATTGTATCACTGATGTACAGTGAAAAAACCAGGGGTTGATTTTAATTCAAACGCAAATGAAAAGAACTGCCGCCATTCAGCAGTTCTTTTCAAATTTTATGGTTGCTTGCTGCTCCACACATTAAATAGAGTCATAGCAAATTGTTCGCGTGTAATGCTTGCTTCCGGAAGAAATTTAGCGTTTGTGCCGCCGGTCATCAAGCCTTTTGCGTAAACAGCATCAATTTCATTCTTTGCCCAGTGGGCAGCTGGTACATCAGTGAAGGCTGCCGCTGTATCAGCTTTCAGATTCAATGCCTGCGTCAATATGCGAGCCAGCTGTGCACGGGTAAGGGGTTCATTCGGTTTAAACTTCGGTGCTTTCGCAAAAACCCCGGCTTTCGTCAGCTGAGCAATAGCGCTGTAAGATTTCATTTGCGGTGAAACATCCGAAAATCCTGGATTCGGCGCTGCTTCTGTTTGCCCAAGAATTCTTGCTAAAATAATGGCTGCTTCCGCCCGGGTAATATCGTTTTTCGGTGCAAATGTCCCGTCCGCATTTCCACTGATGATGCCATTTTCCGCCAGCTTCATAATGGCCAGACGGGCTTTAGAGCCTGTCGTACTGATATCAGAAAAAGGATCTTTTGCCGGAGAGTCTGAAACGCCTTTCCAGACAGCAAAAAATTGATCCGCAATCAGCTGATAACCGGCCGTATTCGGATGGATGTCGCTCGGGTTCGGCAAATAGTCCACACCAAATTTATGAGAAGCATCCACAAAAACTGCCCCTTGTTTTTCAGCGGTTGTTTTTAACTGTGTATTAAAAAGCGTAAACAAGTCTTTTAAATTATCTTTTTGTTTTCCTTCCTCCATGTGTGGAAATGGAAAGTAATAGCCTGTTACATACACATCAACTGCCGGATTTAACGCCTTAATTTGTTCAATGCCGGCTGTAACATTTCGGTCCACTTGCGCCACCGCTTCCAGGAGCTTGATTGGATCTGTGTTTCCAGCAAGAGCCAGCTTCAGCAAGTCATTGGCGCCTGTTGAAATGGTAATCAGCTCCGCCTTTTCCACTGCTTCCTTTACATTCGGCAAGGAAAGCTTTGCTAAAAATTGTGCGCTCGTTTCTCCGGAAACCGCAAATTCTTTTGTGAAAGAAGAAAGCATTCCTTCTTCATTCAGTTCCGCCGCAATAAAGTCAGTGTAGCTTGTTCCCACTCTCACATTATAAGGCGTTTGGCCGGCCGCAATCGAATCTCCGAAAGCCACATAGTCTATTTTTTCGGCAGCTGCGTTTGCCGCAGTCACGAGAAAAATGCCCATGCTTAAGACGCCAGCTGAAAGTGCTGATATGTATTTTTTCACTTTTTTTCCTCCCGCACTCGTTTTATCCATTTTACCATGTGAACATGCAAAACGTGCGAACTTCTTAGAAAAAATGAAGAAATGTGATATAATGAAAACGTTGTTTCAAAAAGCTGTAAATGGGTATAGTAATGTAAATGAACATTTTAGAACGGAGATGACAGAAATGAATTTGAAAAAGCTGATCAAGTACGGTGCTATTATCGCTCCAATCGTTTACCCGAAAATCAAAAACCGCATAGGAACAAACAATTTGCGCAAATCATACAGTGATTCTCACAGAACACGTATGTCCGGCAAAAGTATTCTTGATAAACTATAATAAGCAAACAAAAAGACCCTCGCGATGTAGGGTCTTTTTATTTTGGTCTATTTTTTATTGAAGAACAGCGCTTTTGCTGAAAAATTCTTTGTAAAGCTCACGCAGCACATTGTCTGTGTCTTTCGCTTGAATGCCGAACACAAGGCTGACTTCTGAAGAACCCTGATTGATCATTTCAATGTTGGCTCCCACACGGGAAATGGCTGATGTGGCACGCGCAGAAAGCCCGAGCGTATTATGCATTCCTTCTCCAACCAGAACAATCATCGCAAATCCATGCTCCACATTGGCTTTATCTACATGCAGCTCATTGCGGAAACGGGCTAAAATACGTTCTTCTTTTTCTGGTGTCAGCTGATGGCTTCGTACAATAACAGACAAATCGTCAATGCCGGATGGTGTATGCTCATACGATACATCTTCTTCTTCTAAAATTTGAAGAAGACGGCGGCCAAAGCCGATTTCCCGGTTCATCAAATACTTGCTGACGTATAAAGTAGAGAAGCCATCGTCCGCGGCGATACCGATCACCGGGTTTTTCGTGTACTCCCGTTCTGCTACAATCATTGTTCCAGGCGCGGACGGGTTGTTTGTATTTTTAATGCAAACAGGTACAGAATGCTGGAATGCAGGCATGAGAGCTTCATCGTGAAAAACGGAGAAGCCGGCATATGACAATTCGCGCATCTCACGGTACGTCATCCGCTTAATTTCAGCTGGATTGTCCACAACATTTGGATTTGCCGCAAAAACAGAATCAACGTCTGTGAAGTTTTCGTACAGCTCTGCTTTCAAGGCAGCGGCTAAAATGGAGCCGGTAATATCCGAACCGCCGCGGGCAAATGTCATCATAACGCCTTCTTTTGTATAGCCGAAAAAGCCAGGGAACACGACAATCTTACCGTTTTCACGCAGCTTCTCCAGATTTTCATACGCTTCTGGAAGGGCACGCGCACGACCGGGTTCGTCGCTGACAATCAGGCCGGCTTCTTTCGGATTTACATACTCCGCGTCAAGTCCGATGCTTGTAAAATACGCAGCAATGAGTTTTGCATTGTTGTCTTCTCCGCTTGCTTTCAGCTGATCCATGAAAAGCGGCGGATTATCGCGGTTTTCTTCTAGACGGCCGCGCAAATCTTCTTCAATAATATAAACAATCGTATCGTCAAGACCAAGTCCCCGGGCGATATCTGCGTAACGGTCTACAACTGCTTTAAGCTCCGCCTCGGCGTCTTGTCCCTTTAAAGAAGCATGCGCAAGCGCAATCAGCAGATCCGTTACTTTCGTGTCATCGCTGAAACGTTTGCCGGGTGCTGATACAACCACTGCTTTTCGCTTCGGTTCGTCTTTTACGATAGATGCTACTTTTTTAATTTGTTCGGCGCTGGCAACGGATGTGCCGCCAAATTTACATACGATCATGTCTGCCACTCCTTGCTGGTTTGCATTCCTTGATGAAAATGCGCTTTATCCAAAAAATTATACCACCGTTCGTGCTAAAAAAGAAGAAATAATCAGAATTTCGTTATAAAAACAAAAAATTTGCCCGAGCATGGAGCTGCCCGGGCATTTTTTCTCGTTATTGAGCTGGATTGGAATCTGTAATACGCCCTTCAACCGATGCACTCACTGAAGGATTTTCTTTCAAATAATCTGTGAATGTTTCCCAGTCTACATTACCTGGCTCACTTACACGGCCATCGTCGTACGCCGTTTTAAACATCGTGTAGTTATCGCCGCCTTTTGCTGTAAACGTATTGGTTGCTACAACATAGGTTTTCGCGTTATCCAGCGGAACGAATGTGCCTCCTTCGTTCACTTTTACCGATGTTACACGGGAGCCCGCCCCTTTGGAGGAATCATATGTGAACTGTAAGCCGGCCACCTGCAGGAACGCTCCGTTTTGTTCTGGCGCCAGGCTCACACTGTGCTCAAGAGCCGCTTTGATTTCAGCCCCGGTTAAGTCCATAATCGCCAGCGCATTGCCAAACGGCATGACTGTCAGCACTTCTTCCATTGTAATATCGCCAGCGTCAATCGAAGCGCGAATACCACCGCCGTTTTGCAGAGCAATAACCGTATCTGCATCAAGCGTTTTCGCTTTTGCCAGCATAGCATCTGTCATAAGATTGCCTAGATTTGTTTCTTTCGTACGAACATTTGCACGTTCGCCGTCCAGGGCTGTCGCAGCGGATCCAACCACTTGCGCTTTGACTTTTTCAATTTCCGGTGTGTAAGCTGTCGCCAAACGATTTTTCACTTCCTGGTTTTCTTCAAAAACATAAGTGCCGTCTTCATTTTTCCCATCCACTTCAATCAGTTCACCAGCGTACTCGGTGATGGCTCCATCTTCATCAAAAATGACATCAAGCGTGCCGACAAACTTATTGTATTCGTTTGCCTGAACAATCACGGTCGGCTCTGTTCCTGTTTCATCAATATATGGTTCGTCAAGCTTGTCATGTGAATGGCCGCCGACAATCACATCAATGCCTTCTACTTCTTTTGCCAGTGTCACATCGTTATCGCCGCCGCCATCACGGAAGCCGATGTGAGACAGTGCGACGATTTTATCCACGCCTTCTGCTTCAAAGGAAGCGACTGCTTTTTTTGCTTCTTGAATATAATTTTCAAATACAACATCATCGCCTGGAGAGGAGATCGTTTCGGTTTCCGCTGTTGTTAAGCCAAAAATGCCGACTTTCTCACCATCTACCTCTTTAATAATGCCATTGTACACTCGCCCATCCATCGGATTGTCTGTGACCGTTTCGTTCATCAAGGAAGAAAGGTTAGCATCCGTTGAGGCATTCACGTTTGCTGATACAAACGGAAATTTCGCGTTTTGAATAAAATCAGCGAGCGGTTCTGTCCCAAGATCAAACTCATGGTTGCCGAATGTCATCGCATCATAGCCAAGCATGTTCATAAATTCAAGGTCAGCCTGTCCTTTAAACTGATTGAAATACAGGGTGCCGGAAAACACATCCCCTGCATCAACAAGCAGAGAAGACGGATTTTCTTCCCGAAGCGCTTCAACAATGGTTGCTTTACGGGCGACATTGTCAATATGCGCATGTGTATCATTTGTATGGATAAGAGAAAGAAGAAATTCCTCCGGAAGCTGAGATCCCCGGTGAAGGAAAAGCGCCCACTCACCCCGAAGCAGCTTATCACCTGCTCCGAATGATGTCGCTGTTTTGCCCAGAGCAAGACCCGATTCTACGAGTGCATTGACATATGGTCCAAAGCGTTCGTTCACATCTGTGAAAGGCGTTTCTGTCACTGTTTCATCTACATCAAGTCCATAGGCATTGGCAAGCCAGTAGGAAGCCTCGCCACGTGTAATGGGTTCAAACGCCCCGAATTTACCTTTTGCTTTGCCGGCTGTTACACCCCACTCAGCCAATGCATTTACAGCCCACTGTCCCCGCTTCGGCACATCAGTAAAGCCGGCATCCTCATATGTATCGTCTTCTGTAAACCCGAGCGCTTTTGCCAATTGAATCGCCGCGTCTACACGTGTAATCGTCATAGCAGTGCCGAACTTGTTCGCAGAATAACCTGCTGTAATATCATTTTCTGTTAAAAACTGAACCGCTTCCTTGTACTTTGGCGGCACATCTGTAAAAGACGCTGCGGCCGAAACAGACATAGCGGATACACTTAGCGAAGCAACAGATGCTACAGCAATAAATTTGTGTTTGTTTTTCAATGAACCTGCCCCCTTGCAAAATAAAAACCCTTACTTCAAAGCATAGGCGATCTTTAATTCAAAAACAAGAATATTACAAAAACTTTAAAAAATAGTTACATTGTATTCACAATTAAAAAAACCGCTCCGGATCTTTCCGGAACGGTTCGTCTATCATTCTTTTATAATACCTTCCCGTACCATCAGCAGTGCCATAACAGCTGCTACATAAATGGATACGGCAGGAGCCGTTAACACGTGTCCGGCTGTGGCACTAATGCCGATGCCCAGCAGGAACGCAACGCCATACATCACGTTAACCGGCGTAAAGGTTTGTTTAATATTACGCACAAAGTGAATCACAAAGCGGATCACATAATAAAGCGGCAATGAAATCATCGTCAGGAATCCAACAATCCCAAGTGAGAAAAAGAGGTCAAAAAAGTCCATCTCAATCATTCTCGGTGTTTTGCCTGGCTCCGGCTCTTCATAGTTTCCGGCAAACCCCATTCCGAAAAGCTTTTGTGATACCGGTGCTTCGGCAAACTGACCTTTCATCTCTGCTAAATATTTTTCCCGGCTGCTGAATACAAGATTTTGCACCTGTTCGTTTGTAATCGCAGGCTCTTCCTCTTCTTCATCTTCCGGCAGCTCTTCGCCTGTCTCTGGATCAAGCTGTGGCTCTTCATCCTTCGTAAGGTCGATGTTTAATAAACTTAAGTGTGCAAACATGTTATGAAACACAGGCGTAACCGGTGTTGTCACAGCCAGCACCGCAATAAGGATAAGCGAAATCAGCATGTTTGAACGCGTTTTTTCCGACCGCTCTTTTGTAAAGAACAAAATAAGCATGGAGAAAAAAGCAGCCAGCAGCACAACCACAATACCGCCATAACCGACTTTTGTGCCAAGAAACTGCATGGAAACAGCCAGCAGCACAAATGGAATCCAGTAGCGCCACTCTTTTACCCGGTTTGTTTTCTCAATCGCATAAAGAGCTGTGACCGGAAGAATAACCGCCATGATCGCACCAATTTCATTTCCGGCAAAAAACCAGCCGGTGTAGCCGATTTTTGTATGGGAGTAATTGGACAGGCTTGTGCCTGTTACGAAAGAAACAATGAACACTGCACTGATGATAAGCGAGGCGTACAAGAAATAAGAAGTGGTTTTTTCTTTAAAAGGCTCGTGCTCCCGTTTCAAATAAAGATACAAAACGCTAAAGCCGGCAAACATGATTGGGAAGTAAACAACTTTGTTAAAGAACTTTAGCTCACTTCCAATATAGTAAGGGTCCTTTACATTGAGATTTAACACAATGTTTACGACAATAACAGCCGCAAGCGCAAGCAAGTAAAAAACGAACTTCCTTGCCGGTCCGCTCTGTCGCGCTTTCCATAAAAGCATCAGTACAATAGCGGCCATAAACAGGACACGGACAATAACACCGACAGTTAAACTAATGTTAAGCAGAAGCAGCGACGCACTTGTAAGCACATCAATAACCGGCTGAAAGATAATAAAAGCCAGGGCCAGCAGCCAAAATGTCTTCTCATTCTTCATGTTGAAAAGTCCTCTTTCCTTCCAAATTCGTAGATTTTTATACTATCATATTTTATTTTAAAATGATCGTTTGAAGCTGAAAATGCATCTTTTCTATTATATCGAAAAAATGTTGAGAATCCAGTGAAAAATGAACGGTTCCCCTATTGAAAAAAAAGTTCTCTGTTTTGTTATACTAGTGATAATTACATTTTAAACAGGGTGGCGAATATGTCATGCGCGTTTATGTATACTGCGGAGTTCTGCTGGCCTTTATTCTGCTGTTTTTTTTGGGGGACGAGCTGTTGAAAAAAGAAAGAGCTACATGGATATGGGATGCCCAAGCAATGAGAGATTCAGAGGAGATGCTTTCATTCCTTGCGGAGCAAAACACAAGTGATGTATACGTCCAGATAGATTCATCTGTTTCAAACTCTGTCTATCAAACTTTTATTGAGAGAGCGCACGATCAAGACATACAGGTTCATGCACTTGACGGATCACCCGATTACACAGAAAAGGACTTGAACACATTTTTACAGCGCGTACAGTCTCTTAACTGGGACGGTATTCACCTTGATATTGAACCATATTTATCCGAGAACTGGAAAAAGAATCAGAAGCAGGCGGTCTACCGGTACGAGAAACTCATCAAGCAGGCGGCGAAAAGCGGCTGGACACTCGGTGCTGATATTCCTTTTTGGTATGATGAAATTCCTTCTTCAACCGGTGAATCACTGGCGGAATTTGTGATTCAGCGAACAGATTACACGGTGATCATGGCCTATCGTGACAGTGCTCAGCACATTATGGAGGTTTCCTCTAAAGAGCGTGCTCTTGGACGTTCACTTGAGAAGGACGTCTGGATTGCTGTTGAAACCATTTCCAACCCGGAAGCAGACAACGTTTCCTTTTACGGAAAAAGCGCCGATTACTTTCAAGAAGAGCTGAAAAAGCTGGAAGACGAATGCGGCTGTCATATTGCGGTTCATCATGCCGAGTCATGGAAAACGCTGCTCGAGCAGTAAGGAAAAAGCAGCCGTTTTTACAGCGGCTGCTCAGACTATAGATGAACAAAGAGGTCAAGAGGAAATTCGTTTTTTGAAAAAGTGTAGGTGGCGTGTTTCTTTTTTAGCCTGCCCAAAAGCCTCCCCCCTTTTGAAAAACAGCGTCAAGAGTTGCGGACTGGCGGCTTCACTTTCCTGTGGGGCGAACGCTGAACCAGCCATCGCTTCGCGCTGCCTGTTTCACCCTGTCCGCTCGTCCCACGGGAGTCTGCGCCGACAGCCCTCCGCCCGTTGTACTTCTGAAAAACAGAGAGGTTGAAAGGTTTTTTCTGTTCCTTCCGGCAAAGAAGGGGAAACACACCGGGTTTCACTGGCTTTCTTTCCTCCCCACCAAGGCGGCAGGCGCGGGGCGGAGACTCCTAAGGGACTAGTGGGACAGGTGAGATCGGCTTTGCCGCGAAGCGGCGAAGACGAGCTCACCGCCTGCCCCTTGGAAAGCGGAGCCCCGCGAATGCCACTCTTTCTATGCTTCGCCTAAGAACGGTCACTACACATATAGATTTTGAGGATGATTCAGCTGGACAACATCATATTTCAGCAGCCTGAGCAGCCGTTTTTCAAACGGCTGCTTCTGTTATCAATCTGCCAAACCGGCTACAGAAATATTGGCATAACCAGCAGAGCTTTTCCACTTGATGACGAGAAGCCGGCTGCCGTTTCTCTTCAGCCCACTCGGATTCAGCAGCTGCTGGATTTTCTGCTCACCTTTTACCTGCTCATACTCCAGCGGCATGTTGCTCCAATCCGGTTCATTTCCTTCATTGTTCCAAAGAAAATCGTTTAGCTGCTTCCTTTCTTCTTCGCTGGCCGCATTTACAACGAAGGCTTTGTCTACATTTGCGGCGGAAGCAAACGTTTCACCATTTGGCACATATTTTCGAATAGCCGCAATCGTATGTTCATCATCTAAATGAACGTTACTGTACACACTTGCTCCATTGTTTTTACCGACCCAAAAATCAATTGATCCGGCTGTTGAATAACCGTTTCCACTGAACAAATCGGCTTCTGCTGACAGGCTGTCTTGTTCAATAGCAGAACGAATCGCTGCAATGGCTTCCTTGTCAGCTACATTGGCCATTTGGCCTTCCGTAGCATTGTTGAACACTGTTAAGTAGTTGATGGCAGCTTGATTTTTCAAAACAAATAAAGGCGTGGATGCTTTAATAAACTCAACGTTTTTGCGCAGTTCCTCTGTAACTTTAGCTGCTTCGTCCGTTGATACCGAGTACTGGCGCTGCATCCGGCTGCCGTCCTTCATGCCATAGGTAATATTGATGGTATAACCATTTAAGCCAGGTCGCTCACTTTGAATGTCCATTAGCTGCTGATGCACATCGCGAACCTGCTCAACTGAATCGGCACCTGTCATAAAGCCTGCATCCGCTTTTTTCAGCTTCATCTGCTCCTCTTCATAAAACAGGCCCGAGAATGGCTCGGTTTCCTCACCAATGTACACTTTCTCAATATCATTTTCATCCGGCATAGCCCGTTCGTATGACTTCGCGAAAATCGCACCCGGTATAAGCAAAATGAATACCAGGAGGGCGTAGAAAACAAACCCCTTCCACGGCCAGGTAAGCCGCAGTGATTTTTGTACGATCATTTGCAGCAATGTGTAACCAGCTGCGGCACCAATGATATAACCAGCAACCATCCAGCCCGATGTGGCACCAAGAAGTTCTGCAAAATAAAGGCCGCCCAGCATCATAGCTGCAAACGTTAAAATGAAAATAAAGGCCCATCTGAAAAACGGAAACACAATCGTTTCATCTACTGCTTCAGCAGGACGTATTTTATACACATAGTAAGAAACAGCAATCATAGCCAGGCCTACAGCGCTATAGACGGCCCATTCTGTACCGCTGAACGGCTGCGTTTCGTAGCCTGCCGCCCGAAACAAGAAAATACCTTCATCTACAATTTTAGAAATGTAGGAGTCAACAGCCAGCCCATTAATAAAGTAGCGGGCGTTTGCGAGCGTTATGGAAATAAGCGCAGCCGGCAGAACAAATATGCCATAGGCCATCACACCCTGCAAAAGAGCCGGACCAATAAATAAGCCGATCAAAACCGTTGTAACAAACATAAACAGGACGATAAATAAGGAAACACCGGCCCATTCGGCTATATGGCCCATTGTGTAATGGAGCGGCTTCACTACCGGCCGTATCGCCAGAAGGAGTACAGCATTTAAAAGGATAGGCAGTCCAAGAGAGACTGCACCTGCTGCATACACGTGTGTCAGCAGCGTGCCACGTGTAAACGGCAGGCTGTGCATAAAATCAGATGAGCTTTTTTTAGTCATATAGCTTGTTAACACAATACCCGCTAAAACGGGAAACACCATGTACGTTATATACTGAATAGAAAAAGAAATCGTCAGTAGTATATTCTCGCCAGTGCTTGCTTCTGAAAAGAACTGGACGCTCCCCTCATCGCGAAGTACAACGAAAAGGCCAAGCGGCAGCAGTACAATCTGCGAAAGGAGAAAAAATAAGCTGATCCATAAAATAGAGCGCGTATGCTGCAGGAACAGTCCTTTATTAAACGATAAGATTCCGGATTTCATAGCCGACACTCCCCATTTCATACGTAAAGATTTCTTCAAGTGTGAGCGGCAGTACATCGTAAATCGCCGGTTCATAAGCACGCACGTGCCGATCAATATCACCCTCGTTTCCGCGAACAATGCAAATCAGCACCCGGCCCCGTTTCTCATAGTGCATTACATCCATTCCCTTCAGGAACGATTCATCCGGCATCCTTTTAAAAGCCACCTGTAGCTTGCTCACATCTGTTTTTAATTCTTCTAAATCACGTTCATACAACAGGCGGCCTTTGTGCATCACACCGACAGCATCACAAAAGTCTTCCATTTCCCGCAGATTATGCGAAGAAACGAGAACTGTCATATCCCGGCTGCTGACATCTTGAATAAGCAGGTTTTTCACCTGCTGGCGTACAACAGGATCCAGTCCATCAAAGGGCTCATCTAAGATAAGCGCATCAGGCATCGCAGACAGTGTTAGAATAAAAGCGGCCTGACGCTGCATTCCTTTAGACATGCGCGAAAGCTTTGTTTTCGGGTCAAGGTCAAGATGCTGATACAGCTGGTGAAACCGTTCCTCATTCCACCGGTCATAAACGGCTGCATAAAAGCGGGCCATTTGAAGCAAAGAAGCTTGATGAAAAAAATACGGCTGATCCGGAATGAACAGAAGGCGCTTCTTCACATCCGGCCGTTCAAAAATAGACACCCCTTCGATCATGGGCTCCCCTTGATCGGCCTGCATAATGCCAGACAGCATTTTAAGAAGGGTGGTTTTCCCGGCACCATTCGATCCAAGCAGGCCATAGATCGACCCTTTCTTGACATGCATATGTACGTCTTTTACCGCTTCAAAACGACCAAACCGCTTTGATATATGATCGGCTTTAATCATTTTCGCCTGCTCCCCTTTCTGGTTCCTGGATCGTTTCAATCAGCTTGATCACTTCATCCTTCGGTACACCAAGATATAAAATTTCGCCGACGATCCGCTCAAGTTCATGTTTCAACATCTCCACCCGCTCCTTATTGATTTCCTTTTTCACTGGTGATACAAAGCTTCCTTTGCCAGGGATTGAATAAATAAATCCTTCACGCTCCAGCTCTCGATACGCTTTTTGAATCGTGTTGGGATTGATGGTTAATTCCTGCGCCAGCACGCGGACCGATGGCAGCTTTTCATCTTCTTTCATGACTTCGCGGATGATTAACTCCTTCATTTTTTCGATCAGCTGTTCATATATCGGCACACGGCTTCTCGTATCAATCGTAAACATCGCCGTCCTCCTTTCCTATTGACCGTATTAACTGTATTAATATAAATAATACGGATTTTCCGGAAAAATGCAATATTTTCCTAAAAAATATATTTTCTTTAAAAGGCTCTTGCTTTTTTTCAAAAAAAAGAAGGCACCTGTTAAAGGCGCCCTCATTTTTTGAATTCATTTGTTTCTTTTAATTCGCCTGTTACAATAAATCGCTTTGTCCGATCATCCGAACTGTAGCAGGTTACAAGCGTGATTTTCGGCTCAATGGTATTTTCCATCACGTCTGTCCGGCTTTCATGAACCACTTCTATATTCGTAACCGTATACGTATATTCATACGTTAAATCAGTTATCTGGATTACATCCCCTTTTTTCACGTGTAACACGGGGCTGAACAGAAGATCTTTCCGGTTCATATGGTGACCGGCAAGCGGGTAATTCCCTACGCCCATCCACTGGTTTTCACGCATTGTTGTGGCACCGGCCATCAAGTTTTCATTTGTTGTTCCTTTTAAAATCGGCAGGCTCAAGTCCACAGATGGAATGGTGATTTGGCCGACAACCGACTCTTTATCCGGTTTAACTTCCTTCACTACACTATCTATGACAGAAGGCGGCTCAATGGCTTCCATGTTAAACTCTGCAGGCTGCTCATTGTTTTGCTGAATTTTTTCGGGCGTCAGCGCTTCGGCGGTTACGTGGCTGGATTTTGCTTCAAGCAGTTCATACTTTAAAAAAGGCGCTCCAATCAGCACAATGGCTGCGAGGATAAAAAACACGCCTATTATTTGCCTTGGCTTCACGCACGTTTTCCTTTTTTCATCAGCAGCCATGCCCCTGCTGCAAGCAGTACACCCGCAAACAGATACAATGTCATACCGGAGTCATCCCCTGTTTGCGGAAGCGTAGCAGCTTTTGTTTTAGTCGTTGTCGTTGTTGTTGTAGCAGCAGCTGTGGCTGCTTTTGTATGTTTCATTTTCAGCTCCAGCGTTTCACCGCTCTTAATCGTCACGGCCGTTTCTTTAGTGGAGCGTGTGTAGCCGTCCGGGGCATCTGTTTCTTCAAGCGTATAGCTTCCCGCTTTTAAGCTTGTAAACAGGGCAATTCCATCGTTATTTGTCACAACCTTTGAAACAAGCTTTTTCTCTTCATCATAAAGAGAATACTCCGCGCCTTTAAGCTCCGTGCCGGACGTCTCGTCCGTCAGTGTTACTTTTAAAGAACCATACGCATTCACCAGGCTGTTTTCAATCTTTTGTTCAACAGGCGTCTGGCGGCCAATGTTGATAGTCCATGGCTCCGTTGGCAGGACATAGTCACTGTTTGTTTTTGTTTGTTCAAGCTCATACTTGCCGTAAGAAAGACCAGTCAGTGACGCTTTTCCCTTCTCATCCGTCACAACCGTTTTCGAAAAAAGACCATTTTCTGTTTTCAGCTCAAATTCAGCTCCAGCAATCGGTACATCTGTGCCCTTTTCAACCGCTGTAATGTTGAGCGCACCTGTCAGGCCTGTTGATTTTTCATGCATAATTTCTTTTGTTACAAGAACGGTATTTAAATCTAATTTCCATGGCTCCAGCGGAACGGCATATCCATCCGGTGCTGCTGTCTGCGTGACTGTATACGTGCCAAACACCAGGTCTCTCACGGATGCTTCTCCTGATGCATTCGTTGTCAATGACGCAACAACTTTTCCAGATTCATTGACAATTGTAAATGCCGCACCGGACAGTTTTGCTTCGGACTTGGCATCCATCGCTACAATTTTAATGGCTCCCTCTGTTTCTTCTGTAATTGTAAAAGAAAGTCGTTCACCTGTCGGGAAATTCACTCCGTAGGAACCGATTTTCGGCAGCTTGTCCTCTTTGAATACGAGTGGAACAGACGCAGTCCCTTTTACTCCTGACTTTACGTTGTTTTCTAATACAGCTGTAATGGTATTATCCGCTGCATCCATTTTTAAAGTTCCAACTGTTTCTCCAGTTGAGGCTTTCAGCACCTGTTCTCCGTCCTTATTAATATAAAAAGGAGTCGGCACCTTGTATACCGCAGGCTCTTGCCCATTGTATTCCCAGTCGATCTGAAGTGTCATCGGCTCGTTCAGTGCATAAACCGGTGTAGTTGTTCCATCTGCATGTGCAACTGCAGATTTTGTATAAAAAGCTGTCTCTGCCGCTGCCTGGGCAGGCTGCATAATCCCAATGACAACAAACAACGCCGTAAGCAGCATTAACCAATTTTTCATTTTTTCTCTCCTCCAGCTTTCTCTTTACTTGTCATTCCTAACTAATTTTACCATACAAAACCCCGAAAACGGCAGGCATTTTCAGAAAAAAAAGGATTTCACCGTTAGCGGTGAAACCCTCAATGTGTAGACAAAGTCTTTCTTTTTCAAAAAAAGAGCCGATAAGTGAAGCCTGCCGGACTTCGCGTTCCGCGGGCAGTGCGGGAGCTTCCTCGGCTTGCACCTGCGGGATCTCCCGACTCACTGTACTTCCCGCAGGAGTCTTCGTCCGGCAGTCTTCACTAAGTGGTGTTGAAGATCAATCAGCCAGGGAGCAGACAGAGATTTCCTTTTCTTTTAAAAAGAAAAAATACGACCTTATAGCCCTATACAATCTTGTTGCAAGCCACTTGGCGGCGGGAGGGCGGCGTAGATTCTTATGGGACGAGCGGGCAGCTGAAACCGGTGGAGCCGCCAGGCGAAATCGGGTTCAGCGCCTGCTCCATGGAAAGCGGAGCCCCACGAATGCCGCTCTTTCTATGCTTCGGCTAAGAACGGTAACTAAACATGTAGATTTTGAAGATAACGTAGCCCGACAACGTCATATTTCAACAGAGTAAAAAGGATTTCACCATTAGCGGTGAAATCCTTTTTACTTATGGCTGGCTCGGTGCCGTTTCATCCATCGGAATCGAAATCAGCTGATCTGACCCGGTTGCTTTCGGCATCACGCCATCCCATTTTTCAATCCATTTGTTTTGAATGACTTCTGGTGAAATAGACGCTTTGATAATTTCGTTATACTCGGCAACTCCCTGCGCCTCAATTTTCTTTTTCTGCGCTTCTGCCTCGGCTATTTTCAACTCAATTTGTTTTCTTTCAAGCTCCTGGGCAGCCTCTACACGCTTGTTGATGGCTGCCTGGGTGGATTCATCCGGCTTCGGCACGCCAAGTGTCATATTATCAACGACAAACCCCAGACCTTTAATATCCTCTGCGAAAAGTGTTTGAACATCTACGGCTGCTTCCGATGACTTTTCTCCATAAGTATCAATAACGGAATATTTCGCAATTCCTTTTCGCCCGGCATCCCAAAGGCGTGTGCGTAAATAAGAGTCTTCAATCTGTTCTACTTCAATCGGGCCAAACTGATTAAATACATCAACTACTTTGTCCGGCTGAATACTATAGTTATAGGCAAAATCAACTGTCACGCTTTTCCCGTCAGATGTTGCCACTTGAATATCTT
The DNA here is from genome assembly GCF_000966195.1 of Domibacillus robiginosus. Taxonomy (GTDB): domain Bacteria; phylum Bacillota; class Bacilli; order Bacillales; family Domibacillaceae; genus Domibacillus; species Domibacillus robiginosus. Next base: position 38,280 of record NZ_LAHL01000003.1, on the reverse strand, counting down.
TATAATTGACTGTCTGCATGCGTACCGGATAAATGGTTACTTTATCAAATAAGCCAACAAGGTGCCATCCCTGTCCCAATGTGTCTTCTTGAACGCCTCCGTTCGGACTGTACACGACTCCTACATAACCGTTTGGAATTTTTTCAATAAACATAGATAAAAGTGCTAAACCAATAATAAGTGCTAAAGCAACCAGTGAACCGCCCAGTACCTTCTTGTTTCCACTTTTACTTTTCTTTTTCGGGGTTACTTTCTCCATTTTTTTCCTCCTTTAAATTTTCTTTTACCTTGCTTGCTGTTTCCCCGACCTTTTTGAATGAAGGCGACAACAGCAGCCAGATACCTGCTCCAATAAGAAGAAGCACAATTACAGAGCCAATAAATACTTTCATTTATCGATCACCTCTTTGCTTCTTTCTACGAAGAGTATGTCACAAAGGTTTCAATTATTTTTACAAACTTAATAATGTTTTACATAATTAACACAAATTTTCTATACGTACTTTACACTTCTTTTCTACTATAGCTCTGGGAGATAAAAATACATAAAAGGTGGGTCCAGTAATGTCACAAGATTTAAACAGACGAAAGTTTTTAACTTATGTTGGTACAGGGGTAACCGCTTTAACGGTTGCTTCAGCCGGATTAGGTGCATTCGCACCTAAAACACAGGCAGAAGGCACAAAAGCCGCTTCTCATTTGTTCGGCCGAAAGAAAAAAGTGTCCGGCTTGAACTTTAAACCAATTCAGCCATCGGGTAAGGACGAGCTTGTTCTGCCGCGCGGATTTAAATATGACGTAGTCGCAGCCTATGGCGACATCATCAACAAATCCGGTGATACTTTTGGCTACAACAACGATTTCACCATGTTTTTCCCGATAAATGGCTCGAACCAGCGCGGTCTTCTCTGGGTCAACCATGAATATACAAGCGATCTTTGGGTAACAGGCTCGCCTGTTAACGGAAAATATTCCGCTTCCCAAATTCAAAAGCTTCTTTATAATCAAGGCGGTTCGATCATCGAGATTTACCAGGATGAAGAAGGTATCTGGAAAATGGATACATCGTCCAAATATGCACGCCGCATCTCTGGATTAACTCCGTTCCGTTTAACAGGTCCGGCACGCGGGTCAAAAACAGTTGGCGGCGTGGATATTGTACAGGGTACATTTGCAAACTGCTCTGGCGGAAAAACGCTCTGGAACACGGTTTTGTCTGCGGAAGAAAACTATGAATCAACATCAGAAGCAGCTTCTTTAAACGAAACTCATTACGGCTGGATCGTTGAAGTAGATCCGTTTGATACCAATTTTGCACCACGCAAGCACACAGCTCTTGGGCGTTTTCATCATGAAAACTCCGCAATGGGCTTAACAAATGACGGGCGAATTGCAGTTTACATGGGTGACGACAAGCAGGATGCGTGCGTGTATAAATTTATCAGTAAAAATAAATATGTAAAATCACGCAAGCAGTCAAACTCCGATTTGCTCGAAGAAGGTACATTGTATGCAGCAAACATGGCGAAAGGAACATGGGTGGCACTCACGATTGAAGCAGTGCGTGCAGCAGCGAAAGACAAAGCAGACCTTTTAGCCAAGTTCCAGACACAGGCAGATGTCCTTGTGCATGCAGCTGAGGCAGCCCTTTTACTTGGCGCCACACCAACGGACCGTCCGGAAGATGTGGAAATCAGCCCATTTGATAAGTCTGTTTTTATTGCTCACACAAATAACGCCAAGCATGGAAATATGCACGGCCACATTACACGCTTCCTTGAAAGCAATGATGACCTTGGCTCCCTGACGTTTGACTTTGAGATTTTCGCCTGCGGCGGGCGTCAAAGCGGCTTTAGTGCGCCGGACAATTTAACATTCGACAGCGATGGCAACCTGTGGACCGTAACAGATATTTCTTCAAGCTCAGTTGGAAAAGGCATTTATGAAACATTCCAAAACAACGGCGTGTTCGTGATTCCAACAAGCGGGGACGCGATGGGTGAAGCCTACCAGTTTGCTTCTGCACCGGTTGAAGCAGAATTAACGGGGCCTTGCTTTACAGATGACGAGACTACCCTGTTCCTGGCTGTTCAGCATCCAGGTGAAGAAACAGAAGACATCAATAATCCAACAAGCATGTGGCCGCACCGTAAAGGCGATAACCAGCCGCGTCCATCCGTTGTAGCCATTACTGGATTTAAATATTAAGGAGGCTCTTTTATGCTGCAAAACATCGGGGTACCGGGATTAATTTTAATTCTGGTGATCGCACTTATTATCTTCGGACCGTCTAAGCTTCCGGAAATTGGCCGTGCATTCGGTTCAACACTGAAAGAATTTAAAAAATCTACCCGTGAACTTGTCTCAGATGACGAGGAAAAAACGGAAAAGAAAAAAGAAAAAACATTGGTTTAATCATTTCGGCTGTCCCCGCCTGCTGCGGGGCGGCTTTTTTTGGAGGTCCTATTATGGAAGATCAAAATATGAAAGCACTCGAGCATTTTGAAGAATTGCGTAAACGGCTTATTATTACCGTTGCCGCGTTTTTCGTTTTTTTCATCGTATCCTTTACATTCGTTCAAGACATTTACGAATACATTGTACGGGACCTGCCGTTTAAGCTGGCGCTGCTTGGCCCGAGCGATATCATTATGGTATATGTGATGATCGCGGCTGTTGTGGCCGGTGCAGCAACCATACCCGTTGCTGCTCATCAAACATGGCTGTTTGTCCGGCCTGCCCTGTCACCGGTCGAAAGAAAAGTAACAGCTACATATGTTCCAGCGCTGTTTTTTTTGTTTATCGCCGGCCTTTCCTTCGGATATTTCGTTTTGTTTCCCATTGTTCTATCGTTTTTAATGTCACTCTCCGGGGATTTGTTTGCTACTTTTTTTACAACAGAAAAATATTTTAAATTTCTGCTTCATATGACACTTCCGTTCGGTGTGTTATTTGAAATGCCTGTTGTGATGATGTTTTTAACAAGCCTTGGTATTTTAAATCCCTATAACCTTCAAAAAATGCGCAAATTCGCGTATTTTGCTCTGATTGTTGTTTCTATTTTAATTACGCCGCCTGACTTTTTATCAGACGTCCTTGTGATCATTCCGCTGATTTTGCTATATGAAGTAAGCGTCTCACTTTCCAAAATGGTCTACAAACGAAAATTAGCCGCAGCCGCGAACTAAACCGGTGCGGCTGTTTTTCATGACTGTTCTCCTCCTTTCGGAACGAGGATTGCTCCTCTTTACTACATTTTATGCTTTTTTTTGTTCCTCTGTATAATTGAAGCACATTCTTTGATACTATTTAAAAAGGAAAACATAAGTAAGGGTGATAGGATGTCGATTGGAGAACGTATACGGAAGTTGCGTATGGAAAAAAAGCTTTCCCTAACAGAACTGGCACTGCGGGCAGCCGTAGCAAAGTCGTACCTTTCTTCTGTAGAGCGGGGCTTGCAAATGAATCCTTCAATTCAATTTTTATCAAAAATTGCGGCGGTTCTCGATGTATCAGTAGAATCTCTTATTACAGAGTCTCAGTCATCTTCCGTTTCCTTTGACGAGGAGTGGGTTCATCTGGTCAAGGAAGCGATAGAATTAGGCATCAGCAAAGAACAATTTCGTGAATTTTTAAATTTCCAAAAGTGGAAAAAACAATCTGATAAATAAAAAAGCAGCGGTTCGGATGCCCGCTGCTTTTTCTCATTGATTGATCACACGCTGGAAAAGGGTGTGTAAGCCCATTGAGAAACGCTCATTATCCTTTTCCTGCCGCTTTGATGGTCCTTTTAAGCGTCCGCCTGCCTGGCGGATTTTTTTGGCTGTATGTCGGCTGAGTAAAAGCTGGTCAATATTGTCCGGTGTGTATTCACGGCCGTTCTGGTCTATCGCATACCCTTGACGGGCCAGCACCATCGCTGCCAGGCCGTAATCCTGCGTAATGACAATATCGCCTTTTTTCACCCGGTTTACCAGCACAAAATCAACAGCGTCCGCTCCTTTTGATACGATGATTGTTTCCGCCCCTGGCCGGGTCATTTCATGGGAAGTGTCACAAATCAGTACAACGGGCAGACTGTGTTCCTTCGCTGCCTGGCAGGCCAGGTCTACAACCGGGCAGCCGTCTGCATCAATTAACAGAGCTGGCATCCGGCTTCTCCTCATCAAAAATAGTCAAGAATGTATCGTCTCCTTCACTTTCCGCTACTTCACGTACGGTTTCTCCATACATATCTTCCTGGTTCGGGTCTGCTCCATACCGGATAAGCAGGCGGGCCATTTGTTCATCTCCTATACTATAAGCATTCCAGAGCGGTGTATACGCTCCTTCATCTTCTATGTTCGGATCCGCCCCTGCTTTTAAAAGAAGCTCTGCCGCTTCAAGCTCTCCGTAAGTAGAAGCGTAATGAAGAGCCGTTTCTCCATTGCTGTTCAGGGCATGAATATCCGCTCCTTCTTCGATCAACCGCTGCAGAGAAGATATATCTCCAGACGACGCAGCCAGCATGGCATCTGTTTCTCCTGTTACTTCTTCGTCCGGCATCAGTTCCTCGTCCGCCCATGTTTCTTCGGCCAGATCCGCAAACCAGCTTGAAGTACTGAGTTTCTCAACCGCATAAGCACTGCCTGCACTCAACGCAATAAATGCTGCCGCCATAACAGCAATGCCGGCAGCAGTTTTCCCTTTTGGCATATGGTAATCTGTAGCGCCAGGCAAGCGCATAAACTGCCCCACATGCTGAATCCGCTTTGGCAGCGCGGGGTGAGTAGAAAGCTTTTCAGCCAGCCATACAAACGGATTGCTTTCCTGCTTGATTTGTCTTACATACGCTTCTTCGTTTACTTCGCTGTACAATACCTTCCCGACACCTAAAATCGTTAATGCCCGCTTGGCCGCTTCACCGTCTCCAGTAAAGTGAGCGGCATGACGGTCACACGTATATTCCGCTGCCCGCGAGTATGCGTTGCTTAAAAAAGGAACCCATGCGGCCGGCAGCGTCAGCCAGCTTTTCCACAAGTGGCGCCGTTTAATATGTGCCAGCTCATGCGCTATGATAAAATCCAGCTCTTTTTCTCCCTGCTGACGGGCTAATTCAAATACCTCTGAATAAAGAACAACTACATCCCGTCCAAAAAAACGTGTGGCAAAAGCATTGAGCGCTCCTTCGGATTGAATAATAAATACATCCGGCGTTTTAGACAGCCGCATGTCCAGCGACAATGTTTCGATCCGCTCATACACATCCGGAAATTGTTCCCGGCTTACTTTAACACCGTTCCCGCGAATTGATCCGACCATCAAAGCATGAAAAAAGAAAGACAGTAAAATGAAAACAGCCGCAATCGGAATTAACACGATGGAAAAAAATAAAGCCAGATAACATCCTATACTGAATAAACAGCATATAATAAAGTAAAGAGTTTCTTTCGGATAAACTACATTTCGATTTTCCACTCCACACTCTCCTTTTCTTTTTATTTCATGCTTTTCAACATACGACAGAATCTGACAGGGGTCAAGATGAAAAAATGGCTTATTTTACAAACAAACTGAAACTTTTTTGCCATCTTGCACGTATAGAAAGGAGAAAGGTGGAATGGATATGTACTATAGCAAATTGCGGGCAAACGCACGTGAATCTCTTCGTGGAAACTGGTTGATGGCCATCGGTCTGTTTGTTGTAGCTTCCATTTTGTTCGGTGCACCAGATTTTATTTTAAATCCCGACCAATATGAATTTACATGGAAAGATCCGGTCATTCTTGTTCTCTCTATTCTATTGCTTCCTCTGGCCATTGGCATGGTCTGGGCATGGGTAGACCTGTCGCGCGGCGGAAAAATCAGCTTCGCGCATTTGATTGAGCCGTATAAAACCATGTTTGGCAAAAGCATTCTTGTTTCCGTTCTTCAAGGCCTGTTTTTATTTTTCTGGACACTTCTTTTTATTGTTCCCGGCATTATTAAATCTTTCTCTTATATGCTGACGTATCACATTTTGCGCGATGAACCGGAATTATCTCCGCTTCAGGCCATTACAAAATCACGCCGCATGATGAATGGCCATAAAGCGGAAGCGCTGGTGCTTGGTCTTTCCTTTATTGGCTGGATGCTGCTTGGAGTCGTCACATTGTTTATCGGCTTTTTGTGGATTGCTCCTTATATGAGCGTCACCTATGCACATTTTTACAATACGCTTCGTGCAGAGTATGCAGAAAAAAGCGCATTTTAAAAACCCGGCTCTCCTAGGAGAGCCGGGTTTTAGACTGTAGACAAATGATTGATAACCGTCACATGAATGGGAGAGATCGGCGGCGTCCGGGCAGCTCCGCTTTCCATGGGGCAGGCGCAGAGCCCGAATCCGCCTGGCGGCTCCCCCGGTCTCTGCTGCCCGCTCGTCCCATAGGAGTCTGCGCTGCCCTCCTGCCGCCAAAGTGGCTTGCGACAAGATTGTATAGAGCGAGTAAGGTTGTATTTTTCTGTTCAAAAAAGGGAATGTCTATTCTGTCCTTGCTTATGATCTTCAACACCACTTAGTGAAGCCTGCCAGACGAAGACTCCTGTGGGAAGTAAAGTGAGTCGGGAGACCCCGCAGGCGCAGCCGAGGAGGCTCCCGCACTGCCTAAGGTGCGCGAAGTCCGGCAGGCTTCACTTATCGGTTCTTTTTTTGAAAGAGACTGACTTTGTCTACACACTGAAAAACCCGGCTCCACTAGGAGAGCCGGGTTTTTTCTTTTCGTTTACGGATTTTATAAAGTAATACGGATATAACAAGGGCAAAGGATGCACCAATCATATCGAGGCCCACATCTTTTAACATAGGTGTGCGTCCGCCTGTCAGCAGCTGATGATACTCATCAAGCAGTGCGTACAAAGCCGTTCCGGCAAAAGATAAACAGACGACCGGCCATATGCGTCTGGGCCGGGCGAGCACAAGCACATGAAACAAGGCTGCTGCTAAACAGCCGAATAAAAAGAGATGAGCAAACTTCCGAATAAAAAATTCAAGAAAATAATAGTATCCTTTTGTCTCAATCGAAATAGGCGTTCCCCAATACGAGACTTCTATGGGAGCAAGCAGCCCGGCCAGCGGCTCTCCCGGAAGCAGACGCTCAAGCAGCGGTACAAGCGACTGCTGTTCGTACGTTTGCGAGGAAAAGTTAAAAATAACCGCACCGATGATCACTAAAACTGCCAGGCGTATTAGTTTCTTCACAAAAACCACCTCATTGTGGACGTCCCAGGCTATTGAAACGCCTGATAAGTGAATAGGATACTAGAACAAAAAACAAATGTCTAATCATACCCTTTTATCATTGTACAATTTTATCCATTTATCGCAAAAGAATTTTGACAACTGATCAGGTCTTCATTCCCCGTGATACACAAGGCATTCAAAATAAGAAAACGGACGGGAGATCCATCTGTGGACTGGCGAAAATATCTTTTCGTCTTTTAAAAATGGCCTTTAATCGAATGGACCGACCGCTGCAGTATGACAACGTCTTGCCTTTCTTCTGTGAATGAGGGTTTCAACCCAATCTCTTTGTTGAGATTTTAAAGAAAATAACCGGGGGACCTGACATTCTGGCCAACCAGCTGATATCTACCCGCTGCCTGCCGTCCCATAGAGGACCTTGTCCAGAAATGAACGAGCGCCTGTTTCTTGTCTCATAAAAAAAGCAGCCGATTCCTAATGAATCAGCTGCTTTTATCATATGTGTGGACCTGCGTTTGTATGTGTCGGCTTTCTCTTGTTTCTTCTTGCTGTACGGGCGAATTTCCTGAAAAGTAGCCGTCAGCTCGCAGCCCATTACGCCGCTTTTTAAAAAAGCATTTTTCCGTCCTACTAAACGGTGAAGGAAAAAAGCTTCATTCAATGTATATAGAAGTTTATTTTTCGTATCTATTCTTGTTTCTTCTCTTTTGCCATACTGCAAATACTTTATAAAATTTTTACATGCAGAGAGATAGATGCCGGAATAGGCAAATGCCCTTTTTGCCCTTTCTCCTATTCTTTGGCCGGAACATTCACATCAATCAATCCTCTTTTTCTTTGTATTCTTTCATTCCGCTAAAATAGTAGATGAGCCTGGTTCTTTTTTCTTACAGTTATTTGACTAATTACTAGATTCCCTGCCATATTCGCAAACAATACATTCTTTTTGTTTAAGTAGATACTACCTCATTTAATAATCAGTAAATAAAAAAGCTGCCCCCTCTAGGACAGCTTTGCCTTTATTCTCTTCTTGTTAACCGATCGTTTTCCATCCGCATTAAAATAGACTCTACTTCTCTTTCATCGCTGCCCATTACAAGGCCAATGATTTTAGAAGGACCCGATGCTCCTTCTACATAAGCGGCGTCGAGCAGGCTGAGCGGCACAAATTGTTCAAGGTCCATGTATTTTTCTACAACAGCCAGCCCTTCCGTAAACGGCCCGTCCCATTCAAGGCAGGACAAGCGGATTGTCGATTTCCCGTATGCATTCGTGACTTCTTCATGCAGCATAAGGGCACAAGTAGACGCATTGAAGCGCACATTTAAATCAATAAAATAAAAATCGTCACCACGCATCAGCACATCAAAGCCGGCAACCCCGACGTAGCCTGTTGCAGCGATATTTTCCATCACTCGAAGCCCTGCTTCCACTACCCGCTCAAATGGTTCAGCGTTTGTGCTAACCCAGCTGCCGCGGAAGCAGTTATCATCATTGACTACCTGCTCGGACTTGCCTAAAAACCGCACCTGGCCGTCTTGATCCGCGACATAATGAAAGCCGAAATTGCGGTCATAATCAATGAATTCCTCCCAAATAATCGTAGATAAATCGCCGAAATCATCCTTTATCTCATAAAGCTGCTGCTTTTCTTCAATCAAAAGTACGCCGCAGCCGCCGGAAGTGGGGCGTCCATCGCCTGTTTTTAAAATAAATGGCATAGGCGGTGTGTCTTCAAGCAGCTCCTCCAGGCTGACCATCCGTCTTGGCGGAACATGCTCGGGTGGTACGAGAGCCGGAATGCTGCGCTTATCGCTTAAATATGCAATAACAGTCGGGTCTACCCAGTACAGAGAATCCGGTGCATCCTCAGACGGATGCGGATATTGGAAAATAACTTTTTTTCCTTGCAAAGATAATTTATTTAAAATAGATACATATTCTTGATCATTACGATACGTATAACGGACGGATGGCAGCCTCAGTCCCGCTTTTTCAAGCAGACGGACGGCTCCAGGGGTTACGGCACCTTCATGGCAGATCACCGGCATTTCTCCGGCCACACTTAGTTCACGCCCAGTTAATGCTTCTAAACTAAGCAAATCACCGCCAAAGTGCTCATAGTCATGCGAAAACAGCTTTGGTGAATACACATATCCTTTTCCGTAAATATCCTCTGAATTTTTCTTCGGTTGAATCGCACCTGTGAATGAATGAAACGGCCAAGCTCTTTCCCCCATTAAAGCCACCTTCTTTCATAAGGATGTTAACTACATATATATATCCAATGGAAAGCGCTTTCAAACTCAAAAAATTAAAAACAGGAATATAGACCCAGACATCACGCGAACGGATTACAAGTCTGCTAATCTCCCAGTTTGCTTATTAATTGAAAAAAGAGACAGCTGGATGCTGTCTCTTACGTTGTACAGCTCGAATCGAACGCTTCTCCCAAAACAAATCCGTCTGTTTCATTGTAATCCACTAAAAGGTGTTCTCCCGCATATCTTTTTGTGAACCGATCCAGATGAAGAGACACATGATCACCAACCGGTATCGTGATATCCATCCGCCGTGGTTCATCCCAGACGAGAGACAGACGGACGGATACACCGCAGCCGCCTGTCATCTCCGCATCAATTCTTGGTACACGGCCATCATCCGGCGAGGAGACGAGCAGCTGTCGCCGGGCGGCATCCGTCAGCACAATGTTCACAGCCGGACCGTTTCCCGCTCCCAGCGGACGACCGGCTTCCGGGCTGCTTTTACTTCATCGAGCCGGCCAATGACCGTCGTATGCGGCGCATTCAGTACCGTTTCTGGATCTTCTTCTACTTCACGGGCAATGCGAATCATCACGTCCGCAAAGGCATCCAGCGTTTCTTTTGATTCCGTTTCGGTCGGTTCAATCATTAAGCATTCCTCTACGTTCAGCGGAAAATAAATGGTCGGCGGATGATAGCCGAAATCAAGCAGCCGTTTCGCCATATCAAGTGTCCGCACACCGAGCTTTTTCTGCCTGGAGCCCGACAGAACAAATTCGTGCTTGCTTACCTGCTCGTATGGCGACACAAAGTATGGCTCCAGCTTTTTGCGTAAATAGTTTGCGTGCAATACAGCACTCTCTGACACCTGACGCAGCCCGTCTGGCCCCATCGTGCGAATATATGTGTACGCGCGTACAAGGATGCCAAAGTTTCCGTAGTAGCCTTTCACCCGCCCAATGGATAACGGCTCCTCTCTATTTAGGACAAAGCGGCCGTTTCTTTTTTCTATACGTGGTACCGGCAGGAAAGGAATCAGCTTTTCCTTTACACCGACCGGACCTGCACCCGGACCTCCTCCTCCGTGCGGTGTCGTAAAGGTTTTATGAAGATTTAAGTGAACAATATCAAACCCCATTTTCCCTGGTGTTGTCTTGCCTAGAATGGCATTTGCATTGGCACCGTCATAATAAAGCAGCCCGCCCGCTTCGTGAATGACGCTGGCAATTTCCAGAATGTCTTTTTCAAATAAACCGAGTGTATTTGGGTTTGTCAGCATCAGAGCTGCTGTGTCGTCATCCACATGCTTTTTCAGCTCTTCCACATCGACCAGGCCGTTTTTGGTAGAAGGAATGGTGACAGTGCGGAAGCCGGCGACCGTCGCACTTGCCGGGTTGGTCCCGTGGGCAGAGTCTGGCACCAGCACCTTCGTCCGCTTTTCACCTCTTTGCTGGTGATACGCCTTCACCATCATCAGTCCAGTCCATTCTCCCTGCGCGCCAGCAGACGGCTGGAGTGTCACCGCATCCATTCCGGTAATGACGGCAAGATCCTCCTGCAGCTCATGCAAAAGCGCAAGCGCCCCCTGCACGGTTGCTTCCGGCTGGTACGGGTGGATGCGGCTGAAGCCGTCAAGCTTTGCGACATCTTCATTGATTTTCGGATTGTACTTCATCGTACACGAGCCGAGCGGGTAAAAGCCATTGTCCACACCATGGTTTTTATTCGACAGGGCAGTGTAGTGGCGGACCAGCTGAAGCTCTGATACTTCGGGCAGATCGGGCGCTTCCTCGCGAATAAGGTGTGCGGGCAGCTTCTTAGACAGGTTTACCGCATCCACATCGCGTTCTGGCAGGCTGCAGCCAGTACGGCCCGGGCGGCTGATTTCAAAAATAAGATCTGTGTAGGCGTTCATCGCACAATCCCCTCCAGTGTCTGAATAAAAGCATCAATTTCTTCCTTTGTCCGCTGCTCGGTAACGGCAATCAGCATCCTATTCGGTTCTCCGTAATCCGGCCCTAAATCAAAGCCGCCAATAAATCCTGCATCAATCAGTGCGTTTTGAACGTCCGTAACAGGCTTTGGCAGCTGAACGACAAATTCATTGAAAAAAGGTGACTCGTTAAGTATGGGAAAGCTCTTTTGCTGAAGCAGCCTGCACGCATAATCGGCTTTTTCCAGATTCAAGACGGCCATTTCCCGCAGGCCCGTTTTGCCAAGAGCCGACATACACACAGCAGAGGCCAGCGCGTTCAATGCCTGATTTGAGCAAATGTTAGACATCGCCTTGTCACGGCGGATATGCTGCTCACGTGCTTGAAGCGTCAGGACAAAGCCCCGGTTTCCATCAGCATCGGTTGTCTGGCCAACAATCCGGCCCGGCACCTTGCGCATCAATGACTTTGTAACCGCAAAGTAGCCGCAGTGCGGACCGCCAAATGCCATTGGAATACCGAGCGGCTGCATATCACCGACCACAATATCCGCTCCAAGCTTACCGGGCGCCTGAAGCAAACCGAGCGCCAGCGGATTGGCGCTTACAATCAAAAGCGCACCTTGTGCTGCAGCGATTTTTTTTATTTCCTGCAAATCCTCAATGGAGCCGAAAAAATTCGGATATTGCACAATGACCGCTGCCGTCTGGCTGTCTACTTGTTTTGTTAACGCCTCAAGATCTGTTATATCTGTAGACAACGCCGCTTCCTCCACCGCGTAATCCGGTCCGGCTGCGACCGTTTGCAGGATCGCACGTGACTCCGGATGAACCGCGCGGGACACAACAACTTTCGTACGTTTTGTATGCGCGATGGCAAGCGAAGCGGCTTCTGCAAGAGCCGTAAAGCCGTCGTACATCGATGAATTAGCCACATCCATTCCCGTCAGCTCACATACCATCGTTTGAAATTCAAAAATCGCCTGCAGCTCCCCCTGAGAAATTTCCGGCTGATACGGGGTATACGCTGTGTAAAATTCCGAGCGGGAAATCATGTGGCCGACCACACTTGGAATGAAATGATCGTACGTACCCGCTCCAAGAAACAGAGGCAGTTCCGCATTGCGGCGGGCCATTCCTTTCATTTTCTTCCATAGTACGGGCTCCGGCATCGCTTTTGGAATCGCAAGCTCTCCTTGGAGGCGAATGGACTCTGGCATATCAGAAAACAAATCCTCTATAGATGAAAGATTTAAAAACGACAGCATCTCTTTTTGATCTTGGTCTGTATCAGGCAAATATTGGAATGTGGACGTCATACATTTCGCTCCCTTTTATAAAATGGCGTACGGACAACGACAGCCTCTGCCCTTTTCCCGCGTATCTCAACGAAAAATTTGGTGCCGACACCTGAAAAATGGGCGTCAACGAGCGCAAGGCCGATTGGCTTTTTTAACGTCGGTGAATGTGTGCCGGATGTAACAAATCCAATTGGTTCACCGAGTTCCGATAGGATTCGGTAGCCCGTTCTCGGAATACCCCGGTCCAGCATTTCGATGCCGACGGTTTTCCGTGCCAGGCCTGTTTCTTTTTGCTTTTTCAGTGCACGCTGACCAATGAATTCCGGGTTCTTCGCTGTTTTCACCGCAAAGCCAATGCCGGCTTCGAGCGGGCTGATCGTTTGTGTCAGCTCCTGGCCGTACAGCGGAAGTCTCGCTTCTAAACGAAGCGTATCGCGTGCACCGAGACCGCACAGAGGGATTCCTTCTTCGGCCAGCCGCTGCCAGAGAGAAACAGCGCTCCCCGCTGGCACGTATAACTCAAAGCCATCTTCTCCTGTATAGCCGGTTCGGGAAAGCATTACATCGTCTACACCTGCGATAGAAGCAGACTCCACAAAACAAAACGGCCGAATGGCAGAAAGATCTGTGTTCGTAAGCGGCTGAAGCAGCTGTTCCGCCTCGGGTCCCTGCAGGGCTAAAAGCGCTGTTTTATCGGATACATTTGTAATCTTTACGTCTCCTGCGGTATGCTGCTGCATCCAATCCACGTCTTTGTCGATGTTGGCTGCATTAATGACCAGCAAAAAAGAGCCATCTGCCCTTTTATAAACAAGCAAATCGTCGACCGTTCCCCCTCCTTCATAGCACATGGTTGTATACTGCGCGCTTCCTGCTCCAAGCAGTGCCACATCATTTGTGAGCAGACGGTTCAAATAGGGCTCGGCTCCGCTGCCTTCCACGAGCACCTCCCCCATATGCGACACGTCGAACAGCCCGGCATGCGTCCGGACCGCATGATGCTCGGCTAAAATGCCGGTAAACTGCACCGGCAGCGCCCAGCCGCCGAAATCAATTACCCTGGCTCCATGCTTGGCGTATTCATCAAAAAGCGGTGTTTTCTTCAGCTCCATCCTTCACGCACCCCCATTTGTCGTTTTGCTTCAAAAAAAAGACAGGGAAAAGGTGTGATCCTTTTCCCTGTCCGTTTACCTGAGAGCTTAATCCAAGCTGGATTTTCCCCTTTGGTGGCATGACTATATCTCATGCTCTCTCCAGAGCTGCGTCCGATTGAGGTCCTTGTACCTGAGAGATTCGTTTCAAGGCTTTTGAAACTTGCTCCGTCGGCGGCATATATGCACTCTCCCTCAGCCGTCATTCGCCTATATTCATTTGACACTCCCATCTTAATCAATCGCAACTGCTTTTACAAGTATTTTCAGAAAAATTAGTATTGTTCGATTTTATGACAAGCTGCTTGACAGTTATACCTGATAAAGGATTTTATCTGTTTTTTTCACATTCTTCTAGAAATCTTATATGTAGTCTGGATGTTCATGTATGCCCTGTTGGAAGGTCATCTTGATAAAAAAGTATAACTGCCTTTTATCTATGTAGGTTGAATGAAGCTTTTTACATTCGTCGTTTATTTATTATGGAAGAATTCTTTAAAAAAGAAGCGATCATGAAGGAATGGACACGAACTCTCGATTTCTTTTGATAAGCGAAGGTAACGTTTAACAGCGCCTAAATAAAAAACCCGGCACTTTTCGGCCGGGCTTCCACTTCTTTTATCATCATAACCAGTATTCTTTATTTTTTGCTTTCAATTAAAATATTCACCGACTTGCCCATAAAAGAAGGAGCAATGTACGTTTTGCCATAGCTAGAGATCGACACGACGCCGTTGGATACTTTGGCCACCTGCTGATTCAGCACCTTCCAGGTAACAAGAGGCGTTACGTCAACACGCTGTCCGCTTGAAAGCAGAGCGGTCACCGACACCTTTTCTACAGTTCCCGGCTTGCCGGCCACTCGTTTTGTGCTGACACTCAAACTGCGTACATTCGCATCGACAGTGATCGTCGCTGCTTTACCGCCGTATGCGCCAGAAACAGACGTTTTGCCATAGTTTTGAATGGTTACTGTTCCGCGGTCGACTGTTGCCACTTTATTGCTGGCTGTTTTCCACTGTGCAGCTTCCGTCACATCCACTTTACTTCCATTTGACCGCATGGCTGTCAGGCGGACCGCTTTCGTGTCTTTTGGCTTGCCGGCCACATACGTTGTGCTGGCGGTAAGAGAACGAACCGTTGCATCAACCGGAATGTTTACGGTTTTTCCGCCATCTGCTGCACTGATCGTTGCTTTGCCGAACTGATGAATGTGAATCGCGCCTTCTTCCACTGTCGCAACAGCCGGATTGCTCGATGTCCAGGCCGCTTTCTTTGTACGATCTGCTTTTGTGCCATCCCTATAAAAAGCTGTCAGCGCAATGGTGCTTGTTTCGCCTGGCAGCGCAGAAACGGAAGCGGCGCTGGATGTCAGCTTCGTCACTGCCGGTGCAGCCTGAACTGTCGGCAGGACGGCACCAGCAGGAACCTGCATAAAGCCATAGCCAAACCAGGGATCTTTTCCTGCTGTACCCAGATCCCTGCTTGTTTCCTGAAGGGCGTTCCGGAGACGTATATGATCCGCTGTTGGATTGGCCTGCTTTAAAAGAGCCAGCTCGCCGGATACATATGGCGTGGCCATTGAAGTTCCGCTCATACGCGCATACCCGTTGTTTAAATAGGTCGATAGAATGCTTTGTCCCGGCGCGGCAATATCCACTGCCTGGCCGGTAGAAGAAAACGATGCCCGCTTCAAGGACGAGTCCACGGCGCCAACGGCAATCGTTGAATCGTACCGCGCCGGATAATCAACGGTATCATCCGTTCCGGAAGCCGATCCGTCGTTTCCGGCTGCGGCTACGACGAGAATGCCTTTTGCATAGGCTTTGTCGACCATCGATTGAAAAGCAGCTGAATTCACTTGTGTACCGAGACTTAAATTAATAATGTCCATTTTATTGGTAATCGCCCAGTCAACGCCGGCTAAAATGCTCGACAAACTGCCTGAACCGCTTCGTTCTAGCGATTTAACTGCATATACCTCCGCATCCGGCGCGACTCCCTTTGTGCCAAAACCATTATGTTTTGCCCCGATGATGCCGGCTACATGTGTGCCATGGCCATTATCATCCTCATAAGACGTTGTATAAGAAACAAAAGACGCGCCGCCGGCAACCGCTAAATCCGAATGTGCAGCTACCCCTGTATCAACGACCGCAATCTTCACACCCTTGCCGGTAAAGCCGGCGTTCCAGGAAGCCGGCACATTTGTGGCGCCAATTCCCCAATCAAGTGTATCAGCCGATGCGTGAATGGTAATGTCCTTTTCAACCCGGATCACATCCTCATCCTGCTTCAGCTCTTTCACTTCGTCTGCCGGCAATGTCACAGAAGCGATCGGCAGCTGCTTAAACGTATGATCAATTTCGCCATCCGCTTCGGCAATCGCCTGTTTATCTACTTTCTCTTCAAAAATCACAATGACATTTTGTTCCTCTTCCTGCGCTGCAAACGCCTGATTCGGACCAAAAGAAGCAACAAGCAACCCGGTGGCTAACAAATTAGCTGCCGCCCTCTTCATGATGAATTTCCTCCCTGGTAGCTGGCTGGCATACCAAAACGGCTTAGCCCCTGTAGCTTTGCGTCTCTGCATTTCCGCAGATTTGCCCTTTCAAATTTATGCAGATCAAACTGCCTGTTTTTATATCGGTAGATTCTCATAAAACTTAAGATCGTTTCTCACCATTCTTTTAAAATATTTATGGAAAAAGAACTATAAAAAAAGAGGCCCCTATCAGGAGCCTCCCAGTGTGTAGACAAAGTCTTTCTCTTTTTAAAAAAAGAGCCGATAAGTGAAGCCTGCGGGATCTCCCGACTCACTGTACTTCCCGCAGGAGTCTTCGTCCGGCCTGCTTCACTAAGTGATGTTGAAGGTCAATCAGCCAGGGACTGGATAGACATTTTTTCTTTTTTAAAAAGAGAAAACACGCCCTTTTTAGCTCTATACACCCTTAGTGCAAGCCACTTGGCGGCGGGGCGGGAGGGCAGCTGAGACCAGTGAAGCCGCCAGGCGAAGTCGGGCTCAGCGCCTGCCCCATGGAAAGCGGAGCTGCCTGGATGCCGCCGATCTATCCCATTCATGTGATGGTGGTTTCAATCATTTGTCTACAGTCTGAGAGGCCCCTACCAGGAGCCTCCTTTTACGGCCTTATTACTCTATTCACAGAATGGTAAATCATTTCTGCGCCTCTTGGGGTTAGATGCGTACCCGAGAAGTCAATCAATCCTGATAACATCAAGCGGGCATCCGTTACACCGCCCGCTACCAGCGTCATGTTCCGATAGTTATCAATCAGGGTTACCTGCTTTTCTCTGGCAATTTTGCGGATGATGGCATTATAGGAATCGTTCCATTGCCGGGCACCGTTGTATGGCCGGTACAAATTCTCATTATACCGTTCATAAAACAGGCCCTGAATCATCGGTGGTGTTGTCATAAGAATGACGCGGATTTTCCGCGCTTTTAGTGTATCAACGAAATAGCGGATGTTTTCCTCAAACTCTTTCTTCGATACACGCGCCCTTGCTTCCGTTGAAATAACCGCATCATTGGTGCCAAACATAATCGTCACGATATCCGGGTTTTTAGCCAGTACATCCCGCTCGAAACGATTATATCCCTTGACCGTTGTATCGCCGCCGATTCCAGCATTGATCACCTGATACGTTTGTCCGAGCTTTGCGGCCCATTTATCAGACTCGGCATATGTAGGATTTTCCAGCCAGTTTGTTCCCTCGGTGTTGCTGTCGCCAAATGTAACGACGACTGTGTCCCGGGCTGTTTTCAGATGACCGGTCGGCACATAGGCACGGCGGTTTTGAAAGCGGATCTCGGACCAGCCGCCCGGCACCTGTCCATACACAGACAGAGTCGTATATTTTTTCAGAGAGCCGATCACGTTTGCATTTGGACTGGCATTATCGCGAACCGTCAGGGAAGGAACAATCACTTTTGCCGGTGTAGGATCAGCCGCTTTTGCCGTATGGCTGAACGCTGCTGCGAATGTAAAGCACACGAGCAAAGCAGCGAGTATATGATATTTCTTCAAAACAAATTCCTCCCGTTGCTTATCGTTATTCTCAAGCAAACTATTATACCATATTCCTAAATTGACATGGATAGGACTGGGAAACTTCCAATGCTTGTGCTAGCATTCTATTCAGAGATGAAAAACCTTGGAGGTCGGGACATGATTCAGCTTCACCGTATAAAAAAAGCTTTTCATACAGGCAGCGGAAAGCAAGATATTTTACGCAGCGTGGATTTGCATGTGAACACGGGTGAATATGTAGCCATTATGGGAAAATCCGGTTCAGGAAAAAGTACACTGCTCAACATATTGGGCGCCCTGGACTCTGCTGATTCAGGCGAATACGTTCTGGCTGGAAAACCTGTTCATAAAATGCGGCAGGCCAAACGGACAGGGCTCCGAAACAACGAAATTGGCTTTGTTTTTCAACAGTTTCAGCTTATCCCAAATCTATCAGTTTATCAAAATGTTTTGCTTCCCCTTACATACGGAAGAAAAAAGCTCGGGAGAAAAAAAGCCCGGGTTATGCAGCTATTAGAGGAAGTCGGACTCGCCGATAAAAGGAAGCAAAAGCCCGCCCGTCTGTCCGGAGGGGAAAAGCAGCGCGCCGCCATTGCCCGGGCGCTCGTGAATGAGCCTTCTATTCTGCTCGCTGATGAACCAACCGGAAGTCTGGACGAAACAACGACGGAAACAATTTTGCAGCTATTTGACCGCGTGCATCAGCAGGGTACGACCATCGTCGTGATTACCCATGATCAAGAAGTGGCGAATCGCGCCCAGCGTGTGATTCATTTGCGGAATGGGGTGCTCGTATGAGAATAGGGAACGCTTTGAAACTCGCCTGCTTCGGTCTCTGGGCAAACAAGTTCCGTGTGCTGTCCGCCATGATGGGCATTGTCATCGGTCTGTTTGCGGTCATCGTCCTGATCTCCATCGCAGTCGGTGTAAAGGACACATTGCTCAAACAGATGGGCAGTCTCGGCGCGGAACAAATTCTCGTCATGCCCGGCCGCGTCCTGGATACCGCTAACGGAGAAAAAGATTTTTTAAGCGGCATTACCAGCGTGCCAAGCACGTTAACGTATGACGATGCGAAGGCCGTAGAAGCGGTGCCGCATGTAAAGACTGTCACTCCACAGCTTGAAACCGTTTCGAAAGCAGCTTACGGAGAACAAAATGTTCAGGCGGTACTGGTTGGCAGCACCCATCAATACAGCCGTGTTCAGCATGCTGCCCTGGCGGAAGGACGTTTTTTTACAGATGAAGAGCAGCAGTCAAAGGAAAAAGTCGTTGTTCTTGGCAGCAACATTCATGACGCTCTGCTCGGAAAAACAGCTCAGCCCCAGCCAGGAAGCACAGGCGCTCCGGCTGCTGAAGAAAGGGCATGGTGGCAGCGCGCGCTTGACTCATTCATGGCCGGTACTGTCGTGTCTGCCCAGGAAACGACGTTAATCGGCCAAAAGCTGACCATCGGCGAACATACATACACAGTCATTGGAGTGCTTGAGCCAAACGCGACACTCGGTTCGAGCACTGACAACAACATCGTCATGCCCATTGAAACAGCGCTTGCCAGCACGGATATGAAGTATTTAAACAAAATGATCGTGGAGGCGGACAGCACCGATGTAATTGATGAGGTGGACGGTGCCGTTTTTTCCGCTATCAAGCAAAATCATAAGGAAATAGACTTCAGTGTCGTAAAGCAGGATCAGATGCTCGGCGCGATTGACAATGTAACGACGATTTTACAGGTGATGCTGCTTGGTATTACGGCCGTTGCACTGTTGATCAGCGGCACGGGTATCATGAATGTGATGGTCATGTCTGTCAGAGAACGTACGCGGGAAATCGGGGTGCGAAAAGCGATCGGCGCGACCACATTTGAAATTATGGCCCAGTTTTTCTTTGAAACACTGCTTCTTTGTTTGATCGGTGGACTGGTCGGCATTGGACTCGGCTATGGATTTATCGAGCTATGGAACCATTACATTGATGCTTTTACGCTGACGCTTCCCCTGTGGGCGGTTAAGCTGGCACTTGGCTCTACAATGGTAATCGGCGGATTATTCGGCATTTATCCAGCTCTAAAAGCGGCGCGAATGAAGCCAAGCCATGCACTGCGATTTGAATAAAAAAGGGCTTATCCGGCTGATAAAACAAGCTGGATAAGCCTTTTTTGAAATATGACCTGCTGCTGGGCCGGTTTATATGAATCTGGGCCGGATTTTGCTTGGACCGGGCCGGAAAAAAGATTTTCCGGCCCAAACGCGTTTCATTCCGGCCCAGAGCAGCCCTAATTCGGCCCAAAACTAGTTTTTCGTCAGCCCCCGATTTAAAAAGATACTGAAATCAGCGCGCTTGATCGGTTCACCCGGCCGGAACGTGCCATCGGGAAATCCTTCGGTAATGCCAGACGCTGCCAGTGCATTTACCGAGCTGTATGAAAACGTGCCGGCATAATTATCCGGGAAATAGTTGCGGTTGGCTTCCGGAAGCTTCAGTGCACGGGCCAGAACTGCAGCCATCTCGGCGCGCGTCAGCTTCGCCTGCGCATCAAACGTACCGTCCGTCCGGCCAAACATAATACCCGCCTCAGTCACAGCAGCAATGCTTCCATAGAAAGCGTACGTTTTTGGCACGTCAGAGAAGTTCGGATTTTTCACGCTGTCTGTTGGCAGCTTCATCGCCCGCTGCAGCATAATCGCTGCCTGCACGCGTGTCAGCGTTTCCTGCGGTCCAAAAGTGCCATTCGGGAAGCCGCTGATTACACCCCGGTCTACAAGTGAAGCAATATCGCCCTCTGCCCGGAAGCTGACGGGCACATCACGGAATAACGCTTCTTGATAAGAAGTGCCATACACAGCTTTTACATCATCCACATACACCCCTGGCTTCGTAGATGAAAGAGCCGACAGCTTCATCCATCCCGCCTGCACCGGTATGCGTACATTCTTCCAGCCGTTCCACGTTACCTGACCAAAGGACGCCTGATGAGCGGTTCCTTTTGCATCGAGGAGCGTGCCGGTCACTTCTGCCCCGTCTGCCTGCCCGTACACACGCATGCTGACAAATGTTGGACTGTCAGTTAAGGCAAGCGGCTGAGCCGGCCGAACCGTGCCATCCACCTGCAGGGAATACTTGCCGTCATAAGCACGGGTGCTGACAGGTGAAATCGACCAGCCTCCTCCTTCAAACGAATCGAGCAGAACCGCTTTGCTTTCCGGCGCTGCTTTGACCGTAATCGGCAGCTTTACCTCGGCTGTTCCTTTTTTGACCGAAACGAAGCCGGTGCCGGATTTAGCCGCTGTAAAGGTCGTTCCAGAAACAGTTCCCAGATCAGATGTGATTGTCACATCTTCTACTTTAACCGGATTGCCGTATTCATCCATAATCGAGCGGATGTTTACTTGAAGTGATTCTCCAATCTCAAGCGGCGCGTTAGACGACAGGCTCGCATCGATCGTCGTTGGTACACCTTTTGGCGCTGTTGTAATCGCCATTAAAAAGGTAGATACCGGCCGCTCCCACGGGTCAGACGGCTTGTTTTGAATCGTGGCGGTAAAATCGCCCGGCTCACGTGCCAGCATCGTTGTAGAACCTCCACCGTCCATATTCAAGGCCCGGTCATAGCCGAGCGACTGAATATAGTCCGCAAAATCGGATAAACTCATGCCGGTGCTGTAGCCCGGCTGGCGTCCGTCTACTGTAATAAACGCCACTTTTTCACCTGTTTTATCAATCGCTACCGCTGTACGAGGTGCTTTTTCCTTTGCTTTCGGACTGTTCGGATTCATCGACTCGGCCAGTACTGATTTTCCATCTCTTACAAGCAGCGGCCCGCTGCCAATCATAAAATCAGCACCCTGCCATTTTTCATCCACATCGACGGACACCGACACGGTATCACCGATTTTCATGCTCTTTAGTGCGTCCGCTTCCTTGCCATGCGCCGACAGCACAAAGCCGTTTTTCGGAATAACCGCGCCATCTGCCTGCCCGTATGGACGGAAGCCGGTGACTTTTCCAGTCAGAGTGCCGCCAAACTGAAGTGACGGGTCGCCTGCTCCGTCTACAATTACTTCATAGCCGTACGGATTGGTCGTTGTGATACCAGAAGAAAAATTCGGCGTATAAATCATCGTCTCATCCGGAGAGCGCTGACCGTTATGGCCGGCCATCGTTCGCGTCGTTCCATTATGCGAGTATGTAAAGGTGGTAGAATAATGGTCGATCTGTCCTTTTCCTTCTTTGTTCATGCCAAAAGCAATCTGCTGACTCACAAACTCGTTTTTACTTGTTTCAACCGTGCCGCCGTTTACCAGGTAGTTGTCGATCGCCACAAAATAAAGCGGCATCGGCTCCCGATTAAAAAACGACCCGTTAATCGCCCCGATCACTTCATGCCCTTCCTCGCTTGCTGCCAGTGCCTGCTTCGACGTCTGCACAAGCTTATTGAGCGGATTTGGCACGCCTGCTTTTACTTTCGTATAGGGGTCTGTCGCATCAATCTCCATGACCCGGACCGACTGGGGTGCCGTTCCTTCCTCCACAATTTCCGTATACGTCACACCATTCGACACATCAAATTCTTCTGTAACGGCTGCCTGTGCCCACGTTGGAAACAGAAGCATCAGTCCAAGCAGCCATATCCTTACCCTTTTCATGGAAACCCTCCCTGCTTTTTGAAACTAGTATAGCACAGCCAGATTGAGAGAATTTAAAAAGTTAAAAAAAGGGACAAATAGAAAAAAAGCATTGCCTTACCAGGAAGATTACACTATTCTTTTAAAGGCAGTTTTTATTTTCAAGAAAAAACAGGTTCTTTTTACCTACAAAAGAATCTAACATATAGAAAGAAGGTCGTTTACGTTTGTCGATTCAACAAAAAATTGTTCGTTTGCTTGTTTCTCTTATCGTTCTTTTAGTTTTGTGTTCAAGCCTGGTCCAATGGATCGAATCGCGCTCCTTAAAAAAACAAATGGAAGCCGCTTCTGCAAATATGGACGAAAACTCACAGAAAAGCGTCGAAAAAGAACTAACGGAACTGACAGCCAATATATCGAGCCATCTTCTGTCTCTGGAAGGACAGGTAGAAAAAACGATGCTCAATGCAGCCTACACACTCCAGCAAATGGACAGCACCCGCTCCTTAACAAGCAGGGACCTGGAGGCCATTGCCAGACAAACCGGCATGACTGACCTTTACCTGGCTGACCGGCAGGGTGTTTTTACGCAGTCCACCGAGGAAGCGTCGATCGGGATAAATTTATTTTCCTTTAACCCCGCCTACCGCTCCGTTCTGGACGGGAAAACACCTGTGATCGCAGAGCCGCTTATTTTAAAGCAGGAAACACTGGAAATCTTCAAGTTTATGATCATCCCGCGTGCGGACGGGCGCGGTGTACTCGAAGCCGCTTTGAACGCTGATGTTTTTGAAGCATCTTTGAAAACCTATATATACGAGGGAAATGGGATAAAAGGGATTTATATGATCAGCCCAGACGGACTGGTGTTAACCCAGAACATGGGGGACGGTGAAGCACCGATCTGGAAAAAAGGCGACACCATTCAAAACGAAAACATTCAAGATGTATTGAAAAGCGGCAAGCCGAAGCTCCACATGGACGAAAGCACAGCCGATATTTTCTATCCGGTCACAAAAAACGGACAGTCTGCTTATGTGCTTTTTGCCCGGATTGATACAGCTCCTTATTTCCTGAATGCTTCTATTTCCGAGAAAACACTCGATGAAGTTGAACAGTCGATGAAGGACAACATTGGCCGATCGATCGTCAGCACGATTATCATTGCGTCCCTATTTTCCGCCCTTTTCATCTGGATGATCAGACGGATGCTACAGCCGCTTCGGGATATGGCCGACCAGTCTGAAAAGATAGCAGCCGGTGACCTGCGGACAGAGGGAACCGTTTTGAACAGCGGAGATGAAATTGGCCGTTTGTCTGCTTCGTTTGGCAAAATGACGGAACAGCTGCGGCATGTGATCACCCAGATTTCCATGCATACCGAGCAGGTGGCGGCTTCTTCCGAGGAACTGACAGCGAACGCAGAAGAAATGAGCAGCGCATCTGAACAGATTTTCTCCACGGTGGCAAATGTGGCCGCTGCTACGGATGAGCAGGTGAAAAGCGTCGAAGGAATGAGCCGGACGGTTGAAGACATGTCAGCCGATGTCGGACAAATTGCAGAGCGTTCTGCAGAACTGCTGAAAAGCGCTGGAGAGTCTCTGGAAAAATCCGAGGAAGGCAGCACCTCCATTCAAACAGCTGTTACCCAGATGAATACCGTTCAGGAAACGGTGTATGAAACAGCTTCGTCAATCGAAAAGCTCGGCGCGCGGTCAGAGGAGATTGGCCAGTTTACAGAGGTAATTACCACCATTGCCCGCCAGACAAATCTGCTGGCCTTGAACGCGGCAATTGAAGCAGCTCGGGCCGGCGAACACGGCAGAGGCTTTGCCATTGTCGCCGAGGAAGTGCGGGCGTTAGCAGAGCAGTCATCCGAGTCGGCTGCCCGGATTAACGGGCTGATTACGGCGACACAGTCTGAAATCGCTCGTTCTGACCAATCTATGAAGCAGGTGCTCACCGAAGTGGCCGCTGGAATCGATTCGGTTCACAGCTCCGGCCGATCGTTTGCAGGTATTCAAGCAGCTGCCCGGGATACTGCCCGACATATCGAAGCGGTATCCGCCGCGGTAAAGCATCTCGAGTCCGGCACCGAGCACGTTCACGACATGATCCGTCTTGTAAAGCGCCATTCTCATGAAACCGCCGATGGCACGCAGCAGGTTTCCGCTTCTACAGAAGATCAGCTGGCCGCGATGCAGGAAATTTCCTCTTCCGCCGCATCTCTTGCTTCTATGGCTGAAGAGCTGCAGGCGCTGACCGGCACATTTAAAGTATAACGAAAAAAAACGCCCTTCCTGACAGGGCGTTTTTTCATTATGAATATGTGTGTCGCTGGCAGTTCATGGCCAGTACCTAGCTGCTGATCTTCTTTCTCGGACGACTTCCCACTTTTATATAGTAGCTTCCTTCATCAAGTGTTTTAAACAGTTTGATGCCTACCCACTTTAGCGGCGTCCAGATCTCCTTCATACTGTACAATGGCATATGACATGCCCTCCTTTATGTGAGTGTACAAGATCATTTTCGGCAACTGGCTGGCATGGATTTCCGTTAGCCCCTATAGTTTTGCGTCATCGCTTTTCAGCGATTTTGCCTTTTCGTGCGTGTTTGATAGTGTCTTTATTATAGAACAAAAACGCTTAAAAAAACAGGGATATTCGTTCGACAAATTCTTACAAACCGCGCTATTATAGGATTTTTACTGTCCTTTCCATAAATACACTTTTACTCTATTTTCATTGAAAATTGGTATATTATACTTATGTTATTAAAAAGTAATTTCATTTCCTTCTTTAAACAAGAAAGCCCTGCATACATAGTGTATACAGGATTTTACTTCAATATTATCGCTTTATTACATCCCTTTAATAATTACAAAAATATACAATCAGAAACGAACAGGTCTAAAATGGAAGAATAAAGAAATGCACAGCGTTAACTTCCTGCTTCTACAGCCGCTGCCTAATGAAAAGGACAAAAAAACCGCCTCTTCAGGCGGCTTGCTTTTTTACTTATTCTATTCCATACCGATAAATGTATAAGCCTCTCCCAAGCCGCTCAACGCGGTCATATTCAGGCTCTAACGCTTTCATAAATGAACTCATATTCGAAATACGCTTGCCAGTTGCCTGCTCAACAAACGCTTGAATCTCCACTGCCCGTGCTGGCTCTTTTCGTTCTTTTAAATACGCGACAGCTACCTCCCGCAGCTCATGTACGTTTTCTTTCGGCCGGCGGACGGGCTGATGCTCCCTGCTCTTACCACTTTCTAAATCCTCCAGCCTTTGTAAAAGAGCTTCCCGTTCTGCCTGTAATTCTTTTAGCATTCGTGATTCCACTTGGTCAATTTGGCTTAATCTTGTTTTAATCGCCTGCTGTTCAGTAAACCTTCCGCTCAAAATGGATTCCTTTCTCTCCTAGGAAATTGTTTTTTATAATTCCATATTATACTATATATAAGCAACTTTTGTTCTATTTAAATTACTAAAAAATAATAAATATCTTTTTATCACTTTATAGCTTTTATATACATATGCTGTGCATGTTTGTGAGAGCTGGATAAGTATAACGAATCTTTAAACAAAACTAGCCCTGTTTCTGATCCAATGATTCCAACTCATCATTGTTAACGGCAACGGGCGTTCATATAGGAAAATTATAAAAGTCCAATCATCCTTTTTGCTTGTGAAGGTAAAGGGATTTGCTCCTTATCGAGGATGTTGACGTTGTTCCGGTTTTTCCTGCGGTAACACTTTATTTTCATACACATACATCCCGCGTCCGAGTTTGCGGACCTCTTTATACTTTGGCATAAGCGCATTCATAAACGCACTTACATTCCCAATACGGTGACCGGTCTGATCCTCTATCTACATACCGCTGCACCGCCAGGCCGCGGACGGGCCGGTTTTCCTGCTTCAAATAGCCGACAATCGTTTCCTGTAAAAAGGTAACCCGTGCTTTTCTGCGCTGAAATGTTACACTGCTTGCTCTAGATTCTGTGTCCAATGTTTCTATTATATTCAGTCTAAGGAACAGCTGCTTCCGCTCCAATTGAAAATGTCGTTTAATGTCCTTCTCAAGCTGCTCAATTTGATTCAGCCGCTTTTTAATCGCTTCTCTCTCCCCGAACGTACTATTCATGGCTGCCTCTGCCTTTCCTTTGAATTAAAAATATACAATCTATATATCTTTAACAGTATACATAGATTGTAGTACTTTTTCACTGTTGAATACATAAAAAAAGTAAATAACTCCATCATTTTAAAGTAACTGTCACAATTACAATCCTTCGCTGCTTGATTTGCTTCATGGATAAGCAAATCGATTCTCTTAAATTACTTTTCTATCATTTATACCCATTATTACACATTTAATCCTTTATAACGAACAAAATATTTAAAAAAATTGATTTTTTTCTTTATATCATTATAAATAGTATTGTTATACCCTCTTCACTCCCAATCTGTTTATTGATTCCAGGAGACAAATTTTGCTTGTTTATTAACATAAAAGCCGGTTTTGTCATTGAAAGACTTATGGTGAAAAAAGACCTACTACTTCCCTATTTTAAGCAAACAGGTTTGCAGTAGAGATGGAGGATGACCTTTTTCTTGTTTCTTTAATACCCCCTCATTTCGACAGCTATTAACGTATTTGTCCGATTCGAGTATGTAAGGAAGCCACTGGCTGGTGCCGCGATCAGGTGTTAATCGTGCAGCTTAACAACGCTAAATTCTACTTACTCTTAAAAAAGAACAGGCAAATAAATAAGAACCGGACGTTCCACAGGAACGTCCGGTTCTTGAAAAACAGTGGTTCACTTTACACTTCCTGCTGTAAGCCCCTGAAGGAAATACTTTTGTACAAAAAGGAACACGACGATCAGTGGTGCACTGGCCATAAACGACAGCGCCATTAGCGCATTCCATTCGGTTGTAAATTCACCAATTAACATTCCGATCCCAATCGTAAGCGGCCGGACACTAACCGAATTTGTCAGTACAATCGCAAATAAAAATTCGTTCCAGGCGAGAATGAATGTGTAAACTCCGGTTGCAATTAATCCTGGCAGGCTCGGGGGCAAAATAATGTGGAAGAACGTCCGAAATGGACCACATCCATCGATTTTAGCTGCTTCGTCCAATTCATACGGGATCGTTGTAA
Source organism: Domibacillus robiginosus (assembly GCF_000966195.1). Lineage (GTDB taxonomy): Bacteria > Bacillota > Bacilli > Bacillales > Domibacillaceae > Domibacillus > Domibacillus robiginosus. Next base: position 10,560 of record NZ_LAHL01000003.1, on the reverse strand, counting down.
TAAAATCACGCATCATCATAATCGAAAACGGCAGCGCAAACGATGTGTAAGCCAGAATAAGCGCAAAGTAACTGTTATAAAGACCAACACGGGTGATAAATAAAAAGTATGGGATGACCAGAAGAACCATCGGAAACATTTGTGTAATCAAAATGTATGTAATGGCTGTTCTTTTCCCTTTAAACTTAAATCTTGAAAATCCATACCCGGCCAGTGCGGCAAACAAAAGACACACGAAGGTAACAGACAGGGCAATCACGTAACTGTTGATAAACAGCCTCATAAGCTCGGCATTTTGAAATACCTTCTCGAATGCTTCCAGCGTCCAGTTTTGCGGGAGGATGGACAGAGGCATCGAAAATACCTCTGTGTTTGCTCTAAATGACACACTGATCATCCAGAAAATCGGAAGAAGCGCAATGCTCCCCAGCACAAGTAAAGCAGCATACGTTGTATATTGCGGCCTGCCTGTCATGTTACGCCCTCTCCTTTCGAATCGTTGCCCGAATATAAAATGACGAAATCACAACCATAATGATCAGCATGAAAATGGCTGTGGCAGACGCGTAACCAAAGTCAAGCGTTCTAAACGCATAATGGTATACATAAGTAGACAGGATCTCGGTAGAATTTACAGGCCCTCCGCCTGTCATAAGAAAAACAAGGTCAAAGGAACGGAAATTCCAGATAAACTCTAAAACGGCTACTGTTAAAATGATATTTTTAATTTGAGGAATGGTAATGTAGATCAGCTTTTGAAAAAAGCCTGCACCGTCAATGTCGGCTGCTTCGTACAAATCGTGAGAGATGGTTTGCAGACTCGCTAAAATCATGAGCATCATAAACGGGAATCCACGCCATACATTGGCGATAATAACGGCAAAAAGAGCCGTCGTTTCGTTACTCAGCCACGCTGTTTGAGAAATGGTTTCCAGCCCAATGCCTTTCAGTAAGTAGTTGATGAGGCCAAATGGGTTGAACATGAGCATAAAAATAGCGGCGACAACTGTTGAAGATGTAAGCCATGGAAACATTAAAAGAGCCCGGAATACGCCTCTGAACTTTGAATTAATGGGCTGATTCAACAAAAGAGCAAACGTCATGCCAACCGTCAAGCCTAGCAAAACACTCGTGAATGTGAAGATAGCGGTATTTTTCACAGCATTCCAAAACAGCGGATCTACAATAAAATGACTGTAATTCGCTAAACCGGCAAAAACCGGATTGGCCTTGTCGGTATAATCGTAAAAGCTCATTTGAATCACCTGAAAAAGCGGGTAGCCTGTTAACAGAATTAAGAGTGTCATAGCCGGCATAATAAAGGAGACTTTTACAAAGAATTGCTGTAAATTCTTTGCTTTCGTACCCGCTGGCTCTTCCTTGTTTTTAAGGAAGGGGAGGCTCTTTGTGAGCCCCCGAACACCATCACTGCTCAGCTTTTTCAAACGCTGCATTCCAATAGGTCGCTGCATCGTCCAAAGCCTCCTTCGCTGTCTTTTTATCTGTTAAATAATTTTGCACTTCAATCGTAAACTGCTTTCTTAAATCATTTGCCTGCGGCAGGAAGTTGTCGATAACTTCTACCCGATCTGCCGTTTCTGCTTGATCAATGAACACCTTCAAATAAGGATCTTCCTGGAAATAAGAATCCTTCATTGTTTGTTTGTTATACGGGAAGAAGTTTGTCGCTTTATCCCACAACAGCTGTCCTTCTGCACTGCCCATAAACTCAATAAACTTCCAGGCGGCTTCTTTGTTTTTCCCTTTGGAAGCCAGAGTCAGAACTGACCCCTGCGCAATCGTGCCGGTTTGTTTATCTGCCGGAAGAGGCACGACGCCAAATTCCAAATCAGGGTTCAAGCCTTCTTGAATTTTGACTCCCCACGGTCCTTCAAACATAAATGCGACATTTCCTGCTGAGAAGTTGGCCCGTTTTTCTTTTTCGCCTGCACTCAATTCTCCAGGCGTCGTGACTTTATGTTCTTTTACTAATGATTTGTAAAACTCGAGTGCTTTTACGCCTTCTGGTGTGTTAAAAGCAGCGCGGTTGTTTTCGATGATCTTGCCTCCTGCTTGAAGAATAAACGGGAAGACCTCGTAAGAAATAACCGTCGGCGGCTCGGCAGCCAGGTTGCCTGTCAGTGCATATTGGTTTTTGCTCGTATCGGTTAACTTAATCGAAGCCGCTAAAAATTCATCCCATGTTGTAGGCGGCTCTACACCTGCTTCTTCAAGCAGCTTTTTATTATAAAACAGGGCAATATTGCCGTTCGTAATCGGAATGCCATAACGCTTGCCTTTCCACGGCTGAGTCATCGGCCCTTCAATCGCAGCCTGATAATCCTCTGGAAGATCTTCAATATACTGATCAATCGGATCGATAATGCCTGCATCCGCAAATTCTGTTACCCAGGCGCCTGAAGCAGTAATGACATCTGGCGGCATACCGGCCAGGTCAAGCGATAAAAGTTTATCATGCTCTTGTGCAAAAGGAATGTCTTCAATGATGAGTTCAATATCTGGATGTTTTTTTTCAAAGGCGGCTTTTACTTCGTTGATTTTGTCAGGACCCTGTTCATTGACCCAGTGCTGCATCCAGCGTACTTGTGTTTTACCATCTTCACTTTTGGATGCTTCTTCTGGTTCAGAACCGGCTGTATTAGATGTTGAAGGGGGGGAGCATGCAGTCAGGAATAAAGAAACAATAAAGAGCATTGAAAACCATTTTTTCTTCAAAAGGTTCATCTCCCTCAATTTAAAATAATGTGCATTATATAGTAAGCGGTTTCATTATTTCAAAATCGATTAAAGGACGTAAATACTGCTGAAAGGCCGGGGTAGCCATTTGAGTCCCGTCGTCCCAATACGCAGAAGGCAGTTTTCTTTCTCTTCCGGCAATATCGTCTAGTGGCCTGTCTTCTACTTTACATAAGTAAGGCTCATTCTGCAGCCGCTTTAAGCACATCATCACACCGGACAAACCGCTCATGGCGGCTTCCACAGCACGTTCCCCGAGAAGCTTTGCTTCCTCCAAGTCCGTTCGGGATGCGAGGCTGAAAGCACTTCTATACAGGGAGCCAGGATTGGTTAGTCTTGTTTTGTAACCGAGCTTCTCGACAATTTCACTTGACAGCGTATAGCTGATGCCGCCATTGAAGCCTTTTCTTGTTTTATTCGCGGAAGAAGCCGACCGGATTTCACCCACTTGAAAGTGATCGGGAACAATGACCATTAATTTTTTATATTTACGGTAATACAATTCGATCTCCTGCAGAAACTGATCGAGCGTTCGCTTTTTTTCCGGAAGATAAATCAGCTGTGGAAACTGCTCCGGCTTTTGCTTGCCGAAAGCACTCGCAGCAGCGAGCCAGCCAGAATTCCCGCCCATCACTTCAATCAGCTCAATTTGATCATATGTGCCCAGCGAATCCATATCCGCCCCAATCCATTGAATAGACTGTATTAAAAAGGCGGCGGCGCTCGCGTAGCCCGGTGTATGGTCTGTGCCAAACAAATCATTATCAATGGTCTTTGGGATATGCACAAACCTGATATCTTTCTGGAGCAGCTTTGCATAATGATGCAGGACATTTACCGTTCTGGATGAGCCATTGCCGCCTATATAGCAGAAAATCCCAATGCTTAGCTCCTCCATTTTACTGATCATCCGGTCTAAATCTCCTTCAGCCAGTTCATATCTTGAACCACCTAAAATCGCTCCCGGCTGGCAGGATGCCTGTTTTAACGTGCTCAGCTTTTCATCCAGCAGTACAAGACGCCCATTCAAAAGACCTTCTACACCATTTAAAGAACCGTACACATGTTGAATATCCGGATGTGCGATACCAGCCGCAACGGCACCATACAATGATTGATTGATAACCGATGTCGGTCCGCCTGATTGTGCGATCAGCATATTTGTCATACGTCATCACCCCCTTTCAGCAATGATTACATTCACCTTTTGCTTTAGCTGTTCAAGAATAGAAGAATCTATCTTGTCATCCGTAATAATAGTATGACGAGATTCCAAGTCTAGAACTTGAAAAGAAGCAATGGTATCCAATTTCGAAGAATCCGCCAGCCAGTAGACTTCCCTTGCAGAATGAGCAAGCATTCTTTTCACCTCGACTTCTAGTAAATCGTGGCACGTAAATCCTTTTTCCAGTGAAACGCCGGATACCCCGATGAATACCTTGTCCGCATATAGTTCACTTAAGCTGTCTTTCAGTACAGAACTAACAATGGTCGTTGTACGCGAGCGAAAAATGCCGCCCATCAGCACTTTTGTGATGTTTTCCTTTTCCTCCAGGGCTTCGGCAATATTAACCGCTGTTAAAAAAGCGGTTATTTTCTTTTGTGAATCAAGGTACTGGGCAAGATGAAAGGTGGTAGACCCCGCATCTATGATAACGCTTTCATAATCCTGGATAAGCGAAGAGGCTTTTCGGGCAATTTGCTGCTTTTCCTCTTTGTTTTTTTCGTACTGCTGCTGAAAGCGATCATTTAATCCTTTTGTAGAGTACTCTGGCAGATCTGCTTTCCACTCCGCCCCTCCTCTAATTCGAATAATGTTTTTAAATTGCTTTTCCAAAAATTCTACATCGCGCCGGGCCGTAACGCTGGAAATACCGAGCTCCTTTGCCAGCTGAGAAATGCTGACTGTTTTTTTATCCTTAATCATTTCAATCATAAGATTATGTCTTTGCTTTGTAATCATAGCAGAATCACCCACTGTTTAATTTTCAGAATATTGATTCATTTTTTGCTTTTTTTTATTATAGTTGATCATTTGTTGTTTGTAAATTTATTTTTTTGATCAAAAATTTATTGATTTCGAAAAAAAATGAGCATATGATGATAAAAAGAGTGAATTGTCAGAATTTATCACTCTCTTATTACAGAGGAGGTTCTTTCATGTCTTCGATTGAAAACTTGTCTGTTACAACGCTTCGCATGCTATCGATTGATGCCGTAGAAACGGCAAACTCGGGCCATCCCGGTATGCCCATGGGCGCTGCCCCAATGGCTTACACACTGTGGAGCAGGTTTTTAACGCAAAGCAGCCGGCACCCCAGGTGGTGGAACCGTGATCGTTTTGTTCTTTCCGCCGGCCATGGATCAGCCCTTTTGTACAGTTTGCTTCACGTAAGCGGCTACGATCTGACGATGGATGACTTAAAAAATTTCCGGAAATGGGGAAGCAAAACGCCCGGACACCCTGAATACGGCCACACAGAAGGGGTTGAAGCCACAACCGGGCCGCTTGGACAAGGCTTTGCGATGGCAGTTGGCATGGCCATTGCTGAACGCTACTTGTCTGCTGCCTTTAACCGGCCAAGCTGTGACATCATTGACCACCGCACATATGTAATTTGTGGAGACGGCGATTTGATGGAAGGAGTCAGCCAGGAAGCAGCTTCCCTTGCCGGACACTTGAAACTGAGTAAGCTAACCGTTCTTTTTGACTCTAACCACGTCTGTTTAGACGGCCCCACCTCCTTAACCTTCACCGAAGACACACAGAAAAAGTTCGAAGCTTACGGCTGGAATGTTCTTTCGGTTGCAGACGGCAATAACCTCCAGGAAATCGAACAAGCCATCGGACAATCTCATCACAGCGACCGCCCAACTCTCATCATTGTTAACACCATTATCGGCTACGGCAGCCCTGCAAAAGCAGGACGCTCAGACGCCCACGGCTCACCGCTTGGGAAAAAAGAGACGGAACGTGTAAGAGAAGCTTACAGCTGGCCGCACCCTCCTTTTTACGTGCCAGAGGAAGTAAAGCAGCACTTTCAAGCTATTACTTCTTCCAACGAGCAGCAATATATGGAGTGGGAAGATAAATGGAAGCGTTATCAATTTGAATTTCCTGATCTTGCTGCCCGGTTAATAAAAGCGATGAAAGAGCCTTCTCTTCAAGCAGAAGAGAAAAACATTCCTTTATACAAAGAGGGACAGCTTCTCGCAACAAGACAAGCATCTGAAGACATATTGAATGCCTATGCTTTAAACACGAATCTCTTAATAGGCGGCGCAGCCGATCTTGCTTCTTCCAACAAAACCAATCTGCATCAAAAGAGTATATTCAGCGTCGAAAATCCGGGAGGCGCTAATCTTTATTACGGCGTAAGAGAGTTTGCGATGGCAGCCATCATGAACGGCATTTCCCTGCATGGAGGACTCCGGCCATTTGGCGGCACTTTTCTTGCTTTCTCTGATTACATACGGCCGGCGATTCGCCTGTCTGCCCTTATGAAACAGCCGGTCGTATATGTATTTACCCATGACAGTATCGCCTACGGAGAAGATGGCCCAACACATCAGCCGATCGAACACATTCCGTCGCTGCGTCTTATTCCAGACTTGATCGTTATGCGGCCAGCAGATGCGAGAGAAACTGCAGCTGCTTATCAGTTTGCTTTTCAGCAAACCGCCCTGCCTATTGCGATGATTTTAACCCGGCAGGATGTTCCGGTCCTGCCATATTCATCGGCAGACCCTGAAACCATTGCGAGAGGTGCTTATACGTATTACCAGTCACCCCTATTGGATGATGCTGTATTGTTTATCGCCACTGGCTCCGAGGTTCATTTAGCGGACCAAGTCCGCTCCAAACTGGAAGAGCAGGGCATGAACGTGATCATCGTCAGCATGCCGTCCAAAGAGCTGTTCGAGCAGCAGTCTAAGGAATACCAGCAGGGTGTTCTCCCGCCTTCGATCCGAAAACGAGTCGTCATTGAAATGGCACACCCGTGCGGCTGGGAAAAGTATGCCGGGGAACACGGACTCATTATCGGCATAGACCGGTTTGGCGCCTCCGCACCCGGAGAAAAAATGATGGAGCAGTTTGGATTCACACCGGAAGCCATCACGGCAAAAATCATGGATTACGTGGGGAAAAACATTTTGGGGGCGGTTCAATGAGCTTAGTACCGATTACAGATATGCTACATGATGCGAAGAAAAACCGCTATGCCGTCGGACATTTTAATATGATCAATATGGAATTTGCCCAGGCCATTTGCGAAGCAGCCAGTGAAGAAAGAGCTCCGGTCATTTTAGGCGTCGGCGAAGCAACCATTCAATATATGGGCATCGATTATGTCGTCAGTATTGCCGAGTGCGCCGCAAAAAGAAGCCGTGTCCCGGTTGCCCTTCACCTCGATCACGGAAGTTCTTTTCCCGTGATCGCTCAATGCATCCGTGCAGGCTTTTCATCCGTTATGATTGATGGCTCCCATCATCCGCTTGAACAAAACGTAGCGCTCACCCAAAAAGTCGTCGAGCTGGCCCACGCAGCCGGCGTCTCTGTAGAGGGAGAGCTTGGCAGCATTGCCGGAACAGAAGAGGACGTTACCGTCGAGGAAAAAGATGCCCAGCTTCCAACCGTAGAAGAAGCCGTTTCATTTTGGGAACAAACGAAGGTAGATGTACTCGCTGTTGCGGTCGGTACCGCTCATGGCCTGTATCAAGCAGAACCGAATGTCCGCTGTGATCGCATTGCGGACATTTCTTCTAGAATCAATGCCCCGCTCGTGCTTCACGGCGGGTCCGGGGTGAAAGAAGAGGTTATCCAGCAGGCCATCTCAGCCGGCGCTGCCAAAATCAACGTCAATACCGAAAACCAGGTCGCTTTTGCAGAAAGCACCCGGAGCGTGTTAAACCAAAAGCCGGTCATTGCAGATGCACGTGATTTCCTTCGTGAAGGCAGAGCGGCCATTAAAGAAACTGTTCGTGCAAAAATTCGGCTGTTTGGATCGAATAACCGGGTGTAAACTGCCATCCCTCAACAAAGCTGTCCCGAAAGCTGGCCTGTCCAGCTTTAGGGACCATTCAATTACGAAAATTAACCTTGTTTAAAGGCAAGTTTTTTAAAGATAATACCGAATTTTCAAGCTGGCCTTCTAAAATCTCCCGGAACACCGTCAGTCCAATATCTTTTACAGGCCTGCTTTCATATTTTGAAACATGATCCTGGTAGGTTCTCGCATTGCCCGAGTAAGAACATTCTCCGCCGTCTATATGCTTAAAATAAAACGGGCGTCCTTCCACTTCCGTCAAATTCATATTAACGGGACTGCTGCAGCACAGGCAGGTAAAAGCACTTTTTTCCGAAAAAACACGATACCGGTCATTGAACCATTTCTTCACATCATGACAATTTTTAAACAGCGGCTCTACTTCTCTTCGCTTTTTTTCAATATGAAAAATATCCCCATGCAAATATGCTTCTTCCAAACCCGTTTTCCTCCTTTACAGCATCACCGTACCCCAAAAACAGATGCCATCATGATCAATATGAGAACCCTTACTGACTTTTTTTGTTTACTTATCAAAGACTTTCTACCTGCGTTATTCTTCTCCATCCATTTTTTACAATAATTTTACATTAGTTTCATAATCCTGCTCAGCCCTGTTCCAAAAGGGTTAAATGTAAATCTCGTCTTTTTCCCATTTCCTGAATGCGATACCTATGCATTACGTCAATTTGACTAGCTGTTAACACATTTCGACAATTGTTATATGCTTAAAGCAACCCGGGAATAAACCCGCTGGCGCGCTGGCCAGATTGGATGTTTATCATGCAATTTGAACAGTTAGCCAAGCAGTACACGCCGATGATTCACCGCATCCTACAGAAGCTGCACATTTACAAGAACAAAGATGAATTTGTTCAAGTGGGAATGATTGCCCTTTGGGAAGCATGCGAACGGTTCGATGAGGCAAAAGGAGCGTTCCCTCCTTTCGCTTATTCGTACATTCAAGGGCGGATAAAAAGCACATTAACGAAAGACGCAAAAACGAGTGACAAAATGGTTCTGACGGGAGAGCCCGTTTTATATGAAGGAATTGATCCTGCTCCGACACCTGATACAGTGGCAGCCGTGCATCTATGCGGCGACCTCCTAACCGGTCGGGCAAAAGACTGGTACAACTTATCCGTGATCGAAGGGCTTACCAATCCTGACATCGCCCGAAAGCTCGGCGTAACGCCCGCTGCTGTACGCAAATGGCAGCTCTCTGCACAGGCTGTACTAAAAGCCCGGTTTGCGGAGGAGCAGTAAGCTTTAGCTCTATCGCCACGATGCCCATAAAAAAAGAGGCGGCTCCCTCTAGAGAGTCCGCCTCCCCTTTATACAAACCGTCACACGTCTAACCAAAAAACAGGGCTATGTATTGGTTCATTACGTTATTCGGTGATTCCAATTCGGGTGGTCTGGATTCCAGTCAGGGCCTACCCACGTAAAGTGGATATCCTGTCGCTGCCGCCGCAGCGTTACGCGTCCTTCTTTCATCAGCCAGCACAGGCCGACTTCAATATTGTTCTGGCCCCAGTACGATCGGGTCATGTAAAGCTGCTTGTTGTAGGAATTCAAGTAGTCTGGATATTTTTCCATCAGCTCCCGCAAATCCTGCATATCAACATGATAGGCCTGCTCTCCGTGAAACCCAAGCTCATACGGCACAATCGCTTTCTTATTCCCAAAAGCAATCTTCCCCTTCGTATACGAAACGCCCACAAACCGACTCACGCGAATCTCCTGATCCACCAAATCCCTCCTTGAAATAACGTACACAGGTAAAATTCGACAAATTCATCTTATATCCTTCTTTTCACTCAATAAAAATACATAAAAACCCTTTATTGTTAAATATAATGAAATTTATTTTTGTTTATACCCCTTCATAAAGGATACGATCATGACCCTGTGTGGAAATGAAGCGGCTGCCATAACAAAAAGAAGAAGCCGTATTAACGGATACAGCTTTGTTCACTGCATCCGCCAATACGGCTCGTTTACATGAGTTAGTCACCAACTAGCTGCTTTACAGAAAGAAAGCAACGCTTATTGAATATTCCGTTTATTTTTTTGATAGGTACTCGACCAGCTCTTCCGCCCAGATGGCATGTCCGTCATCGATCAAGTCAGTTCCCTTCGTCAGCAAGCTTGATAGCTGTATGTTTTCCTGAGCGAGACGCGCCTCCATTTCATCATGGATATTCACATATGCCCACCCCTTCTCCTTCGCCAGTCCGGTAAGCGACTCGATATAATCATTGTATGTATAGTCTATGTAGTTTTCCGTGTTTTCCTCTGATACAATCGATACCGGATTCGAGGACGTAACGATAATTTTTGCTTCAGGCACGTTTTTCTGAAGAGAATGAACAATCGCGTCAATCTTCTGCTTTGTTTCATCCAGCGGCACGTGCTGATCATAATTGTGAAAAAGACCCGTTTCCACAATCACAAGATCCGGCTTGTCAGCCAGGACGCTTTTAATCTTTACTTCTTTCACCAGCCGGGTGGTAGAGTATGTGGGAAATCCGTGTGCCACGACTTGTACCTTTTGAAAATCCTTCCCCAGGGCATGAAGCTGTGCTTCAAGATGCCCTCCCCATGCATATTTCGGCTCACTTGCGCCCACTCCAGCAGTGGCACTGCTGCCAAAAAGCGAGATGGTTACCTCGTCCTCAGTTAAAGACTTGTAGCGAAGGTAATCTACAAGCGGTTGCTCAGGATTGGCTGCCTGTAAACGATAAACTAGACT
>NZ_LAHL01000029.1 GCF_000966195.1 Domibacillus robiginosus | reverse complement strand
TCCTTAATCGTCTGGCGCATCGAGCGGATTCCAAATAGATACTGGATCAGCACCATTTTAATCAGTACAACAGGATCGACGCTTGGCCGTCCGTTATCGGCAGAATACATATCTTCCACTAGCGGATATATAAAGTCAAAGTCGATTGCCGCCTCGATTTTGCGAACCAGATGGTCAGCAGGTACAAGCTGATCGAGCGCGACAACTTCCATTTGATTCCGGCGGTTTTCCGGTCGTTTTGATAACATACAAATTCCCCCACAAGATTTTGATGTTTTTATTGTACAAAAAAAGCCTGCAGACATCATCTTCAAAATGAAGACTTTGTCTACAAGCTGGAACGCACTTTTTATTTAAGTGCGTTCTTTTTAGCTTGCTTCGGCCAAATAAAGTAGCTAACAGTAATAAGCAGGTCAATAGCCAATACAATGGTCCAGATACGCAAAATCTGCCAGAGTGCCTCTGTCCGTTCCCCCTCGCCAATAAAAAGGATGATTGCATACAATAGCCCGGCTCCAATTGCGTAAGCGAAAGCATGCCGGACCGCATTTTTAGCATCCTGCCTGGCAAAAGCAAGGCCGGTTTTAGATTCCGTTCTGCTTCCGTCTTTTAACAAGTATTGACGAAACTTCTTGTCGGCCCAATGGACCATGCTCCTTCCATACGCAATAGACACACCAATATAAACAGCTGCAATACCGTGAGCGATCGTGGCAGACGCTCCTCTGTAAAGATCCATGACTGTAAAAATAAGCAGCAGCAGGTCAATAACAGGGGTAAGCGCTAAAAAAATCAGCCCTGCTTTTTCCTGACGAAACACATACCGCATCATTAATCCGGTTAAAATCACAACCCAAAATGCAATTTCACAGGCAATAATCAGCCAGGCAATGATATTCACTTTGTTCCTCCTTTTTAATACATTCGTATTACCAAAAGAGTATCATATTACTTTATTAAATACAACTGTATCAAAAAAATGGTTTCTTCCCGGTTTTTCTGCTACACTTGTCATATGCCAAAAATCGTCGATCATAAACAGCGAAAACAACAAATTGCCGAAGCCACGTGGAATGTTATTTTAAAAAAAGGAATCGGCGGAGCGACTGTACGCGCCGTTGCAGCCGAAGCCAATGTATCACTTGGATCGCTTCGCCACTATTTTTCGACTCAGGATGAATTGCTACTTTATGCGATGAATCTTGTTAAAGAGCAGGTGTCAAAACGGATCGATACCATTTTAAAATCAGGAAGCTCACCGGAGCTCACCAGTATCCGCATCCTACTGGAGCTCATTCCTTACAATCAAGAAAGCGAAACGGAAATGTCCGTCTGGTTTCATTTTGTGACAGCAAACATTCCATCCAAACATCAGGCGGACGATGGAGTGCTCGAAGGAATTCAGCGCATCATGACCGGCCTTTATCAAGCGGGACGCCTGCATAAAGCAGTAAATCTCGACATTGAAACAGAACGGCTTTATGCCCTGGTGGACGGCCTTGCTCTTCATGCCATGCTTAACTCCAATCGGCTGTCGAAGAACAAAATAAAACAAGTAATTGTCGGCCACATGAATACATTATTTCTCCAGCCTGTTGAAGAAGCGAATGTATAAAGAAAAAGGTCTAGACGTTTTCCGTAAAAACAGGCTACTTTGCAAAATAAACAAACTTAACTCAAATAAAAAAGACGCCCCCGGCGTCTTTTTTATTTTAATGGTGATGATGACCGCCTTTGGACGAGTTAGTTACAACAAATCCTTCTTCTGGTACGTAGAAATACTGAACAAAAATGCCATCGAGAAACTCTTCACGGCTGTCGAGGATAATATCGATTTCCTTATCGGTGTGAACGACTACATCATGCTCTTTTGGCGTATCCAACATAATCGCATAATGCGCATGGTTTCCATGATGTTCGGTTACTTCTACTCGGATCATTTTTCCTTCTGCTTCAGGTGTATCAAGCATTTTTTTTAGTGCTTTCGCAGCTTTTTGGTTTACTTTGCACTTCATCTTCTTTTTCACCTTCCCTGGTAAAGCATTTCTTTCAGTGTAGCGGTTTACGGTAAAGAAAGCGAACCTTCTGTCCTCTTCTCATTTTCTTTTATTTTTCAGCACATAGAAACCCTACAAGCAAGAGATTACTGCTCACAGGGAAATCGGCTCCTGAATAAGCTAAAACAATAGCTCCCTTTGTATTTTTCTCAAAAAAGGGATGAATCCGGATTTTTCGCGACCTGGCAGCTTCCATGAAAGCAGCCCCGCTAAACAGCCAAAGGAGGATTTGCATGAAGAAATCACCTGTCATTGGCATTACCAGTTCGTATGTCCGCCAAACGCTGAATTCGGAAGGCGTTTATGTACATCATGATTACCACCGGGCCATCCTTAAAGCCGGGGGTATCCCTATTATTCTTCCGCCTGCTCCCTTGCATGTCATTTCATCGTACCTTGACTTATGTGATGGTTTTATTTTAAGCGGAGGAGAAGATGTTGATCCGGTATATTATGGACAGATTGCTCATGAAAAGCTTGGTTCTGTGTTTGCAGAACGGGATGAATTTGAGTTAACACTAACAGCCTTGCTGTTAAAGCGAAAAAAACCAATTCTTGCTATCTGCCGCGGTCTTCAGGTAATCAATGTGGCGCTTGGCGGCACACTCTGGCAGGACCTGCCAAGTCAAGTGAACAGCCCCATTCAGCATTCACAAACGAGTCACCGTTCCCTTCCCACTCATCCAGTTACGATTTCCAGCCATTCACAATTAGCGAAAATTATAAAAAACACTACAATAAATGTAAACAGCCTGCATCATCAGGCCATCGACATTTTAGGAAAGGGCCTATCAGCGGTCGGTCACAGTCCGGATCATATAATTGAAGCAGTAGAAATGAAAGGCGAGGCATTTGTAGTGGGGGTACAGTGGCATCCTGAATCAATGGTGCCCGGATGTACAGAAATGAGCCGGCTCTTTTCTAGCTTTGTCAATGCTGCCTCAGCCCATAGTCAAGACGAACAAAATGCATAATTACCGATAAAGTGCTTTAAACTCTTTTCACATGCACCTATGTCAAACTCGACTTAAAGAAACACGCCCAGATGTTTTCAAAACATTTTTATTTTTTAATTGTATCCTTTGTCTGCTGCTTGAAATGTTTTCCTGTTACCATTAATCCCTTTTTAACCAGCTATCTCTCAAGCAGCAGCCTTTGCCCTATTTTCCATTTTTCACTTCATAAAGTACATCTGGAAAATTAGTGAACATACCCGTTACGCCCCAGTCCATCAGCATTTTCATTGTTTTTTTATCATTTACCGTATATGGATGAATTTGAAGCCCGCTGTTCGTAATTTTTTCTACATATTTTTTGTTTATAAACGTATAATTCGGACCGATGCCAATGGCGTATTCTTGAATGTCAGCAATTTCTTCATCTGTAATGTCCGCATTTGTTGTATACCAAAGTAATTGAATAAGGCGAAGGGAAGGGTCAAGCTCATGCATATTCGAAAGGCTTTCTGCGCTAAATGATTGAACAAAAAGTTTCCTTTTATCAATCCCATATTTTTCTATGAGATAAACTAATTTTTCTTCCATTCCCGGGTAAACTTTAGGGGATTTTGTTTCAATATAATAACGTTTACTCTGCCCGAACTTTTGAAAAATCTCTTCAAGGGTGGGAACAGTTAATCCTTTATAAGAAGATTTTGCGTACTGCGGATATGCTTTATTAAACCAGCTGCCCGCATCAAGCTGCTTGATCTCGGCCAGTGTTACATCTTTCACTTTTCCCGCTCCGTTTGTGGTCCGGTCCAGCGTTTCATCATGCATCGCAATTAGCTGCCCGTCTTTTGTCATCTGTAAATCAATTTCAATATAATCGCCTTTTAACTTTTCCCCCAATTCATATGACACCAGCGTATGTTCAGGCGCATACCCTGAAGCACCTCGATGCGCTACGTTCACAATATCTTTTTGTTTTTCTTTTATTATTGCTCCTCCGGCTCCGGAAACAGTAGCTACACTTACCAATAAAGTCAAGGCCGCCGCCATCCATTTTTTCTCCATTTTCTGAGCCCCTGTCTATTCGTTTTTTCTTTTTCTACTCTATCAACCTAGTGTTAATTTCTTTTTAATTTACTGTGAAGATTACAGAGGGATAACATTCATTTTTATTTGCTTGCTACAAAAAATGAAAAGAGTTAGTCGAACAAATGAAAAAAGTTGATGGAGCAAAAAAAGAAAAAACCAAGCACATACTGATTGAAACAAAAATGTATGGACATTCTGTCTCCAGAGGATCTTTACTGTTTTACAGCCGTCAAGAAACCGTTTTATCTATATCATTTGCTAAATAACCAATATAATACGCTCCATCATTTTCATGTTAAACAAGCTCATAAATTTCACCCCGTGTTCCATACTATATCGGCGGACACGCACAGTTCAATCATATGGGAGGGATGGAAATGAGAAATAAGGCAAAGGATTTTTCGATAACGTCCATGAAAGGTGAAGCAGGGAAAGCACGGGCAAAAGCTGCTTACGCTTCTAAAAGGGCAGATGGTTCCATCAATACTCACCCGCAGGAAAGAATGAACGCGTCCTCGCATCGATCAGAATAGGGTAAGGAGAGTGCAGCAATGGGGCGAGACGAGCATAAAACGAGCAGTCACGGCGACCGTGGCCTTTCGCAAACACCTAAAAGTTTAAAAATACCGGCAGACAGCGTCAATGAGGAATATGCCCGTGAGTTGGCTGAATTAACCGAGTTACGGAACAAACGACTTGGTAAGAGTGGCCCTGACCAGTCTTCAAGCGGGAGGTGAAAAGCATGGAGCTTCAGCGTGCGAAACAAATCGTTTCCAATTCAGCTGTTGATATTGATGTTCAATTTAACGGCGTATCTGTCTGGATTGACCAGGTACTTGATGAAACAAATACCGCTATTGTTCACCTGCGCGGCCCTGGTGAAGAACGAACAGAGGTAGGCATTGAAGATTTAAAAGAAGTGACTCATTAATAGGAAGGGCGGTTTCCTTTTAAAAGGAGACCGCCTTTTTTTAAACGAAATACTTTTCCAGCATCTTTCTTCTTTAAATTAACCGCTGACATGCCTTTTCAAGCTCGGCAGTCCGGCTTTGTTCGTGCTGATACTCCTTCAGCGCCCTGCGGTTATGTTCCTTGATAAACCAGACAGTCTGCTTCAGGAATAAGCCAGCCTGCACCTCAGCTTGAATATAATTGGACTTCCACATTTCCGATTGGAGCGGATAAAAAAAGCCTCCTGTTTCTTTTTCGAACAGGAGGCAGGACGAAAAGCAGAGGATCCCCTTTTCACTGGATGCCCCTTTCGTATACTGACATATCGATCGGTTTTACATAGTCTGCTTTAAGATATCAAGGCGCTTTTCCACTTCTTCTTCTGACAGTTTGTGCTCGGCGATATACCGATTACGCGGATGCGTCCGGCATTCGTCTGAACAGCTGCGCAGATAACGGTGCTCTGACTCCTCGGATGCCAGGATCTTTTTATTACATTCCGGATTGGCACAACTTACATACCGCTCGCACGGTTCACCAGTAAAGTAGTCTTTGCCGACAATGGTTGGATTTACCTGATTTACTGGTACGCTCAGACGGTCATCAAACACAAAACACTGGCCATCCCAGTTTTCACCACGCACTTCAGGGTCTTTTCCATAAGAAACGATACCGCCGTGCAGCTGCATGACATCTTCAAAGCCTTCCTTCTTTAGGAATCCGGAAAACTTTTCACAGCGAATACCACCCGTGCAATACGTAAGAATCTTCTTGCCTTCAAGCTCCTCCCGGTGGTTCCGAATCCATTGCGGCAATTCACGGAAGGTTTCTACATCAGGACGGATTGCCCCTTTGAAGTGGCCAAGGTCGTGTTCGTATGTGTTACGCGCATCAAGAATAACCGTATTTTCTTCTTTCATAGCTGCTAAAAATTCCTTCGGCTCTGCATATTCCCCCGTCAATTCAAGTGGGTTCACGTCATCTTCGAGGCGGAGTGTCACCAGCTCAGGACGAGGACGCACTTTTAATTTAGCAAAAGCATGTTCTTCGGCTTCATCAATTTTAAAAACCATGTCCTGAAAACGCGGATCGGCATGCATAGCCTGCATATATTTTTCTGTTTGTTCCACTGTTCCGGACACTGTGCCATTAATCCCTTCTTTGGCGACTAAAATACGTCCTTTCAGCTCAAGCTCCTGGCAAAACTGTTTATGCTCTGCCGCAAATGTTTCCGGATCATCTATTGGTACATATTGATAATAAAGCAATACTCTGTACATCTTTCTTCCTCCACCTATTTACTTCTTTTTTCTTTTGGTATCATATCACGTTTATCGTCATTGCGGGTGATTAATGCACCTGGGGAGTTTTATCCACTTTTTCATTCATTGGCCATCCGTGCTTCAAGCTGATTTCCGTTCAATACGCCTCCCATTACTTTTTTGACGATTTTCCTGTTTTTTGTATTCATCAAACTGAAAGTAGATGAATTGACTATTCACAGCAGAAAAACGATCAACCGGGTATGAATACGGTTACTGTCAACCAAAAGAGGAACTTGGTAGTACGGCTACATGGCGGGATAAAGGTCTACAAAGCCTTTTTTTCGATTTTATTTCAAGTACTACCCTTTAAAAGGAACAAGCCGAGTCTACAGTTAGTATGTGGACCCGGTCTTTTCTCTATGCAGTCGCCTGATGCTTCACAAAAAGACAAGCGTTTTTTTAAAGCCGCTTGTCTTTTTTTACCATCATACATATGTGTTTACACTTACTTGCACTTATCAACAGCAAGACGATATGCTTTTACAATAATTCCGTCACCTGCTGGTTCAAAATCAAACTGAGGCAGGCGAACAAAGCCCAGACGCTCATAAAGATGCACAGCTGCTTCCATAAAATCAGCTGTATGAAGACCAATGTAAGAGTGCCCGCTTTCTTTTGTCCGCCGAATACATTCATTTATCAATGCTTTTGCTGCGCCTTTATTCCGCGCCTGCGGAGTAACCGCCAGCATTCTGATTTCCGGGTAATCCAGCATATCAACAAGCCCTTTATAAGCATCCGATCTCGCCGGGAACAAGGCGACGCTGCCAATCACTTCTTCCTCTTCAACCGCCACTATAAGTTCTACACCTTCTTGTTCATCTGCATTAGAGGATACAGCGCTTTTTAATGCTTCCCAATGCTCAGCGGGGATCTTTTTGGCATGCTCTTCATACGATTTTATTCTTTGCTCGCGAATGGATTCTATTTCTCCTGGCAATGCTTGTCGGATTGCAATCATCTATTCCACTTCTTTCAAATGTATTATCATTCCATATACAGAGCGGCCATCTGACAGTCAAGCGTACTCCGTTAAACCGTTGCAGTTTGATCATCGATTCATTGTATGTACAGAGATCATCCTTTTATATCTCCCTGCATCATCCTGCTTTTTTTCTTCACCCATCATGACTGGTAAATATGTATGTTTTTTGCTTTTATAAACATGTTACCATTGAAATAAAACAAAGGGAATATTTCATATTGAAAAAAGGATGAACAGCGAAAAATACAAAAAAGCAGCCGAAAAAATTCGGCTGCTTCAGACCGTAGACAAATGATTGATAACCACCACATAAATGGGATAGACCGGCGGCGTCCGGGCAGCTTCGCTTTCCATGGGGCAGGCGCTGCCCTCCCGCCGCCAAGTGGCTTGCGACCAGATTGTATAAAGCGAGGAAGGTTGTATTTTTTCTTTTTAAAAGAAGAAAACGTTTATCTAGTCCCTGTTGATTGATCCTCAAAACCACTTGGTGAAGCCGGCCGGACGAAGACTCCTGCGGGAAGTATAGTGAGTCGAGAGATCCCGCAGGCGCAAGCCGAGGAAGCTCCCGCACTGCCCGCGGAACG
>NZ_LAHL01000028.1 GCF_000966195.1 Domibacillus robiginosus | reverse complement strand
GGGTTAATTCCGTTATTTATTGTTACATAAATGTTACATTTTAAACATTATTCTACCAAAGTACTAGTTTTTTTTGTAGAATAAGAGAAGTGTTAGTATAAAATCCATATATTTGGTTACAGAGTAACCTTTAATTAGAAAAGAGGCAGAGAAAAGAAGTGAAGAAAGGCGTTTTTCATGTATTGCTAGCGTTGTTGCTGCTCATTCCTTTTGTCGGAACAAATTTTACTGCTCAGGCAGCAGGATTTTCCGATGTCCCTTCCCGGGCATCCAAAGAAGTAAATTATTTAGCTGAAGGCGGCATTGCCAATGGTTCATCGACTACGATCTTTGCTTCTGATAAAATTGTTACACGAGCGGAAGCGGCTGTTTTTATTGGACGTGCTCTTCAGTTAAACGGAAAACAACGTGAGACAAGTTTTAAGGATGTTGGTTCCGGTAATTTTGCGTCCGGATACATCCAGTCAGCAGTTGAAAAAGGAATTTTATCTGGCTACGACGGTGGCCGTTTTCAGCCTGATGGCCAGGTAACCCGGGGTGAAATGGCTGTGATGCTCTCGAAAGCGTTCGGCTATTCATTTGGCGGAACCCTGTCAGGAGCAACAAAAGCATTGATGAGTCAGGGAATTGCAAGAGGCTTAGAAGATGGAACATTTGGTTCCGATAATCTGATTACTCGCGTCGACTTTTCAGTATTCCTTGCACGTGCTATTAATCCGGAATTTCGTACCAAAATATCGATCAGCTTTTCCAAAAAGTTGTGGACCAATACAGGGGATTTAAACATTCGCTCGGGTCCAAATACATCCTTTGCTTCCAAAGGAACGCTTAATGCCAATGTACAGGTAGCAGGAGCTCACACAGTGGGCGGCTGGACATATGTAAAAGCCGGAACTAAAACAGGTTTTGTCAGCACGTATTACCTGCGTTCAACTGAAACCTCTTCACAAAACAATCCAGTAGTCGAGGATGCCGATTCACGTCTCTCGGGCCAAACAATCGTCATTGATCCGGGCCATGGCGGTAGCGATCCAGGAGCCAGCGGGTTTGGCGATTCAGAAAAAACAGTTACATTGGCTGTCGGGCTGAAAGTAAACAGCTTATTTAAAAATACACCGTTTAAAGTAGCCATGACCCGTACAAGCGACACGTACCCTACTTTAACACAGCGTACAAGTTTTGCTAAGAATCAAGGCGGAGATGTCTTTGTGAGCATCCATAATAATTCGGCTTCAGAAGCGGCAAATGGTACAGAAACGTACTACTATTCTGCAGCTAATAATCCTTATGTGGCAGACAGCAAATTGCTCGCCTCTAAAATTCAAGCACGGATGCTGACTGCATGGGATCTGAATGATCGTAAGGTGAAAGTCGGAAACTTTGCGGTTTTACGTGAGAATACTATGCCAGCAGCACTTGCAGAGCTTGGCTTTATCACAAACAAAGGGGACAATGCTAAACTCACGTCAGACTACTGGCAGACGGCAGCTGCGAAAGCCATTTACCTTGGAATCCTAGATTACTATAAAGCAAAAGGCTACAATACAGAATCGCTTTATAGTGTAGCAAAATAAATATAAATAAACCTGGAAGAATTAGCAGGGAGAAATGAACCTCTCCATCAAAATCTTTGATTTAGGTGGAGGTTCACCAAATGAATATAGATATTTTCGTCAACTACTAACCAATAGCCAAAATAAATAAAAAAGAAAAAGGGTCATGATTACCTCGTGTGTAATCATGACTCTTTTTCTTTTTTAAGTAGTCATAACTTGTAATCAAAACTAAGATTCCGTTAGCAAACGTCGTAATTTGTTCTACAAACAAACAGTGAAACAAATTCTATGGTTACTTTCTTTTACGCCAAATGACTTTGCCACTATTCACCTAAAAGGCTGCATAAATAATCTTGTTCACATAATTGTCAGTTCCGCTTAGAAAATTTGTCACAAGTCATCTACGCCCTAATGAGCAATTACAGTTACAATATTGAATATAATAAGTTTACAACATGATAATAGTATTAACTAAGTGCATAGATAGCTATGTTCAGTATTGATAATGCAAAAATATGCTCAATACTGAACATATAAAGTTATGCTCAGTATTGAACATACAAAGTTATGCTCAATGTTGAGCATGTTCGCTATCGAGTAAAAGGAGGAGAATGACCATTGTTATTTGATGATCCAGTTTTTGGTAGCCGTGTATTAACAATTATTACCCTTTCATTTCACGTTATTTACGCAACGATAGGGGTAGGGGTTCCGCTCATGATCATGATTGCTCATTGGGTTGGAATCAAGAAAAATGACGAACATTATATCTTATTGGCCAAACGCTGGGCCCGTGGTTTTGTTGTGACGGTTGCTGTCGGTGTTGTAACGGGGACAGCGATGGGGCTTCAGCTTTCATTGCTTTGGCCAAACTTCATGGAATTGGCAGGAAATGTTATAGCACTGCCTCTATTTTTAGAAGTATTTGCTTTCTTCTTTGAAGCTATATTTTTAGGGATTTATGCATATACGTGGGATCGATTTGAAGATCGGCGTAAACACTTTTTGCTTCTAATCCCTGTTGTTCTTGGTGCAGGAGCCTCAGCTGTTTTCATTACTGTGGTAAATTCATTTATGAATTCTCCACAGGGCTTTGATATTGTTAACGGGCAACTTGTAAATCTAAATCCAATTGCAGCTATGTTTACTCCGGCGATGCCGACGAAAGTGTCCCATGTACTGGCAACAGCCTATATGACCGTTGCATTTTTGCTTGCATCCATTGCAGCTTTCAAATTATTAAAAGGCTCCAACCATGTTTATCATAAAAAATCACTTTATTTAACTATGAAAATGGGGCTTATATTTTCTATTGCAGCAGCCTTAATTGGAGATTTATCAGGCAAATATTTAGCAGAGTACCAGCCAGAAAAATTAGCTGCAGCCGAATGGCATTTCGAAACGGAAGAAGGAGCGCCACTTCTTATGTACGGTATTTTGGATGGTGAAGGAGAAGTCAAATATGAGATCAAGATACCGTATGCACTCAGTATCCTGGCAAGCGGAAGTCCAACGTCAGAAGTGATCGGATTAGATCAATTTCCCGAAGAAGAAACGCCTCCACTTGTTATCCATTACTTTTTCGACGTAATGGTTACTATTGGGATGTTCATGGTTGTCCTGTCTCTTGTTTATTGGACAGGAATCAAACGAAAATGGCCTTTTGTAAGATCAAATTGGTATCGCTGGCTTATTGTTCTTGGAGGCCCTCTATCTGTAATTGCTATCGAAGCAGGCTGGTGGATGACTGAAGTTGGTCGACAGCCCTGGATACTTAATGGAATTATGACAATCGAAGCAGCAGCAACATCCAGTGATTATGTTGGATTAATGGTGATCCTTTTTGGTGGTTTGTACTTAATCTTAGGGATTGGAACCATTGTTGTGCTTAATCGAATGTTTAGGAAAAATCCAGTTGAATTAGAGCTTGAACAACAGGAAGCGATAAAGGGCGGTGAAACAGCATGAGTTTAGAAATACTGGGGATTTCAGTCCTTTGGACATTTCTATTCGGTTACGTCATCCTCGGATCAATCGATTTTGGGGCGGGGTTCTTTAATGCTTACAGTATAATTACTGGTAAACATCATTTAATAACAAAAATTATCCAGCGGTATCTGTCTCCAGTTTGGGAGGTCACGAATGTATTTTTCGTTTTCTTCTTTGTTGGGATGGTCGGATTTTTCCCAAAAACAGCATTCTATTATGGATCGGTTCTTCTTGTTCCAGCCAGTATCGCTCTACTATTAATGATCATTCGTGGTTCGTATTATGCATTTGAAACGTATGGGTCAAAAGGACATAAAGGATATGCTTTAATGTATGGAATTGCAGGATTATTAATCCCTGCATCATTATCTGTAGTTCTGGCCATTTCTGAAGGTGGATTTATTTCCATAATTGATGGTAATCCTATTTTGGACTACAGGGCATTGTTTACAAGTCCTTTAACATGGTCGATTGTCGTTTTATCTATTGTTGCCGTCCTTTATATAGCAGCTGTCTTTCTCAGCTGGTATGCAAATAAAGCAGGTGATACAGCTGCAACAAATCTAATGCGAAAATATGCATTGTGCTGGGCTTTCCCTTTAATCATCGCTGCAGCAGGCATCATTTACGAATTAAGTTCTCACAATCCAGGACAATTTGAACGAATTTTAGATCTATGGTGGATATTTGGGCTATCGTTCTTATTGTGGATCGGGACAGTTTGGCTCGTTTGGAAGAAAAAAAATTATGGACTTGCAGTTGGATTATTAATTGGACAATTTGCCCTTGCTTTCTTCGCATATGGCATCTCCCTTTACCCATACCTGCTTTATCCATATTTAACGATCTATGAAGGGTTTACAAATGAGGCAATGGCCATTTCTCTTGTTGTGGTGTTTATTCTAGGATTGATATTGTTAGTACCTTCTATCTATCTATTATTGAAACTTTTCTTATTTGACAAGGATTATGTAAGAGGAAATAGAAAAAATGTAAAATCAAACGAGAAAAGAGGATTGAGCTGAATGCTACATGACTTTCTAATCTTTGTAGCTCCGTTTATTGTGATCGGTGCAGCAATAGTAGTTTCATTCTGGGCAGCACCAAAAGATAAATCTGTTTCAAAAAAATAAAGATACGCTTTTAAGATCAGTGGCGAACTTTTCTGCTATTGATGTAAGCTGCATGCTGGCGGTAATCCCTGACTAGAATTCTTAAGGGGTGAAACTCGATGTAGAAGGGGCTTACTGCCAGTTTGCCTATTTATGTGAAATAATTCACTAAGTCAGATCGTTTTCAGGAGGTATACACAATGGTTAAGCTGAAGGAATTAGCAGTAGAACAAAAAAGCAAGCTGGTTCTCTTGGCCATTTTTGCTGTCATTTCAGGTGTGACCATTATTGGACAGAGTTATTTAATCGTCACAATTGTGGATCGACTTTTTTTACAAGATGCATCCTTTTCTGAGGTTGTTCCGCTGTTGTTCGGATTGTTATTTATGCTTTTTTTTAGAACAGTCTTTCATTATCTTAGTGGAAGAACTGGAGTGAAAATGGCTTCGAAGGTGAAAGGGGATCTTAGAAAATTACTTTTACGCAAGTTTTCTAATAATCCTATGCAATCAGCATTACAAGGACAATCCGGCAAGAAAGTAAGTGTAATGATGGATGCCGTAGATGAAATTGACAGTTATTTTAGCAGTTATATTCCACAAGTAATTCAAGCTACCATCATTCCACTCATCATTCTAATCGTTATCTTCACACAACATATAGCCACAGGATTGATTATTATAATCACTGCACCTTTTATTCCGATTTTTATGATCATTATTGGTTTCAAAACAAAAGACAAATCCGAAAAACAATTGGATAAAATGGCAGCTTTTTCAGGAGGGTTTCTTGATACATTACAGGGACTGACCACCCTTAAATTACTTGGCCGTTCGAAAGAACAAAAAGAAGCTATACGAAACAGCAGTCTTGAGTTTCGTGATGCCACGATGGAAGTACTTAAAATTGCTTTTCAAAATTCTCTGGCATTGGAATTTATTTCGATGCTAAGTATGGGAATCGTTGCCCTAGAGCTTGCCGTTCAATTAATCATTTTTCAAAATGTTACGTTTTTCACTGCCTTTTTTATGTTGGTATTAGCTCCAGAGTTTTATACAAAATTGAAAGAGTTAGGCAGTGCTTTCCATACAGGTCGAGGAAGTATGGGGGCAGCTAAAAAGCTAGCAGATGAACTGACTGAAACAGAGAAACCTGTTTTATGGGGGGAGGAAAGCGTGGAAAGAAAGGTGCCACCCGTAATTGAATTACGTGGTGCAGGATTTACTTATGGGCAAGATGCATTTGCATTGAAAAACATTGGTATCGAAATTCTTCCCCGCGAACAAGTAGCGATTGTGGGTAAAACGGGCGCAGGGAAATCAACTCTGTTACATGTGATTGCCGGACTTATCCCACTTTCAGAGGGAGAAATGCTGATCAATGGGAAACCGCAGTCAACCTTTAAGGAAAAGGAATGGTTCGATCAATTAAGTTATATTTCACAAAATCCTTATTTGTTTTCAGGAACGATTGCGGAAAACATTGCGGTTGGCGGTCGTGTGGATGTGACTAGAGTAGAAATAGAACAAGCTGCTGAAAAGGCTGGAATCTCCGAGTGGGTAGCTTCACTTGAGCATGGCTATGATACACCTATTGGAGAAGGAGGGAGAGGCCTTTCAGGTGGAGAAAAACAACGAATAGCCATCGCAAGAGCGTTCCTAAAAAGCCCGTCTATCATTCTTTTTGATGAGCCGACCACGGGACTTGATCTTCGGACTGAGCACATCCTGCAAGCTTCTATCAAAAAATTATCCAAATCTTCCACAGTCATTACGGTTGCCCACAGGCTTCATACAATTAAAAATGCTAACAAGATTATTTTCTTGGAAAACGGCGAACTCTTTGCAGCTGGTACACATGAGGAATTGCTGAAAGAAGTAAAACCTTATCGGAATATGGTGTCTGTTCAACAAGGAGGGATGGCAAGATGAAGAACCTAGGATTTGTTATCAAGATATTATTAATAGAAAAAAAGGATATTTTCTATTCTATTATCTGTGGATTTATCTCTGGGATAACAGCTGTTAGTTTATTTGCATCCAGTGGGTATTTGATTTCCAAAGCTGCTTTAGCACCCCCGATCTATACGTTGATGCTCCTCGTAGCTTCAATAAAGCTTTTGGGTATTATCTCGGCAGTAAGCCGTTATGGGGAACGTTATTTTTCTCATCGAGGAACATTTACGATGTTAAGTAATATGCGTGTTTCTTTTTATGAGCAGTTGGAGCCGTTAGCGCCAACTATTTTTCAAAAGTATCGAAGCGGAGATCTTCTTGCCAGAATTGTTGGTGATGTAGAGGCATTACAGAATTTCTTTCTGCGTGTTTTTTATCCGCCGGTTGTTTTAATTTTAGTATTTCTATGTACAATTTTTTTCACAGCCTTTTTTTCAATAGAAGTAGCTCTGATAGTATTTATTGGCCTGATGTTAACTACCTTTATCGTTCCAGCCTTTTTCGCTTTGAAGCAAAGAAAAGTTGATCGACAGGTGAGACAAAAACGGGGAGAATTGTCTACCAAAGTGACAGAATTTCTTTATGGCTTTCGTGATTTAAAAATACACCAACAACTAGAAGAAAAAGAAGAACAACTGCGTCAATCTGTAGATACCTATTTAGAGGAACAAAAACGTGAAAGTATTCATAACTTGTTCAGCCAGTCTGCCAATACGTTTATATCGCTCCTTATATCATTACTTGTTCTAAGTATTGGAGCCTATTTAGTGGCAGAAGGCCAACTAGATGGCATTTTCCTTGCGATGCTTGTTATGATTTCATTGACCGTTTTTGAGAACACAACTTCCATGGCCGCTTTCCCAAGCTATTTAGAAGAGAGCCGGCAAGCAGCATCAAGACTTAACGCTGTTGTCGGTAAGGATATTGCACGGGAGACATCACAAGAAAGTATCGAAGAACGATCTATTCAAGGGATTCCTTCTATTGAAGTGAAGGATGTAACTTTTGCTTTTCCAGATGAAATACGTAATACGCTAACAGGTGTAAATTTAATGATTCCAGCTGGTTCAAAAACAGCGATAGTTGGCCCAAGTGGTTCTGGAAAATCGACGTTGCTGCAGCTGCTCTTAAAATTTTATACTGTAAACCCTGGCCGCATTTGTTTTAACAATCATCCCATCAATCATGTTTCACAAGAGTGTATTTGGGAGAATACAAATGTCGTCTTACAAGAAAATCATTTTTTCTATGGAACCATACGAGATAATTTACTGCTTGCTAAAGATGAAGTAAGTGATACAGAAATGGAAGAAGTACTGGGAAAAGTGAAGCTTGGGCATTTTTCCTTAAATGATCGAGTATTGGAAAAAGGGGAAAACCTTTCAGGTGGAGAAAAACAGCGTCTGGCTATTTCCCGGGCTCTGCTCAAAAAAGCCCCCCTATGGCTATTGGATGAGCCAACATCATCCATCGATGCATTAACCGAGGCACATATTTTTGGTCATCTATTTGAAGAAGCAAAAGACGATACAGTTATTCTCATTAGCCATCGCTTAACAGGACTAGAGAAAATGGATCAAATAATTGTGATGGATCATGGATCTATTGTCGAAATTGGAACGTTTGAGGAATTGATGGATAAAAAAGGCTACTTCTATGAAATGAAACAAATCGAACAGAGCGTGTTTTTTAACTAGGCAGCTTGTCTATGTTTTACGGTCATTTCGTACACAATCCCAAGAATATCAAAAATGGTCTTCTTCAGCAGTGGCTTCAAATCGTGGTAAAATAAAATCAGGTAAGAAGGCGGCTATCTCCTTAACTGTTGCAGATGCTATATGGCTTACGGCGCTTCGAGGATTTCTTTTTCCTCGGAGCTTTTTTCTTGTTGTTCTGATACGTTTTGAATGCGAAGAACGTTGTGAAAACCACTGACAAGATCGTAACAATCTCTTTTGCTATCTTCACTTGAACTGTATAAGTCTTTAGCAAGCCGGGCAGGCAAAAACCAAGTTTAAAGCGAGATTATGATTCGGAGACAAAACATATATTATTTTTTATCATTATATGCTAAATTCAAATTCTAATTTTATCAAAAAATATATCAACACAATTTACAGTAGACGAGGAGGCAGGGCATAGCCTTTCTGTAGAGAACTTGAGCTAAAATATAGAGTGCTTAATCACTAAAAAGCTGTGTGGTTTGATCTGAACCAATCAAGTTAGACAAAAAAGTGTAGGCAACTTCCAAGACTTAAGTCCAATAGAATACCGGACTCAGGTCTTGGAAGTTGTCTTCATTCGTTTGTGATTGTAATAATAAATATACTGTTCTAATTCTTGTTCAAAATGTTCCATAACCCTCAAACTCTTGTAAGTAAAGAAGTTCCGGTTTTAATAAGTCAAAGAAATTTTCCATGACTGCGTTGTCTAAACAATTCCCCTTACGAGACTGCTTTGACGAATACTATATTCTTTTAATTTTTTTGGGTATTGGGCCATCTGATAATGCTAACCTTGATCTGAATGGAGGATGACCTTATCTTCAGGCTGTCTTCGCTTCACTGCTTCTTTTAACATCTCTCCAATCAGTGAATAAACAGGACGTTTCATTACTTTATACGCAATAATTTCCCCATTACATAAGTCAAAACAGGAGATAAAAATCGCTTTTCTCCAAATAAGTTAAATTCTGTTACATCGGTTACCCATTTTTCATTCATGTTGTCTGCGTGGAAATCGCGATTCAGTATATTAGGGGCGATTTTACCTACTTTTCTACGATATGACCGGTATTTTTTCATACGCACTTTTTTAAGCCCATCTCATTCATTGTGCGATTAATGGTCTTTGGGTCATGATGAATGTGCCTTTTCGTTAATTCTTTGTGGATACGGCGGTAACCATAACAACCTTTATGTTCATGATAAACGGCCTCAATGACCTCTTTTACACTCACATATTTATCTTCTCGATTTAATTGTTTTTCCCAGTAATAATATGTACTACGTGGAATGTCAGCGACTTTAACTAATTCAAGGATCGGATTATCCGTCCTTTTTCATTTTCCTCTTAAATTGACTTTCCATTAGATTATACTGGAATAATTGGGAATAAAATAAAAAGAAAATATAGTTATCACCTTTGTTAGTCCATACGTTATTAATCAAATCTACCATTTTCACAAAATTTATTCTTAACATAAAGGAGTAAATTTGTAGGATAGTAAACTTCTTCTGGAAAATGTATATACCCAGAAACCTATGGTGAATGAGAGTTATTTTATCCCATTAGAAATAAGCTATTTTTATGGTTTTTAATTACATAGAACAGCTCTGAATATTTACATCTCTTTAACATATGTTTACTTACTTTTAACAGCGGATTAACAGTTTTCCGTTATAGTAAGCCTTGTTATCATATTAAATTAACTTTCGGAGGTTATGTAAATGGTAAAAAATAAATTAACGAAAAAGCTTATTCCAATTTGTGTTTTATCAACACTCGCATTGGGGACGCTGGCTGGAACAGCAATTCCAGGTGCAGACGCACAGGCTTCAGAGAAAAACCGTGAAAAGCAGAGCGAGAATACAAAAATTAAGAATGTTATTTTCTTAATTGGGGATGGGATGGGACCAGCTTCCACCTCAGCTTACCGTTACTTTAAAGATGACACTTCAACGGCTGCTGTTGAAAGAACAGAATTAGATAAGTATCTCGTTGGACAACAGATGACATATCCAGAAGATCCTGATCAAAATATAACCGATTCTGCTTCTGCCGCAACAGCCATGTCTGCCGGCATTAAAACTTACAATGCAGCTATTGGGGTCGATAACGACAAATCCGAAGTGAAAACAGTATTAGAAACTGCAAAAGAAAAAGGTAAGGCAACGGGTCTGGTCGCTACTTCAGAAATTACACATGCGACACCAGCATCATTCGGTGCCCATGATGAAAACCGTAAAAACATGAATGCAATTGCCGATGACTACTATGATGAACTAGTAAATGGAAAACAAAAAGTTGACGTCCTTCTGGGAGGCGGTTCCTTAAACTTTGTTCGCCCTGACCGTAACCTGACAGAAGAGTTCAAAGAATCCGGATTTAGTTATGTAACAAACAAAGAGCAGCTTTTAAAAGATAAAAACGAGCAAGTTCTTGGACTGTTTGCTCCTGGCGGCCTGCCAAAAATGGTTGACCGTACAGAAGATATTCCATCACTTCAAGATATGACATCATCAGCGATCCAGCGCTTAAACAAAGACAAGGACGGCTTCTTCTTAATGGTCGAAGGAAGCCAGGTAGACTGGGCTGCACATGATAACGATATCGTTGGAACAATGAGCGAAATGCAAGACTTTGAAAAAGCGGCTAAGGCAGCTATTGAGTTTGCGAAAAAAGACAAAGAGACGTTGGTAGTAATTACAGCAGACCATTCAACAGGCGGAGTCACAATTGGTGCTAATGGAAACTACAATTGGTTCGCCGATCCAATTAAAGCAGCCAAACGTACACCGGACTTTATGGCGGCAGAAATCGCGAAAGGCGCCGATGTTGAACAGACATTAACAACCTATATTGATCAAAACCTATTATCCTTAACAGAAGAAGAAGTTCAATCTGTTAAAGATGCCGCAGCGGCTAAGAAAGTCACTGATATTGACAATGCGATTGAAGCAATCTTTAATGAGCGATCCAAAACAGGCTGGACAACGGGCGGACACACTGGTGAAGATGTAAATGTATATGCGTATGGGCCTTACAAAGAACGATTTGCGGGACAAATCGATAATACAGACAATGCTAAGATTATCTTTGATCTTTTAGAAAAAGCAAAAAATAAAAAGTGAAATTCAGCATAATCAGAGCCCCGCTGCTTTCTAAAAGCAGCGGGTGCTTTGATTATGCTGAAATGTTAGGGGAATTCCTTTGAAAAGATTATTTATCCTGACTTTACTGTTTGTTCTGGCAGGCTGTTCATCAACAGACACTGAAGAGACTTCAGTTCTTGAAGAGCAAGTAGAAACAGGTACCGAAGCGGAAACATCAGGTCAAAACGTAAAGAAAGATGTATATGTTCCCAATCCGCAAATAACGGATGACCTTAACCTGGTGACAGTAGGAGAAACCGTCACCGACGATAAAGGGGAGCTTACATTAAAATCATATAAAAACGTGAACAAAACAGTAAATGTTGGTGCTGTTGAAATGACTATAAAAGACGTAAAAGTGATGCATTATGTTCCCGATTACAGGATGATTGATTTTTTCCATGCCTACACTGACGAAGAAGAGTTTGACTTTGTTAAAGTAGGAATAGAAGTGAACAATATATCTAATGAAGACGTAAAGTTCGCGCCGGTGGCTTTTGTTAAGACAAGTAGCGGGGAGCAAAAAACATGGGAAGATGACATTTACCTGGAAGAATTAACGGGAGAATTACAAGGAGGTAGTATTAAAAAAGGCATTATGGGTTTTGTTCTAAGCAACACTGATACTATTAAATCAATTGAAATTCTAACAAGTGATCTTGTGAACAGCACTGGCGAGAGTATTGAAAAAGCAAAAAATATAAATATCGATCTTTAATTGAGAACTTGTTTGTAATATATTTTGCATAAGATGCATGGAGAGTGGTTGCTCCAACACTTTAAAAAGACTACCGTAAGAAAGGTTTTTATTTTAACACCTAATATCCTTTTTTAATAATAGAAAAATTAAAATATTGATTGAATATATCCTGGTTATTAATGTAGAAATCAACGATTTTGATCAGTTATGAAAAGCCGAAAAGAAATCATTTTCTTTTCGGCTATTTTGTTTAAATCTTATTACAACCAGCCAAATCCTCGTACAATTTGTGCAAGTGTAAACGTGACTGCGACCGCAATAACAGTTGGAATTGCAAATGCAACGAATGTCCACTTCCAGCTTTTCGTTTCTTTAAAGATATTGACCAATGTTGTTCCGCACGGGAAGTGGAGAAGGGAGAACAGCATCATATTTAATGCTGTCAGCCAGGTCCATCCGTTATCTAAAAAGATCTGCTTTAACGCGGCCATGTCCTCTACTTCTGTTAAGGCACCTGTTGAAAGGTAGCCCATCAAGAGAATAGGCAGGACAATTTCGTTAGCAGGCATCCCGATTATAAAGGCCATTAAAATAAATCCGTCCAATCCAAGTAATTGCCCAAACGGATCAAGAAATTGCACGAAATGAAGCAGTACACTAGTATCCCCAATATAAATATTGGCAAGCATCCATGTGAGAACCCCGGCTGGTGCAGCTACTTTTACAGCCCTTCTTAGTACATAAATCGTTTTGTCTAAGGAAGCACGAAGGATGGTATTCAGCATTTTAGGCTTCCGGTAGGGCGGCAGCTCTAATGTATAGTGGGATGGAGTGCCTTTGAGTACGGTTTTAGACAGCCCCAGCGATACAAGCAGAGTAATGACTACACCGAATAATACCATTCCCATGACAACAAAAGCAGTTACGAGTGTATGCATCCCGCCGGTAAAGCCAACCGCCATAAACAGAGAAGCGAGTAAAATAAGCGTGGGCCAGCGTCCATTACATGGAACAAAGTTATTCGTTAAAATGGCGAGCATACGCTCTCGTGGAGATTCAATAATACGCGTTGACATAATGGCAGCTGCATTGCAGCCGAATCCCATGGCCATCGTTAACGACTGTTTTCCATGGGCACCAGACTTTTTAAACAGACGATCCAAATTAAAAGCGACTCGCGGTAAATAACCGTAATTCTCTAAAAGGGCGAATACTGGGAAAAAGATCGCCATTGGTGGCAGCATCACACTGACAACCCACGAAGTCCCCCGGTATAATCCCAATATTAAGACACCATGCAGCCATTCAGGGGCATTTAAAGCTGTGAATGCAAGGGTAATATAGCCTTCCACCCAGCCGAAAAAGTTGGCCAGCATGGTGGAAGGGACATTGGCACCGGCTATTGTCAGGTAAAAGACCATTCCCAGTAAGCCCAGCATAATCGGGAAACCCCAAATTTTCGACGTGAAAATATGATCCAGCTTTTCCGATTTATGCAACTGGCTTTTATCCTGGATGACAACCGATTTGCTGCAGAGTTCCCGCGATTTTTGAAACAAGTTGCTGACAATACTTTCGCGTATATGGTCTAATTCTTCAGCAGGAGTGGCCGCCGCCAGAGCGTCCAGGCGTTCTTGTTGACTCATGTGTTCCTCCCCCTTTACCATTGGATACCAGCTTATTTTTCAGTGCAGCAATCAATTTTGAATCTCCATCTAAAAACCGTATTGCGAGCCAGCGGACAGGATGATCAGGACCCAAAATCTCGATCAATTCCTTTTCGAGCTTTGTTATTTTCACTTCCATTTCTTCTCCATACTTCATTTTGTAAGGCTTCGTTTTTATTGTTCCTGAACACATTTTTAGCAACGTATCTGATAAGAGTTCAAAACCTTCTCGATTCCTTGCTGAAATCGGGATAACGGGAACACCAAGATTTTTTGATAACTGTTTTGCATTGATTTTTAAGCCTTTCTTTTTCGCTTCATCCATCAAATTTAAGCAGATCAGCACCTGATCTGTCATTTCTAACACCTGAAGTGCTAGGTTAAGACTTCTTTCTAAAGAAGTAGCATCCAGCACAAGTAAAGTGACATCAGGCTTCCCAAACACAATGTAATCTCTTGCAACTTCTTCATCCTCCGAATTTGAGAACAAAGAATACGTACCGGGAAGATCGACAATTTTAAACGGAATGTTCTTATAGCGATAATAACCAGAAGCAAGGGTTACAGTTTTTCCAGCCCAATTTCCGGTATGCTGCTTTAGACCCGTCAGTGCATTGAATAGTGTGCTTTTACCTGTATTCGGGTTGCCTGCCAGAGCAATGGTATATTCTTTCATGATTCGATCACCTCGCCGAATAGTAATTGACTCTCTTCTTTTCGTAAAGCAATGACTGTTCCAGCCACTCTGTAAGATATGGGGTCACCTAATGGACTTGCTTTTAATACTTCTACGACAGAGCCGGGGACAAAACCAAGATCTAGTAAACGCCTTTTTATGTCTCCTTTAATCCCCACTTTTTGTATCAGAAATTTTTGAGCTATCTGGGCCAGGTACAAATTAGTCATCTGATTCTGATCTGTCATAAGGATTCCTCCAATCTTTTTGTTATAGGCATAATTTTTTGCCTTTAGGCAACTTTAATTCCACAATATTCTCGTGTTGTTATCTTGTCAACGTTATTTAGTGAAGGACAAACGTTAAATGAACACAAAATTATTTAATTTAGAAATAAACTTTATAGCCTAAACAAAACGGTAATTATCCCATGGATTTGAGTCAATAATTTGGACACAAATAAGTTAAGTCTTAAGCAGATCTTCTAGCCTGGTCTTCAACAGCTTGTGGTGTTTGATAGCCGATGCCGCAGTGGATTCTGTTTCGGTTATACCAGCCTTCTATAAACTGGAATATAGCCAGCTTTGCAGCTGAGTAGTCTGTGTACTGCGTATGATAAACTTCTTCTTTCTTTAATATGGCCTGAAACGACTCTATGCAGGCATTATCATAAGGACAGCCTTTCTGGCTGAAAGAATGCTTAATTCCATGTTTTTGGATATGCTGAGTAAACTCACTGCTGGTGTACTGTGAGCCAAGATCGGTATGAAGAATTAAGCCCCTTTGGGGCTTTTGAGAAAAACAGGCGTTTTGAAGTGCCTCGATCACCAATTCCGAAGTCATAGAACGGGAAAAAGAATAGCCAACAATTCTTTCGAATGCAGATCCAATACAGAGGCCAGATAGCACCAGCCGTCTCTTACCGTAGGAATATACGTAATATCCGCCACCCACTTCTCATTGATCGTGCAGGTAGAAAAGTCTCGTTTTAAGAGATTATCCAGCTGCACAACCTTTTCTTTTGAGGGGGAGGGACGGTATTTCTTCTTGGTAATCGAACGGACCCCAGCCTTTCTCATTAAGCGCTGAACACGCTTCAGGCTTAGACAAAAACCGTTGTTTAATAAGGTTTTGTGGATTTTTGGAGCCCCATAACGCGCCTTGCTTTCCAGGTGAATCCGTTGGATCTCCTTTGTAAGTTCCTGGTTTTCCTGTTCAAGCTTTGACTTTGTTTTTTCAAAGGAATCATAGTAACTGCTTCTTGGCACGGCCAGTACTTCGCACATTTTCTGAACAGGGTATTGATCTTTGTGCTCCTCGATAAAATGGTTTAGTTCTGCTTCCGTTACTTTTTCGCGAATATGGCCATAGCCTTTTTTCTTACGATTAGTCAAACACTTTTTTTATGTTTTTGTGAGTAACTGTTTAAGATAAGAAGGTCATTTACATAAGGTAGAGCAGGCAAGACTGAGTGAGAGATTTTAGCCATGACAAATAAACCTAGTGGACTCTAATCTTTTTACCAAGTTCCTTTGAATATAATGTACTACTATGTATGTAAAGCTATGATTTGGTGGCCAACCGGTAATCATAGTTCATATTGTGTGCAGTAAGGTAGAAGAGGTTCTTCAACAGCTTATTCACACAGGTAATCGATGCAACTTTATGACACTTGTTATAAGGTTGTGTTTTTAATTTATCATAGTACTCGACAATGTGATTTTGTCCGAAATGCCGGAGTCTAATCATGTTCTGGACAATAAGAAAGAGTAGCTTCCGCAAGTGCTTATTCCCGCGCTTATTAATTTTGTCCTTGAAAAAGGTTTTTCCTGATTGAAAGCGGCGTATATCAATGCCCGCAAAAGCGTTCAACTGCTTATGGTTATCAAACCGGTGAATATCTCCGATTTATGCCATAAGACGAACTGCTGTATTAGGACCAATCCCTGGAAAGCTGAGAATGATTTTATATTCCTCACGAATTTCAGCCAGGGGAATCATATTTTTTATACACTGGTCCTTCTCACGAAGAAGTTTCTGATACCTTTTTGCATAAGATCTAAGTTGTTCGCATAAGACGTCCGTCGAAGGAACGGCCGGATAAGAGTGCTTAGCCGCTTCAAATAGTTCAAGCGCTTTTCTTTCCGCTACGGCTGTTGAAATATTTTTATTGGTGTTCTTACGAACCTTATTCTTGAGTACCGTTTTTGAAAGGTCTTGGTGGATTGTCAACACTAAATCAGACAGCTTTTTTAAGGGACGATTGTTTGTATTCAATCGGGTTTACATAGCCTAGTGTTCCATGAATACGCAGCTTGTTAAACCAGTTGACATAGTCACTGAATTCAAGCGCAAGATGCTCCAGGCTATCAAATTTCATTTGGTTGATAAACTCTGTTTTGATGATTTTAAACGTGGCTTCCGCCACGGCATTATCATATGGATAGCCTTTCATGCTTAAAGAACGGCCAATCTGGAAGGCCGCTAACGTTTCATCGATGAGCTGATTTTTAAACTCACTGCCACGGTCGGTGTGGAACAGCTGGATATCTCGCAGATCACCTTGAATAGAAGAAAAAGCGCATGCGACAAGGTTCGCATCTTTGTTTGGTCCTGTACTGAAGCCAATGATTTCGCGGTTAAAGAGGTCGACAAAGGTACATACGTAATGCCATTTTTTTTGACTTTGACGTATGTTAAATCACTGACGACTACTTTTTTTGCTTCTGTCTGCTGAAATCCACATTTTAATTCGTTTACCTAAGCTGACTCATTACAGGGGGCTTTCTGCGGCTTGAACTGTGCCACCGTATAGGAAGAAACAAGCCCTTGTTCCTTCATGATGCGGCCAATACGCCTTCTGGAAACCGTAAAGCCACGCCTGTTCAGTACGACTTTGATCTTGCGCGTGCCGTAGGCACTTCGGTTTTGTTCAAAAATCTCTGTGACAGCGCCTGTTACGTCTTCTTCTGACTGACGTTCCTTGGCCTCATAATAGTACGTACTACGTGAGATTTTTAGGACGCTGCACATTGCTGATACCGAGTATTTGTCTTGGTTTCGTTTGATGACATTTACTTTCGTCCCATGATCAGCGCTGCTTGCTTTAAAATATCATTCTCCATTAATAGCTGTTTATTTTCCTTGCGGAGTTTTAAAAGCTCCTGCTGTTCAGGAGACCGGTTGTCTTTCTCGTTAAAAGAACTAGAGGTTTCATCCTGGCGGATCCAGCGGTCAAGAGATGACGGAGTCAGATCATATTCATTAATAATGGCTCGTTTCGCTTTTCCATTCTGGTACAGCTGCACCATTTGTTTTTTGAACTCGGGCGTGAATGTGCGGCGTTCTCGTTTTGTCATAGTTGGAGCTCTCATCTGTTTTAGGTCAAGTGTACGTGACCTAAATTTTTCTGTCCAGATAAGTGTAGACGCTCCAGATTACTACATGAAAGCAGAGAAGGTAAATAAGAAAGGTAACTAATACGACCCATACCTCTCGCTATATCGCTTGAAAAAACGCGAAACACCATGAAAAAACTGCCCCTTATCTTGATACAGGTAAGGAGGCAGTTCTTTATACTGTTTTTTTCTAGAGTTGAGATATTAGGAAGCCATATTGCGGCACATTTCAGCACATTTAAAACAAGCTTCAGCACATCTTTGACAA
Organism: Domibacillus robiginosus; assembly: GCF_000966195.1. Lineage (GTDB taxonomy): Bacteria > Bacillota > Bacilli > Bacillales > Domibacillaceae > Domibacillus > Domibacillus robiginosus. The sequence continues at coordinate 36,638 of NZ_LAHL01000028.1, read as the reverse complement.
TGATCATGTTCATGCTTCTTACATTCGTTTCCGCATGCTTCACAGATGTCTGCACAAAGCTGGCAGATTTGCGCTACAAATGGGCTGTTTCTCTGCATGGATTGGGCTGCCAGTGAACAAATTTCCGCACATTCACGATCTAACCGAATACATTCTGTCATCATATGAACATGTTCTTCAGATAAACACTTGTCATAGCATACGTTACAAGCTTCCAGGCACTCTAAGCAAGCTTTGATACAGTCATGAAAATTGTGATTCATCATAAAACCTCCTTGGAAAATTGTTTCCTTAAATATATTGCCCTCTTTTTGTTATTTAAACGAAAAAACAGAAACTCCATTATTTCTGCACAATTTTTATTCATAATTAATTAAAAAATTATTTCTAGTGATAAAGGAGGTGCTATTTTGTATTCCATTCTTATATCAGGAATTGAAGAACCAACAGTTAATTCCCTTGATTCATTCCTAGTGAGGGAAAATATAAGGTGTTTACAAGCAGCTTCCGAAAATGAAGTTATACATATGATACAAAACGAAGTGATTGACTTGCTCGTTCTTGATCCAACATCTTTATCTAATTATTGGCTGGAAACCTGTAAGAAAGTAAAAAGTATATCCCCTATTCCGATTCTCATTTTACCTGAAAGTGATGATAGGAAATCTATTTTAGACGGTCTTCATGCGGGTGTGGATGATTTTATGAATAAGCCAATAGATGAGGAAATTTTATTAGCAAAAATTAAAGCTAATCTAAGAAGAGAAGGATTTAAAAACGTTAATGAGATTCATTTTAAAGGTTTAGTGTTAAATAGGGAAATGTATGAGGTATCCTACGAGGGTGTTCTCTTGTTATTAACTCAAAAAGAGTTTCATCTTCTTGAACACTTCTTGAGCCACCGGAATCAAGTGATCACAAGAGAAACTCTGATTTCCCAAATTTGGGGATACAGATATACAGATGCCCGCACTGCTGTTCAGGAGACCGGTTGTCTTTCTCTTTAAAAGAACCGGAGGTTTCATCCTGGTGGATCCACCGGTCAAGAGATGACGGAGTCAGATCATATTCATCAATAATAGCTCGTTTCGTTTTTCCATTCTGGTACAGCTGCACCATTTGCTTTTTAAACTCGGGCGTGAATGTGCGGCGTTCTCGCTTTGTCATAGTTAGAGCTCCTCATCTGTTTTAGGTCAAGTGTACGTGACCTTAATTTTTCTGTCCAGATAAGTGTAGACGCTCCACCATGAGGTCACAACAGGTTCGATTTTTGCTAAATTCTTATTTTTACTTAAGGCGAAAAAAGAATTTAGACGACTGGCTCCAAAAGCTTCAAGAAGCTGAAATACGTTTATTAGTAGATTCAGGTGCTTTTACACTGTATAACAGACTTGAAAAAGGATGTAATGAAGAACAAATTACGATTGAAGAATATGCAGAGTTTATTAATGCTAACCATGAAAAAATTCATGGTTATTTTAATTTGGATGTAATTAATGATCCAAATCAATCTGAAATAAACTATGAGCTGCTCACTAAGCTCACTGGTAAAAGGCCTATTCCTGTTTGGCAGTGTGACACTCAAAAATGGCATCGAAGTGATTGGGATAGCTTGGATCGAATTGTTCAAGAAGACCATGAGCTGATTGCTATTGGAGGAACTGTTTTACTTGGAAAACAGGCTGGTCCAAAATACCAAGATGAAGTAAAGAGAAAACTCTTCAAAGAAGTCTTTCGCCGTTATCCAGAACAGAACTTCCATTGGTTAGGCGGTTCAAGCAATCTTCTTTTAGAATTTCCGTTTTTTTCAGCAGATTCATCTGGATGGATAAACGGACGAAAAAAACAATCAAATTTATGTCTTTGATCCAGCTGGATTTGCAACAAAAAGAATGGCAGCTTGGACAAAAGAACAATGTATTGAACACAATATAAGAATTCTTTCATCACTTGAAGAAACATTTGGCCAGGAGCCTCAGTTGTTGATTTAGGATTTTGATAATGAAGGAGCCTGATATGAACTTAACACTTACAGAGGCAGAATTAAGATACTTGAAGGAATATGCTGAACAGGAAGGGTTGAAATGTGAAACGGATGAAGAAATTCACCAGATTCTACATTCAATGCTCTCTTTTGCACATAATTATGCGTGAAGCTCTTTGAGGGAGCAAACGACTGAACAATTTTTATAGAAAGAAGGAAATGAGAATGACTGCATGGATCCAGACTGATACATTTCAATATGTACTATGTAATCAGGACAGTAATATGTTTTATCGTGTCGTGGATTTAGTTTATACAGGAACTGCTTTTAAAGTAAAAGTAGTGGACATTAACCTGTATGACTATACAGAGACGCAACTAGAAAAAGAAATTGGCGGCTTTTATAATTTGCTTTCAGACGTAAAGCGAATTTATAGAGACAGCTGGAGACAAATTGTCGCAGAAATCATTGCAGAGAACGAAGCAGTTGATTCAGATTTAACATTTAAGAATGCCATCGATGCTGCTTATTATATGAAAGGTATATACGATATCCCAATCAATGAAGCGGATTATCTAGCATATGATAGTGGTGTAGATATTGAAGAAATGGAGACGAGTGAAGCCGGATAATCAGGCACATACTGCTCAGACCAAAACATTAATCATAAAATAGGACAGCCAGTTAACAAGAGGAATTCGGATACCGTATTCCTTTTTTTGTTGGCTTAAAGAGGAGACGATTAGCTAATGAAAGCAAACAAAGAATTTTTCAGTAACCAGTTTTCCGCAACCTTAAATGTTGGAGGATCGATCAAACTAGTTAGCAGTGAGCCAGTCAATCTACCTGAATACACCGGTATTGGAACTATCTTTTTTAAAGATAAAGAAGGAATTCGCATCGGTTTTAATTGGGATAAGGGTTTAGTGTTCTCTGGATTAAATGACGATGGAAGACTTGAAATTGAGTTACAACTAAAAAGCATTAATCCACCATTTTTGAGTGATGAAGATGAATTGGAAACTGACGGTCCTCCTGCAGATTATGAACTTTGCTGGGAGTCTCTTCTTCAAGAAGGAACACTGGAATCTATTCACTATGATGCTTTTTACGAAAGTGATCCTAGTTCTACTAATATTCCAATGGAGTTGACCTTGTTTGGTATTTCTCATTGGAATCTATCTGATGAGAAGTTTAAGTATGTAGAAATTCCTGAGGATAAGACCCGCTCTTATAATGAACGCCAACAGCAGCAGGAAACAACAAAATTACCGGATAATCACCCAGTAATGAAAAACCCCTTTTCTGTACGCGGGCTCATTACATTGGTAACCGATGTAGTTGTTTCTAAGAAACCAACCTACGCATCTATTGGAGGTTTCCAGGCAAAATGCGGGGAAGAAACAGTTACGTTTGATTGGAATGAGTTCAGCGGCAACTCAGAAATTCGTGAAGATGGCCGATTAGAACTCTCTTTTGAATTAAGAGACCTGGACATGGAGCTATTTGAAGTTACAAATACTCCTTTATCTGATTTTAGATGGGATGCTATTACCTCATTTGAAGAGATCTACTACACAGTAGAATGGGAAAACGAGCCATGTTTATCTAACTGCTATGTTAGTGAGTTTTCGTTAATTGCATGGGACGGAAAGTCATACTGTGAATGGGAATTTCCAAAAGAACTTCTGGCGGCATATATCAATAAGGAGTTGGCAGGACCGGCTGCAGTATAAGTAACAACGGCTGAAACCAGTACTAAACAACAAAGGAGAATAAGTATGGACTTAACAGCAAAGAAAGAAATATTAAAAAATCTAAAAGCAGGAACCCTTGTTACTCTTACTAGTGGCCAAACCGCTATATTTAAGAAATTAAACCGTACTCGGTTTCTTTGCGATATAAATGGAGTAGAACGCAGTATCTCTGTAGTAGATTTTTCAAAAGCAGGATCTGGCTTTAACATTGAATCATCTGCTCAACATATTCTGCAAAATAAAGAACCTTCAGAGAAAAAATCTTCAGCTGCAATTGATCGGAAAATAATAGGACTCAGCCTGGTTTGTTCAGCAAAGTTCGGAGATTTTATTACTCTTACTGACGGTAGCACGGTTCGTTTTTTTTAGAAGAAGCGAACGCGGTTTCTTGGTAAAGATATTAAGTCAAACGAATTTTATGACATTCCATTTGAAATGGCGAAATCAGTCCAAAAAGCTGATTCTAATGATAGTTTTGTCAAAGAGTTATCTGAAAGAAATGCTCTTGTTGAGTATTTCAAGGGACAGGAAATTCATACAATCTACGGTCCGAGTGTAGTCTCAAACTTATCAAATGATTATGAGATGGTTACACTTTATGAATTTGGAGAGCAAAGATATGATCTTTCTTTTGAAAATTTTAAAGACCAACTGAAGGAATATAACGATGGTGAATTGGATGCAGCATTGAAGAGAATTGCCAACTAAACACCGACTACAAAAAAGAAGGAGAAGGAACATGGACACAAACAATCTAACGTATTCAGACCCTGCTACGAAACTATTTGAACTCGAAGAAGGGGTTTGGTATTACATTAGGGCAGATATTGATTTCACTAATAAAGTAACAGCCATCCGTTTGCAAGATGGTCGTATCTCCGTGCAATATATAGGCGGAGAATTTAAAGAATCTTATGCTTTTTCGTTCGATTGGAATAAAGCAGCAATGGATGAAGCGTGGCGGTACGAATTTCCTGATAAAACATTTTTAGAAGATGTAAATTATCAGTCTGATTTAGATAAGATTGATCAATTATCTATCTTGTTTTATCACATGGTCATTGATAATCATTATGATGCAAAACATGCGAAAGAGCTTCAGCTTCACAAAAATTAAAGCCACAGCTTTACGGGACTTAAGAGGAATGCTTAAAGCATTCCTCTTTTATTATCCAGTTTTAATAAACCTTTTCAGAACAGTTTTATTATTAGTTACCGAGAGGATAATCATTATGAAATCAATCGTATCCTATCCAAGCAGAGGTAAGTGGGAGGATAAAAAATATAGAGGGAATTGCACAAGACATATCATTAAAGATTTATTAGAGCAATTTAAGCCAGCTGATGGAGAGTTCGTTGAAGTATTCAGAGGTGGTGAAACAGATTATTCTGTTGCCCGGAGCATGGGCTATAAAAACACGCTTCATCTGGACTTAAATGGACGTTATAGTAATCCGTTCAATGCTTTAACATATGAAGTTCCACAAGGATCAAGCCTTGTTTTCTCTCAACCGCCTTACCATTCCATGATCAAATACAGCGGTAATATGTGGGGAGAAGCTCACGCGGACGATCTAAGCCGTTGCACTTCCTATGAAGAATTTCTTCACAAGCTGTTAGAAGGAACAGATAAAGCAAAAAAGAACCAGCATTGGAAAGCGAAAATCCGTCAGACCCTACAACTTGAAAAAGAGTTTGCACCGGTTGACCGCGGCATTTGGTCACTTCAATCTGCCTATCAGCAGTCGACCATTAAGAAGTTTATCTAATGGCTACTAAGATTGCTGGCTTAACCGTGGTAAAAAGTGCAACCCTTTCAAAAGTTGAGCGTGTAGAGGTATATTTCCATGTCCTCAAAGGTGGTTTCTCAATCCGATCAAAAGAAAAGCAAAATCCTTTCAATGGTAAGGTCATTGCTCATGCTTCTCACGTTTTAATTGAACAGGCAACTTTCCATTACAGCAAGGATACTTTAGCCCGTATACATGCCAAGAAGCAAAAAGAGGTTTACGCCGTTGTAAGAGATTATTTTATCGGGACCAGTGAAATGGATTCGGGAGTGGAAGGCTTTACTAAGGGTTATTGCAATCCTTATGTGACCGGAAATTTCATCAACTGGGAGACAAAAGGAGAATTAAGTGAAGCGGATCTGGTTTATTTTTACGATAGATTTTTCAGCTATAAGTAACCCGATTCAGGAACTTCAAAAATCAAAATAAAAGAGGGATCCTCTAATGAAAAAAGCAGCTCAAAACGTTACAGGTAATGGAACATCGCTTCTTAAGAAAGTGGTGTATTATCGAGTATTCGATACTGTTTATTTAGATGAACAGCATGCTCTCGAAAAAATTGAGACCTGGGACCATAAAGAGAGTATTTATTCTATTTTTGTGGTGATGCCTTCAGTTGAAATGCCGCCGAAAGAGATTTCTATGTATGAATCAGCTAATTATTCGTTTCATTATCATGAGGAAGCAGCAGATAGTGAAATTGAAGCAGAAGAAGCCAACGAACCTCGCTAATTTCTAAAAAGATAAAATATAAAATCCAAAAAACTTATTAAAAAAACAATTCGAAAGCAGGGAAACTTTTATGAAATAACTAAAATAGCAAATCAAACACCAGGTAACTTATTTAACGTGGAAGCGGACGTTCGTTTTGCCAGTACGAATCCAGTAATCAAAGAGCTGGTCTTTACAGACACTGGATCAATGGTATTTGTAGATCTAAATGGTGTACGGGTTAGCCTTTATATTACAGGCGGCAGTAAAGAAACGTATATCGACGAGAATGGCCACCTTGTCATGGTTGGAGACCTAAGACACTTTGATGAAGAGCATTATCGCGAATGGATGGAAGAAGAGCCAGATCCAAATTATGAATTTGTGCTGGAGCGAACTAATCAGCAAAGGATCAATTGAAGCGATGAATTATGAAGCAACATTCGTTGAGGGCGGAAAATCAATTCTAATGAATTTAGAGAGCCTAAGTATTAGCCATCTGGATGAAAAAGGTGGGTACACAACTTATGAAGTTTCTCCGCAAGCAATTCAGTCGTTTAACCAGCAACAAAATACGAAAAACGAAGTGACTGAGGATTTCTTAATCAAAGCATATTTTAAAGCAGTAGAAGATGAAGTATACGGTGCTGGTTTAATGAATGAAATTCAAACAGCCGGGCACTACCTTTATGAACAAGATCCCTTCGTCTATGAAGATTGGATGGATGATGACATTGAAATTTGGAATGAAGTCGCTAGCCTTGTACAAAGATTTCAATCTAAAGAAATGAAGCAACTGCAGGTGTTTGAAAATGTACCGGCAGGCTCAAAATGTATTCAAAATCCTCTTTCGGTCCGCGGCTATATTACATTGATAAGTGATGTAGCGGTAGACAAAAAGCCTGACTTTGCTTCTGTTGGTGGTTTTTGTATCATGACTAATCAGGGCACCATTGATTTTGATTGGCTTGAATTCACAGGTATGGCTGACATAAATGATGACGGTCGCCTGGAGATCTCCTTTGAAATGCGGAATTTCGATGTTGAATTATTCAATGAGTCGAACACAATAATGGCGTCTGAGTTTAGCTGGGAATCCTTAACGGGATTTGACGAGATCTATTATGATGTTGAGTGGGCTGATAACTGTGATATTGCCTTTTCTGTTCATTCTTTTGGGCTTTTGGACTGGAATGAAGAAGAGAAGGGCTTTAAAACTCGAGCCTTTTCAAATGATATGATTCGTGTTTATAACAAAGAGCAAAAAGCATTGGATGGTGATCAAAAATGAAGATCCTAAAAGCAGAAAACATTCATACTATCGGGGGATGCACAGTAATGTGTATCTTTCCTGTTTCTCCTTCCATAAAGTACCTGCATATGATCGGCATTACAAGAATTTCAAAAACCAGCCTAATGACAGGAGGAAACAGGATTAATTGTTCATACTGAGTTAAGATCTCTGAAGTTTTATCTGAATTTTACAGTTCAGCAATTCTTTTGCTTCTGCTACAGCACCTCAACTTTATACTCACTCAGGGATCTTTTTATCTTCCCGCAAGTATGCCTTTTTTAGAATTTAGAGTTGCTACTACTAAATATTAAAGGATTAAACTACCGCCCACTTACCTGACGGTTGTAGTGGGGTGTTCTCGCCAAAGATGATAAAATTTGTTCTTTTCTCATTCCTTTTATATTAATCCATAAGCTGCACCTACCAGAGCAGAAGCAGCTCCCAGAAATGGTCTTACAAGCGATGCTCTATTTCTGAAATTACGGGCTAACCAAACACGATCGAATTTTTCCTCAAACGTTCTCTGTTGTTAACGATTTTCCATTAAAGCGAATTTTGTTAATTAAAAGCTGCTATTATTTTGATATATCAAAATAACTAATGGGTTATTTTTTGAAGAATTTATGCAGTCATTAGTTAATGAATAAGCGCGTAAATGTGCAGAAATATGCAGAAAAATCCCTTTGTAAAGACCTTTACTTTTTCATATCAGCAGGTTATCATTCTTTATAACGAACGAAACGTTCTTTAAAAAGGAAAATATTTTAAAGATATTTTGTATAAGGAGGACACAATTGTGGAAAAGAACAAAGGGCTTATCAATGAAATTTTTATTTTAAGGAGTATAGCCTGTCTTAGTATTTTACTTTTACATGTTTTTGACAGGGTATACATGCACCAGAATGGGGCAGTAAACAACATGAGTGTGCTTCTTACGTTTGGCACTCCTGCCTTTATATTTATTTCTGAGTTTATTATCGCCTATTCCTACAGAAATCGTGAAATAAAATCGTTTTGGGGAAATCGGATTAAATATATTTTTCTTCCATACCTGTTTTTCGGTGCCTTTTATGCAGCCGCAAAAGCGTTTGGTGAGACGGTTGCCACCGGTTCGTTTACAGGAGTGTTTGGCGAGTATTTGTGGAAACACATTTTACTCGGTGATTACCACGGCTATTTTATTTTAATAATCTTTCAATTTTATGCCCTTCACGTAGTCTTTAACCATTATTTAAAGCAGGCTTCTCCCAGAAAAATAATTGGCTTTTCCTTTCTCATTACAGCCCTCTATCTAGCATTTTTTAATTTTGTGCCGCCTATGAATCTGCCATTTGCCGACTACATCTGGTCGAAGTATTATTGGGTTCCTTTCCCGGGATGGGTCTTTTACTTCTCCCTTGCTTTTTACAGCGGGCACTACTATGAATCGTTTCAGCGGCTTTTGGCAAAGTACCGGCATTGGACAACGGTTTCGGTGATCGTTACGGGTGTTTTACCCATTATGCTTTATCAGATGGGCATCCTGCCGACTCCTTCCTCTAAACGGATTGATATGATGCTCTTTACAATAAGCATGATCTTTTTTATCTACTCGCACGCAATGCTGCTTTCCAAGGTGCCGCGGTTCTTCGTCCTGGTCAGCAAATATTCATTTGGGATTTACTTATTTCATCCGTTCTTTTTAGGAATTGCCGCTAGTTTCTATTTTTTATGGCAGGACATTCATCCACTCTTAATGGTCCCTATTTTATTTTTTCTTACTATAGCTTTGTGTGCTTCGACAATTTACATTTTCAATAAACTTCCTTTTGGCGCTTATATGGTTGGAAAAGTCGGCATTAGCAGCAAAGACAAAGTAGCAGATCCAGTGAAAAAAGCTAAAGTGCCAGCGGCCAAAGCCCATTGAGAGTACTCCAATGAGAATGAGGAGCAAGTGTTTGTTAAAAAGGAAACCTGTTTATACGACTGTTTTGCTTGTAAGCATTGTTTCGTTGTTTCTCTTGCCATCCACTCACGGGCTGTGTAGTGAGAAGAATAATACCTCTATAGAAAATCGAGCTGCAATGCAACTTGACACTATCCAAACCGACTATGGAGTAAAAAAAGCCGAGTTAAAGGCTTTTTCTCTTTCAAATGAGAATGTAGAAGATACCTCATTTTTGGCTAATGTAACAGACTATGGGGCCCAGCCAGATGATTCAGAGGATGACACAGCTGCTATACAGGCTGCAATTAATGCAGCTGACGGACAAAATGCAGTTGTGCGTATTCCTGCAGGAACGTTTTTAATTAATACCGATCCTCAAAAAGGCTCGTTACATGTAAAAGATAATATTGAAATACAGATGGCAGAAAAAACAGTACTGAAGAGTATACCCAATGCCCTGCCTGTCTACCGAATCTTTACCATATACAATGGTGAAAATATAAAAATTAGCGGCGGGTCACTGGTCGGCGACCGATATAAACATGAAGGAACAACAGGAGAATTTGGGCATGGCATCTACATTGGCGGCAGCTCAAGTAAAATAAATATTTCTAATGTGAAAGCACAGGATTTTTGGGGAGACGGTTTCTTTATTGAGGGTGATGCAAAATTACAAACATACCCTACAGATATTGTGATTTCCCAATCTGAAGCTCATAACAATAGGCGGCAGGGGCTTTCCATAACAGCTGGAAAAAATATTGTTATTAAAAATAATATTTTCTCTAAAACAAATGGGACAGCGCCAGAAGCAGGGATTGATTTGGAGAGGGATCCTCCATTTAATCTGCCACTTGAAAACGTTAAGCTTACAAACAATAAAATCATTGATAATAACGGATATGGCATTGCCTTTGTTTATGCAAGTGGTAATGAAGCGAAAAACAATGTAGTGCTTAATAATAAAGGGGGCGGGTTTTATGTTGGAGGTAATCGTGAAGGTAACGGAACTGCTGAACAGAATTCTATAAAAAACAATTTTGTATCTGAAAACGGAATTGGGATTTACGTAAATTTTTCAACAGACAATCACATAACAAATAATACTATTATAGAAAACAAGAAAGATGGGATTTTCCTTGTCAATCATATTGGAAAAAACCAGTTGGTGAACAATTTCATTGCTGAAAATCAAGGTAACGGTATTTATGTATGGGGAGGGCTGTCTAATCGGCGTAACATTGTAATTAAATCAAATGAAGTAGAGAGTAACTGGAAAACAGGCATTGCAATTTTTGAAGTAACAAGTGCAACGGTTACAGATAACAACTTAGTTAACAATAGAGGAGAAGGACTGGAAGTACAGGCAGCAAAGAAATCGTCCATTTCCTCAAACAAGTCTAAAGGAAATAAATCAGACTAGCTTACCCTTTTGAAAGAAGGGAGAAAAAACAATTATGAAATTACGCAAAAAATGGAGATTTATAACTGGTTTTTTGATATTAGGCGGCATTGCTATTACCATTTTTTTGATAAATGCTGGCTATTACCTTTTGATTGTAGAAAAACCCAAAAAAATCAGATGCCATTATCGTACTAAGCCCTGGTGTAGAAAGAATTCAAAAAGGGGTCCAATTGTGGAAAGATGGCTATGCCGATAAACTTATTTTATCACGAGCCAATACAGGAACTTTTACTGTGAAGCAGGCGGCAGAGCTTGGTGTACCGGAAGATAGTATTATTGCTGAGGAACAGGCCTATAGCACATATACGAATGCCACATACACAAAAGAATTGCTTAAAGAACGAGACATCAGGTCCGCTATTATCGTAACCAACGATTACCACATGAGAAGAACAAAATTTATTTTTGAAAAAGTGTACCATGACAGCAATATAAATCTCACTTATGCAACCGCCCCGTCCCATTACCAATTTGCAACCTGGTGGAATGATGAAGAAAGCAAACAGATGTTGTGGAAAGAATATGTAAAACTGGTTGGTTACTATTTTTTGTATTGGAATAAATAAACAGACATGCGCATCATTACGCCTTCAAAGGCGTTTTTTTATTGTCTTCAATCAGTATTAAAGCCCTCAATTTCCGTTTTCATCGATATCTAAACAATTATTTTCCCACTAGCCTTCTCTACTTCTCTCAACATAAAAGCAACATAATTTGTAAGAAGAATAAAATGGAAAGTAAAAAGTCTTTCATTCTCCCTGTTTCTTCTCTTTTTGGTATATTTATGTATAATTCTCCACTAATTTTATTAAATCCACATTTTCTGCACAGTTTGTAATGGGAATGTTACCAAACAAAACTAAAAATGGTGATAAAATTAAACAAAAATATACAGATACTAAGTAAGATGTTCAGGGGGATATGGAAGAATGAAAGTGAAAAAGTTAATAATGACATTTACAGCAGCAGGTGTTTTATTTACTAGTCCAGTCATTGGTAACGCGGCCCTGGGAGATCAAACTTTAAAAGAAGGCATGAAGCATAAAGACGTAACAGAATTGCAGACTGTCCTCAAAAAGCAAGGATATTTTAAAGCCAATACCACTACATATTTTGGTCCTATAACAAAAAATGCTGTTATTGCATTTCAAAAGAAAAAAGGTCTAACAGCCGACGGTATTGCAGGTCCAAGTACATATAAAGCTTTAGGAGTAAAATCGGCAAAGTCAACCACCCCAGCGCAAGTGAAAAACACTTCTACATATGATTCAGCTAAACTTGTTAACGTAGCCAAAAAGTATATGGGTGTTCCTTATGTGTGGGGTGGCAATACACCAAGTGGGTTTGACTGCAGCGGGTTTTTAAAATATGTGTATCAAGAGAGCAACAAGATTACTATTCCAAGAACCGTAGCAGAAATTTATACAAAGGGAACAAGAGTGTCAACGCCACAAGTGGGGGATTTAGTTTTCTTTGAAACCTATAAGCCAGGTGCTTCCCATGCCGGTATTTATATCGGAAATAACGAATTTATACACAGTTCTTCTTCTAAAGGAGTAGGGATCAGCTCTATGAAAAACAGCTACTGGTCTCAGCGTTATTTAGGGGCAAAAAGAATATCATCGAATTAAAGGGAGCGGATTATCCGCTCCTTTTTTCATTTCTTAATAATGTGAAACGATACCCCTGCATAGTATAAGGAAACAACAATAATGAAACATCTAATTAAAAAAGACCAGCTGTTTTAATAAGTAAAATCTAAATCAAAGAAGATGGGTAATGACTAGCAGGGATGTTGAAATTCCTTATTCTTTTCAGCTTTTAGTTTGTTTTATTTCTATTGTATTAACCTTTGTGTTTATTGCGAGCTACTTTCCAAGTGAGAGACAGATGGTTTACTCTAGAATACAAAAAAATATTCAAGCTGTTCCTACAGAGATTTTTATTAGCTTGTTAAGCTCAGAACTTCCATTCATTTCTAAAGGCCCTGAAGAAAAAAAAGAATCAACGTTGATTTCTATCGGATTAGAGTTGGCCACAGCCGTGAATTTAGGGGATGCCCGCAGTCTTCTGGGAAATGAACTTCCCGGGTTTAGCATATACAAAGAAGAAATTTTAATTTCGGGTACAGGGACAGATTATACGACTCTGCCACGAGAATCTGCTGCCCCTTCACTGGAAGACATACTCAAAGAAAGAGAAATACCTGAGGGACAAGCTGGGGAGGAGGAAAAGGAAGCTCCAAAGACCGAAAATGAGATCACAGAAGAGCAGAAACCAGATGCCCCTCAAGAGGGAGAAATAAAAGAGAAGCGGTTTTATGTATACCAAACTCATAGTTGGGAGTCATACCTTCCTTTGTTAGGGCTTGAAGGAGATCCTGATGTAAATAAAGCAGTTGATTCAAAAACCAACATCATATTGGTTGGAGATATGTTGACGAAAGAATTAGAGAAAAATGGATTAGGGGCTATTCACGACAAAACAGACATGGGTCAAACGCTTAAAGAGAAGGGGTGGAAGACACCAAGGTCTTACAAAGCATCACGAGAAATTGTCCAAGATGCTGTAGCGAATAATAATGAATTAAGTTATTTTATCGATTTGCATAGGGATTCATTAAGAAAAGAACACACAACGGTCACCATTAATGATAAGTCATACGCTAAAGTAGTTTTTGTTGTGGGTAAAAATAATCAACATTTCGAGAAAAATTTAAAGGTTGTAAATGACCTGCATGAAATATTACAGAAAAAATACCCTGAACTGAGCAGAGGGGTTATCGGGAAAAGCGGCAAAGGAGTAGATGGGGTTTACAATCAGGATTTATCGCAACGCTCTATCCTGATTGAAATAGGGGGCATTGATAATAACATGAATGAACTGAAAAATACAGCAGAGGCTCTCGCCAAAGTGATAAGCGAATATTACTGGAAAGCAGAAAAAGTGAATGGCGAGGGCAGATGAAAATTTACAGACCTTACGAGCGGGAAAGCTAACTCCTTCAGGTGTGGGATGATAGCGAGGTCGAACCGGGCATGTCTTCAGACATGTCACAGGTTCGACTTTTTTCTTTTAGTTTATCTCTCTTGTGAACCAAACTCTTGTTCGCTATAAATAAATGAATTTTGTAGTTTTATTAGAGTTCTTTCATACAAAAAACCTGGAGAATTAACTAATGATAGTTAAGTCACCAGGTTTTTTGAAACAGAATATTAAGATGCCATACTACGGCACATTTCAGCACACTTGAAACATGCTTCAGCGCATCTTTGACAATGATCAGCTTCATGCTTCTTGCACTCATTTCCGCATGCTTCACAAATTTCAGCACATAGCTGACAGATTTGTGCAACAAATGGGCTGTTTCTCTGCATAGACTGCGCTGCAAGAGAACAAATTTCGGCACATTCACGGTCTAATCGGATACATTCGGCCATCATATGGACGTGTTCTTCAGATAAACATTTATCGAAGCATACGTTACAAGCCTCCAGGCACTCCAAGCAAGCTTTAATACAATCGTGAAAATTATGGTTCATTATTGTACCTCCTCTTAAAATTTGGATTCCCTAAATATATTGCCCTCTTTTTTTTATTTAAACGAAAAAAACCAAACTCCATTATTTCTGCACATTTTTTTTCGATAATTAATGACAGTTGCATTTTTTACGGAAAAAGGAGGTGTTATTTTTGCATTCTATTCTGATATTAGAAAGCAAAGAAGATCAGTTAGATGTGCTTCATTCACTTCTGGACAAGGAAGAAATAAGGTGTTTACGGGCGATATCTGAAGATGGTGTCATACATATGGTTCAAAATGAGCTGATTGATTTGTTTGTTCTCGATCTAACATCTTCTCCTGGATTGTGGTTGGAAACATGTAAAAAAGTAAAAGGTATTTCCAATATCCCTATTTTAATATTAACGGAAAGTACCGATAAGGAATCCATCTTAAATGGTCTCTATGCTGGGGTGGATGACTTCATGACTAAACCAATAGACGAGGACATCTTTTTAGCAAAAATTAAAGCTAATTTAAGAAGAGAAGGTCTTATAAGTGTTAGTGAAATCCATTTTAATGGCTTGGTGCTAAACAGAGAAATGTATGAGGCTAAATACGAGAATGTGATCTTGTCATTGACTCAGAAAGAATTTAATCTGCTGGACTGTTTCTTAAGCAACAAAAATCAGGTTTTAACAAGAGAACATTTAATTACACAAATTTGGGGATATAAATATACAGATACCCGCACAGTTGATTCTCATATAAGAAACCTACGGGGGAAATTAAGAGATGTTGAATTTCCTGTAGATGATCATTTAAGAACCTCTTGGGGTTATGGGTATATGTGGGTAAGCGGAGTAAGGAAGGAAGAAACAGCTCGTAATAAGTCTTAATAGCACAAAAATAGATATTGGTTTTTTAATTACCTTTGTAGGCGTGCTTCATAAAATCTGCACATTTACTTGGTAAGATTTAAACAATATAAAATTATTGGAGGCGGTACTTTTGAAGCGTGGATTTAAAGGGCTGGTTATGGTAACGGCTTTATCAGCAATTCTGGCTGCGTGTGGAAATGATGATTCAAACAACTCGGATAGCAATATGGAAGGCATGGATCATGAAAACATGAATATGGAGAATGAAGAAAGCTAAAGCAGCAGCCAACCTAGCTTTGTTACTGGCGGACAAGAAGAAGTTTTTTATAAAAATACAGGTATCATTTATAACTCACACAAAATTATGCAAAAAGATGAAGAAGAGCGTGAATGCCCCTATCTTTAGCTTAATTTAATTAAGTCTTAACCCCAGGCACCTTCCATTTGGAATGTTGTTATGGGGTTTTTTTACTTGATCGTAAATAGGCAATAAATCACGATCTCCGGGCACATTCTCCTGATAGCAAAATGTAACAGTCCTAAAAATGCAGATCTCTACAATTTCTACACATTTTTTGAGTACAGTAACCACAAGTCAACATTAAAAAGGAGTACAAAAATAATGAAGTTGTATGATTTAGTCGAGGGGTTAATAAACGAAGAGGCACCAAGTACTTTTCGGGATGTTCAAATAAACGCCATTACAGACACTTCTATAAAAGTCCTGGATGGATCTTTATTTGTGGCCATTAAAGGACACCATTCTGACGGCCACTTATACATAGAGGAGGCAATAAAACATGGGGCGTCAGCTATAGTAGGTGAAGAAGAGAGAATAGATCTTCCTGTGCCATACATAAAAGTTGATAACAGCAGAAAGTTTCTTGGTATGGTTTCCAAAAGATTTTACCAGGACCCTTCAAAAAATAAAGTAATGATTGGTATAACCGGCACAAATGGAAAAACAACTACTAGTTTTCTCTTAAAGCATATTTTGGAACAAAGTGGGTTATTCTGCTCACTAATTGGGACCATTAAAAACATCATAAACGGTGAAGAAATTACGTCCATGAATACGACGCCTAATTCACTCGCTTTAAATGATTTACTTTCTAAAAGTAAGGATGAAGTTGTCATTATGGAGGTTTCATCCCACGGGCTATCTCAATTCAGACTAGAAGGCATAGAGTTTGATTATTGTCTTTTCACTAATTTGGCGTCTGACCATTTGGAATATCACGGTTCAATAGAGGAGTATTTTGAAGTTAAATCACAGTTGTTTAAAAAGTTAAAACCGAACGGAAAAGCTATCATCAATTTAGACAATGGATGGGGCATGAAGCTAAGCCGTCTCTTAGAAAACAAATCAATACCGGTATATTCTATAGGGCATTCTCCTTCCTCAAACCTTAAAATTTGCAAGTTCCTTTCAAATAACACAGGAGTAACAGTTTCAGACCGCGCTGAAAAGCAGATAGGTATCCAATTTACGATGCCTGGCGTACACAATTTATATAATGCCGTTATGGCCTTTGCGGCTGCCCAGCAGCTTCAGATCCAAGAAGCGGATATTATTTCAGCCCTTGGAAGTTTTAAGGGGGTTCCCGGACGGTTTGAATCTTTTGTAAACAAGAACGGTGTGACAGTAGTTGTTGATTATGCTCATACAGCGGATGCCATTTTTCACTGTTTAAAAACCGCCAGAGATTGCGGAGCCAAAAAGATTGTACATGTCTTTGGCTTTCGAGGAAATCGAGATTCTGGAAAGAGGGAAGAAATGCTTAAAATTTCTGCTGAATTAAGTGACCAGTACATTCTAACGGTCGATGATTTAAACAATGTTTCCTTAGAAGAAATGCTTGAAACTCTTCACCGGTTAAATAGACATGAAGAGGGTAATGAAAACCGCATCATTATTCCGGATCGAACGGAGGCTATTAGTCGTGCGCTTAATCAGTGCAAGGAAAATGATTGGGTTCTCATTACGGGTAAGGGGCACGAAGCGTATCAACAAGACTATTCCCTTCCAACTTCTTCAGATATGGAGACGGTTCAATACTTAAACGGTTAAAAACATAATTAGTGGGTGTAAAAGTGAGAAAAGTTAGTGTGTATTTGGGGTTATTATTATTAATAAACGCAATATCGGTAACAAAAGCTTTTGGTAATTACGATTCAGCATCACTTACGTTAAATAGCGAATCAGCCATATTAATTGATGAACGGTCTGGTCAAGTGCTTTATGAAAAAAATGGAGACAAGCAAGTGTATCCTGCAAGTTTGACCAAGATTGCAACGGCTATTTATGCTATTGAAAAAGGAAACCTCGAAGAAATTTTTACAGTCAGCCAAAATGCAAGAGACGTTGATGGTACAAGAGTGTATCTTGAGGCCGGTGAACAGGTTTCTCTTAAGAAACTGATACAGGGCATGCTCATTAATTCAGGGAATGATGCGGGTATTGCCATAGCAGAGCACTTGGATGGCAGTGTCGAAAAATTTTCAACCAACATAAATAAGTATTTAAAAACAAAGGTAGGAGTTCACGATACAAATTTCAAGAATCCTCATGGATTGTTTAAGGAAAGCCATGTAACAACCGCCTATGACATGGCAAAAATCACACAATATGCAATGAAAAATAAAGAGTTTCGAGAAATTTTCGGGACAAAAACGTTAGATTGGAAGGGAAAGTCGTGGGAGACTACTTTAATTAATCATCATAAATTGATGAGAGAAATTCCATATGAAGGGGTTACAGGAGGAAAAACAGGGTTTGTCGATCAATCAGGCCAAACTCTTGTAACTACAGCAAAAAGAGGAAACTTAAGTTTGATTGCTGTTAGTTTTAAAGCATTATCGCAAACAGCAGCCTATGACGACGCGGTCCAACTCCTGGATTATGGATATGATAATTACAGATCTTCAAAAGTTGCGAAAGGAACATTATTTAATTCTGAAAAAGGTGTTCGCTACCAGTTAACAGAAGATTTTTATTTCACACAGTTAAACGATGAGCGTGTTGTAAAAAAGGTAACCAATGATGGTAATTTGCAGATTTTAAACCAAGAACAGATAGTTTTAAACTCCATGAAGCTTGTAGAAGAAAAACAGTTCAAACCAGCTTCATCGGAGGACGTTTCCTCATCTAAGACAGAAAAACTATCTTTTTTTAATCAAAATTTCTCTATTATCTTTGTATTTATGCTTCTTTTTTTAGCTATAATAGGGATAGTATATAAAAGAAAAAAAGAATATTAATAGCCAGCTTCCATAATAGTTTCTATTTTGGAAGCTTTTTTTCTAAACTTCATAAATTCTCTACATTTTAGAATTATAATAATAGGGAAGGGGATTTTTCATTTAAGGGAGTGGAGCAAATGGGGGCTTTGTATATTGTCAATTTAAGTTCATTAGCGTTTTATATCTATTACAAAATACAACAATATAGAACCAGTTCGTCGATTGAAAAGAAATGGATTTCATCTAAGTCAAGTATAGCATTTGGTGTTTTTGTTGGTTTTATAGGGGTAAATCAGTTGGTTTTACATCTTTCTATTATTGGGGTTATGGTGGGTATTATTTTCTCCATTATTGGTTTTGCAGGTTCTTTCTTAGCTTATAGGGAATATCGTTTTTACTTGCCTTTTGTAAACGAAGAAAAAGATATAACAGTCTAGATACGGAAGCATAAGGGGAGACAAAATGAAGAAAAAATTATTGATCGTTGACGACGAATGGAACATGAGGAACCTTCTTAAAATATATTTAACGAAGGACTTTGAAATTACAATGGCTGTGGATGGAGAAGAAGCAGTCGCTCTAGTCAAGAAAAATTCATTTGATTTAATCATACTGGATGTTATGATGCCTGGAAAAGATGGCTGGGAAGTGTGTGAAGAAGTGAGGGAGTTTAAAACAACACCTATTCTTATGCTGACCGCAAGAAATGATACAAAAGATAAAGTTCATGGACTTGAAATTGGTGCGGATGATTATTTAATTAAACCTTTTGAGCCAGAAGAACTTTTAGCCAGGGTAAAAGCACTTTTGAGAAGATCTGAACTGAGTAATGAAAAATCAGAAAAAGAAGAAAATAACTCGATTGTTTATGGAAATGGATTTTTACAAATAGATCAGGATGGACACAGTGTTTTAATCGCCGGGGAAAAGTTAGAATTAACTCCTAAGGAGTATAAATTACTGCATACCATTGCGTCCAATCCAAAAAGAGTTTTTACAAGAGAAGTTCTTCTCGATGTTTTATGGGGATATAACGACTCGCGTGACACAAGAACGGTCGACAGTCATGTGAAAAATATCCGTATTAAAATAAAGGAAAAAGGATCTGACTATAATCCATTTGAAACCGTGTGGGGAGTAGGCTATAAATTTCATGAACCGGACGAGTGGTTATGAAGTTCAACAGTATTACGGTAAAACTGGGTGTCACTATTATGGTTTTGTTTTTGGTTGTACTCTTCCCTTTAGTATATACCATCGACCAGATGTTTACCGCTTTTTACATCAACCAAAAACAGGAACAGCTTGAAAATTTCGCATCAAAATATTCAACAACTATTACAAGTGTGGAAGATGTAAATTCTTATCACATGTTTGAGATGTTATCCGAGTTAATGGATACAGAGCTTTTTGTTTTTAACATGGACGGGGAAATTTTAAAGAGCACAGGAGTATTAAATTTCACCGAAGGAACCAATGTGACAAAAGAGATCTATAATCCGATTGCCCAAAATGGGACGCTCGGCATCGAATACAAAGCAGCATCGGAATCACATGATTTTTTTCTTTCAGGCAAGCCTATTATGGTAAACGGTAAGGTCGGTGGCGGTCTTGTTATTGTATCCAGCATGGAAGATGTAGATGAATCAATAGAACAAGTGCGTCTCTGGCTGTTGATATCAGTTATCGGTGCTCTGTTCATAGCAATTGGCTTTACATTTTTTGTATCCAAAAAGCTGTCTAATCCCCTTCTGCAGATGGAACAGGCGACACGAGAGATAGCAAAAGGGAAATTAAAAACAAAGCTTATGATTCCAACAAAAGATGAAGTGGGCAGCCTGGCAACAGCGATTACAGATTTAGGGAGAGAATTAGAAGAGTACAGGACAAACCGAAGAGAATTCTTTGCCAATATATCACATGAATTGAGAACACCGATTTCCTATATAAAAGGTTATTCAGAAGTACTGACGAATGGCCTGGTTTCTAACGAAGAAGAAAGAAATCAATATTTAACCATTATTACTGAAGAAGCAAAACGCCTAACAACACTGATAAATGATTTGTTTGAACTGGCAAAAATGGAAGAAGGCAAAATAGATCTTAATTACGAATGGTTAGATATTGGCGATGCTTTAAACAGTTCGGCTAAAAAAGTGTCCCTTAAAGCGGCCGAGAAAAAAATAGAGGTACGGTTAAATACGGCTTCTGATTATCCATTGCTTTATACAGATGGGGTCAGGTTAGAGCAAATCATTATTAACTTAATCGAAAACGCCATTCGTTACAGTCCTCCTGAATCCCGCGTGGAAATTTACACTAAAACCCATAAGCAACGCGTTGAAGTATTCATTCAAGACTTTGGTATGGGGATACCAGAAGAGGATGCGCCATTTATATTTGAACGCTTCTACCGAGTAGAAAAATCAAGATCGAGAGCATCCGGAGGGACAGGTTTAGGGCTCGCTATTGTCAAAAATTTAGTTCAATTATTAGGTGGGGAAATTAAATTTGAAAGCACCCAGGGAAAGGGAACGTTATTTAAAATAGCGTTTCCTACCAATCAAAAAGTGAGTGAAGACAAATGAAAAAAATAATTAATGTAGTCATACCTTTATTTTTTATTTTGATGGGGATTGGATGCCTTACACTGTCAAGCACTGTTTTTCATTCACACAACGCACTGCATGAGCTGTTTGAATCTTTTATTGGGATTTGTATCTTTTTAGCGGTGTCTGTTGCTTTGGGTGTTCTTTATATATGGGTTAATAAAAAGAAAAATCAAAATTAGGAGTGATAACAGGGAGTGGTGCAATTTCTTTGCATCACTTTCTGTCATTAAAATGAGCAACAAACGAACCGAATGGCTTTCATCAAGTTGTTTACGGTTCATCTTTATTATAGTGATTGAGAAAACATACAGCTCAAGAATTCTTGTCACAAGAATAGGAAACACAACGAATTAGAGGGAAGTCATTATTTTGAAAAAAAGTGGCTTATAGCTGCTTGTGTTTTCAGGGAGGATGGAAAAGTATTGGGAAGAAAGCGAAAGAAATCTAAATTACTGGAAGGGATTAAAACCATAGCAGTAGCCTTTGCAATAGCAGGAGTTATCCGTACATTTGTATTTAGTCCGATAATAGTAGATGGCCAATCAATGATGCCTACCTTACAAAACGAAGATAAAATGATTTTAAACAAATTAGACTACAAATTCAAAGAACCAGAAAGGTTTGATATTATTGTTTTTCATGCGACTGAAGATGAAGACTACATAAAGCGTATAATAGGTTTGCCAGGAGATCGTATTGAATATAAGGATGATACTTTATATGTAAACGGAAAGGCATATGAGGAGCCTTACTTAGACCAGTACAAACAAGGGCTGTCAAGCATACCATTAACACGATCTTTTAAGTTGGAAGATACACCTGTTGGAAGTGAAACTGTTCCTGAGGGATATTTGTTTGTAATGGGAGATAACAGAAGGAATAGCAAAGACAGCAGACTCATTGGCGCTGTTCCAATCGATCAGGTTGTAGGTGATGCGAAAATAATTTATTGGCCTATAAAGGATGCTGGTATAACCGAATAAGTATCCTGTATTTTAAGGAGAAAGTTTCTCTTTGATATTCATACAAAAGACGTGTTTACCCGTTTGCTCTTCACTGTTTATGATCGGTAGAGCATGAAGAACCGATTATAACTTTATTGGATAATCACAATAGGTTAATGGTAAGCAGCCAGTTAATGATCATTTAAAAATTGCTCTTAAAATGTTTGTTTAATATGTATAAAGGTGTGGAAATAAAACATAATAAAAAATAAATTAAGTACTTTACATAGGGTTGGGGGGTATGGTAAAGTGTAGTTGTAGGGGGTGGCAAGATGGAAAAAAATGAACAGATATTAGAAAGTGAAGATCAATTGGCTTCTTTAGAAATGGGCTCCTCTCGAAAAAGCCACCATTCTGAAAAAACGAAAAAAAATTTAGTGACTCGGTTAAACAGGATTGAAGGGCAGATTCGGGGCATTAAAGGCCTAATTGAAAAAGATGTTTATTGTGATGATGTAATTACACAGATTTCAGCAACCCAAGCGGCGCTTAACAGTGTAGCAAAGCTTTTGCTTGAAGGACATATGAAAAGCTGTGTGATAGAACGTATTCAAGAAGGCGACCATGAAGTAGTGGATGAGCTCTTAGTCACGATTCAAAGATTGATGAAAAAATAGCATTCATAATTGAAGGGAGAAATAAAAATGGAAAAAACAACATTGAATGTACAAGGAATGTCATGCGGTCACTGTGTTAAGGCAATTGAAGGCAGTGTAGGTAAATTAGAAGGTGTCAGTTCTGTACAAGTTAATCTGCAGGAAAATAAAGTAGATGTTGAATATGATACAACTCAGGTTTCTATCGAGAAAATCAAAGAAACAATTGATGATCAAGGATATGACGTAGTATAAAAACATAAGAAACGTGCTAACTAATAGCACGTTCTTTTTTGAAATAAACATACCCCGTGTGGGTATAAGGAGTGAGAAACATGAGTGAGAACGCAAAAGAAACAAGCTTACAGATTTCTGGTATGACATGTGCAGCCTGCGCTGTGCGGATCGAGAAAGGATTAAATAAGCTTGAAGGCGTAGAAAATGCATCCGTCAATTTAGCATTAGAGAAATCCCAAATCAAATACGACCCTGCAAAAACCAATGAAGAAGCGATCCAAAAGAAAATCGAGGATCTTGGGTACGGAGTCGTTACAGAAAAGAAAGAGTTTGACATCACAGGAATGACATGTGCAGCTTGTGCTACACGTATTGAAAAAGGATTAAATAAACTAGAAGGTGTTACAAACGCAAATGTAAACTTGGCTCTTGAGCGAGCGACTGTTGAATATAATCCTTCCGCTCTTTCACAAATGGAAGTTATCAAAAAAGTCGAGTCACTCGGATATGGTGCCGCTATAAAGAGTGACGAAAGTGGCCAGGAGAGCATTGACCACCGGCAGAAAGAAATTGAGCGTCAGACAGGGAAGTTTATTTTTTCAGCCATTCTCTCATTGCCGCTTTTATGGGCAATGGTTGGACATTTTGAATTTACTTCCGGTCTATACGTACCGGAAATGTTCATGAACGCATGGGTGCAACTTGCACTAGCTACGCCCGTTCAATTTATCATTGGAAAACAGTTCTACGTTGGTGCCTATAAAGCATTAAAAAATAAAAGCGCCAATATGGATGTGCTTGTCGCTCTTGGAACATCAGCTGCTTACTTCTACAGCGTATACTTAACTTTTGAATCAATCGGGCAAAACGCTCATATGGTTGAGCTTTATTTTGAAACAAGTTCAATTTTAATCACGCTTATTCTTTTAGGGAAATTATTTGAAGTAAAAGCAAAAGGGCGTTCTTCTGAAGCTATAAAAAAACTAATGGGACTGCAGGCAAAAACAGCTATCGTAGAAAGAGATGGAAAAGAAATCGAAATTTCACTGGAGGAAGTCTTAGTTGGAGATATTCTCCATGTGAAACCAGGAGAGAAAATCCCAGTAGATGGGGTTATTGTAGAAGGGCAGTCTGCCATTGACGAATCGATGCTGACAGGAGAAAGTGTCCCGGTAGATAAACGGTCCGGTGATGAAGTCATTGGGGCAACGATCAATAAAAATGGATTTTTGAAAATTAAGGCAACGAAGGTTGGGAAAGATACAGCGCTCGCGCAGATTATTAAAGTGGTTGAAGAAGCTCAAGGCTCGAAAGCCCCGATTCAACGCTTGGCCGACCAAATCTCAGGGATTTTCGTTCCTATTGTAGTTGGGATCGCGTTTGTTACATTTTTAATCTGGTTTGTCTGGGTGGATCCCGGGAACTTTGCAAGTGCCCTTGAAAAGCTGATTGCGGTCCTTGTTATTGCTTGTCCGTGTGCGTTGGGTCTGGCAACACCAACATCCATTATGGCAGGATCAGGGCGTGCTGCAGAATATGGTGTCCTCTTTAAAGGCGGGGAGCACCTTGAAACAACGCACCGCATTACAACCGTTATTCTGGATAAAACTGGAACAGTTACAAATGGAGAACCAGTACTAACGGATGTTTTAGTTGATCACTCCATTAGCCAAGAAGAATTTCTTGCATTAGTGGGATCAGCTGAAAAGCAGTCGGAACACCCACTGGCTCAGGCAATTGTTCAAGGAATTAAGGAAAAAGGCATTTCATTAAAAGACGTAGCCCAATTTGAAGCTATTCCTGGTTATGGTATTAAAGCAGTGGTTGAAGGAAAAGAACTGCTCATTGGAACACGTAAACTGATGGAACAGTATAATGTCTCAATTATGGATGCTAATAAAACAATGGAAGAAATGGAGAAAGCAGGTAAAACTGCTATGCTGGTCGCAATTGATAATCAGTATGCAGGGATTATCGCAGTTGCGGATACCATTAAAGAGACCTCTAAAGCTGCGATAGCCCGCTTGAAAGATATGGGCCTTGAAGTCATTATGATTACAGGGGATAACAAGCAGACCGCAGCATCAATTGCGAGTCAAGTCGGTATCGACCATGTGATTGCAGAAGTTCTTCCTGAAGGAAAAGCGGAAGAAGTGAAAAAACTGCAGGCCCAGGGTAAAAAAGTGGCCATGGTCGGAGACGGTATCAATGATGCTCCTGCGCTTGCAATGGCTGATATCGGTATGGCGATTGGAACAGGTACAGATGTCGCAATGGAAGCAGCTGATATCACCTTAATCCGCGGGGATCTTAATAGTATTGCGGATGCCATCTTTATGAGCAAAATGACAATCCGCAACGTAAAACAAAACTTGTTCTGGGCATTCGGCTATAACACATTAGGCATTCCGATTGCAGCCCTTGGATTCCTAGCACCTTGGCTTGCCGGCGCTGCAATGGCATTCAGTTCTGTGTCTGTTGTCCTTAATGCACTACGATTACAAAAAGTAAAATTATAAGGGTGTGATGGTATGGTGAGAAATTGGGCGTTTGCGGCTATTGCTTATCTAGCACTTGTAATCGCTGTTTATGATAGCCTGTCGTGAAATTCTCTAATGACTGATTTCAACATAAGAAAGGGATAAGAAAGGTCGGTTTACTTATCTCTTCTTGCGCTAGTCATATCTATTTTCAAAGAAAAAAGTTGAGGAAGGTCAATTCCTCAACTTTTTTATGTCATTTCTTATTTGTTTGAGTCTGTATCTTTTTTTGTCAGATTCATAGCTTTGATCATAGCATCATGAAGATAAGTATTCTCATAAACGCCTGCTAAGAGCTCTGCACCAGGTCCCATTGCAGTAAGAGGTGTCGGTGTAGAAGTATGGTTAGTTGTAGTCCAATCCATCACAAATTGTTCATTAGAATTAGCAATGTTAAACGGTCCATCTTCTTTAGAGATCGCATCACCAGATTCATCCTTGTTACCTGCATCCTCAATGGTAAGGCCTCCCGTTTCGTGGTCGCCGGCAACTATAACAAGAGTATCAGGGTGTTTTTTTGCATATTCTTTTGCAACAGCAACAGCATTATCTAACTCTTTTCCTGCCTTAAGAGTAAGTTCGCCATTATTATTATGAGGCATTTCGTCAATCGCTTCTTCTTCAACCACTAAAAAGAAGCCGTTTTTGTCCTCAGATAAGGTGTCAATTGCTTTTTGAGTCATATCTGCTAAGGAGACTGGAGGGTTATAGAGATCACCTTGTCCCTCCGGCTTTTGCTGAAACATCTCTTCATTAGCAAATAAACCTAACAGTTTTTCCCCTTTTGCACTCTTCATTTCCTCTACATTTGTCACGTACGTGTAACCTGAATTTTTAGCTTGCTCAACTAGGTTTCCATTTGTCCCTTTGCTAGCTTCGCTCGTATCCTCAGTTGGGTTATCAGGGTGTGAACCAGGATTTCCTGCCGGGAACCAATAATCTTCTCCACCGCCGAGAATCACATCAATCTTACTATTTTCAATATATTGTTTAGCAATATCACTCTGTGCGTTTCGATTAACAACATGCGCGCCAAAAGCAGCTGGAGTAGCGTCAGTCACTTGAGCAGTAGTTACCAGCCCAGTTGCCTTTCCTGCATCCTTTGCCACTTCTAATGAAGACTTAACTGGCTTTCCATTTGTATCGACACCAATTGTACCATTATTCGTTTTTACTCCTGTAGCGAATGCTGTACCTGCAGCAGCAGAATCTGTAACAAGGGCATTTGCGGAACTTGTATTAACCATCCCTACATGAGGCATATCATCCATAGCAAGCTGACCATATTTTCCAACGGTAGCAAGGCGAATTGCTTCACGCTGGGCAGCCCCCATGCCATCACCGTTAATAAAAATAACGTTTTTAGCTTTTCTATTGTTTGATTCACTATCAGCTTTTACATCTAAGTTAGATGTAGTACCGAAAGTAAATGCTGCCATTGCTGCGACAGACAAAGCAGCGATTCCTGCTGAACGTTTTTTCATAGTTGCAACCTCACTTCAATTTTTAATTTAACTATTAATATATTTATATAACTTATATATAAAGTGTAATTAAAGTGAGGGTTAAATATATGTAAAGGTACTGTAAAAACGATCTTAATAAAATAAATAAATCCATTATTTTATTTTAATGGAAAAAATGTCATGAAATAACGTTCTTGCTAGGGTACTAGAGAAAAGAGGACTGAAAAGTATGCATTTCTGCAATGTTTTTAAGAACTGACTATACAAGGGGTTGTACACATATAATGTAGAAAATTCACCTTTAAAGGAGGCCTAAGATGTCTTTATCCTCGGTAATTTTAACAGGAAATGTCTTGGTTTTTTATTTTCTTACTTTTGTTTATATTGTAAAGCATAAAAAAGAAATACCACCTATGGTTGGCATGATGACAGCTATGACGCTGGGAATGTTGATTGGGCTGCTTGGAGGCACTATTTTAGGCGCATATTTTCAAGGGGACCTCTTTTGGTCAACGGTTACCGGCGGCGGTCTTGGCTTTTTAGCAGGAATGATTATAGGAAGCCCATTAAACCTTCTTACGGCTTTAGAAGGCATGTTATCTGGGTTAATGGGTGGAATGATGGGTGCTATGTTAGGCGTAATGGTTTCAGGTACTTATATCGAGACCACAATTATAATCTTATTTTTATTAGAGTTCTTGTTTAATTTGATCGTTCTTTATCTCTTAATAGGCGAGAGAGCAGCAGAGAAGGAAGCATTGTGGAAAAAAGGGTTTAAAAATCCTATTCTAATGAGTATAACAATGGGTGTGTTCTTTTACTTTTTTAATATGAGTGGCCCAGTCAGTTTTTCCAGTACTTTAAACGAAACAGCCTCACATGAAAATCATAAAACAGAAGAAAAAACGGAAGAAAAAACTGACCAAAGAGAAACGGTTATCAACACGATAGAAATTAATGCAGATGATTTCACATACTCTCCACTTGAGATAAACGTAAAAAAAGACCAAGCCGTGACCATACGCTTTGATAATATAGGACAAGTTGAACATGATCTTCAACTCGACGGATTGAATGCGGAACTAATAGAAGCGGGAAGCCACCATTCAGGAGAAGAAGAAGGTGTTCACATACACGCTCAACCTGGTGAGCAATCATCTATTATCTTTAAGCCGTTAGAAAATGGCACGTTTGAATTTTACTGTACAATACCTGGACATAAAGAGTCGGGGATGGTAGGCAGCCTAAAGGTTCTTTAAAGAATGTATTTAAATCAAATATGCATAATTAAGCCGCATTTTACTAATAAATGCGGCTTCTTATTTCTTACTTACTGGAGAAAATATGAGAAACTTTTCACTCTGTTATTTAAGTACTTCATTTATCGTTGTGCCAGTTTATTACGTTGCTGGCGTTGTTTACGAAGCCCGTACCGGGTCATGCCGCGTGGTTTGTATATCGACAGTATCGTTATTACAAGAAAACCAGAAGTCCGCCTCCCGCATGAATAAGTTCACCCTGCATACCGGCCAGCTCGATACTTCCTGATTCTGCTGATATGTTTGCCAAGTCACTCACTGTCCCCATATTTAAAAGCAAAATAATAGTAGCAAAGATAGCTAGGAAGAATTTGAAAAGCACCCAATAGTGCTGAAACAATCCCCACGGGGTGCCCATTGACATTATAAGTCCAGTTAGCAGCGAAGCAAGAGCTAAGGGAACAATGGCAAACCAGCCAATCGACTCCATCGCTATCCAGATAGCAACCACTGTTTGAGCGTCTTCAGTGATTAGGGCAGTGATAACCAGAGCAAGGAAGCTAATGACCGCACCAAGCCAACCGACTGAGAAAATGACATGTAAAGTAAGTGCGAATTTTCGGAGGCCAGGGGTCATAATCATGTCTGTGGTACCTTATATACTTCAGGAACTGTTTGGCTTACATTCTCAAAACTCAGGTAACGACCCGGACCATGTTCACCTTTTCCAAAGAGCATCATGATAATGGCCAATAAAACTAGGATAACAATTAGGCCGCCAAAAACTTTCACCCAGCGTGGTGTACCTGTAGTCAATTCCGAATCGGTTTTCTCTAAATTGTTCTTTTTCATTAAATCCTTTTTTGATGAGTTACTCATTAGCTTATTCCGCCTCTTTGTCTCAATAACCCCTTAACTGAAGGCCTTTTAAAGGCTCCTCAATATTTCAACTATACAAAAGAAGTTTTTAATCTACTATTGTTATTTTAATTTTAACTTAGATAATTGGATATTTTCTGTTTTCCATAATTTCTACATATTTTCGCTTTAGAATAGGAATGATATCCGTTCTGTAAAAAGATAAAGATACGAGTGAGGGACAAGAGAAAATGTATACTTTACTTAATACCTTTAGCAACTATTTGACACAGCCTTTTTTAAACTGGTTCCATCAGATGGAAAATGCTACGATTCTGGGTGCCCTTATTTTAGGGTTTGTTGGGGCTCTAGTGCCTTGTCAACTAACGGCTAATGGAAGTGCCCTCATGATTTATGGAAATAAGTCTCTTCAGAAAGGTGTGTCATGGCCGCATATCTTTTTATTTCTATTAGGGAAAGTAGTCATCTTCAGTGGATTGGGTTTTGTAGTCTGGTTAGTCGGCAGCCAAATTGAACAGATTTTAACGCTGTTTTTCCCTTGGTTTAGAAAAATGATTGGACCAGTCTTGATCTTAGCAGGAATTTTTTTAACAGGGCTCATTAAAGTCAGAGGAAGCGTAGCTTTTTGGGAAATTCCTTCGCGATTATTTAAGGGGAAAATGGGGTCATTTTTAATGGGGGTTAGTTTTTCATTAGGTTTTTGCCCAACCATGTTTGTTTTGTTCTTTGTTACACTAATGCCGCTGACCGTATCGGTTCCCTATGGATTTATTCTTCCAGGTATTTTTGCGGTAGGAACCACTCTTCCTCTTTTAGTCATTATCTTTGTTATTTGGTTCTTGGAAGTAGATAAAACAATCATAGCAAAAAGCAAAAAAATAGGAAGTGTTATACAAAAAATTACAGGTGTTACTCTTATCTTGATTGGAATTATGGACACCGTAGTGTATTTATAGGAGTTATCATCATGGGAGTTATTCTTCTTTTTAGTACAGGCATCTTAACAATTATATTTGGTTTGTCTTACCTGAAAAGTAAATCTGTACTTACTGCCAAATTTCTCTTTATTTACTCATTGTTTTCTTTAATTTTATTTTTGATCATTTTCTTTTACAATTTTAATCTGTATAAAGAAGAAATTGCACAAGCTATTTCTAACATTAAGAGTGAAGAAAACAAAGAAAAAATTAAGGAGGAACAAGCAGGAATAGTAGTACCTGAACAGACAGCAAGAGAAATAGAAGTAAGCAAAAAACTATTGGATGCTCCTTTAATTAGCCAGCTGCCGGAACTGCCTCGAGGCTGTGAGGTAACAAGCCTTGCAATGTTTCTGGGAGATGCGGGTGTTAGAGTGGATAAAATGGAGTTAGCGAAAGAAGTCAGAAAAGACCCGACCCCTATGACCTATCAAAATGGAAAAATACATTTTGGTAACCCTAATATTGGATTTGTAGGGGACATGTATACATTTAAAAATCCAGGATATGGTGTTTACAATAAACCGATTTTCCATTTGGCAGAACGGTATCTCCCGGGAAAGATCGTCAATATGACTGGAGAAAGTTTTGACAGTGTTCTTAATAAAATTAAGGCAGATAAGACTGTCTGGATTATTTCAAATGTTACCTTTGATGTGCTAGAAGACTCTCAATTTGAAACATGGGATACACCTGAAGGACCTATTAGAATGACCTATAAAGAGCATTCTGTTTTAGTGACAGGTTTCGATGAGAAATACATTTATTTTAACGATCCACTAACAAATATCAAAAACAGCAAAGCTGATAAGAAAAAATTTATTGCAGCATGGGAACAAATGGGGAAACAAGCTATTAGTTTAAAATAAGTATGGTTGGTTTATAACATCAGATATTTTGGGGATCTAACTATAAAGCAAAAGGTGATCAATGCTAGCATTGATCACCTTTTTGTATAAAATTTTATTTCTGTAAAACTGTTTCTTTTTCTTGAAGATTTGAAGAAAAGTCGTATTCTTTTTCAATATAAATCTTGTACCACAGCATAAAGATGATAACAGTCCACAGTTTTCGGCTGTTGTCTTTTTTGTTAGCACAATGATCGGCAAGCAGTGAGAGTACCGCTTCTTTATTGATTAGGTGATCTACATTGCTGGTTTTAATAAGATCAACAGTCCAGTCATAAATTTCATCTTTAAGCCACAAACGAATAGGAACTGGAAATCCAAGCTTCTTTCTTTGTAATATATGTTCAGGCACAATACCTTCAGCAGCTTTTCTTAAAATATATTTCGTTGTTTTGTTCGCTAGCTTAAGCTCTGTTGGAATTTTTGCAGCCACTTCAAATACTTTCCGATCTAGGAAAGGAACTCGCAGCTCTAAGGAATTTGCCATGGTCATTTTGTCAGCTTTTAACAAGATATCTCCACGTAACCATGTATGAATATCAATATGCTGCATTTTTAAAGCTTTGTCGTAATTTACAGCTTCTTTATAAAAAGGTGATGTTACATCTCTATAACGCAAATGCGGATTCACTTTTCGAAGAATACTTCTTTTTTCAGACTCTTCAAAAATTTTAGCGTTCCCTATATACCGTTCTTCGAGCGGAGTACATCCCCTTTCAATTAAACTTTTCCCTTTTACACCTTCTGGTACAATTTTAACCAAGTTCTTAAGAACCTTTTTAATCGGATCAGGAATAGTGTCAAATCCTTGAAGGTCGATTGACTCCCGGTAAATATTATAACCACCGAATAATTCATCGGCTCCCTCACCTGATAAAACAACCTTTACTTGTTTTTTTGCTTCTCGGGCAACAAAATACAAAGGAACAGCTGCAGGGTCGGCCAATGGGTCATCCATATGCCAAATAATTTTGGGCAATTCTTCAATAAATTCTTTCGGACTAATAGTATAATCAATATTCTCTAAATCTAATGCTGCTGCTGTTTCTTTGGCAACATCAACTTCACTGTATCCTTGACTCTCAAAACCGACAGAAAATGTTTTGATTTTTGGATTAATTTGTTTAGCTAGTGAAACAATAAAGCTTGAATCGATTCCGCCTGAAAGGAAGGAGCCGACTGGTACATCACTTCTCATATGAATATTTACTGAGTCCAATAAAACATCTTGTATTTCTTTCGCCATTTTGGCTTCATCTGTCTGTACAGGTTTAAATGTTGGCTGCCAGTAACGCTGAATTTTCATTGGCTGACCTGATATTTTGATAAATGAATGCCCAGGCTGAAGTTTTTTAATGTCTTGCGTCATTGTAGACGGTTCCGGTACATATTGAAAAGTTAAATAATGTTGGAGGGACTCAGGCTTAATTTCTGCTTCATTAACAGCCAAGGCAATGCTCTTTCTTTCGGAAGCAAAAAAAGTTTTGTCTTTTTGTTCCGTGTAATAAAAAGGCTTGATACCAAACGGATCACGGGCACCAAATAATCTCTTTGTCTGCTTGTCCCATATTAAAAATGCAAACATTCCTCTTAATTCATTCACCATTTTTTCATTTCGTGCACTGTAAAGAGCAATTAATACTTCTGTATCCGAATGAGTGTTAAAATGGTATCCCTCTGATTCTAATTGACTTCTAAGTTCTAGATAGTTATAAATTTCGCCGTTAAATACAATCCAATAACGCTCATTTTCATAAGATAAAGGCTGATGGCCAGCCTCTAGATCAATAATACTTAACCTTCTGAATCCAAGCTGTACATGTTGATCAGAATAATAACCAGAATCATCAGGACCTCTATGGATGATCATATTATTCATATCTTCAATTTTATTTTGAGTTCTCAAAGAATCATTGTGTTCTAAATCGGAAAATATCCCTACAAACCCACACATTTTTTTCACTCCACCTCTGGTAGTTGATACTGTCGAAGCATTCATTCTAGCAGGAGATTTTGTAGAAAGTGTGCAGTTTTAAAAAAAGATAAGCCTAAAAATAAATAATAAAAAGATAACTGCTACTATAAATTTATGATGAAAATCAAGGTGGATAATTAGAAGATCACGAAATATAAAGAACTCATTTTATCTCCACCATTTTTTTTGACGGCTTCTCCTTAGAAAATCCACATTTAATACTTATAATGATACAAAACAGATGGTGTTAGGAGGCGTATATGGAACATGGAAACAGTTGAGGTGTTGGACCGGGTTGCTTTTCAAATTGGATCTATAACGGTTTATTGGTATGGAATCATTATCATGACTGGCATTTTACTTGGTTTATGGCTGGCTACCAGAGAATCTGTCAAGCAAGGACTCCCAAAGGATACATTTAGCGATTTACTTTTTATTGCTTTACCTACAGCACTTATTACAGCAAGACTTTATTATGTGATGTTTGAGTGGGAATACTATTCACAGAATCCCGAACAAATTGTCGCCATATGGGAAGGCGGTATTGCTATACACGGAGCACTGTTAGGATCGGTGATCGCTGCTTATCTCTTTGCAAAGAAAAGAAAGATTCCGTTTTTAAAATTAGCGGATATTGCAGCACCCAGTCTTATTCTAGGACAAGCAATTGGAAGATGGGGAAATTTTATGAACCAGGAAGCTCATGGGAGAGAAGTCTCTCGAACCTTTTTGGAGCAATTATATTTACCCGACGTTATTATTAATCAGATGTATATTGATGGACAATACTATCATCCAACATTTTTATATGAATCGGTATGGAGTATAATTATTTTTGGAGTGTTGATGTATTTAAGAAGAAAAAGTCTCATCCAAGGTGAAATTTTCTTTACGTATCTTGTCCTTTACTCCATCGGCCGGTTTTTTATTGAAGGAATGAGGACGGATAGTTTGATGCTATTTGATATTTTAAGAGTTGCCCAGATGGTATCAATTGGATTAATTGGGCTAGGAATTGGTATGATTGTTTACAGAAGAAATAAATTTAAAGCAGCAAGAATAGAAGGGGATCAATATGGCAAAAAAGTCAAATAAATCGAAAAAAAGTCCAATGATTATGATTGGCATTCTCTCGGCTATCATAGCAGCGAGTGTAGCAGGTATATTCTATCTAAATAGAAGCACAGGTGAGGCGGTCAGTTTTGATCATATTCATGGAATGGGCTACACAGGTGATGGAAACAGCTTAGTGATACCGGCTCATGATGGGTTGAGAATATACGAAAAAGGCTCTTGGAGAAATTCTGAAAATGAGCCAAACGATTATATGGGTTTTTCTATGACGAATGACGGCTTTTTTAGCAGCGGCCATCCTGCCCAGGGCAGTGATTTGAAAAACCCCTTTGGTGTAGTGAAAAGTGATAATTTCGGTTCTAAAATCGAGCCACTGGCTCTGTATGGAGAAATCGATTTTCATGGGATGGCTGCAGGCTATAATTCAAAAGCCATTTATATCATGAACCCGCAGCCTAACTCCGTTATGGAGTCGGCGGGTCTTTATTTTTCTACGGATGAGGCGAAAAGTTGGAATAGTAGCAACGCGGAAAATGTTACAGGATCTGCATCGGCCATAGCAGTTCACCCCGAGAATGAAAAAATGCTTGCGCTCGGCACAGATAAAGGTGCTTTTCTGTCTACTGACAATGGGAATATCTTTAATCAGGCTTCTAAAGAGCCTGTCTCTGCACTTACTTACACGTTCAACGAAAAGATACTGGTAGGTTCTATGGGTGAAAAAGCAAAATTAACTATTTTAGATTTGAAATCTCTTGAACCAAAAGAATTACCTATTCCATCTTCAAATGAAGGAGAATTTATTTCCTTTATTGCTGTAAATCCTAAAGACAATAATGTTATTACGTATTCAACCAGTGAAAATAATATTTATCAAAGTAATAACGGGGGAGACACCTGGGATGCAATCGCAGACAACGGAAATGGTATAAAAAGTGAGTAAACATTATAAAGGGTAATAATTATCGGTGCAGCAGAGCTTGTGTCAACAGTACACGGACTGTGGACAGGATTTTAGAAAGGAATATAGATGTTATATGAAGTGCATGATGTATAACCTTTTGTAGGCTCTACTGGCATAAAAGCATGATTAACACCAATTATGCTCCTCCAAAATAAAGTATAGAGAGGTGATAAATGTGTGTTTTTCTAATAATGTATTTGAGCAACAAGCTTTAGAAATGGCTGAACAAATTCAAAAGAAATCTATTTACAAATTCGTAGGAGCAAATTTTTTAGGCAGTAGAAGGTTAGAATTTCATGAACAAAGTTCAAATGTAAATGATTATAAAGATACTTTGGGTAATGGTACAGCCTTAATTACTGAAGTCATTTTAGAAGACAGTGATGGAAACCAGTATAGTATTGAACCGAACCCCAATGGATTAAGATTTGCAAAAGGTGAAATCACCTATAAAGAGTATGAAAATTTAGAAATAAATGGAAACAAACAGGGTTTAAGGCTAGTCTTTATAACAACCAGTATTTATTTATTAATAGGTGGGACATTCATTTGGTATTTGTATTGAATGATTGCGTCTTACAGATGAATATGAGAAAAACACGCCCAGTTATTGAGTGCGTGTTTTTTTGAACAAAAAATTAGCGCCGCATTCCCCTTCAAAATCTCCGATTTAGTGGGCGTTAGGCGCTAAGGTCTTCACTCTCCCTGGTCTTCTATATATTTTTTTGTCATATCGATTGTTGCTCCACCTGTCGTTAAAATCATATAGCTACGGCTCCAAAAATAAGGTTTCCAATAAAACGGAGAGAGTTCCTCAGAGAACTCCTTTCTTATATACCGTGATGTGACGGTTTTATAGCTGTTAATGGTATTCGCTAAGTTAATCTGAGGAGGGGCATCAAACAGAATATGTATATGATCCTCTTCGCCGTTCATTTCAATTACCCGGCAGTTCCATTTTTCGAAGAGGCTGTCTGTAATCTCTCTTAGACGTTTCATGATGCTTTCAGAAATACATTTTTTTCGATATCTTGTAACCACAACTAAATGATACGTTAGTTTGTATCGGGCATGTCTATTCCTATTATATTCGATCATTCTAAACCTCCTTTCGTTTTACAACTGTTTTTATTTTTGTTACGATCAACATATCATAATAACCAAAAAATGGAAAGTAGGGTTTGAGAATGAAAGTTGCGAAGTCGTTACTGCACAAAATTACAAACCAGACCGAAATCTTCAATAATACGCTAGATATTTACAATGATGCCCTTTCCTTTATCATTCAGGTGATTGATAAAGAATTTGATGATACTGAACGCCTGACAACAAAGTCGATTGTGCCGGCAGTGGAAAAACTGATTCACGCAACCAAATCAAACCCTCTTCCGAAATACAAAGAGTTTAACGAGCGTTTTTACAAGTTTCCGTCCTACTTCCGCCGAAGTGCCATTGCTTCTGCTTTTGGCAAGGTAAAGAGCTTCCGCTCTAACTATCAAAACTGGCAAAAAGAGCAGAAATACGTTCTTTCCGAAGGAAAAAGATTTAAGAAACAGCCGCCCCGCCTGCAGGCGGAACATAAAGAATTCCCT
>NZ_LAHL01000027.1 GCF_000966195.1 Domibacillus robiginosus | reverse complement strand
GGTGCTTTTTTATTATTTTGAAAAACGCGGCTTGTAAAAGGAACGGTTATCAAGTGGAAAAATCCGTTCAGAAAACTCGCCCGGTTTCGTCCGTTCAAGCGCACGGTCCAGCATATTCATTTTGGCATCAAGATTGTCAATGTAGTGAAGCATTTCCGCTTCTTTGATCATCGGTGGCTTTGGACTTCCCCATTCTGCTTTACCATGATGAGAAAGGACAATATGCTGAAGCACCATCACTTCCTCTCCTTCAATGCCAAGCTCTTTCGCCATTTGGCCAATTTCATTGACCATGATCGAGATATGGCCGATTAAATTTCCTTCTGCCGTGTAGGTCGTGGCCACTGGCCCAGAGAGCTCTGTTACTTTACCGAGATCATGTAAAATCACGCCTGCATATAAAAGATCGCGGTCAAGCGATGGATAAAGATCGGCAATCGATTTCGCCAACTGTAGCATGGACACAACATGATAGGCCAATCCGGAGACAAACTCATGATGGTTTTTTGTTGCGGCAGGATATTCTAAAAACGGCTGGTGATATTTTTTCAACAGCGCGCGGGTAATACGCTGAATATGCGGATTTTTCATTTCAAAAATAAATTGCGTAATGGTTTCTGTCATTTCTTCCTGGCTGAGCGGTGCTGTTTCCACAAAGTCCCCTGCATCCATTCCGTCTTGAGGTGATGCCGGCCGAATTTGCCGAAGCTTCAGCTGCATGCGCCCTCGATAATTTTGAATATCTCCTGCCACTTTTACAATCGTTTGCGGCGTATACATTTTTACGGTTTCGTCTTTTGCATCCCATAACTTCGCTTCAATTTCTCCGCTCGTATCTTGAAGCATCAGTGTTAAATAGGGATTTCCATTAACCGCTGTGCTTTTTACTGCTGAGCGGATCATCAAAAAGCAATCAACGCTTTCTCCCGCTTCGTACTGTGTAATTCCTTTTTCCATTGAACCGTCCTCCTTGTTCCCTGCATCGTTTCTTTTTATTATACCACAGATCATATGTTCCTTCTTGTTACTGCTTCTTTTTTGTTTTGCTTTTATTTTATACAATAAAGGAAACAGGATAAAGGAGTGATCGCGTTGAAAACCTACAAGCTGACTATCTTTGAAAAAAGCGGCGAAAAACTGCTGGATCAGCTCTTCAAGGCGGCTTCAGATAAAGCGGCAAAAGAGCACGGTCAGCAGCTTATTCAGGCGCATGCAGGTGAAGAAAAAACGTATCGTTGCACTTCATCAGACGGAAGGCTGCTGCTTTTTCACATATAGCAGACAGAAAGCGCATTCAATTGATGAATGCGCTTTTCGTCTTTTGATTAAACACGGGCTTTCTTTTTTCTAAAAAAGCACGTACGCCTTCTTGATGATCACTGCTTTTCCGCATTTTTAATTGTCCCTGTTTTTCAAGCTCTAATGTTTTGATAAGCTGGGGCCTGCTCATATCAGCCATAATTTTTTTTGTTTTTATCATCGCCTGGACAGGCTTTTGCTGCAGTTCTTTAATTAAATACTGTACTTCCTCCCGAATGGTACCGGGCGTGACAGAACGATCTGCCAGCCCTATCTCTGCCGCTTCTGAGCCGCTCATTGCTTTACCATCCCAGATTACTTTCTTTGCTCTTACAGCACCAAGGCGGTTTTCAAGCATGAAGTGACCGCCACCATCTGGTATAAGGCCAACCCCTATAAAATTCATGGCAAGCTTTGAGTCAGTTTCACATAAAACAAAGTCGGCCGCCAGGGCAATACTTAATCCTAAGCCAGCGGCTGCTCCATGAATAGCGGCGATCGTCAGCTTCGGCATGGAATAAAAATAAAGAGCAATATCTGAGATGGTTTCCATCACAGATTGAAATTGCACTTCGTTCATGGCTGACAGCATTTCTTTTAAATCTCCGCCTGCTGAAAATATAGAGCCTATTCCTGATAAAACGACTACATCAACATCATCATTCCGGCTGATCTCTTTTAAACAGCAACACAGCTCTTCAATCATTTTCACATTAAGTGCATTCATGGCTTCTGGACGATTCAAACAAATATATGCTGTTTCGCTTTTGATCGAACAAAGTACATATTCCATTTTGCCGCCTCCTTCTTACCGTTTTATCATACAAAAAATAATCCAAAATTTAAAGTATTTCGAATATAACGGCAATCTTCTTTACAGGGAAAACATCGTCATCATCAATGCCTGTAGCACACCAATTAAGCCGCCCAGCAGCGCACCCAGCCACGTGATCATTCGCAATTCACGCTGAGCAATTTCAAGCACCATCCGCTCCAGCCGCTCGGTGGAAAATGCCTCGATCTGGCTGCGGACAATTCCATCAATCTTCAGCTTGTGCATAAGAGAAGGAATGTGTTCCGCTGCTCTCAACAATCCCCTTTCCACTAATTTCGGCACCATCTCATCAATCAACTTCGTTTCACATGGTGCTAAATAAGCAGATAAAGGCTTTGTTAATGAGTTCTGTACATTAAGCTGGCTTACTACAAATGATTTTGTTTTTTGAAGTGCTTTTTCGTCTGAGAAATGTTCCAGCGCCTGCGACCATTCCCATTGAATCATTCGTTCCCATTCACTTTTCAGCATCGTACCGGCTAAATCTTTTGCCCCGGGGCTTGATAAAAACTTTACAATTTCCAAACGAATTTTCTCTTCCAGTGACGTGCTGCCGACTACCTTTCGAACCATGCTGCCGAGCCGGCCCCAGTCAGATAAAAAATCATTGGTCATTCGTTTAACCCGATATCGTCCTTCTTCACTGGAAAAATAATTGGCTCCTTTTCTTAAAAAATAATCAGCAATATCCGGGATTTTCGCTTCTGCACGGTCCAGCCATTCAGCAGGAAGCGATTCTTTTACAGGCTGGTCCACGTAAAAATCTTTTATAACCGCGTATTTGTTATCTATCCATTTGTGGAGATACGCTTCTATTTTCTGGCCTGGCTGCTCAATTTGTGCTCTCTCAAACATCTCTGCAATTGTGATGTTTGAGTGAATCCATTTCTTCGATTCTGTTCGCAATACCAGTTCTATTTCTTTTTGAAATACAGGTTCTGTTATTTTTTGTTTAATGCTTTCCGGCGTCAGTAAATGTTCATCCACGATTTTTCCGATCTGGCGGGCAAGCTCTGCTTTACGCTTTGGAATCAACCCTGGCGTAAAGGGAATGCGCCATTTACCGATATAGCGTGCTTTATGGGGCCGGAATAACATCCGGATGGCTACGGCATTGGTAATACCGCCAATCAATGCCCCGATGATCGCCATAAATAAAACAAGCCAAAATGCATCCACTATTTTTACCGCCTTTCTTGTATAAAAAAACAATGCCGAGTCCAATTGGAGCCGGCATCCCTTTTATCTGCTTTTTACAATCATATTTACCGCTGCTTGAATGGCATCATCAGCTTTTTGCCCTTTTTCATGAGCATCGCGGATGCATGCTTCTAGATTTTGTGCGACAATCAAACCAATTGAACGGTCAACTGCTGAACGAATGGCAGAAAGCTGCGTGACAACTTCACGACAGTCTTTGTCTTCCTCCACCATTTTCATAACACCGCGTACTTGACCTTCAATACGGCTCAGTCGATTTTTCACATCACGATCGTATGTTTTCATCGTCCATCTCCCCGTTCTGCTCTCCTTTATTACTTCATAGGCCAGCCATTTTGTATCCATAGTATAGCACAGCGCCTTTTAAAACGCTTGCTACAGCCATTTCCCTTAAGTGGAAACAAATACCTACAAATATTACGGATAAAGAAAAGCATTCAACCCATACTACTATTACAATCAACGGCGGGTCTTATCCGGCAGTCCGGACGATGTATCGCAGCGGTGCAACTCCGTTAGTACCCGGCCAATTAAAAAAAGGGAGATGAACAGTTATGCCAAACAACAACAGTTCTAACCAACTAGTAGCACCAGGAGCACAGCAAGCAATCGACCAAATGAAATACGAAATTGCTTCTGAGTTCGGCGTACAGCTAGGTGCTGACGCTACATCACGCGCTAACGGTTCCGTTGGTGGCGAAATTACAAAACGCTTGGTTCGCATGGCTGAACAGCAATTAAGCGGCTTCCAAAAGTAATAGGGTAACTACCCAGCAGCCCGCCTCAAATGATGAGGCGGGCTGTTTTTATTTGTTTTTCTTCTTTTTCAGTTTCTCAGGCAAATTCACCATTTTTTCTGGATCAATCCACTGGTTGTACTGCTCCTCAGTTACATAGCCGGATGCAATGGCTGCTTCTTTCAAGGTCGTCCCCTTTTGATGGGCTGATTTGGCAATACTGGCCGCTTTTTCATAGCCAATATGGGGATTAAGGGCCGTTACAAGCATTAGGGACTGC
The DNA here is from genome assembly GCF_000966195.1 of Domibacillus robiginosus. Lineage (GTDB taxonomy): Bacteria > Bacillota > Bacilli > Bacillales > Domibacillaceae > Domibacillus > Domibacillus robiginosus. Next base: position 20,580 of record NZ_LAHL01000027.1, on the reverse strand, counting down.
TCCATTAACGATTGAATTTGATTCATATTTGCTTCAATACCAGCTGCACAGCGTTCATCAAAAGATAAAATGCCATCACCCAAAAGCCGAATCGACTGCAGTGTATTATAAACGATGACCGGCTTAAAAACGTTCAATTCGAAATTTCCCTGACTCGCCGCAAAACCAACAGCTGCATCATTGCCAAATACCTGGACTGCTACCATCGTCAGCGCTTCACTTTGAGTAGGGTTTACTTTTCCCGGCATAATCGAGCTTCCCGGTTCATTTGCTGGAATGGTTAATTCGCCAATGCCGCTTCTTGGTCCGCTGGCAAGCCATCTTATATCATTAGCAATCTTCATCGCATCCGCTGCCAGCGCTTTTAGGGCTCCGTGAAAGAAAACAATTTCATCGTGACTTGTTAATGCATGAAACTTATTCGTTGATGAAACAAATGGATAACCGGTTTGTTTTTCAAGCTGGCTGGCTGTTTTTTCACCAAACGATGGATCAGCATTAATACCTGTGCCGACCGCTGTTCCTCCTATAGCCAAATGAAGCAGCTCCTGCTGAGCTAATGAGATCATTTCGATATTACGCTTGATCATATGCCTCCAGCCGGAAATTTCCTGGCCAAGCGATAAAGGCGTGGCATCCTGCAGATGTGTACGGCCAATTTTAATTACATCCATAAATTGTTTTTCTTTTTTCTTTAATGTTTTTTTGAACTGCTTTAATGCCGGTTTAAGGCGTTTTTCTGTTTCATCATACAAGGCGATATGCATCGCAGTCGGAAAAGTATCATTTGAGCTTTGTGACATATTTACATCATCGTTTGGATGAATAAAGGCTTCTTTGCCAGCAATTTCAGAGGCTCGCCTTGCCACCACTTCGTTTACATTCATATTGGACTGGGTACCGCTGCCCGTTTGCCAAACAACAAGCGGAAAATGTTCAGAACCAATGTCTCCATTTAAAATATCGTCGCATGCAGCTGAAATGGCACTCATTTTTTCTTCAGAAAGCTTCCCAAGGTTTTCATTTACGATAGCAGCCGCTTTTTTCAAATGAACAAATGCATAAATCATTTCTATGGGCATTTTTTCCGTACCGATTGGGAAATTTTCTAAACTTCGTTGTGTTTGTGCTCCCCAATACTTATCAGATGGAACCTGTATTTCGCCAATCGTATCACGTTCGATCCGAAATTCCATTATGTATCCCTCCTTAAAATTGTGCCTCCCTACACTTTTCCCGAATTTTCTTTCTTCATGCTTCGGAAAAGAAAAAAAGCGTTCTACATTTAAAGAACGCTTCTTCAATCAATTGATTAATCCTTCTTCTTTTAAAAACGCCTCTGCTACTTCCTCATATTTTTCACCATCAATGTCAACCCGTTTATTTAATTCCTGCATCCGCTCATCATCGATTTTCCCGGCAAGCATATTTAATACTTTTTCAAGCTCTGGATGTTTTTCCAACACTTTTCCACGCACAACCGGGATCGCATAATATGGCGGAAAGAATTGCTTGTCATCTTTCAATACTTTTAAGTTAAATGCCTGAATACGGCCATCTGTTGTATAAGCATCTACAGCATCCACTTCATTATTTTTAATGGCACTATAAATAATACCGCTGTCCAACGTCTCAGTAGAAGCAAACTTGAGCCCGTAGACTTCTTGAAGACCCGGGTAGCCGTCAGCACGTTCTAGAAACTCGGGCTCTGAACCAAAACGCATGTTTTTGGCATAAGGATGAAGCTGTGAAATAGTTTCAATCCCATACCGCTTTGCATCCTCCTCGCGAATCGTGACAGAATACGTGTTATTGAAACCAATTGGGTCGAGCAGCTGAAGATCAAATTCCTCGTCAAATCTTTTCTTCGTATAGTTGTACACATCATCCGGATTGTTGCTATCAATTTTTTCTTTTAAATAGTTAAGCAAAATCGCCCCTGTATACTCAACTGACACGTCATATGACCCCTGCTTGAGTCCATTAAATACACCCGCTGAGCCGCTAATAAAGGATTCATATTCCACATTTAAGTCCGTTTCTTCCTCAATTAATTTTCCGTAAACATGAACAAGAATTTCCTGCTCTGTAAATGACTTTCCGGTAATTGTAATCGTATTATTCATCTGACCACCGCTCACAAACGGCCAGACAATCATCCCAACAAGCAGTAAAGCCGCTGTACTAGTAGTGACCATTATGATTTGACGGCTTCGTTTTCCTTTTTTCTGTAATGCTTCAGTCGATGAATTGTACTCAATTCGCTTTAATACAAAATCAAGAACAATCGCAATGAGTGCTGCGGGAATTGCCCCTGCTAAAATAAGGCCTGAATTATAAGTTTGCAGCCCGCGAAAAATTAAATCTCCAAGACCACCTGCACCAATCAACCCTGCAATCGTGGCGACCCCGACAATCAAAACTGTTGCGGTCCGTATACCACCCATAATGACTTTCATAGCCAGCGGCAGTTCCACCATCCATAATACCTGCCGGCTTGTCATGCCCATTCCAACTCCGGCTTCAACCGTAGACTGATTAACACCAGTAATACCAAGGTATGTATTTCGTAATACAGGAAGTAATCCATAAATCGTCAAGGCAATAATTGCTGGTGCTCTTCCCGTACCGATAAAAGGAACGAGAAATACAAGCAAAGCCAGGCTTGGGATTGTTTGAAATACAGCTGTAATGCCGATAATGGGCTCAGCAATTTTTCTATGGCGGGTTAGATAAATCCCTAGAGGGACAGATATGAGGATCGCAAGGCCAATCGAAATTAACGATAAGTATAAATGTTCAAGAATAAGCTGCCATATTTCAGCCCACCTTGTTTGAAACGCATTAATTGTTTGTGTAATTAAACTGAATGTAAAAATGGATCATCCCCCCTTAGGCAAATTGATTTGATATGTGGCGCACAATGCTGGCACGATTAATAATGCCCTGCACCCGGCCCTCCTCATCGGTCACAACAATGAAGCTGAGTGGAGATTGATTAATTCTTTCCAATGCTATTTCCGGGTCTCCAAGGTGGTCCATAACTGGCACTTGTACTTTTTCAATGTCACGAAGCGTTAATCCCTCATCGGCGTATGATCTTTGAAGGTCCCAAATACCAACGACCCCATGATAATGGCGCTGGTTGTCGATTAAAATTAAACTGTCAACACGTTTTTGGCGCATTAATTTAAGTGCCGCTGCAACTCCTCGATCCGGCGAAGCTGTAACAGGTGACGTCATTAACTGCTCAAGTGCTGGAAGAGACATCGATTCCTGAATCCGGTCTTCACCGATAAATTGGCGGACAAACTCACTCGCTGGATGGCGTAATATACGCTCTGGTGTATCGAGCTGTACAATCACACCGTTTTGCATAATACAAATCCGGTCCGCAATTTTTAGTGCTTCATCCATATCGTGTGTAACAAATACAATGGTCTTTTTTATTTCACTTTGCAGCCGGACCAATTCATCCTGCAGCTGTTCACGGCTGATTGGATCAAGTGCACTGAACGGTTCGTCCATAAGGATAATGTTTGGCTCCGCTGCCATCGCCCGAACGACACCGATCCGCTGCTGCTGTCCACCCGAAAGCTCAGCCGGATACCGGTTTCCAAACACAGAGGGCTCAAGTCCTACAAGCTTCATTAGTTCATTTACTTTCTCAGCATACCTTTCTTCTTCCCATTTCTTCAGCCTCGGCACAAGCCCCACATTTTCCTTAATTGTCATATGCGGCATTAAGCCGATTTGCTGAATGACGTAGCCAATATCGCGCCTAAGCTGGACAGGATTAATTTCTGAAATGTTTTTACCATCAATGGTAATGGAGCCGCTTGACGGATCGATTAAACGGTTGATCATTTTCATTGTTGTTGTTTTTCCACAGCCGCTAGGCCCAATTAGGACAAAAAGTTCCCCTGTCTCCACCTTTAAATTAATTTTTTTGAGTGCTTCGAACCCGTCCGGATATTTTTTTGCTACATCTTTAAATTCAATCAAAGTTCACACCTCCCTACTTTTCCGTTTCCCTATCTTTATATAGAGAAAATACAAAACCGTAATCTTTTTGTCATTTTTCTTCTTTATGTTTAAGGTTTCTTTCTTAGGGAACTTTATATACAACAAATCAAAGTACGAGGTGAACCGAATGTTAAGAACAATTTTAATGATTATTGGTGCGATTGTTGTAATATCGTGGATTGTTTCTATGCTGTAATAAATAAAAAAGACCTTTCCGATGGAAAGGTCTTTTTTATTTAGCTGTATTGTTTACCATATACTTTTTCTTCAAATTGACGGATACGGTCTTCATCTGATAAAGTCACCGAGATTTCATCCCAGCCGTTTAACAACATTTTTTTCCAGTATGGATCAATATCGAAATGAGCCGTAAAGCCGCTATCATCGCTGACCGATTGTTGTTCCAGGTTAATATGAAGTTTAAAGCCCGGTGCGGAAGATTTCTGAAGCAGCGTTTCTACTTCTTCATCCGTCAGCTTGACAGCAAGGATTCCGTTTTTAACACTATTGTTGTAAAAAATATCAGCATAGCTCGGTGCAATAATTACACGAAAGCCATAATCAAGCAGGGCCCATGGAGCATGTTCGCGTGAAGACCCACAGCCAAAGTTTTCTCCGGCTACTAAAATTTCAGCATCCGCAAATTGCGGGTCATTTAAAATAAAATCCTTACGTTTATTGCCGTCATCATCAAAACGCCAGTTATAAAAAACAAATTGGCCAAATCCCTGACGTTCGATGCGCTTTAAAAACTGTTTCGGAATAATTTGATCTGTATCGATATTGGCCCGGTTAATCGGGCATACTGTTCCTGTAAATTGATTGATCGGTTCCATAACGGCTCCTCCTTCTTATTGGTTTACGCCTGCTAGTTCACGTACATCGGTAAAGCGGCCCATAACCGCTGCAGCTGCTGCCATTGAAGGACTGACAAGATGCGTGCGAGCCCCGCTGCCCTGACGACCTTCAAAGTTACGATTTGATGTAGAAGCACAGCGTTTGCCCGGAGGCACAATGTCATCATTCATAGCAAGGCACATAGAGCAGCCTGATTCACGCCATTCGAAGCCTGCGTTAATAAAAATTTGATCCAATCCTTCTGCTTCCGCCTGCTGTTTAACCGTTTGGGAACCAGGAACAACAATTGCTGTTACATGATCCTGTACTTTGCGGCCTTTTGCTATTTCTGCGGCCGCGCGTAAATCGCTTAAACGGGAGTTTGTACACGAGCCGATAAATACGTAATCAACCGGTATTTCCGTTAATTTCATACCCGCCTGGAGCCCCATATACTCAAGAGCATGGCGAACAGACTCCTTGTCTGCTTCCCGCTCAAATTGTTCAGGTGATGGAACAACGCCTGAAATGCCGCTGCCCATTGCCGGGTTTGTCCCCCATGTCAATTGCGGTTCGATCTCTGCTGCTTCAATTTCAAGTGTTTTATCATATTCTGCACCTTCATCCGAAGCAAGAGCAAGCCAGGCCTTAGCTGCTGCTTCAAACTCTTCACCCTGCGGTGCATAACGGCGGCCGCGCAAATATTCAACGGTTGTCATATCCGGGCTGACAAGGCCTGCACGCGCACCTGCCTCGATGGACATGTTGCAGATTGTCATGCGCTGCTCCATCGAAAGAGAGCGAATGGCTTCACCTGTGAACTCCATAACATAGCCAGTACCAGCATTGACACCAAATTTTGCAATGATTGCCAAGATAATGTCTTTCGCCTGCACGCCGAAACCGAGCTTGCCATTTACTTTAATTTGCAATGTTTTCGGCTGTTTTTGCCAGATCGTCTGGGTAGCAAGCACATGCTCCACTTCACTTGTTCCGATACCGAATGCAAGTGCACCAAATGCACCGTGTGTTGACGTATGGCTGTCGCCGCAGACGATCGTTTTTCCAGGCTGTGTAAGACCAAGCTGCGGGCCGATAACATGTACAATCCCCTGGTCTGGATGATCAATATCTGCCAGCTCGATACCGAATTCACGACAGTTTTGTTTTAATGTTTCCATCTGTGTTTTGGAAATTGGGTCGTTGACAATGTGGCGATTGATTGTTGGAACGTTATGATCCATTGTGGCGTATGTTAAATCGGGCCGTCTGACACGGCGTCCGTTCATACGTAATCCTTCAAATGCCTGTGGTGATGTCACTTCGTGGACAAGGTGCAAATCAATGTAGAGCAGATCCGGCTTCCCTTCTTCTCTGCTTACAACGTGATTTTCCCAAATTTTTTCGATAACCGTTTTTTTCGTCATTGTACAGCCCCCCTCTTATGTGCATTTTGATAAAAAACAAGGATCCCGCCTTCTTCTGGAACTGTTACAGAAGAAGGCTGAATCCACGTGACATTCCTTTACATGTATACAACTTCGTCAGCAGATGCTGCCGTTTCTTCAGCGATGTGGCTTGTAACAAGCTCAATCATTTTATCTGTACCTACTATTGTGCTGCCTTCTATTTGCAAATCAGGCGTGCAGTAGCCATCATTCAAAACAGATTGTACAGCCCGCTCAATCGCTTCTCCTTCAGCACGCATATCAAGTGAGTATTTCAGCATAAGAGCCGTAGACAGAATCATTGCCAGCGGATTGGCTTTGTTCTGTCCAGCAATATCCGGTGCTGAACCATGGACTGGCTCGTATAGGCCAAGACCACTTTGGGACAAACTAGCTGATGGCAGCATGCCAAGTGAACCCGTAATCATGGAAGCTTCGTCGCTTAAAATATCGCCGAACAAGTTTTCCGTTACAATTACGTCAAACTGTCCTGGACTTGAGATCAGCTTCATCGCTGCCGCATCAACGTACATGTGGTCAACTATAACACCTGGATAATCTGCTGCTTTTTCATTGACAATTTCGCGCCACATCCGGCTCGACTCCAGCACGTTGGCTTTATCAACTGACGTCAGCCGCCCATTACGTGCTTCGGCAAATTCAAATGCTTTAATAACAATGCGCTCGATTTCTTCACGTGTGTATTGAAGGGTATCCACAACCACTTCATTGTTTTCACCACGGCGTTCGCTTGGTTTTCCAAAGTACAGGCCGCCAGTTAATTCACGCACGATGAGCATATTAACCTTTCCGGCAATTTCAGGCTTTAGCGGAGAAGATTGCACAAGTGTCTGGAATGATGGGATCGGGCGAAGATTGGCAAATAAGCCAAGCTCCTTCCGAATAGCAAGCAAGCCGCGCTCCGGGCGCTCGGCCGATGGCAGGCTGTCCCATTTGGGACCTCCTACTGCGCCGAGTAAAATCGCGTCGCTTTTTTTGGCGAGTGCCAGCGTTGATTCTGGCAGCGGCGTCCCGTGCGAATCAATCGCGGCACCTCCAATATTTGCGTATTCCATCTCAAATTCATGGCCGAAGCGTTTTCCGACTGCTTCAAGAGCAGCTGCGGCACCTGATGCGATTTCCCGGCCGATTCCGTCACCTGGCAAAATGGCAATTTTCTTCTTCACGTAAATCCCTCCGTTGCTTGAAATAGCTTTTTTCATTTATAAAAAATGATTAGTTTTTAACGCTTTCTGCTTTTTTGTTTTGTTTGATGAAAGGCATTAGGGCACGAAGCTCTTTACCAACTACTTCAAGCTGGTGCTCGCTTTCGCGGCGAGTGATTGCTGTAAATTCAGGACGGTTCAATTGATTTTCCTGTAACCAGCCTTTAGCGAATTTACCTGTTTGAATGTCTGTTAATACATCTTTCATACGTGCTTTTGTTTCAGCTGTGATTACGCGTGGACCTGAAACATAGTCACCCCATTGAGCTGTATCAGAGATTGAATAGCGCATGCCTTCAAGACCACCTTCGTACATAAGGTCAACGATCAATTTTAATTCATGCAGGCACTCAAAATAAGCAATCTCAGGCTGGTAGCCAGCTTCTACCAATGTTTCAAAACCAGCTTTTACAAGCTCAGCTGTACCGCCGCAAAGAACGGCTTGCTCACCGAACAAATCTGTTTCTGTTTCTTCACGGAATGATGTTTCCAAAATACCTGCGCGGCCTGCACCAACACCTTTAGCGTAAGCAAGAGCAATGTCTTTTGCCTGGCCTGTGTAATCCTGGTAGATTGCGAACAACGCTGGTACACCAGCGCCTTGCTCATACGTACGGCGTACTAGGTGACCAGGCCCTTTTGGTGCAGCAAGGAATACATCTACGTTTGCAGGTGGTGTAATTTGGTTAAAATGTACGTTGAAGCCGTGGGCAAATGCAAGCGCGTTGCCTTCTTGAAGTTCAGGCTCAATTTCTGCTTTGTATACTGCTGTTTGATACTCGTCTGGAAGAAGGATCATAATAATATCCGCTACAGCACTTGCTTCACGAACTGTTTTTACGTCAAATCCGTCAGCTGTTGCCTGATCAAATGATTTTCCAGGGCGAAGACCTACTACTACGTTTACGCCGCTTTCGCGAAGGTTCAATGCATGTGCATGACCCTGTGAACCGTAACCGATGATTGCTACCGTTTTATTAGAAAGTACCGCTTCGTTAATGTCACCATTGTAATAAACTTTTGTCATTTTCTTCATCCTCCAACATTTGTTTTTGTTTTTTATTTTAATTTAAAATAGAAACCTGTTTTGATTCTGACACAAACCGCTGGGAACCGCGTTTAATCGCGGTTTGCCCCGTACGCGCCACTTCTTTGATACCATAAGGCCGAAGAAGTTCAATCATTGCTTCGATTTTCTCGAAGTTTCCGACAACTTGAATTGTCACGCTGTCTCTTGCGACGTCAATGATCGTCGCACGGAACGGTTCAATGATTACATTGATTTCCGCACGTGTTTGCGGAGTTGTCATCACTTTTATAAGAGCAAGCTCGCGTGTAACAATTGCTTGTTCAGTGATATCGCTAACTTTTAATACGTCAATTTGCTTATGAAGCTGCTTGACAACTTGCTCTACTGTGCGGTCGTCTTCCACCTGGACAACGAACGTCATCTTTGATACGCCTTCTGTTTCGGTCGCACCTACTGTAATGCTTTCAATATTGAATTGGCGGCGTGTAAACAAGCCGGCAATCCGGTTTAAAACACCGCTTTGGTTCAACACAGTTGCTGTTACAATTCTTCTCATTGCGGTTTCACCCCGATCATTTCATGAAGTCCTTTGCCTGGTGCGATCATTGGATAAACCATTTCCTTCGATTTAATCCGACAATCGATCAATACAGGCTCATTGTCTGTCAGTGTTTCACGCATCACTTTTTCTGCTTCTTCTTCCGTTGTGACTACGTAGCCGCGAATACCATAAGCATCGGCCAGTTTAACAAAGTCCGGCTGAACCGGAATTAATGATTGAGAATACCGCTCTTCATAGAATGTTTCCTGCCACTGGCGTACCATACCAAGTGCCTGGTTATTGTAAATAACGATTTTAACCGGCAGCTTTAATTCCGCAACAAGTCCAAGCTCCTGCAAAGTCATTTGGAAGCCTGCGTCACCGGCTACCGCCACGACTGTTTTATCCGGCTTTGCAATTTGCGCGCCGATCGCAGATGGGAAACCAAAGCCCATCGTTCCAAGGCCTCCTGAAGTTACCCATTGGTCTGGTTTGTTGAATCCGTAGTATTGCGCTGTCCACATTTGATGCTGGCCAACGTCTGTTGTTACAACTGCATCCCCGTTTGTCACGTTATGAATGATTCGCATTAACGATTGCGGTGAAATGCCCTCGCCATCCTCTGTATTCCAAAGCGGATTTTCTTCCTTGTCTTTTTGAACCTTTTGGCGCCACTCGTCTGCCTGTGGTGCTTCAAAATCAAGGCTGAGGATTTTTTTCAATGCTTCTCGTGCATCCGCTACGATTGGAATATGTGTCGGTACATTTTTGCCAATCTCTGCCGGATCGATATCAATGTGCGCGACTGTTGCATTTGGAGCAAAATGAGCCAGGTTTCCGGTTAAACGGTCATCAAACCGGGCACCGATATTGATCAGCAGGTCTGCTTCATAAAGAGCTGTGTTGGCTGCATATGTTCCGTGCATGCCGCCCATTCCGAGAAACAATGGATGGTCAGCCGGAAAACCGCCAAGACCAAGCAGCGTATTAACAACCGGAATTTGCATTTTTCCGACAAATTCAAGCAATTCTTCAGATGCTTTAGCGAAAAGAACACCTGCCCCTGCTAAAATAACCGGTTTTTTTGCTTTTGCCAGTGCACCACGCAGCTTTTTCACCTGCAAACTGTTCGGTTTAAAATTTGGCTGATATCCCGGAAGATTTAATTCATCCACAAATTCGGCATTTCCCATTGTCGTAGCAATATCTTTTGGAATATCAATTAAAACAGGACCTGGACGGCCAGTTGTCGCAATGTGAAAAGCTTCATGTACAATTCTTGGAAGATCCTCCATTGAGCGAACCTGATAGTTGTGTTTTGTAATCGGCATTGTAATACCAATTACATCTGCTTCCTGGAATGCGTCAGATCCAATTACACCAGTGGCTACCTGGCCTGTAAAAATAACAAGCGGAAGAGAATCCATCATCGCATCTGCAATACCGGTCACAAGGTTTGTTGCTCCAGGACCAGATGTGGCTAATACAACACCTGGTTTTCCAGACACACGGGCGTATCCTTCTGCTGCATGGATTGCTGCCTGCTCATGGCGGGCAAGAATATGACGGATCGGGTTTTTATAAAGTGCATCATATAATGGAAGAACCGCACCGCCTGGATAACCAAACATAACTTCTACGTTTTCGTTCTTTAATGTTTCAATGAATAGATCAGCGCCGTTCATAGGTTCTGTTCGAGTAACAGCTTCGTTTTTAACTTTTAATTCTGTGGTTTTTGCATTTTGACTCATTTTGATCTCCTCCAAATAATGGTTTGTTGTCCGTATTGGCAAGAGCGTTCTTCTTTACAAAGGTATAAATACCCGGTTTAATGCAAAAAGAAAAGTCCTTTCACGCCTGCGACTGCCGAAACAGCAACGCAGGGGTGAAAAGACTTCTCCTTTTCACGGTACCACCCTGATTCACGAATTTTCTTACAAAAATTCGCCTTATGAACCGATAATCGACTCGTTTTGGTAACGGGTAGCTAAGCACCCGGCTTTTCCTACTGGATGACGTTCAGAAAAGCACTCAGAGGGGATGTCGCGATTAGGATGCACTCCCGGCTCTCAGCTATAACCGGTTCTCTGTGAAATGCATTTCCTAACACTTTTTCCTCGTCAACGATTTATATGCAAAACGTATGTTAAATTTTCATAATTCCGCCGGTATTGGCAGAAGTAACAAGCTTGGCGTAACGAGCAAGCCAGCCTTTTTTAATTTTTGGCTCCGGCTGTACAAAATCTGCACGGCGTGCAGCCAGTTCTTCCGCTGACAGGTCAACATTCAGCGTACGGTTTGTTAAATCAATCTTGATTCTATCGCCGTTTTGGATAAAAGCGATCGGTCCGCCTTCAGCTGCTTCCGGTGATACGTGGCCGATTGAAATACCGCGTGATGCACCAGAGAAACGGCCATCTGTCATAAGCGCAACTTTTGTCGAAAGCCCGCGGCCAGCGATCGCTGATGTTGGCGTCAGCATCTCCGGCATACCCGGTCCGCCTTTTGGCCCTTCATAACGGATCACAACAACATGGCCTTCACGGACAGTTCCATTGTTGATATTTTCAATAGCTTCATCCTGCGATTCAAATACGATCGCTTCCCCGTCAAATGTTTTAATAGATGGGTCAACAGCTCCTACCTTGATGACTCCACCAAGTGGGGCAATGTTTCCGTAAAGAATGGAAAGGCCTCCTACTGGGCTGTATGGATCTTCTTTCGTGCGGATTACGTTTGTGTTTGTAATGTGTGCATCTTTTACATTTTCATAAACCGTTTTGCCCGTGATCGTTATACGATCACCATCAATTCCGTTTTCAAGCTCGCACAGTTCGCGGATAATCGCGCTGATGCCGCCTGCTTTATTAACATCGTCCATCGTATAATCTGACGCCGGACTTATTTTTGCCAAATATGGAATTCGATTGGCTACTTCATTTATACGATTTAAATCATACTCAATTTCTGCTTCATTTGCAATGGCTAATGTATGAAGAACGGTATTTGTTGAGCCGCCCATCGCCATATCGAGGGCAAATGCATCATCAATTGCACGTTCTGTTACAATGTCACGCGGCTTTAAATCATTCTCGATTGCATTCATCAAGTATCCAACCGCATCTTTAATTAAACGGTGGCGTTCCGGGCTGGTTGCAACAATTGTTGCGTTTCCAGGCGGCGTAAGACCCAGCATCTCCATTAACGAGTTCATGGAATTAGCTGTAAACATACCCGAGCAAGACCCGCAAGTCGGACAAGCATTCGATTCAATGTCAAGCAGCTCTTCCGCTGACATTTTGCCTGAAAGGTGAGCACCTACTCCTTCAAATACTGATGTAAGCGTCAACGGCTTCCCTGTAGATGAAACGCCGCCTTCCATCGGTCCGCCTGATACAAAAACGGCTGGTACGTTTGTCCGTACAGCGGCCATCAGCATACCCGGTGTAATTTTATCACAGTTTGGAATGTAGAATACTCCATCAAACCAATGCGCATTAATAACAGTTTCAGCTGAATCAGCAATCAGTTCACGGCTTGGAAGAGAATAACGCATACCAATGTGGCCCATTGCAATGCCGTCATCTACACCGATCGTATTAAACTCAAATGGAACACCGCCGGCTTCACGAATCTCTTTTTTTACTACTTCTGCGAATTTGTTTAAATGAACATGCCCTGGAATAATATCTATATAGGAATTACATACGCCAATGAATGGCTTATGCAAATCCGCCGTTTTTACACCGGCTGCATACAGCAAGCTTCGGTGAGGAGCACGTTCGACTCCTTTTTTAATCATATCACTGCGCATTGTATCTCCCCCATGATGACTTGCCTTTCAAATTGCCCACTAATCTGTGAAAATCTTATATTTAATCTGAAAATTAAGTTTATATTGTGGTCACAATAATACCGCTCTTTTCGCCTTTGGTCAACACCTTTTCTGTCAAATTTTCTGACAAGAGGCAATTATTTTTAAAGTTCCTCTTTTGCAAACGCTTTCTTTTGTTTATATACAAAAAAGCCGGATGATTTCACATCCGGCTCTTTTTTAAAACCACTCATTCCATTTTTTCACAATACTGTCATACCAATGCTCTTCCTCTGGCTTCGCTTGATCATCAATGGCCTCTACATCAAAAGAGGTTTCTCCTATGAATGGAAGAATCTGAGAAACCACTTCACCAAACAATGGTACGGCACCATCTGAACTGTTGGTTGTCATATAATTTGTATCGCTTACTTCCTCTACACCAACCCAAACGGCGCCCACTAAGCTCGGCGTATATCCGACAAACCATTGGTCTTCGGTTCCGTCAATCCCTTCAATCGGAACTTGTGTAGAGCCTGTTTTGCCGGCGATGTCTACACCCTCTACCTGTGCACGCTTGCCAGATCCGCGTTCGACTACACCAAGAAGCATAGAGGTCATTTCATCGGTTACTTCTTTCGTCGTTACTTTCACTTCTTTCGGCTCCCACTTTGGCTCGATTTCTCCTTCAGGACCGATAATTTTTTGAATAAAGAAAGCTTCTTTACGCACGCCATCATTTGAAAAAGCCGAGTAAGCTTCTGCCATTTGAAGCGGTGATACCCCGGGTGTGATATCTCCAAGCGCCAGTCCAAGCTTTGCATCTTTCGCCTCAAGGCCAAACCGCTCTACAGCATTTATACCTTTTGACAGACCAATTTGATCTAAAAGCCAGACAGCCGGCACGTTGGCAGATTTTTCAATTGCCCTGTACATCGGCATTTCACCTTCATACGTATCACTGTAGTTAGACGGAGAATACGCGCCTTCGCCTTTTCCAAAAGACATTTTTTCGTCCGTCAGCATATCGGTCGGCTTGTAGCCTTCTTCAAGAGCCGGCGTGTAAACAGCCAGCGGCTTAATGGTTGACCCCGGTGACTTTTTCATTTGCGTCGCAAAGCTGAAGCCGCGAAAAACATGCTCCCCCCGGCGGCCGACAACACCTAAAACGCCGCCGCTTTTTGGATCCATTAAAACAGCGGCACTTTGCGTATTTTCCCCGTTGACTGTTTGAGGGAATACTGTACTGTTTTCATATACATCTTCAAGCCCTGCCTGTACATTTTGGTCCATTGCTGTGTAAATATTGTAGCCCTGCGAGAGCAGTTCATCCTGCGTTAAGCCGTAGCGCGCAATCGCTTCGTTCATAACTGCATCCGCATAATGAGCGTATTTTCCCTTCAATGGGTCACCGCTTGCATCTTTAAGTGTAACTTCGGTATTGGCTGTTTGATCTGCTTCAGCCTCTGTCAGATAACCGTATTTCACCATCTGTTTTAATACGACCCGGCGCCGGTCAAGTGCATTATCCATATGGTCAATCGGATTATAGCGGGACGGCGCTTTTACCATTCCGGCAAGCATTGATGATTCGGCAAGAGTCAGTTCAGACACATCTTTGCCAAAGTAGCTTTTGGCTGCATTTTGAACGCCCCAGGCTCCATTTCCGAAATAACTTGTGTTCAAGTACATTTCTAAAATCTCTTCTTTTTTGTATACTTTTTCAATCTCGACAGCGAGAAACAACTCTTCTATTTTCCGCCGGTAGGTTTTCTCTGGTGACAGGAGCGCATTTTTGGTCAGCTGCTGTGTGAGGGTGCTGGCTCCCTGTACTCTTGAACCTGCCATAAGATTCGTAAAAGCAGCACGGATAATGCCTTTTACATCAAATCCGCCATGTTCATAAAAGCGGTTGTCTTCTACCGCTACAATGGCTTCCTGCAAATGCTCAGGCATTTTCTCAATTGATACACTGTTCGTTCGGTTTGCAGACAGCTTACTCGCTTTGTCTCCATCTCTATCATAAATAATAGTGGACTGTGAGAGCCCTTGCTTTAATGTTTCCACATCGGCAGATTTCATAAAATAAAACCCTGTACCCAGCCCTGCTAAAACGACTATTGCAGCAAGTAAAATAACGATTTGAGTCAGGTGAAACTTCCGCCAGAGAGTTTGAATTATTCTCGTAACTGCTTTCATTGTCTTTGGTTCCCTTCTTTGTGATACGTGCGGCCTTTATTCATTTTAAGCACATTTCGGCAAATTGCAATGAATTTGATAAAAGCCGGCACTGCCTTTTATACGGATCACTCTCAAAAAAGTTACATTCCTTTTTTTTCTAACTTATCCACTTTTACAAATAAACAAGCAGCGGATTCATCCGCTGCTTGTTTATTTTGAATCTATTTTCTTGTTTTCATCTGTGTCATCGTCCATGACATTTTTCATTCCACGCTTGAATTCATGTAGTGTCTGGCCAGCTGCACGTCCGAGCTGCGGCAGTTTTTTCGGTCCAAATAATAACAAGGCGACAATCAAAATAATGGCTACTTCGCCAAATCCAAGATTCATGGTGTCTGGCCCCTTTTCTATATTATACCTTTATTATAACGGATAAGCTCTCCTTTGCATGCAAAAAGAGAAACAGATTTGTGTCCATTTCTCTTTTTGCTTTTTAAACTTCCCCGACTGGTTTCAGACGTTTATTTTTTTCTGTTTCGTTAACATATAATGCGCAGGCGGCATCACCCGTAATGTTTACAGCAGTGCGCGTCATATCAAGCAGACGGTCAATACCGATAATTAAACCAATTCCTTCAACAGGAAGCCCTACGCTGCCAAGAACCATTGCCAGCATAATTAAACCGACGCCGGGCACACCAGCTGTTCCAATGCTGGCCAAAACGGCTGTGAGAACGACCGTTGCCAATTCTCCCATCGTAAGATCAATTCCGTATGCCTGAGCAATAAACATAGTAGCCACACCCTGCATAATTGCGGTACCATCCATATTAATCGTAGCTCCAAGCGGCTGTACAAAAGAGCTGATTGGCTCAGACACTTTTAAATCTCTTTGCGCCACTTCCATCGAAACTGGAAGTGTCGCATTGCTGCTTGATGTACTAAAGGCGACCCCCATCGCCGGCGAGAATTTTTTAAAAAACCAGAGTGGATTTTTTTTCGCCAGAAAAGCAACCGTTCCTCCATAAGTCAGTACACAATGAATAAACAGGGCTGCCAGAACAACAAGCATATATGAACCCATCGCCAGGATGGCATCCCATCCCTGCGTGCCAATCGCTGTGGCAATTAAACCGAATGTTCCGTATGGCGCAAATCGCATGACAAGCCCAACCAGATACATCATAATTTCATTTCCCTGCTCCACTAAGCTCAAAATGCCTTTTGTTTTCTCACCAAGCGCCGTCAGGGCAAAACCGATAAAAACAGCAAAGACAATTAGCTGAAGCATATTTCCTTCTGCCATTGCATTAATAGGATTTTTCGGAATAATGTTCATAAGCGTTTCACTGACGGGCGGTGCTTCTTCTGCTGAGAATTCAGCGCCCGCTGTATCAAATTCTCCGGCTGCTCCCGGCTGAATAACAGCAGACAATGCCAAGCCAATTATAATAGCGATACACGTTGTAAATAAAAAATATCCTACTGTCTTTGCACCAATGCGGCCTAACTTTTTAGGGTCTCCGAGACCCGCCGACCCAAGAACGATTGAAAAGAAAACCAGCGGCACAACCAGCATGCTGATCAGGCTCAGGAAAATCTGACCAACAGGTACAAATAAATACGTATTTAGTGCTTCAAACACATTTGGTGCAGTTAAATTTAACAGAAGGCCAACAATCGCACCAAGAACAAGTGCTGCAATAATTTTGGTTGTTAAATTCATTTTTCTCATTCATCCACCCCTTTTCAGCTGTACAAATCTTTTTTCTTTACTGAAGAATATGTAAAAAACAATGTTCTCTCTAACAAATAACTTACCACTTCACACCAAAATCTAAACCTCCGTTTTCGTTTGCTTGTTCATTTTGTTTCGCTTCACTGTACACAACTTTAGGATTGAGCCTTAGGAATCACTTTATACAACAAATTTTACAGTAGTGCTTATCTTTATAAAAATCGGGGTATAAAAGAGTATAACCACCATGTTAAAGGGGTCAATCGGTATGAAAAATAAAACGATTTTATTTCTGTCACCGTTTAATCATTTGAGCATGATGGCAGAAGGATGGGCAGCGCGTTTAAATGAGCCCTCCTGGAATGTGATAAGTGCCGCTTGCTCACATGCAGACTATGACGCCCTTCCTGTTAAAGCGATGAAAGAAGTAAACATTGACATCGAGAGTAAAACACCGCATTCGCTGATGCCTCAGCTTGTGAATAAGGCTGATATCGTGGTTGCTATTTATGATTTTCAACGTGACAGCCTCCCTGCTCTTTTAAATCAATCTAAGCAGAAAGTGTTACGATGGGATATATTAAATCCGGTATATTTTGATCAATTAACTGACCGCTGGGCCGCTTATCAGGAAGTATGCGATGAACTTGCTGTAAAGATACAGGAGCTTAAAAAACAGCTTATCTAAATCTTCACGCCTTTGCACATCAATTAGCGAGGGCATTTTTTTTTGAAACCAAATTCTTTACTATTCGTATAATTCATTTAGAAAGGCAGGGATACTCAAACATGGAAACGAAACAAACACTTATCGAGCATCTGCAGCACATTGAACAATGGGAAAAAGATCAAAAAGGACTGTGGATCTGGGACCGCATGGCACGGCTTCCCTTTGCTCTCCTCGATAAACTTACTCCTTCTTTTATTCAGCAAAAAATTGGATCACTGCTGGATGAACTCGGGTATTATATTCAAAGCGGCGGTAAATATTTGACCAAGCAGGAAAGCATTCTTAAAAAGCTTGAGCGCCATGCCGAAGTACCCGTTCACTCAATAGAAGATGTGAAAAGCCTGCCGATTTCGGCTATGGATGAAACGGCTTTTTCCATTCAAAAATCCCATGCGGGAGCTGCTACCGTTCAAGGGGCCACCACAGGTATTGGCGGCATTTTCACTCTGGCAGCTGATATTCCGGCTACACTGGCTCTTTCACTTAAAATGCTGCAGGAAATAGCCGTTGCTTACGGGTATAATCCGGATGAGCGCGAGGAACGAGTTTTTATTATTAAGTGTCTGCAGTTTTCTTCCTCAGATATTGTAGGAAAACGAGCAATTCTAAATGAAATTGCCGATTACGCCAATAGAGGAAGCAGTAAAGAAATCATTTCTCAGATGCAGGGCTGGCGGGAAGTAGTACTTTCTTACCGTGAGCAGTACAGCTTAAAAAAAGTGTTTCGTCTTGTACCTGTCGTCGGCATTATTTTTGGGGCCCTCTCAAATCGTTCTATGATGGAGGAATTATCCGATACGGCGATCATGCTGTATAAAAAGCGACGTATTTTAGAAAAACTGGAAAAAACCGAATCGGACATCCGCGCTTAGTGCGGATTGTCCGATTCGGTTTCTTTTGTTAGCTTCTCAATCACCTGTTTATCTCCATATATATACAGCTTATCGCCTGCTTGAATGGTTTCCTCTATTAAATCCTCACGTATATTAACTTCTCCTCTTTTAATAAACAATAAATTAGCGTCGTGACCATGCTCAAAAACCTTTTCTACTTTTTTTCCATCGAGCTTTGCGCCTTCTTCTATTACAATATCTGTTACGATGTCACCTTTTTGAAGAAAAAGCACTTCTTTAACCGGCAGTTCAGAAATATCGAGATTTTTTTTCATCTCATATTGAAATCGGTGCTGAAGAAGTTTTTTTGTCAGCGGCGTTTTCCCAAGAAAATAAATAGCCAGCAATACTATGCTAATAATCGTTAATTCCTTTAAACGCAAATCGTTGGATAACATATTGGTTATCGCTGAAATCACAACAGCCAGTGAAAAAGCTCCAAATAAAATGAGGAACATGCTAATTCGACGGCGTACAGGATGATCAATAATAAGCTGTGATTCATCTGTAGTAAAGCCAGTGCCTGTCAGCATAGAAATCGCCTGATACCTGGCTACGTCCCTTTCAAGTCCTGTCAGTGTAAACGCAACAACCGATATTTCGATGACAAGCAGCACAATCAACAGGTAAAGCAAAATAAAAATAAATTCCATGCCCTGCTGCCTTCTTTCTGGAATGACCTTTTCCATCAGCTTCCCCAAAGGCTTTAAGCAGTAAACATGCCTCCATACTTCCTCTTTAATCCATCTTTTCCGTAGGTGAAAATGGTCGTCCGTCCATCAATCACCGTTGTGAGATGAACCGGTTTTCCCCAAAGTGTGTAAAGGTGTGGAATCGTCTGTTCTAAGTATCCGACATCAAGCTCTTTCCCTTCATATGCATGTGAGATGTGCAATTCTTCTTTTCCATCTGTTACGTAAAGAGACGGGAACCCTCCGTTTACCTTTGAAGAAACAAGCTGATCCTGCACCACAGTCCATTCTTTTTCGGTAATGGTCCAATGGGCTCCTTTTTTCTCAAACAGGTATAAGTCCTCCTGTTCTACAAATTCTTTCGTCATATAGTTACGCAAAAAGGAAATATCTGATTCTCTTGCCCGTATATCAAATAAAACATCACGACTGCCGTATTGTTTTTCAATGTACTCGTACAGTTTCACTCCAAGATAGTACGGATTTATACCCATTTTAGATGGCTGCACCACGTCCGCATTCAAGCGTGCATAATCAATTGCTTCGGATTCTGTTAAAGGCAGCTCTCGCATAATCCGCATATGCCAGTAGGAAGCCCAGCCTTCATTCATAATTTTCGTTTCCATTTGCGGCCAAAAATAAAGCATTTCCTGACGGATTAACATGACAATCTCGCGCTGCCAATCTGTCAGCACCTGACTGTTTGCTGCAATAAACGCGAGGATGTCTTTTTCAAAATATGTTTCTTCAACTTTTCTGGAAGATGTTTCTCTTTCCCATAAATCATCGTATTCATAACGATGAAGAAACGGTTCGTCCGTTTGGTGGGAACCAATGTGAGCCAATGGATCCACGTGCTCTTCAATGGACAAAACCGCATCAAGAAAGGTTTCCACCTGCTCGATTCCATGCTCATCTGTTAGCTGACTGATCCGCTCTGCCGCAGAAGCCATGGATTTCTCCATTTGATTGTTTGTTTTCCCAAAGTGGGCATTATTTTTAAAGAAATCTGAGTGTGCAAGTACGTGTGCAATAATCAGCTTGTTTTGAACAAGCGAGTTTGTATTGAGTAAAAAAGCCTGGCATGGGTCTGTATTCATGACCAATTCATATATTTTACTGAGCCCCATTTCATAGTGAAGCTTCATTTTGTAAAATCGCTTTCCAAACCGCCAATGTGAAAAACGGGCGGGCATTCCATAAGCGCCAAAAGTATAAATAATATCTGCCGGGCAAATTTCATAACGCATCGAATAAAAATCAAGCCCGAAGCCTGCAGCAATGTCTGTAATTTCATCGATTGCATATTGAAGATCAGCGTGCTTCATCCGAATCCCCCCTGATCTATTTGTATGCGGCCTTCCTTTAAACATGAAAAGAAGAGACAGATAAATCTGTCTCTTCTCAGACTGTAGACAAAAGGG
>NZ_LAHL01000026.1 GCF_000966195.1 Domibacillus robiginosus | reverse complement strand
TTTGTCTACAGTCTGAGAAGGCTGGTTATCCAGCCTTCTTTTTGTATTAACGAATCGTTATATTTATTTTGCTACACTATAAAGCGATTCTACATCGTAGCCTTTTGCTTTATAGTAATCTAAAATGCCAAGATAAATTGCTTTTGATGCTGCTGTTTGCCAATAGTCTGATCTAAGTTTGTCATTATCACCTTTGTTTGTGATAAAACCAAGCTCCGCAAGCGCCGCTGGCATATTATTTTCACGTAGAACGTGGAGATTCCCGACTTTTACCTTGCGATCATTCAGCTTCCATGCAGTCAGCATCCGCGCTTGAATTTTAGATGCAAGCAATTTGCTGTCTGCAACATATGGATTTGTAGCTGCTGAATAGTAATACGTTTCTGTTCCCGAAGCTGACGACGCTCCAGAATTTGCATGAATGCTGACAAACACATCTCCACCCTGACTTTTTGCAAAGTTTGTACGCTGCGTCAAAGTAGGGTACGTATCTGCCGAACGAGTCATCGCAATTTTAAATGGCGTATTTTTAAATAAGCTGTTCACTTTGAGCCCAACAGCCAATGTAGCTGTTTTTTCCGAATAGCTAAACCCGCTCGCTCCCGGATCAGTTCCGCCGTGACCCGGATCAATAATAATAGTTTGACCTGAGAGACGGGAATCCGTTCCTTCAACAACTGAATTGTTTTGTGAAGAAGTTTCAGTTGAACGCAGGTAATACGCGCTCACAAAACCTGTTTTGGTTCCTGCTTTTACATATGTCCAGCCGCCCACTGTGTGAGCTCCTGCTACCTGTACATTTGCATCAAGCGTTCCTTTGGAAGCAAAAGATGTATTTGGACCCGAGCGAATGTTTAAATCCCCTGTACTGGTCCACAATGTTTTGGAAAAGCTGACCGATGTTTTGGTACGGAATTCAGGATTAATAGCCCGCGCAAGGAATACAGAGAAATCAACACGAGTGATCAGGTTGTTGGAACCAAATGTTCCATCTTCCAAACCGCTTGCAACTCCCTGATCCATTAATGCTTTTGCTGCTCCTGACAAGGTTCCACCAAATGAATAGCCAAATGCTTTTGAAAGCATCACTGCCATTTCTCCACGAGTTACCTGTCCATCAGGCTGAAAACGGCCGCCGTCATAACCAGATAAGATGCCTTTTTCAACAGCTGACTGGATATAACCAGAAGCAAAGTTACCCGAACCAACATCCTTAAAACTTGTCTCACGTTGTTTTCCATCTAACTGAAGAGCCCGTCCAATAAAAACAGCTGCTTCTGCCCGTGTAACGATTTTTTCTGAAGCAAACACCGTAGCTGAGGAACCATTGGCAATGCCGCCTTCAGCGAGATAGTTCACTTCTTTGGTTGCCCGTGAAGGAACGTCCGTAAATCCTGCTGCTTGAGCAGTATAATTTGTTCCAACAAAAGGAATAAGCAGCAACAACGCCAACAATACATGAAAAACGCCTTTCTTCACTTCTTTTCTCGGCCTTCTTTCTATAAAGGTTACCTGGTAACCAAATATTTGGATTTTATACAAACACTTCTCTTATTCTACAAAAAAATCTAGTGTTTTGGTAGAATAATTCTCAAAATGTAACATTTATGTAACATAAAATAGACTTGCAAAATACGGGCCTAAATATCTATCCTTTGTAGTCTAGTTCCTTATTTTTTCTCCTCAGTGACATAGCTGCCACATTATACCTAGAAACCAGCTAGACAAATGACCATGCCTAGCCAGTCATACAAGTCAGAAGCTTTTTTATTGCCCCCCCTCAATACGGAAAGAATGATAAATATTACTCCGCAAGCCGCATAAACACGGTGAAACGAAGAGAATATTTGAAATGTGACAATAACACCATATAAAACTAAGACTATCTTCCAGCTCAACCCCAAAGGAAAGGCTTATTATCTTTTTTTAGCTAAAGCCAGCTCACTCCCCTCATAGGGTTTCAGCATATTTTCCGAATATGTATAGATGATTTTTTGTTAGGTGGAATCACCCGCATCACAAAAGAACCCATCAAGACCGAGAAACATAGATAAAATAACAATTCCATTAATATAGTATGTAGATCACCTTCTGACCCTTTTTATAACCCACGCAGTTACATAAATACACTTCGAACAGCCTAAATCCTATTAAAAATAAATCCTAAAAATAGAACCTGCCTCCATTATTATGCTCTTCTGGAAGATCCACCTCCTTTTATCTCGCTTTTATTATATCAGGGAAAATCAAATATTCAAACGATCATTTGAGTGAATTGCAATATTAAAAATGAAGCGGGTTGCTGAACGTATTCAAACTAAAATAAATATTACGGTTTTATTCCCCAGCTCTCAATTTGTAGGGTTGGATTTCAGCTCCCAATTTATTCTTGACTGGGGGCGTTGGCTTCTTCAATCTAAAATACCTCTACTATGGCCTTGTGAACCCTCCCTTCCCTACTCTCTATTCTCTGAACTCTAAGTGTTTAAAGTTGATTATTTCTACATTAATAATCTCGATATCCTTACCAACCCTTTTCAACAGGCGTGGTATAATAAAACAGCATAAAATTTTGTATATTTTACATGCCATGTAGCTAAGAAGACCAAAAGTTTAAGTATTAAGTCTTTCCTTTTTAGAACTAGAAATTCGTACATTCTTATTTGTGTGAGTTGGATTGTCAACACTAAATCAGACAACTTCCTTAAGTGACGATCGTTTATATTCAATTGGGCTTATGTAACCTAGTGTTCTATGTATTCGCAGTTTGTTAAACCAATTAACATAGTCACTGAATTCAAGTGTAAGGTGCTCCAAGCTATCAAACTTCATTTGGTGACAAACTCTGTTTTGATGATTTTAAACGTGGCTTCCGCCACGGCATTATCCTATGGACAGCCTTTCATGCTTAAAGAGCGGCCAATCTGGAAGGCTGCTAACGTTTCATCGATGAGCTGATTTTTAAACTCGCTGCCACGGTTGGTGTTGAACAGCTGGATATCCCGCAGATCACCTTGAGATGACAGAGTCAGATCATATTCATCAATAATGGCTCGTTTTGTTTTCCATTCTGATACAGCTGCACCATTTGCTTTTTGAACTCGGGCGTGAATGTGCGGCGTTCTCGCTTTGTCATAGTTGGAGCTCCTTATCTGTTTTAGGTGAAGTGTACGTGACCTTAATTTTTTCTGTCCAAATAAGTGTAGAAGCTCCAGAGTATTAAGAAATACAGGTATACTTTTAGAGGCTTTCGAAAAATCCCATAGTACTCATATAATTAGTAATAATATAAAGATACAGAATCCTAAAGGTGGTAATAAAGTGGAAAATAAACAAGAAAAAGACGTCTGCGAAGTAACATGTGTCGATGAACAGAAGGTAAGAAATGTCCGGTCTAAACTAGGTCAAGAAAACACGCTTGATGTCGCTACTGTTTTTAAAGCTTTATCAGACGATACAAGGATTAAAATCGCCTATGCATTAACAATTGAAGACGAATTGTGTGTGTGTGACGTAGCCAATATTATTGGCTCGACACTTTCTACGGCTTCTCACCATTTACGTTTATTAAAAAATTTAGGTTTGGCAAAATATAAAAAGGTAGGTAAGCTAGTCTACTATTCACTTGATGATGATCAGGTAAAGGAACTTATTCAAACTGCCTTTGCTCACCGAACAAAAACCTTAGCTAATAAATAAATGCTCCTTTATTCGAATAAAAAATAAATCCCATAGAGTATAATCATACAACCAAGTCCTATATTCACTACACGGTGCCATTGATGAAATACTTTTTTGTTTAACATATTTGTTAAGTTCCCTATAAGCAAGAAAGGAAAGCTATGACCAAGCCCGTAAACAAAAAGCAGTATGCTCCCCAGCAATGGGGATTGAGTGAATGATGTATAGGCCACCATTGCAAGGATCATCGGTGTGGTACACGGTGACGGCGTGATAGCGAATAAAGCCCCTAACGAGCATATTTTCACGCTTTGCGGCACTCGTTTACTCCGTTGTTTTTGTTTAGCACTATAAAAAAGAAATATTTTAAACGGAAGCCACTTAAAAATGTGCAGCACCTTTACACCGATCATATAACATCCTAGTGAGACAAATACTAAGGATAAAATAATATGAAACACCTTACCGTACTCTTCACTTATGGTTAAAATTTGATTCCCGAAAAAACTAGCCACTAGTCCAATAGCAGCAAGCATACCAGAAAATGAAATCATAAATAATAAAATCGTTGCGTTGCTTTTTTTATGGGCATTTTTCTGAAAAGCAATAATGCTTGTCCCCATGCCAATCATACAAGGATTAAAGCTTGAAACCAATCCCGTTCCAAAACTAATGATTAACGCCATCGAAAATTTATACTGCGTTAGTTCTTGAATATATTTAAATGCCCATTCCACACAGATCCCTCCCTGTGTAAACTTATTCGCCATAAAGAGGATTAATTCCATTACAGGCCACGGGTACAAGTGATTTTTTAAAATCAAGTACCAATACGTAAAATACATTTCCGATCAATAACCTAATATTATAATGCTTGCGTTCTGGAGAACATGAGAAGTGAATCGCTCAATTGCAAAAAAAGATTTTAGGGATATGAGACCGACCGGAATCTTATGCAGGGAGACAGAAATTAACACGATATAGCCTAGACGGGTATTTATTAAAAACTCAGTTACAATCCAAAGAAATACCCTGCAAATTCACTTTGCAGGGTGTTTCTTTGGATCTATTCATTTTCCTCTAATATTAGTGATAATAAATCCGCTTTCAGGCAGTGTTGGCATTTTTACCAGGCTGTAACTTAAATCCTGATCTGGGACTTCAAATTCGATTTTGTTAGCAAGGAAATCCAAGCTTGCTTTCATGACTTCGACGGTAATACCCTCGCCCGGGCAGCGGTGCCCCTTTGCCGGGTCGCCCCCACCTTGGGGAATGAAATCAAATAAGCTGCCTTTCCATTCCTTAAACCGTTCCGGAAAGAAATCATTTGGGTTTTCCCAGAGCCTGGGGTTGTGATTTGTCCCGTACATATCCAGCAATACAAGCATTCCCTCTTTGAATTCACATTGATTCCAGATAAAATCCTTTCGTACTCTTGCACCCACGAAAGGGCCAAACGGGTAGAAGCGCCGGACCTCTTGTGCGAACCTTTCAAGGTCGTCACTGTTTCCTGACTGCAGCTTCTTTTTATATTCGGGATGCTCATGCAGTGCCAAAGCTGTAAAGGTAATGAAGGTTGCAATCGCCACAATCGGCCGTAGCACGTTAATGAGTTCTACTGCAGCCATTTGGGTATCCAGTTGGCTGCCATTCAGCTCTTTGTGAAAAGCCATAGCATGAAGTGCGGAATCTTCTTCAGCCTTCAGCTTGCCGGCTCGGGCATCTTCTATGACCTTTTTAATCCATTCTTCAGCCCTGGTTCTTGCTCTTCTTCCTTTCCAGTGCCGCGGTCCTACCGCCCCGAAGGCATCGACCATTGTAGCGAAGTCAGCTGCCCGCTCTTTTACTTCTGATTCCTGCAACGGAACTCCAGCCCAATGGCAAGCTATCCGACATAAAATATCGGTTGCTTCATCAAAAAGTACAACCTTCTCGGCACCTTCCCATTTGCTAATAGACGCCTGCCACTGTTCCATCGTAAGCTCTGCTAGCCGCTTTTGATGCGGCGGAGTCATCAATGACATAAAAAGAAGCTTTCGGTGAGTATGCGCTTCACCATCCATTCCCTGGACGGCGTTCATGCCAAATAACGTTTTTTGTACCCGTTTCGGTGCGGCGCCAGTTCGCTGAAACCGTTCTGGATCGTAAAATATCTTCGCCGCTTCTTCCCCCCTCATGCAAATGACTTTTTGTCCCAGCAAGCGCGCTTCAAATAGATCGGACTGATACCGATCCACCCTGTTTTGGATAAACAGGTACCCCTCACGCATTAGGGCTAGACTGTTATCGAGGCTTTTATCGTGTGGGACTTGTTCGTTCATTGACATAAACGGATCTTCTCCTTTTATTCCTGCCCAGGCAGTTCCTCTAAATTAAAATCTTTCCTTCATAAATCCTTTTTCACGTTATAAAAACATTTAAACATTACCGTCGTAAAATAATCTGTGTGAAATACCGTACATTTTCAGTATTGAAACATTCCTTTGTTTTATACATAATGGTGCATGCTTCACCAAATAAAAATAGTGCAACCTTACCGTCAGGACTAACTTGATTATGATTATCTATCGATCTTGCTTTCATGTATTTGATTGATGTTCTCCCAAGACGACCTGAAAACAATGTAGTATACTTTCATATATAACTTTAAAGAGGTCCTTTGTATTCTTTCAGGTTTTAATCAAGCTCTATTAAAAGAGATTTATTTACGGAGAGATTTTAAAAAATTTAATATTGAGGTGACAATTTTGTACTGGATTGCTCTAATAACAATAGTCATTGACCAACTTGTAAAATATATGATCAGGAACTTTATAGGATATGGTCAAACCATCCCTGTTATCAATGGCTTTTTCCATTTAACTTCTCATCGTAATACAGGAGCTGCATGGGGAATTTTTGCGGGGCAAAAACTTTTTCTAATCAGCATAGCCTTCATTGCAATTATTGCAATTATTATCTATTCCCGGAAAGTCACAGATAAACTAACCCGTGCAGCCCTTGGTTTTTTTATTGGAGGCGCGGCTGGTAATGTAGCAGACCGATTACTATTTGGGGAAGTAACGGATATGTTTGATTTACGGTTTATAAATTACCCCATTTTTAACACAGCGGATGTCTTCTTGTTTACTGGGGTTATCTTATTGCTAATAAGTACTTATAGAGAATCAAAATCAGAAAAAATCAATCCTAGTAATTGAGAGGATCGATTTAGGCGCAAGTCAATCTCTTAAATGATGACAGGAAAGAGCTTAAACATATGAAAAAATGTTTGAAAAATCTTTTTCCGCATATGGAATACTCCCTCGATGAAAATTGAAATTGCTAGTATAGTCTATAGTGAAAGATTTATTCATTTCCTACGTCCATTTACCATAATAAAAAACCCCTGATTTTCTCCCTAGCGTAGAAAAATCAGGGGTTTCATTTTTAAAAATGTATGAGTGTAATATCCGCATTTTATCGTCAGGACCCCTCCAAGTATAAAAAAGGGCTCTGATCACCTCAATTACTCACTACCAAACATAAAATCCCTAGGGATTCCCATAAGGACTTTATGTTTGAAGAATTAACTTAACTAAACAAATTCCAAAGAGCGCTAAACGTTTCGTTCTCTGCCATAATGTATACCCCTAATCCAACAAACACAATAGGAATAATCCATCTTCCGTATTTCTCCAACACTTCAGAAACATGCCTGAAGGAAGCTAAACGATACCCGAGGAAGCACCAGACAGCAACCATTAAAAAGAAAAGAATAACCGTAGTTACCAATTCACTCACACTTAAAGTTGTAAAATAAGGCACATAGATGCCAATGTTGTCCCCACCATTAGCAAATGTGATAAAGGCTACACTCATAAAGAGTTTGTTAAATCTTCCTGAGTTTAAACTGGAGAGGATAGCCCCTTCATCTTCATCTTCACCCTTAATAAACAGTTTAATCCCTAAATAGATCGGAATTAAACCAAGCAAGCCAACCCATTTTTCCGGAATCAACATAACGCCAAAAGTTCCTAAAAGGCTGATTAACACCAATAAGGCAAAACCTAGGTATTGCCCGATCACTATATCTTTAGGATAGATCCGGTTACTCTTTGTTTGCGCGTTAACCCTTATGCCCCCGGCGGCTCTAGCCTGGGCATTTGCCTGGGAAAACAGCAGCATCAAAACAAAAATATCATCAATATTGGTTACTAAGAAGGCCCCAATTGCGGAAATAATAGTCAAAGCCACTTTTATCAACTCCATGATAAGTTATTAAAACATTTACACATATGTTTGAATGTTATGAATAGGTTCTCCCCTGCTTAGTGTAAATATGCGGGAAGCAGCTCCCCTATCCAGTGAAGAGCAAAATATAGCAATATCCCTACAAAAAAGAAAAGAATAATGACTCTGTCTTCAGTGGCACTAACAACAGGCAGCAAGTCAACCGTAGATATGTATAGAAATATTCCTGCTGTAATAGAAAGAGCTATCGCAAGGATGCTGCTATCTACTATAAAAAATTTTGTTAGAGACACGGCTGCGATCGCACCTGTTATCGTTGATAGGCCCAATAAGAAAGATGCTCCTATTGCCTTCTTCTTGCTTTTCAAGCTTGAAAATACGATGGAGGAAATCGTTAATCCATCTGGAACTTTGTGTATTAATACCGCAATCAATACAACAAATCCTATTCTTTCGTCTATGGTCAAACTGGCCACAATCGAAACACCATCAAAAAACGTATGAACCAGCATGCCTAGTAAAGCACTGAGGGTTGTGCTTTTAGAATGAGAATGTTTATGAGTCTCTTCTCCAAAATGAAAATGTGGCGCAAGAAACTGCTGGAATAAAAAGATTAATGCAAACCCAATCACAATATATATGGCACTGGATTCATGAATTTCTAATGCTTCTGGTATTAAATCCATAATCGCAATAGCGAAAAGTATTCCGGCGCTCAGCGCCATTAAGCCATTTAAGCCTCTTCTAGACCAATTTTTTTTAAGAAAGATCACAAAGCCACCCAGGACATTTGCGAAAGCCGCAGTTAGAACGTAAAACAAAATGTCCATTAATTCTCCCACTCCATTAAATTAAAATTTTAACCTGCACTTATGAAAAGTGCAGGTCGGTTGGTTGTATCCACATTATTTCTTTTTATTCAGCATGTGAATGGCTAGCCCCGTTATACCTTCGGCCGCTTCCATCAATGGCTCAGGCAACGTTGGGTGCGCATGGATTGTAAGGCTTAAATCTTCAGCAGTTGCCCCAGATTCAATCGCAAAGACGGCTTCAGCAATGAGCGACGATACCTCTGGACCCACCATTTGTACACCTAACACCCTATTGGTTTTCTTTTCGGCCACGACCTGCACAAAGCCATCTGCGTCTGAAACAGATAACGCCCTTCCGTTTGCTTGGAACGGAAAACGGCTAGAAACCGTTTCGTACCCTTGTTCTTTTGCTTCTTTTTCTGTTAATCCTGTGTAGGCAACTTCAGGATCACTGAAAATTACAAAAGGCATGGCTTGAAAATCAATTACGCTTTTTTGCCCGCAAATCACTTCTGCGGCTATTCTCCCTTCGTAACTGGCTTTGTGGGCAAGGAGGTATCCGCCAGCGCAGTCACCTATTGCATACACGTGCTCCATGTTTGTCTGGCATTTATCATTTATCTTAATAAAACCACGTTTGTCTAATTCTACTCCGATATTTTCTAATCCAATTTCTCCTGTGTTCGGTTTTCTTCCTATGGAAACTAAGCAATAATCACCGGTTACTATCTCTTCCTTGCCATCAACCTGCACACGGACTTTTACTTCATTTCCTGTATTTTCTCCGCCTTGGACCAGAGCATTAGTCAAAACTGTGATGCCTAGTTCCTTCAAGTTCCGTTTTACAACATTTGTAAGCATAGGGTCAGTGCCTGGGAGAATCGTGTCAGATCCTTCAAGAATGGTTACTTTTGCTCCGAACTTAGCATAAGCAGTGCCCAGCTCCAAACCAATATAACCGCCGCCCACTACTACTAAATGTTTCGGTACTTCCTGCAGCATCAATGCCTCGGTTGAAGAAATGATTCTTTTTTTATCAAATGGCATACTTTTTAGTTCGAAAGGCAAAGATCCTATCGCAAGGATTAAATCTTTGTAAGAATATACTTGTTCTTCGTTATCCATTTTGACTTTGACCTTAGAAGGTTCAGTAAGATAGGCTTCTCCACTGATTACCTCTACTCCATTGCCTTTCAGTAAGGTTTTAACTCCACTGGTTAGCTTATTCACGACACCGTCTTTCCATTTCACTACTTCCGGCATATCTACTTGAACGTCACCAGAAACCTTGATGCCCATCGCATTGGCGTTTTGAATATTTTTCAATCGCTCAGACGCACTAATAAGAGCTTTTGATGGTATACACCCGCGATTAAGGCAAACGCCTCCTAGTTCTGCTTTATCTACCAGAACCACTTTTTTTCCCAACTGGGCAGCACGTATGGCCGCCACATAACCTCCAGATCCCGCTCCTATTACTAACAAATCTACATTTTTTGTCATTTCAGCTTCCTCCTCTGGTGATTTTAGAATGAAATAAAACAATGGTCTTTTATCAAAAACAGAATCGTTTTTGTACAATATGTAACCCTAAACTTGCTACGAACTAAATCATAACGCATACCTTTTTCTAAACCTTTTTAATGTAAATAATCCTAAAATTTCTACGCGTGGTAAGAAAAAGGGCTTTCTAGATAACCAGAAAGCCCTTTTCGTTTTTATTCCTTCACACGCATAAGTCGTAGACTATTTAACGCTACCAAAATGGTTGCCCCCATATCTGAAAGGATGGCAATCCAAAGTGTTAGCCAGCCCGGTATAACCAATAACAAAGCAAGAAACTTAATTGCGATAGCAAAGGTGATGTTAGCTTTGATGATATTTAGGGCTTTACGGCTTAGTTTCACAGTGAATGGAAGTTTTCTTAAATCATCTCCCATTAAAGCAACGTCTGCCGTTTCCAGTGCTGTATCTGTACCAGCTCCACCCATTGCAATCCCAACGGTAGAAGCTGCTAACGCAGGGGCATCATTGACACCATCTCCAACCATGGCTACATTGCCATACTCAGATCTCAATTGTTTGATATAGTTTAACTTATCCTCTGGCATTAGTTCTGCCTGAATATCTGATACTCCAACATGACCGCCGATTGCTTTTGCGGTGCCTTTGTTATCGCCTGTTAGCATAATGGTCTTTTTGATCCCAAGTTGATGCAATTTCTGAATAACGTCTTTACTTGAGTCACGTACTTCATCCGCTACCGCAATAACAGCGAGTATTTCTTTTTCAGTTCCGACCACCATTGCTGTCTTGCCTTGGTTTTGAAGGTCTGTAATATTTTGTTCTGATTCCTGATCGAAATTAGATGTTGGTAATTCTTTAAAGAGTTTTGGGCTGCCGATGTAATAAGTAGTTCCGTTTACAACACCTTTTATTCCCTTACCTGTAATAGAAGAGAAGTCCTCTACCTGTACATCAGAATAATTAATGTTCTCCTCTTCTGCTTTTTTCATGATGGCAGATGCAAGAGGATGCTGGGAACGATATTCTAATGCAGTTATGATGGCTAGCAATTCTTTTTCATTTACCTGCTTGTTCAACACATTAAAATCAGTTACAGCTGGGACACCTTTTGTTAGTGTGCCCGTTTTATCGAATGCAATGGCCTTTAAGGAACCCATTTCCTCTAAGTAGATGCCGCCTTTTATCAGAACGCCCTTTTTAGCTGCATTCCCGATTGCTGAAACAATGGAAATCGGAGTCGAAATAACCAATGCACAAGGACAGCCAACAACGAGAACAGATAGTCCTTGATAAACCCATGTTTCCCAACTTCCATCAAAGAAAAGTGGAGGAACAACGGCAACTAAAGCTGCAATAACCATAATGATTGGCGTATAATATTTCGCGAATTTATCGACAAACGCCTGAGATGGGGCACGTTCACCTTGTGCTTCCTCTACAAGGTGAATAATTTTAGAAATCGTTGTATCTTCTACTAATTTGGTTATTTTTACTTCAAGTAATCCTTCTTCATTTAAAGTACCCGCAAATACTTCATCATCAACGGTTTTAGCAACAGGAACCGATTCACCTGTAATGGCTGCCTGATTGACCGCAGAGTAACCATTTACAACCACACCATCCATAGCAATCTTTTGGCCAGGTTTCACGATCATAATGTCACCAATGGCAATGTCATCGACATGGATCATCATTTCTTGTCCATTTCGTCTAACGAGTGCTTCTTTTGGAGCAATGTCCATTAATGAACGAATGGATTGTCTTGCTCTATCCATAGAGTACCGCTCGAGTGCTTCACTAATCGCGAAGAGAATAACAACAATGGCTGCTTCTGCCCATTCTCCAATGATGGCGGCCCCAATAACAGCTACTGTCATGAGTGTTTTCATATCAAATTCAAAACGAAGTAAGTTTTGAAAACCGACTTTAAAGAGCGAGAATCCTCCGATCACAATAGATGCTACAAACAATAAAGAAGTAATGAGGTTCTCTTCCCCATTCACGGACTGGGAAAGGTAACCGAAGACAATGAATAAGGAAGCATATAATAAAGTGCTGTGTTTTTTATAAAACGGTACTTTTTCTTCTTTTACAACAGCTTCCTTGCCCTCTCCCATATCTTGTGTAGCTTGCCGTGCAGATTTTTCAGGCGATACTTTGAGATTTTCAAAAGCACCGGCTTTTTCTAATTCCTCAATCGTTGCATCCCCGTAAACGGAAATCTTTGAAGCTCCAAAATTAACTTGTGCATCTTGAACTCCCGGAAGGTTTTTCACATTCTTTTCAAACTTACCTGCACAGTTTGCGCAAGTAAATCCTTCAACACGATATACATTTTTGCCTTCTTTAACCACTTGGGGCGCTTGCCGTTTAGGTTTTTCTGGCGCTACTTTAAGATTCTCAAAAGCACCGGCTTTTTCGAGTTCATCAACGGATGCTTCACCATAAACTGAAATTTTAGATGCCCCAAAATTCACTTGTGCATCCTGGACTCCCGGAAGTTTCTTTACATTCTTCTCAAACTTCCCTGCACAGTTCGCGCATGTAAATCCCTCAACGCGGTATACCTGTTTATTTTCTAATGATTTTGCGTCAACCAATGGTACCGACCTCCTTCTGATGTGCAAAAGCCACTTGTATAAGCTGCCTTACATGTTCATCATCTAATGAATAAAAAACCAGCTTTCCTTTTTTCTGATATTTGGCTAAACCAAGATTTTTTAGCAACCTTAAATGATGGGACGCCGTTGCCGTAGTAGATCCCACGATGTTTGCTACATCGCATACGCACAACTCTTCCTCTTCAGATAAAGCATAAGCAATTTTAATCCTTGTATCATCTGAAAGCGCCTTGAAAATTTTGGCTACATCCAAGGGATTTTGCTCAGTCAGTTTAGTTTTAGTTCTAACCACTTTCTCTTCATCAACAAACGGGACTTCACATACATCTTTAATCAACTTATTCACCCCTTTACATTCAAACGTTTATTTGATTATTATTGTATGTCAATATAATCAAATAGTCAAATGATCATTTGATTAATAAAAAATTTTATAATTTTGAATATAACTTGGTTCATATTCATTTGGCATGTAAAAGCTCTTCAAATAAGTTTAATTTACACATCACTATAGTCGAACAATCAAATGAACATTTGATTATTTTTTAACTAAAAGTATTTTACCCTCTTTTCAAGGATTTAGTCATGTGATTTCTTAATTTAGTTTCATAAGTATTGAGATAGTCTTTACAGGCTGTTCATTGCAAGAGAAAAGAATTTAAGCGAAAGAACAGGCAAGCGCTTGTATCAAGGTAACATAAACATAAAAAGCCGGAGAGAAGTTTAACTTCTCTCCGGCTTTTTCTTCATTTACTAATTTGCCACGCTATAAAACAATTCGACTTCCAGAAAACCTTCATGAATCAGAAATGATGGTAATTTTCGTTCGGCTACTAATTTAATCTATTCTGAAAGAAACCTCCTGCATTTAATTATACGCTGTTTTCGTATAGCTTATTGCTAACTCCTATTCTATCGAATTTCCTTTTTGCATAGATAACTTTTAGTCCCCTTTATCATTGTTTTACTGTCTACAATTATAAAACCAGTTTCAGTTAAACCTTTATTAAATTGTTCCCATGAAAAACGTGCTTCTTTTGGATGGTCAAACCTAAATAATCATTGAGAAAGGCGCCTAACTTCCCACCTATTCCTCAACAAGAAAAATATCATCATTCTTTAATACTCTATTAATTTCTTGTAGAGCTGTTTGCCACTTTGTAACATGATGGAGAATTCCAAAAATAAAAACAGTGTCAACTGAGTTCGAAGGTAATTCTATATTAGTTACATCTCTAACAAAGAACTCTGTATCTAATTTTCGCAGTTTTGCTAAATTCAATCTGTTCAGGCATATAATCAAAAGCCAATAATTTAGAAGGAGATAATTCATTTAGAACAAGTAGAGAACTATAACCCGAACCACAACCTGCATCAAGAATCACCTTGTTTCTTAAATCTATTCGGTGTTTATCTAAAAATTTTTAAAAATATTAAATTCAATGTTTTTTTGTATGAATCTCCTAATAGGATTATTCATTGCTTTAAATTTTATTTTAGTTAATCTCATTTAATCAAGACCCTTTAATGAAATATGTTTAACTAAATATTTTGTTTAAAAAATTATTTGTAAAATATTGTTTTAAAAACAACAATATTTACGAAAACAGCGTAACTATAAAAGTGCCATAATGTTAGCTGAAGCTCAAGATGAGTCTGGTTAAGGTAGCCAAAACTAGTTTCTTTTCTTAGGCTATGATGTAATTAAGGCTATTATCTATAACATTTATCAGGCGTATGAATGTAGTCCTGCAATAACTAAGTTAACTGCTATCAAGTTAAACATAATAATGGCAAACCCAATTACCGCGAGCCACGCTGATTTTTCACCATGCCATCCTTTTGATAAACGCAAATGTAAAAAAGCGGCATAGAATAAAAATGTGATAAGCGCCCAAACTTCTTTTGGATCCCATCCCCAAAACCTTGTCCATGCAATCTGCGCCCAGATCATAGCGAAAATAAGCGCTCCTAATGTGAACACAGGAAATCCGATAACCACAGACCGGTAACTGATTTCATCTACGAGATCCAGACTGACATTTTTAACCACAGGCTTTAAAGCAGCACCTAGACGCTTTCGCAAAACCAGTCGACACAAAGTATATAAGGCAAGACCTATGCCTAATGACCATACCAGCGTATTTAGCTTCTTCGCATTCACCAATGGAGGGGTGTCAACGATGGGGGCAAGCCGGTTATCCGTTTGAAGATCTCCTTGGTTCGGTCCAACTAAGGCCGGTATACTGTAGGTTTCTTTCAGCTGCTGATCGTTACTATCCACCCATGTAAATGTCGCTTCATAATTCATGAAGTTAAAAGATGTTGTTACAATGATGAAACTGATGACACTTATCAAGCTGTATAAAACAAACTCCAGCCAAAACGTCTTCTTTCCTGCTTTTGTCTGGTCAACGGCCTTAATAAGGTATATAAGACCGGCCACAAAGCTGATTGACAGAATAGCTTCCCCCAGCGCTGCTGTCGTGACATGAATATAAAGCCAGTCGCTTTGCAGCGCTGGAATTAAAGGAGAAAGCTCTCTCGGAAACATACTTGCATACGCAATGATTAATACTACAACCGGCATAGTGAACAAGCCAAGTATACTCACTCTGTATATTGAATAGATGAGTATAAAAGCTCCGACCAGCATCATAGCAAAGGCAACAATGAACTCGAATAAGTTGCTGACAGGAGCGTGACCTCCGGCTATCCACCGCGTAAAAAAATAGCCTAGATGCGTCATGAAACCAATGACTGTCACAACAAATCCAATCTTAGCCCACCCACTGACACTCGACTGGCTTCGCTTATCACGAATCGCCCCGCCGAAAAAGAACGTAGCGACAAGATACAAAACAAACGCTGCATAAAGTAAATTGCTGCTCAGACTAGCAAGTTCCATTTATACTCCTCCTCTTATTCTACTTTTTATTCTTCTCTACCTGATCTTCGGGAGCTGGAATAGATGTCCCTTTTAAAATAAGGTCTAGTTCTTTTTTCAAGCCATACCAGTTCTTATTGGTATGGCCAGCGACGTAAAGATGCCCATTTTTATTCTGTATCCAGACGCGCCGATGATTCCAGTAAGAGCCCTGTATCACACCGATCATAAAAATAATTCCTCCTAACCCAAGAACCGGTAATGTTAAGTCTTTACGAATGGTCAAGGCGGACACGTCACGTGTTTCCAGGCTTTTAAATGTCATCTTATAATCAGTTTCACCAAGTGGTTCCATTGTATTTTGGATCTCAACAAAACTTACTTCACCATCCGGATGCTCTGGAGAAATCATGTTAAATAAAAAAGCTGGATTATTTGGCAACGGAGACTTTGATTTAGGTTCTCCTTCCTCTGTAAACCCATCAAAATCTGGATAAAAGCCAAGCAGTTCTACTTTATAGCCACCGCCAAGAATATACGAATCCTGCTGTTCAAATAAATCAACCGTTAATTCACCTTTTTCCTCACCCGTTGATTTGTTTTGCAGTGCAAACCGCATTGCCTTCATTTCATCCTTCTGGTAACTTGTTTGATACATAGCAAATTGGTCGAATTTCATCGGCTGATTAACTTGGATATCGTCTTTTGCCAGTTCAATAAGCTGTGGTTCTGCTCCAGGCAGTTCATTATTTTCATCTCGATAAAGAACAGCGTCTGTTTGATAATTTTTCACAACAGTGCCGACCCTTTCGAGTGCTTCATTAAAGACCTCAGGATCACTTTCTTCCCCATAGTTTTCAACAGTGAACTCCTCGTTTTTTACATAATATTCACCTTTTGTACCTGGAACTTGAAGTGTTTCGCCCTCACGAATCCAGAGCAGTTCATCGATATATAGGCCTTCCACAGAGCGCAGCATAGAACCAACCAGAAAAATAATCAGCCCAACGTGATTCACATACGGACCCCAGCGAGAAAAACGGCCTTTCTCGGCAAATAGTGCCCCGTTTTCTTCATTGATTTTATAATGCTTTTTCTTTAGCTGATTACGGACTGTCTGCAGGTCTATTTCGTTCGGGATTTCATCTGTTTGGGCAAACAACCGTTGCTTTTTTAAAAAAGATTCGTGGCGATCAACACGTTGTTTCTTCAATGCACGATACAGTGGAATAACCCGGTCAAGACTGGCAATAACAAGTGAAACACCAAGCGCGGCAATAAGCGCAATAAACCAGACAGAATTATATAAATCATAAAAACCAATTATGTAATACAATTTACCAAATACTCCGTATACGTCTTCATAATAAACAGATGGATCTACATTGTTTGGAAGGTAGAATTCCTGCGGTAAAATCGTACCGAATGATGCACCAATCAACGTTAACATGATGAGCCAGATTCCCACTTTGACCGACGAAAAAAAATTCCATACTTTATCGATGATCGATTTGTTATAGGTTTGTGATCGGCGTGCACTTCCTTCATAACGCATGTCATAAAGCTTTTGTTCTCTTGCTTCCCCTGTAAGTGCACGGCCACATGATTCACATAAAATTGTGCCATACGGATTGATATGTCCGCATGTACATTTTTTATTTTCCATTGTAGAAAACTCCCTACGATTTGTTATTTCTTTGTTTCGCCTATAAAAATCCTATTACTTTCCAATTAAGAGGAATTAGTAGAGCACTTCTCATTTTTCACTTTAATTTAGGTGATTTGCCTAACGTTACTCACACACTTAAATGAACGTTTGATTATTAAGTAATCGAATATTATGAACATTTGATAAATTATTTTTTTATGATGAAATTTTTTTCGATATATAAAAATATTAATCCCACAGCACGTTGACAAATTTGAGCATCTATATGCCCATCAATCTTCTGTAAAATTCGACAGCTTTTTCTTCTTGCCTCTCTACTAACGATAAAATGCTTTCTAACGTTAAAGTGAGAGACTTCCTTCTTCTCTAGAAGCCGGTAAATCCACCGAATAAGGGTGTAAGAAAAGCTATGATCTTTGTCATCCAGTCAAAAAATAGCATAACACCCATAAAAATCATAATGATACCTCCAATTTTCAATAACAAGTTATTATACTTATTAATCCAAGCTAACTTGCCTATGAAAAATGACATTACAAAAAAGGGAACAGAGAATCCTAAAATGTATGCAAGCATATAAATTACGGCTAAATCTGGGTTTGTAGAAGCAAGAGCAATAACTGAGAATAAGATGGGGCCTGTACAAGGCGTCCACCCAGCAGCAAATGCAAACCCAATAAAAATTGATCCAAGATATCCAGAAGGCTTGTTCTGGAATGTAAATTTTTTATCCTGCATCATAAAAGCAGGTCTGAAAACGCCTACACTAAATAGGCCAAAGATGATAATGAGAATAGCCCCTAACTGACGTACTAAATCTTGATAATCAGAAAAAAATTTACCTGCTAGCGACGCGCTAAATCCAATGGCAATAAAAATGATTGAAAAACCAACTAGAAAGAATAATGTATGAAGAAATGCTCTTCGCTTCAACATAACATTTTCTTGCTGCACTTTGTCTACAGACACTCCGGTAATATAAGAGAGAAATGCAGGGTACAGCGGCAGGCTACAAGGGGAAATGAAAGATAATAATCCTGCCCCGAACGCTAACCAAATTGTAAGGTTTTCCATTGTATTCGCTTGCCTCCAATCCAACTATATTATGAGATCATACTTGGTGTGCTGTTACACGTTCCGTCCACTTTGTAAAACATCAATCCTTTCCCTCACTTTTGCTATCATTGTATCAACTACGATATAACAATTATACACATGTTTGAATATACAATTGACAATTTTCCAAACTCACCATACACTAAAATTGTATAATCAAACA
The DNA here is from genome assembly GCF_000966195.1 of Domibacillus robiginosus. Lineage (GTDB taxonomy): Bacteria > Bacillota > Bacilli > Bacillales > Domibacillaceae > Domibacillus > Domibacillus robiginosus. Next base: position 12,361 of record NZ_LAHL01000026.1, on the reverse strand, counting down.
GACATTTGAATAAAAGAAGATGTGAATGGCTGAAAAAAGCAAGCAAACGTATATTTAAAGCGTACTAACCCTCTTCTTTAGCAATGAGAGATTGAAAACGAGTACATACTTCTTCTTTAATTGTCTACTTGAGTAGTTTCCTTCCAAATATAACAAAGGAGTTTAGGCCCTTGGATAAAAAGAAGCAAAGACATATCTCACGCACCATTGTTTTAGCAATCTTATTCATCGCTGTTTTTTATGCACTGTACAATAATTTAACGAAAGAAACCCGCGGCACCTTGCAGAAAGGTGATGAAGCACCTGATTTTGTTTTAACAGACTCTTCTGGTGAACAATACCAATTATCGGACTATCAAGGAAAAGGTGTATTTCTTAATTTCTGGGCCACATGGTGCGAACCGTGTAAAAAAGAAATGCCCAATATGGAGAAAATAGCGAAAGAGTACAAAGGTCAGGTGGAAGTGTTGGCAGTGAATATTGGAGAATCAGAATTCCAAGTGAATAATTTTGTGGAACAATATAGCCTGACTTTTCCTATTCTAATTGATACAGGCAGAGAAGTTCAGAAAGTGTATAACGTAAACCCGCTTCCTGTCACATTTATGATTAGTCCGGATGGAAAAGTAGAAGACATAATTGTTGGCGGGTTAGTAGAAGAAGATCAAGTAAGAGCTCTGTTCGAAAAAGTGAAGCCAAAATAAGCTTTTGTACACCAAAAAGGATTAAACACCTGATTATCAAATCGTACTTAAACCTTTTTTAATTTTCTCTGCTTCCTAAGGATAGCAACCTGAGGTGTCTACACTTATCTAGACAGAAAATTAAGGGTCACGTACACTGGAGTTGAAACAGATGAAACCCTTTAAATATGACAAAGCGAGAACGCCAGACGCTCACGCCTGAGTTCAAAATAACAGGCGTCATTGGAGATTTTTGAACAAACCCGGAGGGCGGCACCGGCAAGATGAAAGTCGAACTGCCCAAACATTGAATTACAGTGTTAAGAGGATATATTGGCTGCAATTATAAATAGATAAGGATTTGTCTTTTCGTGCACGATCACACAGTTCAAACCACAGAAAACACCATAGAATTTATCAGATCGCGCCAATGAAATGAAACGGGAGTTCCAGCAGACAGAAGCTAAAAAAGTAAGCTTCAATGACTTAACATACGTTAAAGTCAATAATATATGGCATTGCGTATATATCTTTGCTAATCTGTTAAACTATGAAACCATCTTCTTCAGCCCAGAACTACCTAAAGATGCGGACCCTGTCACATGGTTTTTTTCTTCTATTCAAGGTGATCCGTGAGACAACTAGCTGTTCCACACCGAACGTGGTAGCGAGTTTAAAAACTAACTAATTGATGGGACATTAGCGACCTTCCAAATTGATATGATATCTATAATACTAGGATATACATATATATCTGAAAAAAGACAACTTCAGCTCACATAAGTTCGAAGTTGTCATACGGTATAAAATCTGCCGTGCACGGTAGGCTAATTAAATGCTGTTTTAACAGATCAAGTATGCTTTGCTGATCTTTCTCTAATAAAAGTTGTTTTTTAATATCATTCGTCATCGGGACCGGTAATTCTTTAACATACACTGCCATTCCTTTTTGCTCAATCGGCTCAGCTAATTCTTTTGCCTCTTCCATTGTTGAAGTAGCTCCTAACACCAAGAGAAATTGTCCTTCTGAGGGAATAACTGGCGCCGTAACATTTTAGATTTGGCTTTTTCTGCTGCTTCTGCCGTTGAGAAAATACCTCCTTGAACGAGAGCGACCGTCACATCTTTTACATCGGTCGGTTTAGTTTCCTGCACAGATCTTTCATTCCCGTTAACAGCCTGTTGTTTTTGTTTTTGTTCCTTTTCCTCTATATCAATAGCGTTAATCATTATTACGCTAAAAGCCGTACCGACACCAAGCGTTAAAGTCACAATACCCGTTACAATTGCTGGATGGATAAACGCTGTTTTTTTCTTTGTTGCAGGGATCGGCATTTCTTCTCCTGGCATATGCCAATGGAGCAAATCGCTTTTTTTCTCATGCCATTTTAGAGCCCCCATTACATCACCTCCACTTTATCTTTATACGTAGATAAGATCCTTTTTTTAAGAACTGGCTTATTTCTATGTCAATAACTGCAGGCTTCCCATGCTTATCAGTATTCGATTGAAATGATACAAAACCCTATCATATCCTTGTAAAACATTGTTCAAGGCGCTGGTATTTCTATTTGCCAACAGTCACCTGCATTTTTGGCATGGTGTGCAAATCTCTTGCGCTTGTGTGCGCGATAATATTATAAATACCTTTTTCTGAAAATGTTTTATTGATTGCATAGACGCCATCTTTTATATGTGCGGCTTCTATGGTCTCATGCTCCTCATCGCCTTCTTTCCATATTTCCAATTTCACTTCGTCCGCGTCTTCTACCGGCTCGTTATTCTGCGTGACTATGGCTTATATTTCTGCCTCCTGTTTGACTCTTACTTCTTCTGGATTTAACTTCACTTCTACTTTTACTAGCTTCATCACTTGATTAGTTTAAGCGCTTTGTTCTTCTTGGCTGCTGCAGGCACTTAAAATAAAAATAAGAAAAAAGAGAATACCCGCTGAATTTTTGAGGATAGAAACAATAAAACGTTTCATAACTCTCATGTCCCTTCTGTGTTGAAATAGGAAATTCACCTTGGTTATCAACCAAGTGAACATTCTATACACTTACTGTGACCATTGGGAGGATGATCTACCATAAGGCTTCGTATATTTATTCATTATAAAAGAGGCATCCTACCCTAAATAAGATACCTCTCTGTCCTGCAATGAAAAATATCATTTGTATCTTTATCACGCGATGTATTAGAAGTTTCCTCTTCTTCGTATAGCCCTTCATAGCCGGTTTCATTTAATGGTTTTTTTACATTCTCATGTTCCAAAAAACGTTAAAACCCCACCTCAATTACAATGCCCGTCTGACGAGCAATCTTCTTCACCTTCTTTGTCGATTTGTATCGTCACATGATGTAATTCAAATTCATCATGAAGAAGTTTTTTCGCTTTTGATAAAACGTCTTGACCATCCTGATCCTGTCCTACGACCAAGTGGCAGCTAAGCGCTGGAAAATCGGACGTAATGGACCACGCATGTAAATCATGAACCCCTTTTACTTCACTCAGCGAAAGGAGCTTCTCTTTTACTTTTTGGATATCTATATTCAATGGCGTCCCTTCCATTAAAATATGAAAAGAATCCCGTGTAACCCGGTATCCACTCACAATAATTAAGAGAGCCACAATAATACTGGCAATAGGGTCAGCCAAATTCCAGCCAAAAAACATAATTAGCAAGGCAGCTACAATGGCTCCAAAAGAACCTAACATATCCCCTAACACATGCAAAAAGGCACTTCTGACATTTAGGTTTTCATCTTTATCACCTTTCATAAGAATGAAAGCAGCCACGATGTTAACGATTAATCCAGCAATAGAAATGACCAGCATTCCTGAACTGACTACTTCAGGCGGGTTGGTGATTCGCTGATAGGCTTCATAGAAAATGTAAAGCGAAATAAGGAGCAGCGTAATGCCATTTATAAAAGCCGCTAGGATTTCGAAGCGCTTATAGCCAAATGTCTTTCGATTTGAAGCGGCTCTTTGCCCTATCGTCATCGCCACATAACTTAGGCCTAGTGCTGCTGCGTCACTTAGCATATGTCCTGCATCAGAGAGTAAAGCGAGACTGTTTGTTAAAATCCCGCCTATCACCTCTACAATCATGTAAGAAGCAATTAAGAAAAATGACCATTTCAAAGCTTTCTTATTGCTGGTGCCATGGTGATGATGCCCATGTCCGTGATCATGTGAATGAGAGTGCCCCATTGTTTTCACGCTCCTTCTTATTAAAATAACCTCTATATTTACCTAGTCCAAGCTTTCGGAAAAATGACAAGTTTATTTTTTTATTTCTCGAATATTCAAATGCAGGAGGACCATGAAAATACTGATCAGTGTAAATGCTGTTAGTGCCAAAAAAGGAATGGTAACAAAACCAAACCAGTTGATGTATTGAACATTACAAGGAACTCCCTGTACACAAGGCTTTACTTCCGCAAAACCAGGGACCTTCTGTACAAGGTAATGATACAAAGAAATCAAACCGCCTATTAGAGATAGGGGAAGCACGTACTTCTTTAAAAGAACTTCATTGTAAAAGGCTGCAATCCCTAAAATAATGGATAGGGGATACATAAAAATCCGCTGTATCCAGCACAGCTCACATGGAACAAACCCTCTAATCTGACTAAAATAAAGGCTCCCAAGTGTAGCGACAACCGAAACAATCCATGCTGCATACAATGCATAGGTTTGAATAAAGGATGTTTTTGCTGGATTACTCATTGGTTTTTGCCCCTTTTTCAATTAAAGAAGTGATCTTTTCATAGTCAAACGGATCTTCCAGCATAACGCCATCAATGATAATGGTTGGGGTAAAAGGAACATTATATTCTTGTACCAGCCCATCATCCTTGCTGACCTCTCCTGCTAAAGGTGTACCCTCTGTATTTAAATCAGATTCCAGCTTAGCCAGATCTACATTTGGAGTTGTTGCCGCTGCAATTTCTTTCATTTTGTCGATGGTTACCCACGGATTGTCGTGTTCCTGAGTAGCTGGCTGCGCGTTAAACACCGCTTTATGAAACGCCCAGAAGTTTTCAGGATCCTGTTTATAAACAGATTCAGACGCCAACGCTGCTAAAACAGATTCTTCCCCATGAAATAAAACATTTATATAAGAAAACTTTGCCTTCCCTGTATCAATATAGTCTTTAACCAGCTTGGGATAAACGACTTCTCCCCATTGTTTACAGGATGGACATTTATAATCCCCAAACTCAACAATCGAAACAGATGCTTCTGCTTCTCCCAAAGTCGGCTGCCCTTCAATTGAGGGATGCCCTTTGCTTCCTGCAGCTTGCTGCGTTTCCGGTGTCTCCTCATCTTCTTTGTTTAAAAACAGCACAATCCCTACAATCGCCGCAAAAAGAATAAGGGTTGAAATGACGATTTTCTTGCTATTCTTCATAAAGCACCTCCACTTTTGTATATGTATTCCGCAATAAACTTTGCATCTTTTCCAACGCCTTGAAGAAGTGCAGAGCCGCGGCGATACTGCCACGGCAAACCTAGAAAATACAAACCATCTATTTGTGTTACACCTCTTTGATGGATCGGACGCCCCTCATAATTTAGCGTCCCCTTTACATTCAACCAGCCGTAATCTAAAACAAAACCAGTAGACCAGATAATATTGTGAACGTCTAACGTAGTCTGATCCTGAAAGTGAATGGTTGTGTTTTCCCCACCTACAGCTCTGTTCTTTTGAATTACTGTCCCTCTTGCCAGGGCACCTTTTAATTCAGAACCAAAAATAGGATCCCCACCTGCCTGTATCTTCTTCCCAATCCATGAATGTCGGGAAGCCTTCAATATACCAGCTTTATCGAACCACCAAAAAATGCTCTTATTCCCGATTTTCAGCGGTAAGAACTTCATTTTCTGACTGACAGATAAATATGTTTCTCGTGTATCAGACAGCTCTACAGCAATTTGAGCTCCGCTGTTTCCACCACCTACGATTAATACATTCCCATCAATTAAATCCCCTGGATTCTTATATTGGGAGGAATGTAGCTGTAAAATATCCGGTGACAAATCCCGTGCAAATTTTGGAATGAATGGTGTTTGAAAAGGACCGGATGCAATAATAATATTTTTTGCTTCATACGAACCGCCCTCTGTTTGAACAAGAAAATGATCCTGTTCCTTCCTGACATTTTTAACTTCTGTCTGCATCTGAAGAGGAAGCTCAAACCTCTCTGCATAACGTTTTAAATAAAGGGCAAGTTCATCTTTTGAAGGAAAACCATGCGGATTCCCTTCCAGTGGAAACCCGGGCAGCGAGCTGTATATTCTCGGTGTAAACAATAGTAATGAGTCATATCTTTTTCTCCACTCGTCCCCAACAGCCTGATTTCTGTCCAAAAGGATAAAAGATTGATTCAGTTTCTTTAAGTAGTACCCCATCGCCAGACCTGCCTGCCCGGCCCCAATAATCACCATATCATACATGTCACCAGCTCCTCTTTTTCACCGATAGATACAAATTCATCTTTTCTATTTACTATTTGTTTGGCTGAACGAATACATTTAAAGTATCTCTTGGTGAAAGGGTGTTACGATGCACGCAATGCCATATGTAATCAGTCTATACCTCTTCTTAGGAACAAACGCCGGCGCATTGGCTGCATTTCTTCTTTATAAAATTCCGAAAATCAAAACGTCCCATCTGTATTTTTTATGTGGTGCTGTTTTAACAGTCCTGCTCGCTTTTGAGCTTATTCCACATGCCTTAGAAGAATATAGTTTTATCAGTGTCGCTTTCGGCGCTTCTTTGGGTGTACTTTCCTGCATGTGTCTCCATGGCTTGTTTAAAGGTGTTTCGTCCAGTACGTACCGTCCTGCTTTATTTATCACGCTTGCTATTGCCATTCATAATATTCCGGCTGGTTTGGCCGTAGGTTCAACACTAGATAACGATCAATTCGCCGTTTCTTTCATTGCAGCCACCGTCATTCATCAAATTCCAGAAGGACTGGCTATTATGACTTCCCTGCTGCTCTCCGGAAAAAGATACACTCCTGTTATTCTTTTTTTCATCTTCAGTGTTTTTTTGTCGGTGATTTTCTTTCTTTTCTCAAGCCTTGGTCATTCTTTGGAACTGCCATCCAAATCAAATGGACTTATTCTAGGAACAGCCATTGGCTTTTTGCTTTTTACTGCCCTGGTCGAATTTTTATTCAGGAAAAACAACTGACTAGGGCAGCGTATCGATAAGCTTATTGAATGCTTAACATCAATGATAAGTACAGAGAGATTATTAGGAAAAAGCTCATTGTAAATGTAAATACAGCGGATGTTTTACGAACAAAGGAAATCAGCATGAAAACGAGAAAAGCAGCAGATAAAATGGCTAACAATATAGATAAGGCCGTTACCTCAAATTGTACATGCATGGTTGGTTCTACAATGCCACCATACACATAGTCAAACAATGGCGCGGTTCCATTGCTTTTCAGCATGATTTCAATTCCGTGAGGTGGCGGCTGCTGTCCTAGAAAGGCAGTAACCGAAAAAATAATGATTAAGACTATGCTTTCAGCTTTAACCCATGGCTTTGGATCAAAGGACAAGTCTTTCTGCAGCTTTTTCTTTACTAAAAAGCCGTTAATAAAAGCGAAAATCAGAATAGGAACCACGATAATGTGTTTTATCAATAATGCCTGGCCATAATTCAGCATCCATGAATCCGTATAGTCAGCTAGATCAACAATCAGTGTCATCATCATAAAGCCCGAAACGGCTGTTACCATAAAACAAATCATGGCGACAGGGGTAAACCATCTTAAAAAATGGAGCCAGTTTCTCTTATCTGTTGAAAACCAGCTGACCATCAGTAAAATACCTACCCAGATGCCGACAGCTAAAAAATGCAGTGAATGATAAAGAAATCCTGGCACCTTTTCTATAGATGCCGGGTGGCCCGCCCAGCTGATCGTAAAAATTAACGCCGCAACAAATACAGTTGAAACGGCTGCATAACGCTTCTTTTCCAAAACAGGAAAGAGAGAAATAAATACATAAAAGAACAGAGAAAAAATCAGCGTAAATGCCCAGGATCGCCCCACTTCAAATGTAGAGAAGACATTTTGAGTCGTGACAGCCCAGCCTACATCTTCCTGAAGCATATAAATCAAATACGCAACAGGCCCGAGAGAGAAAAAGACAATACCCAAGATGCAAAGCTGAAGCCACCGTTTATGAATATCGATGGCTGGTTTTTTGTTGTCTGGAATCAGCTGCATTACAAAAGATCCCATTAAAATAGAAAAACATAGATACAGTAATAGTTCAGTAAGGTATAGGACGTAGATCATTTTCCTCTACCTTTCTGTATTAACCACATTGTTATCGGCAACGCAAAGAACAGGATAATTCCTATCACCAAAGAAATGATAATACTACTAGAACTTATTTTCTCTTGAGCATTATCGGCAGCTGATGCTGGAGTCGACTCTTTTAGTGTCTCCTCCGTATCAGCAGCTTGATTATTTTTTTTACCTAGTTCGTCTGCTGTCTTTGAATCTTCATTATTCTTATTGCTATGTTGAACCATAAACATATAATCCCCCTCAATGAGATGGCCATCTTCCCCAACAATACGCCATTTCACTGTATAGTGATCATCTTGTAACGGTTCATCCACCTTCCCAACAAGTGTCTTTTCTTCCACTTGACTACTATCAAGATCAATTTCATTACCATTTTCATTAAGCAGGGACATAGAACTCCCACTCTCAATCGCTGTATTGAACTCAACTTTAATCTCCTGAATGTCACCACTTATTGTTTCTCCATCTGCCGGGGAAGCACTTTTCATACCGGTATGGGCAGAGACTGAGGAAGAAAAGGTTAACAATAAGAAGAAGAAAATGTAAACAGATTTCTTCACAACATTTCACCTCCTTCTAGTTTGATTTTATTGTACCAATTTAGCCACTACATTCAAACATTCATTTGAATATATATTTGACAATATTATAAACGATGCATAAACTAAAAGTATACAATCAAACGAATATTTGAATGAAAGGTGCTTATAATCATGACTAAAAAACCAACTATACAACCTGTCGATACATGTGAAACTTCCTGTTACAACAAAGAAGTAGTAGAACGTATTCAACCAAAAATAAATGACGTAAGCGGGGTGGAGTTAATTTTCAAAGCCCTTTCCGATGCTACACGCTTAAAAATTGTTTATGCCTTAATCCAGGAAAAAGAACTATGCGTCTGTGACGTTGCCCAGATTATCGGCGGAACAACGGCTACAGCATCCCATCATTTGCGCCTGCTCCGAAATATGGGATTGGCTAAATATCGGAAGGAAGGAAAGCTCGTTTTTTATTCTGTTGCTGATCATCACGTGCATCAGTTAGTGACGATTGCTCTTGAACATTATAGAGAGGATTGAGGACGATGAGTAACGAAGAAAAAAGTACTTGCTGCAGTAGTAAAACAGCAAATGAAGAAGCGGCTGCTTCTAAAACATCTAGCTGCTGCAGTAGCAAACCAGCAAATGAAGAAGTCGCTGCTTCAAAAGTATCTAGCTGTTGTAGCAGTACCGTACAGGATACGAAAGAAGAAAACCTTCTTTTTAACATTTTGGGAGAAAAGAAGGAATTCAGGGTAAGTGGCATGGATTGTCCTGCTTGCGCGAAAACTATCGAAAAAGGTTTACGCTCTTTAAAAGATATTGAAGATATAAAAGTCAATTATAGTACAGCGAAAATGCAGGTTTTTGCGAAAAATACTGCTGCTTTCCACCAAATTGAAAGTGAAATCAAAAAGCTTGGGTTCTCTGCAGAGCCTTTAAGTCAAAATAAAAATGTAAAAACCTATAATGTTGAAGGAATGGATTGCAGCAGTTGTGCGAAGAGCATAGAAAACCACTTGAATTCTAATCCTTCTGTTAAAGAAGTCAGCGTTAATTTTTCAACCGGGAAAATGAAAATTGAGCATTCGAATACGGTTGAAGATATCATTTCTGAGGTTTCTAAAATCGGATATAAAGCTTCTTTACAATCACGCAGTAAACCGGCAGAGTCGAATAGAAATAATACAGAAAGCGGCTTGATCGTTTTTTCTGGCTTACTCATTGCACTAGGTTTCATTGGGTCTTTTAATGGGATCTCTGAAGTCGTTTCTACATTGTTATACGCGGTTGCTATGGTCGTTAGTGGTTATAAACCAGCCAGAAGTGCTTTTTATGCCATACAAAGTCGTTCACTTGATATGAATGTGTTAATGTCTGCCGCGGCTATCGGAGCTGCTCTTATAGGAGAATGGCTTGAAGGCGCTACCGTTGTTTGGTTATTTGCTATCGGGAACTTCCTGCAGACAAAATCGATTGAACGGACAAGAAATTCGATTCGGAATTTGATGGATCTAGCTCCCCCGGAAGCCTGGGTAAAAGTAGGTTCTGATACTATTAAAAAGCCGGTTGAGGAAATTTCGGTTGGCGATATCGTCGTAGTGAAGCCAGGAGACAAGATCCCATTAGACGGTGAAGTGCTTCGAGGAGAATCAAGCGTCAACCAGGCTCCCATTACAGGAGAATCGATTCCTGTAGATAAGGTTATCGGCGACACCGTGTACGCAGGCACGATCAATGAAAATGGGGCTCTTGAGATCAAAGTGACAAAGTTAGTTGAAGATACAACGATCTCCAAAATCATTCATTTGGTCGAAGAAGCGCAGGAACAGAAAGCGCCGACCGAAGCATTTGTAGATAAATTCGCTACGATTTATACACCAATTGTCTTTGTTTCAGCCTTAGTCGTTATGGTTCTGCCTCCATTGTTTGGCTTCGGCTCTTGGGGAGAATGGTTCTATAAAGGGCTTGAACTACTCGTTGTAGCTTGTCCTTGTGCCCTGGTCATTTCCACTCCGGTTGCAATCGTATCTGCAATTGGAAATGCCGCAAAGAACGGAGTCTTGATTAAAGGCGGAACGTTTCTAGAAATAGCTGGAGCTATTACGGCTGTTGCCTTTGATAAAACAGGTACGCTAACAGAAGGAAAGCCAAGAGTATCAGAAATCAAAGCATTAAACGGATCAGAAGAAGAATTGCTTTCCATCGCTTTAACGTTAGAAGATCATTCAACACATCCTATCGCAAAAGCGATTGTTGAATATGCAGCTCAAAAAGGAATTCAGCCTAAAAATGGTGAGTTATTCAAGAATATTGTTGGAAAAGGCGTTCAAGCTACCATCGAAGGAGATATTTTTTACGCTGGTAATTTAAAATTGTTTGAGGAAAACAATATGCCTGTACAGGATGTAAAAAAACGGGTTCAAGAAATACAGAATCAAGGCAAAACGGTCGTTATTATCGGAACTGAGGGGCAGGTGATTGGCATTATTGCAGTGTCTGACGTGATACGTGAAACGACAGCTTCCGCTTTAAAATCGCTGAAACAAAGCGGCGTTAAGCAGTCTGTCATGTTAACGGGAGACAATAATGGAGCTGCAAAAGTGATTGCGGCAGAAGCAAATGTGGACCGCTATTTCGCAGAATTGCTGCCGGAAGATAAAGTAGAGGCCGTAAAGCAGATACAGAATGAAGGACACAAGGTAGCAATGGTAGGTGACGGTATTAACGACGCTCCAGCTCTTGCAACTGCAGATTTAGGTATCGCAATGGGTGGCGCAGGAACGGACACGGCAATGGAGACCGCAGATATTGTTTTAATGGCTGATAATCTTGATAAACTTCCGCACACAATGAAGTTAAGCAGAAAAGCACTAACGATTATTAAACAAAATATTTGGTTCTCTATCATTATTAAAGTCGTTGCATTGGTCTTAATCTTCCCTGGATGGCTTACCCTCTGGATGGCTGTATTAAGTGATACAGGAGCAGCCTTAATTGTTATTTTGAATGCTCTAAGATTATTAAAACTTAAAGAATAAATGCTAATGAGGGACGTTTCTTATTAAGAAACGTCCCTCTCTTTGCTGCTCAAATAATAGAAATTATGCTGCATTTAGTATGAATGATTTTTCGTAAAAGTGTACTTATATACAAGCTATGACCTATGTCTAAACTTATATTCGAACTTGCAGATAAATCTGCGTCTGTATCTGAATCTACACTTGAACATAAGCCTGAACCTGTATGTGGATCTGATCCATAAATTCAATCTAAAGAAGATACAATTGCCCGTTCATGATAAATGCTTAACCGCCATGTGTTCTCCCTTCTTCTTTCAATTGTAGCAAGCCGGTCAGACGAAAAATAAAGGTGCTTCCTTTAACTTTTGCCAGCCCTTCTCGCTGCTCCTCCATCAGAGAAGGAAGGTATTTTATGGTGAAAATCACGCCGGCTTCCTTGTGTAATACCTTTAATACATTTCGGACCGTTTTGGCCGAAACCTCGTACCGATTGGGCAGGTATTCGTCTTTCGCAAAAACAAACCCTCTCTCCGATGCAAACCAGCACAGCATATCAATCGCTTTGCGCGCCCCTTCTTTCAAGCGCCAGTAGCGTTCACTATACGCTTCTTCTACGCCTTTTAAGAGCTGCAGCTTCAAGGAAACTTTCAGAAATTATACAAGACATGGAAGCAATTGATGTATTTTCTTTTCACATTTCAAAAAGAAATAATCTAAAAAAAACAAAAGAGAGACAGGATTTCCTGTCTCAGACTGTAGACAAAGT
>NZ_LAHL01000025.1 GCF_000966195.1 Domibacillus robiginosus | reverse complement strand
TAGTGTTGACAATCCAGCTTCTAGCTTGCTAAGTGAGAGGTGAATGGTTTCTTTTCTTCTTTCTTCTCCACATAAATAACCACTGTAAGGACCAAATATAATTTGCTCAACTCATTTCCTCTCTTTTTTCCTTTAATAAGACGCCGTTTTATACTTTTGATTGATACTTAAGTTGTCTCGTTATATGAAACATCTATTTGACAGTGTGTCTAATGAAGAATATTCAGCCAGTGCTTATACTTTAAATATAATTCGAGCCACAATCGAAAATAAAAGGGCTTGGCTCATTTGAATACAGTAATTCAGAAAAATATGTACTTTAGGAGGACGAGTTCAATGATTATTGGAGTACCAAAAGAAATTAAAAACAATGAAAATCGCGTAGCGCTTACACCAGCAGGGGTCATGTCTTTCATTAGAGCAGGCCATACAGTATTAGTGGAGAAAGACGCTGGAGTCGGCAGTGGTTTTACAAATCAGGACTACATCGATGCTGGCGCTGAAAGTGTTGAAAATCCAAAAGATGTATGGGCGCAGGCTGACATGGTTATGAAAGTAAAAGAACCGCTTCCGGAAGAATACAGCTATTTCCGCGAAGGATTAATCCTATTCACTTATTTACACTTAGCAGCTGAGCCGGACTTAGCCCAAGCTCTTATGGATAAAGGAGTTACGGCTATTGCTTATGAAACAGTTGCTGCAAACCGTACACTTCCTTTACTTACACCAATGAGTGAGGTAGCAGGCCGAATGGCTACCCAAATTGGTTCTCAATTTTTGCAAAAATCAAATGGCGGGAAAGGGATCCTGCTTGCGGGAGTTCCGGGCGTTGAACGCGGAAAAGTAACCATCATCGGCGGCGGCGTTGTAGGAGCAAATGCAGCGAAATTAGCCATTGGTCTAGGAGCTGATGTGACGATTATTGACTTGAGTGCAGACCGCCTGCGCCAATTAGATGATATCTTTGGTAATCAGATTAAAACACTTATGTCGAATTCGCTTAACATTGCAGAAGCTGTAGCAGAAGCTGATCTATTGATTGGAGCTGTATTAATTCCCGGTGCAAAGGCTCCTAAGCTGGTAACGGAAGGCATGGTAAAAGCGATGAAACCTGGTTCTGTTATTGTAGATGTAGCTATCGATCAAGGCGGTATTGTAGAAACAGTTGATCATATTACGACACATGACAATCCGACATATAAAAAGCATGGGGTTGTTCATTACGCAGTAGCAAATATGCCTGGTGCCGTTCCAAGAACGTCTACCATTGCTTTAACGAACGTCACAGTACCTTATGCCCTGCAAATTGCCAACAAAGGTGTATACAAAGCAATCACTGAAAATGACTCTTTAAAACTTGGATTAAACGTAGCGAACGGTGACATCACGTATGAAGCTGTTGCAAAAGATCTGGGATATAATTTTGTTTCAACGGAAAAAGTTTTCGCAAAAGAACTTACGAACATCTAAAAAAGAGCAATAAAAGCTGAAATTTTATAATTCTAGCGAGAATACTTCCACTTCAAGCGTTAGGGAAGTGGAGGTATATCTATTTTAATAAAGTGAGCAAATTGTTAAATAGGGAGCAGGTTAACGAGATGTTGCACCCCTTAACATATCATTTACTTTATTATAATACTCGTTCGTATGAAGACTTAGGTGATATGCTGGATTAGTAAATCCTTTGAAAGATTTTTTTCAGACGTTGAGCTAACCTGGCTGAGACAGTTGCTATTCCTTCTGCAGTTAACACTGCCTTTTGCTCCCCATCCTTGTAAGTCTAGCTGCCACAAAGACACAAAAAGGGCAACCAGTTTTGGTTGCCCTTTTGATATTGATACGGTGATTATTTTTACTACGCGCAGAGAAATCATGCTTGTTTGCTATAAGAATGTCTTATTTGCTATTAGATATTAACCAATTTATCAGCTTTATATCTTTATCCAAATAAGTAAGCTGCGGGCATATTAAAATGGGTCGCAACATTAAATGTTGTTATTTTTGCGTTACTATTTTTTATTTTTAACCTTTCTATCTGAAGCGGAAAGAAGCGCTTCTCTAACATAAGCGCCAATGAAATTCCGGTTCATCTGCAGATACTCTATCGCTTGGTTTAAGGTTGGGCTCTCGGATGTGGTTTTAACCAGCTGTTCAATCTCTTACTTAGAAAAAGCAAGTCCTTAATGACATCCAAGGAATCTTCTCCATTCTTTACTTTTCTATCCTGTACATAAATATGAACAAAAATTTTATATAATCTTTTTCACATTGAATAAAGAGTATTTATCCTTGAATGGATAAGAAGACGTTCACTTCTTTGTTGGTTAATTAGCCCCTCTTTCTTATAGTTCTTTTAAAAACATTCTTAAACAAAAAAGATTTTTGATAATTCACAATAGCAATAATCTTATACTTTTTAGCAATATTCAATAATTACATTGTAATCATCCTGTAATAAACTAAATTCAACTTAAGCAATACGATTAAACACAAAGGGGATAAGACAATGGAGCTTAGAATTGGATTAGTTGGCGCTGGATGGATGGGCAAGGCTCATACCAATGCTTTTGTAAACGCTTTGATGACCTTCGGTCCTGAAGCCGGAAAGCCAGTTTTTGAAGTCGTGTCTGATGTGAGTGAAGAAGCCGCAAAAAATGCATCCGAGCAGCTTGGTTTTGCGAGATGGACAACAGACTGGAAGGAAGTTGTGCAGGATGAGAATGTGGATATCGTTGATGTGGCTACGCCAAACGCCTTCCATTATGAAGTAGCAAAAGCAGCACTGGAAAACGGAAAGCATGTGTACTGCGAGAAACCGCTTACGCTGTCGGCTGAACAGTCTGCAGAACTAGCTGAGCTCGCTAAACAAAAAGGTGTTGTCAATTACGTCGGCTACAATAATGTGATGAACCCGGCTAATGCGTATATCAAAGACCTGGTTCAGTCCGGACAACTCGGCCAGATTATCAGCTTCTCCGGCACATACGCGCAGGACAGCCTGCTTGATCCAAGCCTGCCGATTACGTGGCGCCATATCAATAAATATTCCGGATCAGGTTCCCTTGGCGACCTTGGCTCTCACCTGCTAAGCATTTCGCAGTTTGTGCTCGGAAACATTGAAAGCGTTAACGCGTTGTCTAAGACGGTGATCAAGCAGCGTCCTGTGTCACCTAGCTCTACAGAACTAGCCAATGTTGAAAATGATGATGTGATCACAATACTCGCAAACTATGAAAATGACGCAGTCGGCACCATCTCATCGAGCCGTGTGGCGGCTGGAAGAAAAAATTACCTGGCGTTTGAAATCCAGGGAACAGAAGGAACGGTTCATTACTCACTGGAGCGCATGAATGAAGTCAATGTGTACTTTACATCAGATGACAGTGCAGACAGAGGGTTCCGGACGGTATTCTTAGGCCCAGATCATAAAGGATACAGTGCTTTTTATCCAGCAGCCGGCATCGCGATTGGCTATAACGATATGAAGGTACTGGAAGCACATGAACTGTTGTCAGCTGTTTCAAAAGGCACTTCGTATACATGTGACTTTGAGTTTGGTGCCCAGATTGACCAGACAGTTGATGCGATTCTGGAATCAGCATCGAAACAGCAATGGGTGAATGTAAAAGTCAAAGGAGGCGTCGCACTATGAACGTAAAGATTGGCACAGCACCTGATTCATGGGGCGTATGGTTCCCACAAAATGAGAAACAAACCCCGTGGGAGCGCTGTATGAATGAAATGGCGGAATCTGGTTATGAAGGGATTGAGCTTGGACCCTGGGGCTATCTTCCGAATCAGTACGAGCAATTGAGAGAACAGCTTGAGAAAAGAAACTTAAAACTAACAGCTACAACACTTGTCGGTGATCTTATGTCGGATGAGAAAACAGATGAAATGATTACGCTTCTAGATGAAATGGCGAATCTCCAGCTAAGATTCCCGACAGCAAAATATGTGGTGTTGATTGATGACTGTTATACAGATCTGTTTACCGGTGAACTTATTCGGCCTGAAGTATTAAATGATGAACAGTGGGCCCAGTTCATTGGAAACATTAATCGAATCAAAAACCATGCAAAAGCAAAATACGGCCTTCAGGTAGTATTCCACCCGCATGCACAAAGCCATATTGAAACAGAAGAGCAGATTGAACGGCTGTTAAATGACACGGACATCGACCTCTGCCTGGATACAGGCCACCATGCATATGCAGATGGAGATCCGGTTGCTTTTATGCGCAAGCACTATGCCCGCATTCCGTATCTTCATATTAAGAGCTGTGACCTGAAGGTAAGAGAACAGATGCAAAAGGAAGGATGGTCCTTTGCCAAAGCGGTGAGTGAAGACGTCATGTGTGAACCTGAACTGGGTGTAGTAGATATGGAAGCGTTCTTTAAAGTCTTACAAGAGGTTAACTTTAATGGGTGGGCAATTGTCGAGCAGGATATGTATCCAGCGCCATTTGATAAGCCGTTTCCAATTGCTAAAAGAACAAAAGAATACTTAGATAAAATCACTAAAACCGTTGAAGTTAGTTAAATTGATTTAATCTTCAATAACATTTTTTATAATAACCATATTAATTTTGGAGACTTTGGTTCATTTTTGAGAAATAACTATGTCTCAGAATGAACCAAAAACCAAAATAAGACTTCAGCGTAGCGTTAGCAACAAAGCCTAACATCCTTAACTAATGAAGAAGAAACCTTTAATTATGAAAGCGTATTCAAAAAGTGGTTGGCTAATTAAGGAGGAATATTCATGAAAAAAACACCTGTATTGTTATCGGCATTATGTTTTGGTTTGTTTGCCCTGAGTGGTTGCAGCAGTCAATCAGAAGGATCCAATGCTAGCGGAGGAGGAAATTCAGAAGATTTAACTGTACAAGTGGTTTTAAAAACATTAAGTCATCCTTACTGGAAAAGTGTAGAGGCAGGAGCAAAACAGGCTGCAGAAGATTTAGGAGTTAGTGTAGAAGTAAATGGCCCGCCATCAGAAGCTGACGTAATTGATCAGGTAAATATGATGGATAATGCTATTAGCCAAGGTGTTGATGCCCTAGTTGTTTCTCCATCTCAACCGTCAACTGTATCGAATGTATTTGATTTAGCTAAATCAAGCGATATTCCTGTCATTCTTGTGGACACAGATGCAGATTGGAAGGATAAAGTTACTTTTATCGGAACAGATAATTACTCCGCAGGTAAAGCAGGAGGAGAACACCTTGCTTCCTTACTAGAAAAAGGAGATAAAGTGGCATTAGTTGAAGGCGCAAAAGGTAACTTAGCGACTGATGAACGGGTTAAGGGAGCAAAAGATGCTTTAGAAAAAGCAGGAATTAACATTGTAGCGCAACAACCAGCTGATAGTGACAAATTTAAGGCAGCTAGTGTTGTGGATGCGGTCCTACAAAATGATCGTGATTTGGCTGGAGTGTTTGCAGCTAACGATGATATGGCCATTGGTGTTTTAAGTGCAACAGAACAAGCAGGTGTTAAGATCCCGATTGTGGGCGTAAATGGAGGAGAAGAAGCAACTCAATTAATTACTGAAGACAAATTGACTGCTTCTGTAGCGCAAAGTCCGTACGATATGGGCTACATGGGAGTGGAAAATGCTGTTAAAGCGATTAAAGGGGAAGAAGTAGAGAAACGTATCCCGACACCAATCAAAGTTGTAACAAAAGAAAATGCGGCAGAACATTTAGAAGAAATTAAATAATTGTTATAGCTATATAGACTCTGCTTAATCGCTTGACATCTTGTCACTCAATAGCACCCTACAGCCCAGCACTTTTTCAGTTGATATTAAACATCATGGTAATGAAAAATCTCCTCTATTCTGAGATCAATGCGGGGCTGGAGGATGCCCGTTGGTCTGAAAGTTGTTTGCACCTTGAAGATACAGAGCAATGTAACAAATGCTAAGTAACAAATCTTAGGAAGTTAAGTTAGAGTGAAAACGCATGATTCAACTTGGAAAGGAGCCCATCAATGAGACATGAAGAAAAAAGTCTATTGTCCATGAAAGGGATAAAGAAAAGCTTTTCAAACAACCACGTACTAAAAGGAATTGACCTGGATGTTGTTCCCGGGGAAGTACACGTACTGCTTGGAGAAAATGGCGCGGGCAAATCTACCCTTATTAAAATTCTGACAGGTGCCTATGAAAAGGACGAGGGGGAAATTTATTGGGAAGGACAACTTGTAAATATTAACAACCCTGTCGATTCTATGAAATTAGGCATCGCAACAATTTATCAAGAATTAAATGTCATCCCGCAGTTAAAAGTGTATGAGAATATTTTTCTAGGCCGGGAATTGAAAAAAGGTGGAAAAAGTTCGTTGTTAAATCAAAAAGAAATGAAAGAACAGGCCAAACGTTATTTACAAATGCTTGGTCAAAACCCGAATTTAGCTGATCGTGATCTCGGTGAGTTAGGAATTGGACAACAGCAATTAGTAGAAATAGCTAAGGCACTTACGTTGGATGCAAAGCTCATCATTATGGACGAACCAACGGCGAGTTTAAGTGGAGCGGAAGTAGAGCAGCTGTACAAAACAGTAGAGGGGCTTACAAAAAAAGGAATTGCTATCGTTTTTATTTCTCACCGTCTTGACGAAATTAAACGGATGGGTGACCGCATTACGATTTTGCGGGATGGCTTCAAAATTGAAACTCTTCCCGTAAAAACAACGAGCACAGATAAATGGATCGAGCTGATGGTAGGCCGTGCACTGGATGAAAAATATCCGAAGCAATCTTTTGTACTTGGGAATGAAGGCTTTCGGGTAGAAGATTTAAAAGTGAAGGATTCTAATCATTTGTTATCCTTTAATGTTCGTTATGGTGAAATTGTAGGGATTGCAGGGCTTGTTGGAGCGGGGCGCACGGAACTAGCGAGAGCTATTTTTGCGGCTGATCCAAAGGATAAAGGAAAGATATTTATTAATGGGAATGAAGTGACCATTAAGACTCCTCGTGATGCCATTCAGGCTGGAATTGCCTTTATTACGGAGGATCGTAAAAATGAAGGATTGTTACTGGACCAGCCGCTTGATTTCAATATTGCTTTAGCCAATATGAAAAGTTTTCGGAGCGGCAGACTAATCAACTTGAAAAAAATAAAAGATACAGCGAAGAATTATATTAATGAATTAAAGGTTCGCCCCGGAAATATTGAGTTGAACGCGCGCAAGCTGAGCGGAGGTAACCAGCAAAAAGTCGTTATTGCCAAATGGCTTTGTACAAAAGCAAAAGTATTTATTTTTGACGAACCAACTCGTGGAATTGATGTAGGAGCCAAGGTAGAAGTATACCGCTTAATGAATCAGCTTGTTGAAAATGGTGCTATTGTGTTAATGATTTCTTCAGACCTTCCGGAAATTCTAGGAATGTGCGACCGCGTTTTAGTTATGAGCGAAGGTAAGATTACAGCGAACCTTAACCGGAATGAAGCAACACAAGAAAGAATCATGAAAGCAGCTACAGGAGCAGAAGAAGCATCAGGAAATTTATTGAAAACGGCTACAGGGGGTTAATAGTATGGGTGAAGCAGCAATTTCAAAAGAACAAGAACAGGTTTCAGGCGAGAAAAAAACAGTGAAAGGCTTTGTCAGCAAGTTTGGAGCTCTTATTGGGTTAGTTATTCTAGTCATTACACTGACCATTTTATCGGATAAATTTATGACAATGAATAACATCATGAATATTGCCCGGCAATCCAGTATTAACGCATTGCTTGCCATTGGGATGCTTCTACCGATTTTAACAGCAGGGATTGACTTGTCAGTTGGTTCAATTCTGGCTATTTCTATTATGACCATGGGGATTGTCTCTGTAAATATGGGCTTAAGCCCGGTTTTGGGAATTATTGTTTGCTTGGCAGTCGGAGCCGGATTTGGTTTACTTAATGGTTTACTTTTAACAAAATTGCGCTTACCTCACCCATTTATTTCAACACTGGGTACTATGAATATTGCCCGTGGTCTGGCACTAATTATCACAGCAGCCGCACCAATTGCCGGTTTTCCTTTCTTAATCCAATTTTTAGGCAGTGAATTTGTCGGACCAGTGCCGGTAAGCTTTTTGCTTGTTATTGCCGTATACGTGATTTTCCATATTTTCTTAACAAGAACACAAACAGGCCGTTATATTTATGCAATCGGTGGAAACAGAGAATCAGCCCATCTTTCAGGTATTAATGTTGATCGTGTTTTACTAATTGTTTACACACTCAGCGGTTTGATGGCAGGTCTTGCTGGCCTTGTCATGGTTGGCCGCGTAAATTCGGCTTTCCCTCTTGCTGGTCTTTCTTATGAACTCGATGCAGTCGCAGCCGTTATCATCGGCGGTGCAAGCTTTTTCGGCGGCGTTGGAACAGTATGGGGAACATTGATCGGTGCGATGATTATCGCGATTCTTCGTAACGGTCTGAACTTGCTGAATGTATCAGCTGATTTCCAAATGGCTGTTATCGGAGTTGTTATTATCGCAGCGGTTTACGTAGACGTACTTCGTCAGCGTAAGAGCAAAAAAGCATAATTTGATTTTATCGACAAAAACTTCAAATGATATAGTCTCATATGAACTGGAATTTAAAAGTGGAGTCCTTGATGACCTTAGGTAACATTTATCAGGGACTTCACTCTTCTTGTTAGGTGAAAAAGTAAGAACTAGGCAAAAGTCTATGTTAAGACAGAAAACGATTAAAAGAAGTTAAACAATATAGTTCTGGTTCAAAGACACAACAGAAGGAGAAAAATTATGGTGAAACAGTATAGTGTCGGCCTCCTGGGTTGCGGAGAAATCAGTGATATTTATTTTCAAACATGCAAAAAGTTTGACATTATTGAAATCAAAGCTTGTGCCAGCCGGAATATAGAAAAAGCGAAAAAAAAGGCTACTGAATATAACATTTCTAAAGCATGTACCATCGATGAATTAATACATGATCCGGAAATTGATATTATCTTAAATTTAACTACACCTGATGTTCATGCGGAGTTTACTTTGGCTGCTCTGGAGGCTGGAAAGCATGTTTATTCAGAGAAGCCCCTTGCAACAAATCTTAGGGATGCAAAAAAAATTATAGATCTGTCTAAAAAAACAGGTTTGCGTGTGGGCTGTGCTCCTGATACGTTTTTAGGCGCAAGACTTCAAACCTGCAGAGAAGTTTTAGAACAAGGCATCATCGGTGATCCAATAGCAGCAAGTGCATTTGTAGTCTATCCCGGACCTGAGTCGCTTCATCCAAATCCTGATTTTTTGTTTAAAGAGGGAGCAGGGCCGCTTCTTGATATTGGGCCGTATTATATCACCGCGCTTATTTCTTTATTTGGTTCTATCGCTAAGTGTAGTGGTTTAGCAAAAAGAACTTATCTGGAGAGAACGGTTCCAAACAGCGGAAGAAAAATCCCGGTAGAGGTACCTACGCACGTGACAGGCAACTTGGAATTTGAAAACGGTGTCATTTCAACATTTATCGCTAGCTATGACGTTTGGGATTCTGAGTTGCCGAGAATGGAGATTTATGGAACAAAAGGAACATTGCTTATACAAGATGTAGATCCTTTTCATGGACCCAATTTATTTGGAGGCCCGCTACTAGTAAGAACAAAGGAGCAGTCACGCTGGAGTGAGTTACCAAGAGCTAAGGTTTCTGAATACTGGAGTGAAGTGCCTGCAACTCATGGGTATCATGAAGACTCTCGAGGCTTAGGATTAGCAGACATGGCTTATGCAATTCGGGATAATCGTCCAGAAAGAGCAAATTCCGAAATGGCCTATCATTCTCTTGAAGCGATGGTAGGTATATTAAATTCATCGGATCTGGGAAAATTTTATACACTTAACAGTACATGCTTGCAACCAAATCCATTACCTAAAAATTTTCCATCGAGTGAAGAGTCCATTAAAAAGAATTCAAAGGAAAATACTGAGGAATTTACAAAAGTATTTGATAACTAAGAGTAATGCAAGTTTTTGATTCTTAAGTAGATGTTCGATTTTCAAATAGTTAAATAAAAAACAATTATTAATAATCGTAACTGCAGAAAGGGGAAAGATGATGGGAAAACGTATTCGTTGTGCTGTTCTTGGATTAGGAAGATTAGGCTATTGGCATGCTTTAAACGCATCAAAAATTCAAAATGTAGAAGTAACAACCGTTTGTGACATGGATTTAAAAAGAGCTGAAAAAGCAGCAATGGAACTTGGTGTTCCTAAATTCACAAATAACGCAGAAGATATTTTTCAAGATGACAGCATCGACGCAGTAATTATTGCAACACCAACAAGTACGCATTTTGAGTTGTTAAAAAAAGCGTCTAACAGCAAAAAAGCAATCTTTGCAGAAAAGCCGCTGACACTTACTGTACAAGAAGCGAAAGAAATTACAAAAATCATTGAAGACAGTAAAAGTTTTTGCCAGGTTGGTTTTATGAGAAGGTTTGATCCTGCATATGCGGAAGCAAAAAGAAGAATTCACGCTGGTGATATAGGGAAGCCTATTTATTTTAGAGGGATATCAAGAGACCCGCAGGCTCCTCCTCCTGAGTATATTAAACACAGCGGCGGGATTATCACAGATGTTTCAATTCATGATTTCGATATTGCCCGGTTCTTAATAGATTCAGAAATACAATCAGTAGATACAAAAGGAAGTATACTGAAGTATCCGTTTGTTTCTGAATATGATGATGTTGATCATGCACTTAGCTTCATTCGCTTTACATCAGGAGCGGCAGGAGATATAGAAGCCAGTAGAAATGCATATTACGGATACGATATCCGTGCTGAAGTAGTCGGGACTGAAGGTACCATCCAAATTGGCAATGCTCTAAATCATCACAATGTAAATATCTTAACGAAATCTGGTCAAACGCATGATATTTTACCTGGGTTTTCTGAACGTTTTGCCACTGCTTATTCTTTGGAATTGGATGAATTCTTCAGTGATGTGCGTGAAGGGAACGATTCAAAGGTAACAGCAAGGGACGGATTAAAAGCTCTTGAAGTTTTAGTAGCTGCCAATAAATCGTTAAAGGAACAGAGAGAAGTATACGTTGAAGAATCAGAAGGAGAACTTTCTTCTGTAGAAAGATAAAAAGGCTATAGAGTACCAGTTTGTATGCCATCTTATATCTCAAAATGAAAACATTAAAAATATGCTAAGTTAGTGAAATTTCGTCCTTTGATCTAGCCAATGCATCACATATATTTCCATTATTGACTCTTTTTTTAATAAAGAAAAAATCAGTGTAAACAAGAAAGGTGGTAATGAAATAAGACAGCGTACGATTACTCTTATACACTCAAGGCAGATCAAAAAAGGAATTCGGATGAAGTTTATGGTAGACGGAAAGACATTTTTTATAGTAGGGGCAAAATGAAACAAGTATGACGGAAGAATAGCAAAACTTCCGTTTAAAAGAGCATGAAGAAGCGGATCGCCCGCTTCTTTTTTTTTTGGAAAAGGATGAGCTAAGCGGCAGTATTAAATAAAAATTTCGCAGCAGAACTTTTTGCGTCAAAACTGTATTTCTCTAAATTTTTTAGGTGATAGACTAGTATGCTTCTTAAATACCGTTATGAAATTAGAAACGCTGTTAAATCCGCTGGAATAGGCAATTTCCTGAACGGACAAATTTGTGTTATGCAAAAGCTTTTTTGCATTATTAATACGATAGATGGTTAAGTATTGATAAGGTGAACAGTTCATGTGTTTTTTAAAGATCCTTGAAAAATGGTAAGGGCTTAAGTTAGCGCAATTCGCGAGATCTGTAATTGTTATTTGTTCTTTGTAATGACCTTCAAGGTATTTGATAACGCTCCTAAGTGTTTTAAGATGAAATTCCTCTTCCCGATTCACAAGCTGCTTTAATTCATACAGAATTTTATGGATCATAATAGACGCAGCATCTTCATCTATTCTGTCGCTTTCAGCCATGTTTAAAATACTTTCTATGCTATCGCAAATCAGAAAATTGTTATCAATTGAATACACGCACCCATTTTTACTAAAGAGGTATTCAAAATAATCCTCACTTGCGTTTCCTGAAAAATGAAACCAGTCAAAAACCGTTTGTTCTTCCGCCTGGTATAAGTGTGGTTTATGACAATTTAGGAAGACAAATGTATTTTCAGGAGCGAGAAACTCTTTATCTTCATATTGAATTTTCACTTTTCCTTTTCTAATATGCATAAACAGGTAACTATTCCAATTATCCCGCTTAATGAGGTACTTATCTGTGCAATAAAAAGTCCCAGAGTAAATCAAGTGAAAAAGTGCTTTTTTAGAAAATTCACTTGGCGTATGGAAAAACATTTTTGAATGTGATAATACCCCTTTTTCAACCAATACTATCGCCTCCTTTCTATAAAGATATCATAAAATCACAATAATTTATTAGAAAATTCAATACAGCAAGAATCTTATATTTTTTGGCAGTTTTCAGTAATGAAATTTTATATGTAGTTTAATAAAATAGGTTTCAGAAAGCAATAATTAATAAAAAATAATAACTAAAGGGGATAGAAAAATGGAACTTAGAATTGGATTAGTAGGCGCAGGATGGATGGGCAAGGCTCATACGAATGCTTTTGTAAACGCTTTGATGACCTTCGGTCCTGAAGCTGGAAAGCCAGTTTTTGAAGTCGTGTCTGATGTGAGTGAAGAAGCCGCAAAAAATGCAGCTGAGCAGCTTGGTTTTGCAAGATGGACGACTGACTGGAAAGAAGTTGTACAGGATGAGAATGTGGATATCGTTGATGTGGCTACGCCAAACGCCTTCCATTATGAAGTAGCGAAAGCGGCACTGGAAAATGGAAAACATGTGTACTGCGAGAAACCGCTTACGCTTTCAGCTGAACAGTCTGAAGAACTGGCCGAGCTCGCTAAACAAAAAGGCGTTGTCAATTACGTCGGCTACAATAATGTGATGAATCCGGCTAATGCCTATATCAAAGACCTGGTTGATTCCGGCAAACTGGGCCAGATTATCAGCTTCTCCGGCACATACGCGCAGGACAGCCTGCTTGACCCAAGCCTTCCGATTACATGGCGCCATATCAACAAATTTTCCGGATCAGGCTCCCTGGGCGACCTTGGCTCTCACCTGCTAAGCATTTCGCAGTTTGTGCTTGGAAACATTGAAAGCGTTAACGCGTTGTCTAAGACGGTGATTAAGCAGCGTCCTGTATCACCCGGCTCCACAGAACTAGCCAATGTTGAAAATGACGATGTGATTACAATTCTGGCAAACTATGAAAATGGCGCAGTCGGCACTATCTCATCGAGCCGTGTAGCGGCTGGAAGAAAAAATTACCTGGCGTTTGAAATCCAGGGAACAGAAGGAACGGTTCATTACTCACTGGAGCGCATGAATGAAGTCAATGTGTACTTTACATCAGATGACAGTGCAGACAGAGGGTTCCGGACGGTATTCTTAGGCCCAGATCATAAAGGATACAGTGCTTTTTATCCAGCAGCCGGCATCGCGATTGGCTATAACGATATGAAAGTGCTGGAAGCACATGAACTGTTGTCAGCTGTTTCAAAAGGCACTTCGTATACATGTGACTTTGAGTTTGGTGCCCAAATTGACCAGACGGTGGATGCGATCCTGGAATCGGCAGCGAAACAGCAATGGGTAAATGTAAAAAATCAAGGGAAAGTCACTATCTGAAAATAAAGGCTGGACAGCACTGTGTTGAGGGGGAGAAAAGTCTCCCCCTCATAAATAATAATTAAATTAATATGAAAAAGAAAAGGAGACGTCATTATTATGAATGTAAAGATTGGTACAGCACCTGATTCCTGGGGAGTATGGTTCCCACAAAACGAGAAACAAACTCCATGGGAGCGCTGCATGAATGAAATGGCAGAGTCCGGCTATGAAGGGATCGAGCTTGGACCCTGGGGCTATCTTCCGAATCAGTACGAGCAATTGAGAGAAGAGCTTGAGAAAAGAAACTTAAAACTAACGGCTACCACGCTTGTCGGTGATCTTATGTCAGATGAGAAAACAGATGAAATGATTGCACTGCTAGACGAAATGGCTGATCTCCAGCTAAGATTCCCGACAGCAAAATATGTGGTATTAATTGATGACTGTTATACAGATCTGTTTACCGGTGAACTGATCCGGCCTGAAGTATTAAATGATGAACAGTGGGCCCAGTTCATTGGGAACATTAATCGAATCAAAAACCATGCAAAAGCCAAATATGGACTTCAAGTGGTGTTCCACCCGCATGCACAAAGCCATATTGAAACAGAAGAGCAGATTGAAAAGCTATTAAATGACACGGACATCGACCTCTGCCTGGATACAGGCCACCATGCATATGCAGATGGAGATCCGGTTGCTTTTATGCGCAAGCACCATGCCCGCATTCCGTATCTTCATATTAAGAGCTGTGACCTGAAGGTAAGAGAACAGATGCAGCAAGAAGGCTGGTCTTTTGCCAAAGCAGTAAGTGAAGATGTCATGTGTGAACCTGAATTGGGCGTAGTAGATATGGAAGCATTCTTTGAAGTCTTGAAAGAGATCAACTTTAATGGCTGGGCGATTGTGGAACAGGATATGTATCCGGCACCATTTGATAAGCCGTTTCCAATTGCTAAAAGAACAAAAGAATACTTAGATAAAATCAATAAAACAGTTGAAGTTTAAACTCAACGAATGATGAGATAATGGCAGCCTTCATGAGTGGCTGTTCTCTTATCTAGATTTGTATTGGAAATTATATAAAATAGAATTTTCAAGGAGGAAATACAGTGATAACTAAAGTGCAAAAACTGCAAAACTATATAAATGGAGAATGGGTAGATTCCCTGTCCAGCCAGACTGAAACGGTTGTAAATCCAGCAACAGGCGAAGAAATCGCCCAGGTGCCGCTTTCTACAAAAGAAGATGTAGACCATGCCGTACAGGCCGCAAGCAAGGCGTTTGAAAAGTGGTCACAGACAGCCGTTCCGAAACGTTCACGTGTCCTCTTTAAATACCAGCAGCTTCTTGTAGACAACTGGGAAGAGCTGGCGAAGCTGATCACGATTGAAAACGGAAAAAGCCTGTCAGAAGCCATGGGTGAAGTACAGCGTGGGATTGAATGCGTAGAATTTGCAGCCGGTGCACCAACCTTGATGATGGGCAGCCAGCTTCCAGACATCGCCACAAACATCGAGTCAGGCATGTACCGTTACCCGGTTGGCGTTGTTGGCGGTATCACACCATTTAACTTCCCAATGATGGTTCCTTGCTGGATGTATCCACTGGCGATTGCCTGCGGTAACACATTTGTATTGAAGCCGTCTGAGCGCACGCCTCTGTTGGCAGCCAAACTTGTAGATTTGTTTAAAGAAGCCGGCCTTCCAGACGGCGTACTAAACATCGTAAACGGAGCGCATGATGTCGTAAACGGCCTGCTTGAGCATCCAGAAGTGAAAGCTATTTCATTCGTAGGGTCGCAGCCAGTGGCAGAATACGTATACAAAACAGGCGCAGCCAACTTGAAGCGCGTACAGGCACTTGCAGGAGCGAAAAACCACTCGATCGTGCTGGCAGATGCAAACCTTGACCTGGCCGCAAAAGAAGTAACCGCCGCAGCTTTTGGTTCAGCGGGCGAGCGCTGCATGGCCGCAGCTGTTGTGGCGGTAGAAGACAGCATCGCCGATGAGTTTATCGCGAAATTAAAAGAAGCAGCCGACAACATTCAAATCGGCAACGGCCTGGATGACGGCGTATTCCTTGGCCCAATCATCCGCGAAAATGCAAAAGAGCGCACAATTGGCTACATTGAAGCCGGTATCGAGCAGGGTGCAACGCTTGTGCGTGACGGCCGCGAAGACGCAGCCTCAAAAGGAGACGGCTACTTCCTTGGTGCCACAATCTTTGACAATGTGACACAGGAGATGACAATCTGGCAGGATGAAATTTTTGCACCGGTTCTTTCCATCGTCCGCGTAAAAGATTTGGCGGAAGGTGTTCAAACAGCGAATGCTTCCACTCTTGCGAATGGTGCCTGCCTGTACACAGACAGCGCCGCAGCGGTACGCCAGTTCCGCGAAACGATTGATGCAGGAATGCTTGGCATTAACGTCGGTGTACCGGCGCCAATGGCCTTCTTCCCATTCTCGGGCTATAAAAATTCATTCTACGGCGATCTTCATGCAAATGGCAAAGACGGCGTTGAATTCTTTACACGCAAGAAAATGGTCACAGCACGCTACGTGAAGTAATCTTGAATCCGCTTCGCTGTCCGGTACAATCCGGACAGCAGGCCATTCAAGCAAAAATCAGGAGGTACATAAGATGAGCCGCTTGCTTCAAAAACCAATGAAAAACGAACAGTCAGAAGGTATCACACTCGTTCATGACGTCACACAAGAAAATTCCCCTCTCGAATATGTCGGATTTAAAGTCATTGACCTGGCTCCCGGCGCCACGTACACCGAATCATTAAACCAAACAGAATGCTGCATTGTCGCCCTGACAGGCAAGATAAACGTTACCGAGGGAAGCGAAGAATTCTGTAACCTTGGCACACGTGAAAATGTATTTGAGAAAGTGCCGACAGACAGTGTGTATATTTCCAACGATAAAACATTCCGAGTGGAAGGCGTAACGGCTGCCCGTGTCGCGCTTTGCTACTCACCGTCTGCCGAGCAGCTTCCAACATGCTTGATAAAAGCATCAGAGGTAGGGGTTGAAAACCGCGGCATTTTAAGCAATAAACGGATGGTTCACAATATCCTGCCGGATTCCGACCCGCGCGCAAACAGCCTGCTTGTCGTAGAAGTGTACACAGAAAGCGGCAACTGGACGAGCTACCCGCCGCACAAACATGACCAGGATAACCTGCCGGATGAGTCATTCTTAGAAGAATCTTACTACCATGAAATGAATCCGCCGCAGGGCTTCGTGTTCCAGCGTGTGTATACTGATGACCGCTCGATCGACGAAACGATGACTGTTGAAAACAGTGATGTTGTACTGGTGCCAGCAGGCTACCATCCAGTCGGCGTGCCGGATGGATACGAATCCTACTACTTAAATGTCATGGCCGGCCCGACACGTATCTGGAAGTTTTACAATGATCCAGACCATGAGTGGATTCTAAAACGTTAACCAAATTAAAGGAGCGGTGAACTCAGATGAACTATACATTTAACAACGAAAAAGAACTTGATGTGATCGCCATTGGACGTGCCTGCATCGATTTAAATGCAAACGAATACAACATGCCAATGGAAGAGACGATGACGTTTACGAAATACGTGGGCGGCTCGCCTGCAAACGTTGCCATCGGCAGCGCAAAGCTTGGCTTGAAGGTCGGCTTTATCGGCAAATTAGCTGATGACCAGCATGGAAGATTCATTGAAAAATACATGCGTGAAGTCGGTGTGGATACATCGAACATGGTCACAGACAAAGAAGGGCATAAAACAGGTCTTGCGTTTACGGAAATTTTAAGCCCGGATGAGTGCAGCATCTTAATGTACCGTGACGATGTGGCAGACTTATACCTGGAGCCGTCTGAAGTCAGCGAAAACTACATTCAGAAAGCAAAAATCCTGCTTGTATCCGGTACAGCCCTGGCAAAAAGCCCGTCACGGGAAGCCGTTTTGAAATCGGTCAGCCTGGCGAAAAAGCACGGCGTGAAAATTGTCTTTGAACTGGACTACCGTCCGTACACATGGCAGTCGTCAGAAGAAACAGCCGTTTACTACTCACTTGTAGCGGAACAGTCCGATATCATCATTGGCACACGCGATGAGTTTGATGTAATGGAAAACATTCAGGGCGGCGACAACAACGAAACCATTCAAAACTTATTCAAGCATTCAGCTGATCTTGTGGTCATCAAGCATGGAGTAGAAGGGTCATACGCGTACGCAAAATCAGGAGAAGTATTCCGGGCACAGGCGTACAAAACAAACGTACTGAAAACATTTGGTGCCGGTGATTCCTATGCATCTGCTTTCCTTTACGCACTTGTCAGCGGAAAGGATATTGAAACGGCTTTAAAATACGGCAGTGCTTCTGCATCCATCGTGGTCAGCAAGCACAGCTCGTCTGATGCGATGCCGGTAGCTTCTGAGATTGAGCAGCTAATTGCCGCTGCTGTCCACGTATAAAAAATGACTCGGTAAGAGGTGAATAAGAGATGGGAACCATTCGACTAACAACCGCGCAAGCGTTAATTACATTTTTAAATCAGCAGTACATTCACGTTGATGGCGAAGAAACACCCTTCGTCGAAGGCATTTTTAACATTTTTGGTCACGGAAACGTGTTAGGGATCGGCCAGGCGCTTGAGCAGGATGCCGGCCATTTGAAAGTCTACCAGGGAAAGAATGAGCAGGGCATGGCGCATGCCGCAATCGCCTATAGCCGTGAAATGCTCCGCCGCAAAATCTATGCGGTCACGACATCTGCCGGACCTGGTTCTGCGAATTTAATCGCCGCAGCGGGAACAGCGTTTGCGAATAATATTCCGGTTCTCCTGCTTCCAGCGGATACCTTTGCCTCGCGCCAGCCTGACCCGGTGCTGCAGCAGCTGGAGCATGAACACAGCACAGCCGTGACGACAAACGAAGCGTTTATGGCAGTTTCCCGCTACTGGGACCGCGTAACGCGCCCGGAACAGCTCATGTCCGCACTGATCCGCGCCTTTGAAGTGATGACAGACCCGGCCAAAGCCGGTCCGGCAACGATCTGCATCGCACAGGATGTCGAAGGGGAAGCGTTTGACTACGACGAGCGTTTCTTCGAAAAACGCGTTCATTATTTGGACCGCAAGCCGGCTGTTGAACGCGAACTGCAGGGTGCAGCGGAACGAATCAAAGCAAGCAAAAAGCCTGTTATTATTGTCGGCGGTGGTGCCCGTTATTCAGGTGCCCGTGACATCTTAAAACAAATCTCTGAAAAACATAATATCCCGCTTGTGGAAACACAGGCCGGGAAATCAACGGTGGAAGTGTCGTTTCCAAATAACCTGGGCGGCTTAGGCATCCTTGGTACGTCGGCTGCAAATAAAGTGGCCCGTGATACAGACCTTGTGATCGGTGTCGGCACACGCTATACCGACTTTACTACTTCATCCAAAACACAGTTTGATTTTGAAAAAACATCATTCTTAAACATTAATATTAGCCGCATGCAGGCGTATAAGCTGGACGCATTCCAGGTAGTCGCCGATGCAAAAACGGCGCTTGAACAGCTGGCATCTCTTTTGGGAGATTATGAAACCGCATTTGGCGGCCTGCTTTCAGCCTGGAAAGAAGAATGGCTGGCAGAACGCGACCGGCTGGCGAACGTAACGTTTAATCGCGAAAGCTTTACGCCGGAAATCAAGGATCAATTTTCTCAGGAAACAATGAATGAATATGCCGATGTGCTAGGTACTGAATTCACCCAAACGGCCGCTTTGGTTGCGGCTAATGAAGCAGTCGCACCGGACAGCGTCATCATTGGTTCAGCTGGATCCCTTCCGGGCGACCTGCAGCGCTTATGGCATTCTAATGTGCCGAATACCTACCACCTTGAATATGGCTATTCCTGTATGGGATATGAAGTAGCCGGTGCACTGGGTGCGAAACTCGCTCACCCGGACCGCGAAGTATATGCGGCCGTCGGCGATGGGAGCTTCCTAATGCTTCATACCGAGCTTGTAACAGCGCTTCAGTATGGCAAAAAAATCAATATTCTTCTGTTTGATAACTCTGGTTATGGATGTATTAATAACCTGCAGATGGGTAATGGAAGCGGAACATACTTCTGTGAGTTCCGTACACATGACAACAAGATTATGAACATCGATTATGCGAAAGTGGCGGAAGCTTACGGAGCAAAATCATACAAAGCCAACACAGTAGAAGAACTGAAAGCAGCGCTTGAAGATGCGAAAAAGCAGTCCGTTTCCACATTGATTGACATGAAAGTGCTTCCGAAAACGATGTCGGATGGCTATGACGGCTGGTGGAATGTTGGAGTAGCTGAAGTATCCGAGTCTGAAAGCGTTCAAAAAGCCTATGCTGCAAGAGCGGAAAAACTAGAAACGGCGAAAACGTACTAAGCGGAGATCACACAGAGTGCAGGGCAACGAACGCCGTATTTGCTTGGAAAGCCAAAGTAGACTGGTCAAGCAAGTTAATGCTTCAAAAAAATGAAGTAAGGCCTTGGGTTAACAGAGAAAGTAGAGGGCTGATTGTATGTTAGTATCGATGAAAGACATGCTGCAAAAAGCAAAGCAGGGCGGCTACGCCGTTGGACAGTATAACATTAATGGTCTGGAATTTGCTCAGGCGTTTTTGCAGGCAGCAGAAGAAGAACGGGCGCCCATTATTCTGGCCTCGTCCGATCGGCTAGTTGATTATCTAGGCGGTTTTACAACGATTGCCGAGATGGTCAAGGCGCTGATGGAGGAATTAAATATTACCGTGCCGGTTGCGCTTCATTTAGACCACGGCATGAGCGTCGAGCGCTGTAAGAAAGCGATTGATGCAGGCTATACGTCTGTGATGATCGACGGCTCTCACAGCCCAATCGGCGAAAATATTGCGATGACGAAGGAAGTCGTCGCGTATGCAAGGGAAAAAGGGGTCACGGTTGAAGCAGAAGTTGGTACAGTCGGCGGGCAGGAAGATGGCATGGTCGGCGGTATTCAATATGCGAATCTGGATGAATGCATCCGAATCGTTGAGGAAGCCGGCATTGATGCACTGGCCGCGGCACTTGGTTCGGTTCACGGCCCGTATCAGGGTGAGCCGCAGCTTGGCTTTGATGAAATGAAAGAAATTTCGGAGAAAACGGATGTGCCGCTTGTCCTGCACGGCGGCTCCGGCATTCCGCTTCATCAGCTTCAGCGCGCCATAGAGCTTGGCCACGCAAAAATTAATGTCAACACAGAAAGCATCCAGGCATGGACCGCCTCTGTCCGTAAAACATTAAACCAAAACTCGGATGTATACGAGCCGCGGCTGATTTTACTGCCGGCCATTGAAGCAGTAAAGGACGCCGTAAAAGGGAAAATGAGAGAATTTAATACGAGCGGCAAAGCCTAATACGCTTGTCTGGTATCAAGAGAGAGGAGCTGGTCCGTAAGGGCGGCTCCTTTTTCTCAAAGAGTAAGAGCAGGATGTGAGCATATGAACAAACACAGTCAAAGGTTGTTTTTACTGATTTCTTTTCTTTTTTGGTTTTCGCACTTTATTTATATTCCGATGCTCTCTCCTTACATCGAGCAGATAGGGGGCACATATACCTTTATCGGGATCGTTCTGGCAAGCTACGGGCTGATGCAGTTTTTATTTCGCCTTCCGATCGGTATCGGGTCCGATCTTTGGAATAAGCGAAAAGGCTTTGTTGTGGCTGGGATGGCCGTAAGTCTGCTCAGCTGTTTAGCTTTTGCGCTGACCGAAAGCCTTGGCTGGGTGCTTCTGTCTCGTTCACTGGCGGGCATCGCTGCCGCCACCTGGGTGGCTTTTACCATTCTTTTTTCAAGCTACGCAGCGGGGCGGGATCTGCACCGGGCGATGGGCCATTTATCGTTTGCGGTCGTGTTTGCCCAGCTGCTTGGGATGGCGCTCAGTGCATGGATCGTGGAAGAGTGGGGCTGGCATGCACCGTATTGGATCGGTATTATGACTGGCGCTACAGGTCTGCTGCTTTCGCTGTTCATAAAGGAAGGAAGCTCAGAAGCAAAACGAGAACCAGTTCAGCTGAAGGAGCTTGGAACAACGCTTAAGGAACCGATGCTGCTAAAAGTATCGCTGCTGTCCATATTAGCGCACAGTGTCATGTTTACCACGATATTTGGTTTCACAACAGACTATGCATTGTCAGCCGGCCTGCGGGCAAGCGAAATTACACTTCTTGTGTTTGCGTTTATGATCCCGCATGCGGTTTCTACTCTGTTAAGCGGCAGCTGGTTTGTCCCGAAGTTTGGCAAATGGGGTACACTGCAAATTGCTTTTTCTGCCGCAGCCATCTTTACTTTTCTTATGCCGTTCGCGGATACAAAAGCAGCCTTGATCGCTTTGCAGCTGGTAAATGGATTTGCCCTCGGACTTGTATTTCCGCTTTTTCTTGGTATGGCGGTGGAAGAAATGCCTCACGCCAAACGGGCAACAGCTATGGGAGCGTACCAGGCTCTTTACGCGATTGGCATGTTCGTTGGTCCTTTTCTGGCTGGTATTTTAAATACGTATTTTGGTCTGGAGGCAAGCTTTTACTTTTCAGGCTTTATCAGCGTATTAGGGGTGTGGTGCAGCGTAAAATGGCAAGAAAGAATGAAAGCGGAATCAGTATTTTAGCATACGAATCAGCTATATTAAGAAATATTCCAATCAGGACTGGAAAGGCAGGTGGAAAACTAATGCAAATGAGGGATGTAGCCAAGCGGGCGAATGTATCGCCAGCGACTGTATCCAGGGTGCTTCGCCAGCCCGATTTGGTCAAAAAAGAAACGAAAGAAAAAGTGATTCAGATTATCAACGAACTGAATTATAAACCCAATATGATCGCCAGCCAGTTTCGTACACGTGAAACAAAAACGATTTTAGTAGTAGTGCCAGATATCACCCGTCCGTTTTTTTCCGAAGTGCTGCGCGGCATTGAGCATACAGCGCTTCAAAACGGTTATCAGGTGATTTTAGGGGATACAGAAAACCGGATTGAACGAGAAAAAGAATACATTGAACTTTTATATAGAAAGCAGGCAGAGGGCGCCGTGCTGTTAACAGCACGTATGGATCGAGACAGTCTAAAAGAATTATCATCCCAGTTTCCTGTCGTTCTAGCATGTGAATATATGGACGGTCTGGATATTCCAACGGTTTCGATTGACAATATCAGCAGTGCTCGCAAAGTGACCGAGCACTTAATCAACGTTGGACACAGAAAAATTGCACATATTTCTAAAGGAACGGACGTAATTCTAGGAAAGGACCGCCAGCGCGGCTATCAGCAGGCCATGATGAGCCATGATTTGCCTATTAATCCATCTTGGGTGCAGGAAGGAGATTATGATATAGATTCTGGATACAAACAAATGGTGAAGCTGCTGGCACTGGAAGATCGCCCGACGGCTGTGTTTGTATTTAATGATGAGATGGCCCTTGGTTCAATCAAGGCAGTAAAGGATCATGGTCTTCGAGTGCCGGAAGACATTGCGATTGTTGGTTTTGATAACCTCCCGATGGCGTCATTTTTCAGTCCGTATATGACAACGATTGACCAGCCGAAATATGAGATTGGCCAAAAAGCCGCAGATTTACTTCTACGGCTGTTAAAAGGGATATTCATTAAGCGGAAAAAAATCGTTATGAAAGATGAATTAATCATTCGAGAATCATGTGGATTTTATCAAAAAGAGCAATTGTTTGGGGAAGCGGAAAAGGTTTAATTTAGTTGGTTTTACTCCGGTAATCAGAGGATTGTGTTTTCGGTCTTTCGAAAGGATACATAGTCACCGAGTCTATGAAGAGGCTCAATAAAAATGTCCTAAAGTACAAATAAAAGACCTTATAATACAAACGCATACTTTATCATTTTGGCGAGAACACCCCCACTTCAAGCTTGCTAAGTGGGGGATGAATCGCTGCTCTTTCAGTCATTCTTCTTCCTTGAACGCTCTATTGTTAAAATGGTATAATTAGGTACAGAACAAACGTTCAGGGGATGAGGAAAATGAGGAAAACCAAAACAGATGAAACAAAGAAACTTCATTTTAAAGCCTTTCGGTTTAAAATCCATCCAAGTGACGAGCAAAAACAACTGATTAACCAGACGATCGGCTGCTGCCGGTTTGTCTACAATTATATTTTAAATGAAAACATCAAGAGTTTCGAAAAAACAAAAAAACGGTATACAGAAACAGCTGCTAAAAAGCTCCTCCCTGGGCTAAAAGAAACATTCAAATGGTTGTCTGGTTCTGACAGTATTGCGCTTCAGGCAAGCATCGAATATCAGTACGAAGGATTCAAAAAATATAAGGAACAGCCGAAAAAAGAATTAAAAAAACGAGCCGCTAAAAAATGTGCAGAAGGTTATACGCCGACGGCGTATGATTTCAAAGGCCATCCAACATTCAAAAGCAAGAAAAAACCGGTTCAAAGCTACACAACCAAAATGACAAATCACAATATTAAAATGATAGATAACCGCATTCAGCTGCCGAAACTCGGCTGGATTCGTTTTTCCAAGTCCCGAAACATCGAAGGCGACATTAAGCGTGTCACTGTGCGCCGCAGCAGTACTGGCCGGTATTCTATCTCGGTCATTTGCGAGATGCCTTATTCACCGTACAAACCAAGCACCAGCGATGCCATTGGCATTAATCTGGGATTAAAAGAGTTTGCCGTGCTCTCCAATGGTGAATCCATTGCCAACCCGAAATACTACCAGAAATATGAAAAGCGGTTAGCCTTTCTTCAGCGTGCGTTTGCACGTAAAAAAGAAGGCTCGAAATCGCGGGAAAAAAATAAAGCCCAGATTGCTAAACTGCACGAAAAAATCAAACACACAAGAGAAGATTTTCTTCACAAGCTGACGACCAGGCTCGTTCATGAAAACCAAGTGATCGCAGTGGAGAATTTGTCAGTGAAGAATCTCGTCCAAAACAATAAACTAAGCAAGGGGATTCACGATGCGTCATGGTCGAGGTTCAATGAAATGCTCGCTTACAAAGCGAAGTGGTACGGACGGACGGTTATAAAAGTCGATCCGTTCTTCCCATCAAGCCAGCTCTGTTCTAGGTGTGGCCACCAGCATAAAGATGTAAAAAATCTCGCTGTCCGGGTGTGGGAATGTCCGTCCTGCGGTGTGCGTCACGATCGGGACCTGAATGCGAGCTTGAATATCAAAAGAGAAGCCCTTC
Organism: Domibacillus robiginosus; assembly: GCF_000966195.1. GTDB lineage: Bacteria > Bacillota > Bacilli > Bacillales > Domibacillaceae > Domibacillus > Domibacillus robiginosus. Next base: position 44,322 of record NZ_LAHL01000025.1, on the reverse strand, counting down.
GGCTTCTGTCTGGTTAAGGTTGGTCATAAAACCGTTGGAATACGGAGTTAGCCTGATTACTGGGGGTCGAAGATCCCCTTGCCCAGGAATCCCCCACTTCAACCGTCAGGTAAGTGGGCGGTAGTTCAATTCTTGTCCTATAATATGGATGTACCGAAAGAAGCACTGCCAAGAGACTTCGGGACAAAAGCAAGTGCCGTATTTGTTAATTTACATGGGAGAAATAAAAGCAAACAGGTGAGGATAAAGGAGAGCACAAATTCCGTTTTTGCTAGGAATTGCTGGGAGCGGCGCATCAGTGAGCGTTCGGCAAAATGCAAGGAGCAAGACAAAAGTGAAGGAATTTGGGACGAGTGGATAAAGTATTACAATAAATAAAAGTAACGAAAGAATAAAAGGCCATCACTACGCTTTCACGTTGTAGAAAGAATTAAAGGTTAAACGGTAGGGTGGTAGTGGTTGTCCTTTTAATATTTTGTTTTGAGAAAAAAATACTTATACTTCTAATTTGTTGATGACGTATTAATTTCGACTCAGTAACTCTTATCTTCTTGTAGACAGTTACTAGCTATACAGGCAGGACCTAAATAATAATGTACTTTTTTGAAACGGGAATGTACATCTTATTTAGGTTCTTTTTATTTTACAAAAGGAGAGATCTTAGTGGATTACAGAAAATTAGGACTTAAGGCGTTGGAGTGGAAATAAATAACAATAATATAAATAATTTAATATATTATGCTATATGATTTGAGTTCGAGGATGATTTATTGATAAAGGAGAAAAGGACTGTGCTGCTTGGTGGTTTAACAATTAAAGAAAACGATTTTAGAAAAAAAGCACCTTACTGTCCTCGGATTTTTTCTGAAAAATCAATAAAGCAAGAATCCTATATTCTTTAGCAATATTTAATAATTACATCGCGTGCCTACTATAATAAACTAAATTTATCTTAAGCAATATAATTAAAAATAAAGAGGGTAATAGAATGGAACTTAGAATTGGATTAGTTGGCGCTGGATGGATGGGCAAGGCTCATACGAATGCTTTTGTAAACGCTTTGATGACCTTTGGTCCTGAAGCCGGAAAGCCGGTTTTTGAAGTCGTGTCTGATGTGAGTGAAGAAGCCGCAAAAAATGCATCTGAGCAGCTTGGTTTTGCCAGATGGACTACGGATTGGAAAGAAGTTGTGCAGGATGAGAATGTAGATATCATCGATGTCGCCACGCCAAACGCGTTTCACTATGAAGTAGCAAAAGCGGCACTGGAAAACGGAAAGCATGTGTACTGCGAGAAACCGCTTACGCTGTCTGCTGAACAGTCTGCAGAATTGGCTGAGCTCGCTAAACAAAAAGGCGTTGTCAATTACGTCGGCTACAATAATGTGATGAACCCGGCTAATGCGTATATCAAAGACCTGGTTCAGTCCGGACAACTCGGCCAGATTATCAGCTTCTCCGGCACATACGCACAAGACAGCCTGCTTGACCCAAGCCTGCCGATTACATGGCGCCATATCAACAAATTTTCCGGGTCAGGCTCCCTGGGAGACCTTGGCTCTCACCTGCTAAGCATTTCGCAGTTTGCGCTTGGAAACATTGAAAGCGTTAACGCGTTGTCCAAGACGGTGATTAAGCAACGCCCAGTGTCACCTGGATCGACAGAGCTGGCAGACGTTGAAAATGACGATGTGATTACAATACTCGCAAACTATGAAAATGGCGCAGTCGGCACCATCTCATCGAGCCGTGTAGCGGCTGGAAGAAAAAATTACCTGGCGTTTGAAATCCAGGGAACAGAAGGAACGGTTCATTATTCACTGGAGCGCATGAATGAAGTCAATGTGTACTTTACGTCAGATGACAGTGCAGACAGAGGGTTCCGGACAGTATTCTTAGGCCCAGATCATAAAGGATACAGTGCTTTTTATCCAGCAGCCGGCATCGCGATTGGCTATAACGATATGAAAGTGCTGGAAGCACATGAACTGTTGTCAGCTGTTTCAAAAGGCACGGCGTACACTTGCAACTTTGAATTCGGTGCCCAGATTGACCAGACGGTGGATGCAATCCTGGAATCAGCAGCGAAGCAGCAATGGGTGAATGTGCAGAACAAGGGAAGAGTGACTATCTAAAATTAAGATTAGCACAGCAACTGATTTAAAAGTCTTTGACTCATTTGAATAAAATGAAATGAATACTCTCCTAATTTTTCGTTTCATTTTATTCTTTAAATGAGCAAACAATCAGTCAATTTCAAATTCTAACATGGTTTTCTTTCATAAGAATTATTAAAGGTAAGTTTTTTTGTAACGATATATAAGTAAATTCTATTTTATGTAATTTCTATTTCTAGTATTTTTGTAAGCGTGATCATAAAAGTGAATAAACTTTAATTTAAAGTTTCTGTAGAGGGGATAAGAGTTTATTCTATCATTCCTTTGCAATCATGTTTAACAAGGAGCTTAACAGTTCTTTGTTAAAACATCTAAGATCAAAAAGGAGGAATTTAACGTGGAAAACGTCAAGCTATCTAATGATCCTTCCGTTCAAATAGAACCTGGCAAGGAAAAGGATCCGAAAAAGTTTTTGAAGTTAGTTACTATTGTATCAACTTTTGGTGGGCTGTTATTTGGATATGATACAGGGGTTATTAATGGTGCGCTTCCATTTATGGCTAGACCTGATCAATTAAATTTAACTCCTTTCACTGAAGGTGTAGTAGCAAGTTCTTTAGTATTAGGTGCTGCGTTTGGTTCACTATTTGGAGGACGCTTAGCGGATAATAAAGGGCGCAGAAAGGTTATTTTGTATCTTGCGATGTTATTTTTCTTTGCATCAATTGGCTGTGCTATAGCGCCAAATACAACGGTAATGGTTGGTTTCCGTTTTCTCTTGGGACTTGCTGTTGGCGGTGCTTCCGTCGTTATTCCATCATACCTTGCTGAAATGGCTCCCTCAGACAGGCGCGGTGTCTTAGTTACTCAAAATGAATTGATGATTGTGACTGGACAGTTTCTTGCTTACGTCAGTAATGCTGCAATTGGGAGCACTTTTGAAGATGCGGGGCATGCGTGGCGCTATATGTTAGTTATCGCGACATTGCCGGCTATAGCGCTTTGGATCGGCGTATTGATTTTACCGGAAAGCCCTCGATGGTTAGCATCAAAAGGAAAAATAGGTGAAGCATTTAAAATACTTCAACAGATTCGCAGTGAAAGCATCGCCCAACAAGAGTTAAAGGAAATTCAAGGACATATTGCAAAAGAGCAAAATACAGAAAAAATGAGTTTCAAAGATTTACGGACGCCTTGGGTTCGGCGCATTGTCATTCTCGGTATTTCTATTGGAGCTACATCCCAATTAGTAGGTATAAATTCTATTATGTACTACGGAACACAAATTCTTGAAAGCTCAGGTTTTGGAACAAAAACAGCATTAATTGCAAATGTAGCCAACGGAGTAATCGCCGTTGTGGCGGTTATCGTGGGTATGTCCCTGCTCCATAAGGTAAATAGGAGAACAATGATGCTTACAGGCTTAACAGGGGTAACAGTTGCTCTTATCGCAATTGGTATTTCTGCTACAGTGCTTACGGAGTCTCCAGCATTACCATACGTAGTATTATCAATGACAGTCCTATATCTAGCGTTTTTCCAAGGTGCTGTTGGTCCATTAACATGGCTCCTGCTTGCTGAAATCTTCCCTGCCCGCCTGCGTGGTATAGGTATGGGGACGGCTGTTTTGTTTTTATGGATTTGCAACTTCTTAGTGGGGTTATTCTTTCCTGTTCTTCTGGATGGAATCGGACTTTCAAACACATTTTTCATATTCGCTGTATTTAGTATCGGAGGACTCGTCTATTTAGCGAAATACTTGCCAGAGACGAGAGGACTTTCTTTGGAGCAAATAGAAGCTAACTTTAAACAAGGAAGTAAATAAAAATTAGAAAATGGTTGGAATTGAAATCGTAAAAAAGTTGTAGTTTAATTTTGTCGGTGCTAGCATACAACATAAACAGTTACAAGGCTTCTACATCCGTGAGGAACCTTGTAACTGTTTAGATAATTTAATGCTAAATTACTTATGAAAGTTGTATCTCTGTCTAGACTTTTCATCACCAACAAATGACTTGAAGAGTGATATTGAGACAAAAAATCATTTGCAAGAAGAGAAAAAATGATTTTAACAGCTTTAATTTTCGCTTGAATTCTTGAAAGTGATTGATATTATCCCTGCTTTGGCCTTACTCGTGTTTATACAGTTTCTTCAAGGATTTCCGTTATAATATCCTGCATACACTTACCAGTCTGTTCTCCTTTTCTCAAATTCAACCTTTAATATCAACTGAGAGGGAAATCGACAGCAATTTCTCCTGTGATTCAATACTAAGCGCCTCATACTCCAGAACATAACGCATGTGCCCTTGTTTAGCTGAGCGTTTAATATAAAGTCCGCTGCTAACTCAACCGAAACACCATTTAGTCCGGCATCTTTTATATATAGGTTAGGGAATAGGTTGCCGGCAGATTGAGTACAGCATATTCAGGTATTAACCGATGTGTATAGCTCTCTTCCGCATAACTGAACGTAGCATCGGTTTCGTGCACAATAGAGTACCGGTCCTCTAAAATATTGCCATAAGCCTTGCTTCTTGCAGGGAAGGGGAGGAAAAGCGCTGGTACATGGCTTCTTTGGCTTTTTTTATTGTAGTATTGGTGCTGTGAAAGCCGGTCTTCCCACATTTTCTTTTCGTTTACTCACTGAATTTTTTTAGATCACTTTCTTGAATAAGGGGAATGGCTCGCCCTTCCATTTATCCTTCAGAAGCGGGAAGAATTCCTTTATTAATATAAGCAGCAATAAAGTTCCGATGTGTCTGTAGTTACTCTGCCAATTGGTTTAAAGTTAAACCTTTCAGCGTTTTAGATATAATTTTGATAAGCTGTTCAATTCTTCTCTAGAAAAAAATAGTCCTTGCTGACCGTCTCAAGGACCATCCACAGATTTTAGCTTTCCTTCCTGAACATACGCATAGATCATAGAAACAGAGCAGCCAATTATTTCGGCGACTTCCTTTGTTGAATAGTATTTCTCTTGGTGTAGATACTCGTTATAATAGTTTTGCTAACTACAAAATAATAAATTGTATGAAAAAGGATGCGAACCATGCCGATTAATTCTTTTGAAAACTACCCGATGAGCTGGAAGCCATCGATTGATAAAACCCAAAAGCCTATTTATCAAGCACTCGCAGGACAATTAAAAGAAGATATTTTAAACGGAGTTTTATTACCTGGAACAAAGCTTCCTCCACAGCGAGAGCTGGCTGACTATTTGGATTTAAATTTGAGTACCATTTCAAAAGCATTTAAAGTGTGTGAGCTAAAGGGTTTATTGAGTGCCTCTGTTGGAAGTGGCACATTTGTATCGTATGACGCGTTATCGAATGCGTATTTGCTTGAAGATACAAAGCCAAAACATTTAATTGAAATGGGAGCAACACTACCAGACAGTGGTTCTTATGAGCCGCTGCTAATTCAACTAAAAAGTATGCTGCAAGAGGCGGATTATGAAAAATGGTTTGGTTACGGTCGGGCAGGCGAAAGTCTTTGGCAAAAGGATGCCGCTATAAAGCTAATCCAAAGAAGTGGGTTTGAAACAACCGTTGATCACATTTTATTTGCGAATGGGGGCCAAAATGCGATTGCTGCTACGCTGGCGAGTCTTTGTCAGCCTGGAGACCGTATTGGTGTTGACCAGCATACGTACCCTGGCTTAAAAACTGTTGCAGCGATGCTTAATGTGCAAATAGTACCGATAAAATCAGAGAATTATGAGATGAGTCCAGCGTCTTTTGAATATGCATGTAAAAATGAAAATATTAAAGGCATTTACTTGATTCCAGATTATCATAATCCGACAGCTTCCTTTATGTCGGTCGAGAATCGAAAAATGATTGCAGCAATTGCCAAAAAGTATAATCAATTCATTATTGAAGATGGGGCGTACCATCTTCTTAACGAAAAGCCCCTGCCAGCGATCGCATCATTTGCACCAGAACAGGTTATCTATATTGCGAGTTTATCCAAATCGTTAGCACCGGGCTTACGACTAGCCTATGTAGCAGTGCCGAGTCAATTCAAGGAGCCAATTTCAAAAGCACTTTATAACTTAAATATAACAGTATCCCCCTTATTAGCAGAACTAACAGCACGTACAATTGTATCCAATCAATTTGAATTCTTAATTGAGAGTCATCGGGAACAAACCATTCGCAGAAATCAAGTCGTAAATCAGTACTTGGGTGATTATACGTGTTTAGGTGTTGAAACAGGTATCTTTCGCTGGCTGCTATTACCAGGAAGGATGACAGGTGCTGAATTTGAAACGTTAGCTGCACAGCAGGGAGTACAAGTCTACGCAGCTGAACGTTTTGTAGTTGGAAATAGTTGTCCAGAGCGGGCTGTAAGGGTTGCTGTCTGTGCACCAGCAACACTGGAAGAGCTTGAGCAGGGACTGATAATCCTTAAACGCTTATTAAACGATCTTACCTAATATTGTTCGCCATACAATTATAATATTGTATGGCTTTTTTATGCATGTTATGATCATTTAAATCTAGTTGAAGGAGTATAAAAAATAGGATTAACTTTTAAAAAGGAGGTTAAATGATGACACACAAAGCTACTGTAAAAGCATTAGACGTTCAATCAGCTTGGTTACAAAGCTACATTGGCTCTGCAGAAAAACAACAACAATTATTTAAAAGAACATTAATTGTTATCGTCATATCTCAGATTTTTGGAGGAGCAGGACTTGCAGCGGGAATAACAGTGGGGGCACTTCTAGCCCAGGATATGTTAGGTACAGATAGTGTAACGGGAATTCCTACGGCATTATTTACTTTAGGGTCAGCAGGGGCTGCACTACTTGTGGGACGACTTTCTCAGCGATTTGGACGGCGTTCCGGGCTTTCGACTGGATTTTTGGCTGGAGGGATCGGTGCCATTGGCGTAGTCGTTTCGGCATTAACAAATAGCATTCTGCTTTTATTTATTTCACTTCTTATCTACGGGGCTGGATCGGCTACAAACTTACAAGCACGCTATGCAGGAACTGACCTGGCAAATCCAACACAAAGGGCCAAGGCTGTGAGTATGGCTATGGTTTCCACCACATTCGGTGCTGTTGCAGGGCCAAACCTGGTGGATGTTATGGGTGAGTTTGCTGTATCGATAGGAATTCCTGCTTTAGCTGGTCCATTTATATTAGCTGCAGCAGCTTACCTGCTTGCTGGTTTAGTTCTATTCATTTCACTTCGTCCCGATCCTTATATAGTAGCAAAAGCGATAACAGATGCTCAAAGAACAACCGGTGATTTACTTTCAGAGGAAAATACAAATTTGTTATCGATAAACAAGCGAGGCATTTTTGCCGGAGCTGCCGTAATGATTCTAACTCAATTTGTGATGACGGCCATTATGACGATGACACCTATACATATGGGGCATCATGGACATGGCTTGAATGAAGTAGGGCTTGTCATTGGCTTTCATATCGGTGCTATGTTTTTGCCTTCGTTAGTAACGGGTTTTCTTGTTGATAAAATGGGCCGTGCCGTGATGGCTGCTGCTTCTGCCGTTACGCTGCTTGTTTCTGGCATTCTAGCCGCTATGGGACCTGCTGATTCGATGGCGGTACTTATTGTATCACTTGCATTGCTTGGGCTTGGCTGGAATTTCGGTTTAATTAGTGGCACAGCAATCCTTGTAGATGCAACTCAGCCCTTCACTCGAGCCAAGACGCAGGGTTCTGTAGATGTTTGGATTGCTTTGTCAGGAGCATTAGGAGGAGGATTATCTGGAATGGTTGTGGCACATTCTAGTTATGCAGCTCTTTCAATTGCTGGTGCCTTGCTTTCATTACTGCTTATTCCAATTGTTATTTGGGCTGGTATTAACAAACAGAGTAAGGTTTGATAAAAAGAAACAGCTCTTTCACAAGTACATTTATACAGCATACACAATAGAAAAGAGGAAAGAATGTGAACAATTCTGTAGTTATTGTTGGAGCTGGTTTAAGTGGCCTGCGGGCTGCGTCTTTACTTACTGCACATGGCATCAATTGTAGGGTTCTAGAGGCAAGAGATAGGACTGGCGGCAGGATCTTGACCGCTGCTGATCCAAACAGACCTGACCTAGGAAACTTTGACCTTGGACCGACATGGTTCTGGCCGCAGTATGAAAGTACGATTGCCAATCTTGTTACAGAACTGAATGTAGAAACTTTCGTCCAGTACACCAAAGGAGCAATGCTTTCAGAACGATTCCCAAACGAACCACCAGAGCGTTATGAACTGCCGGAAAATTCCGGTCCAATATCAGTTCGATTCAGGGGAGGTGTGCAGTCTCTTATTGATGCTGTAGCAGATACTATCCCCTCGGAAATAGTCGAGTTAGAAACACGAGTTACGGCTATTCGACTAGATGAAGCCGGTATTATTACCGTTGAAGCGGTTCTTGCTGATGGAAAGCGAAAAAACGTTTCTGCAAGTGCTGTTATCCTAGCATTGCCGCCTCGGATTGTGGCGCGTCATATTGAATTTTCTCCTGCTCTCACTCCAGCTCTTATTGCTGACCTTGTAAATAAACCTACCTGGATGGCAGGACAGGCCAAGGCAGTTGCAATCTATGATCGGCCTTTTTGGAGGGAATCAGGACTCTCTGGATTTGTATCGAGCTGGGTTGGACCCTTACAAGAAATCCATGATGCTTCTCCTGAAACAGGCTCTGGTGCATTATTTGGTTTCTTTGGAATACCAGCAAAAATGCGCCGGGAACTGGGGAAGGATAAAGTTTCAAAGCTGGTTAGTGACCAATTGGTTAGGATCTTTGGAACTTCCGCCCAAAATGTAAGTGCCATCCTTTATAAAGATTGGTCTAGAGATTTCGAAACGGCTGTTGAGGAAGATTTCGATCCGCTTAGAGATTTTCCAAGCTATGGTCAGCCGCCAAAAGCAGGTGTATGGGAAAACAAAATTATTTTTTCTGGTACTGAGACAAATTCACAATATGGCGGACATCTTGAAGGCGCACTTCAGTCAGCTGAACAGGCAGTTTTTGAAATCATTAATAGAAATAACAAGCCTATATAATACGATCTTTTTAATGAGCATCGTATAGGAAAGCTAACAGAACTTGAACAAAAAATAGCGCCGCATTCCCTACGAAATCTTTGATTTAGTGGGGAGGGAGGCGCTAATTTTCTGTTCAAAAGTGTAAAAACTTGCATCAACAGGATCCCGTCGACTTGGAGTAAATGCATGAGTCTAAACATAAAGTTTCCTACTAAAAATATGTTAATCAGTTACAGTGATCTTTTCAACCGCTGCAAGGATTTCATTATGTCCACGATTTCGATGTGACTGTATTAAAATACTGGCAGCCTTACAGTCTTTAGCTTTCATACATGAAATAATTGCCTTATGCTCCACTATAGAGTGAAAAGGAATTGGGCGGTGATTAATTGTAAATAATCGAGCTCGATATAATTGGTCTGAATGGCTGTCTATCACTGCTCTAAGACGCTTATTTCCTGCATAATCAATAATGAGGTGATGAAACTGGTCATCTAGAATAGCCCATTTTTTTAAATCATTTTGCCCAAGTGCTTCTTCCTGAAGCTCAATTAACGATTCGAGTTTGCCTAACTCTTCTTCTCCAACCTTTGAAGTGGCGAGACCTACAGCAAGGCCATCAAGTGTTTCAGCAATTTCATAAACTTGTTTCAAATCTTCTTTCTCGATCGGCTCCACAATAAATCCTCGTCTAGGAATAAGCCGAACCATTCCTTCCGTCTCTAAACGCACGAGGGCTTCTCGTACGGGAGTACGGCTCATTTGTAGCACTTCAGCCATTTCTCTCTCTAATATCGTTTTCCCGGGAGGAAGAATCAAATCACGGATAGCCAGCCGGATAATTTGATATGCTCGCTGCGGCAGACGGTATTCCTCAAAACCTACTAGGTTATCGATAAAGAACAGAATTTCTTTCTTCATGCTTACTTCGTTTAGAGAAAAATTTTTTTCATTATCCTTTTCAATTATATTTTTTTGCATTTCTATCACCTAATCCATTTTTTATTCATCAAGTTATCATTTAATCAATGACGGTTCTATCACTATTTTACGGATCTATAAAGAATAAAGGCGTCCCTTTTCAGTTTGTAAACTAAAGTGAACAATGTCAAATAAGTGAATTGAGCAACATAAGAACTGGATTCTTATTGCTAAAACATTATTTTCAAATGTTAAAAATCTCTTATAAAGGAAAGAGGCTGGGGAGTTTTTTGAAAACCCCCAGCCTTCTTTTTATACTTCTGCTTTAACTTTGAACAGATTTTCTATCATAGCGGCCCACACATAATTCTTAAAAAGAATTTTTTCTAGATCGGTAATGCCCCGGTTAATACATAAACCCCCAGGTATATAAACACAATGGGCCAGGCATACATAATATACGTTTTTTGGAAGTTTATAAAATTTGTCTCTGTAGAAGCCACTAACATATATAGAGCTGGAATAACGGGTGAAATAAGACGGAATGCCTGCCCCACCATGGAAGCTACAGCCGCTTCGCTTGGAGAAATTCCGTATTGCCCCATAACATCTGCCATAACGCCGGCAATCCCAAAATAGAAAGCATCCTGCGGCAAAAATGTAATGGCAGGTGCTGAAATTAACGCGTAGATGGGTGCCATATTTGAGCCTAAAGATTCTGGGATCATAGCGGTGATGGATGTGGCTAAAGCAGTTGACATCCCGCTGCCCGTTAGAACGCCAGAGAAAACCCCGGCAGCCAAAGTGGCCAGAGCGGGTGCTAAGGAATCTGCTGCCAGGTCATCAAGCCGTTCATTAATAAGACTTGCAGACCGGTAGTTTACCGTAAGGGCAATGGCGGCACCTATCCCAAATAAAACACCGCCATGTGCAATATCCATCACCAGCATAGCTAGAATAACAAGCGTTAAAATCAAATTAAACGCATATAGTTTAGGTCGCTTTAATTCAGGATCTTTTAATCGAATAGCGTTTAACATGCTTTCCATTTGTTCTGGCGAAATATCTTTAGCCGTCTTAGGATCGAATTTTAAACGCTTTCTTTCTTTTATACCGATAAAATAAGCCATAGAAATGGCGAACACCTCAGCAACCAGCATACCTGGCAACAGGTCTGCAAATAATTCGCTGATACTTACATCCATGGCTGTAGCTGCAGCAATCGTTGGGCCACCCCATGGCAGCTGATTAAAAATGCCGATAGGGGTTACAATAATGACAGCTAAATAAACGAGCTTTATATTCATTTGTTTATACAGTTGAAGGAAAGCAGCCACACAAATAATAATCGTGGTAGTCGTATCTCCATTCATTGTGACGACTGTCGCTGTTAAAACAGTGGCCATCGTCACTTTCAATGGGTCTCCTTTTGCTTTTTTTATAAAAAATTCGCATAAAGGGTCGAACAAACCGACGTTAAGCATAACACCGAAGTACAAAACCGCAAATAAAATCACAATAGCGGGTGAAATAACCCCGGTAGAAACCTCTCCCGTTTCTTCATCTACACTAAATAAAATACCTTCTTTAATCCATTCGAAGAGATCCCAAAACGAAGCACCCGTTGCGAAGGTAGCAATGGCTCCAAAAATAAATGGAACAATGGTTAGCGCCCCGAATACCGTTAATTTATTTTTTGAGAGAAGTACAATGAATACAGTGATCATTAATAATGCTAAGACTGTTAACATACAAACCACCTCCTATAGAAATGATGAAACAAAATGATCTATCATTTTAATTTCTAAGCTGTTGTTTTATGTAGAAACAATAGTCTGCAAAAATAGAAATGGTAGCGCATACAAAAACGTTCATCCCTTATGATATACGAAAAAAGTTGTACCATGTAGGGGAATAAACTGGAAGAGAAATTTTGCTCAAATGATTTCCTTGGCCTTGTACCTCTGTTTTGTGTGATAGACCATTTCCCTGATATCCAACCTATCGGGCTTAAGGAAGCTCACAAATGAAAATTATTTATTTGAAAGCGTATTCAACAATATCACCCCTTTATCCCTAAATCAATGGTGCAATAAAATAAACCAATAGAGTACCATTGATCAAATTGTATGTTAATGTATACGTTGATGTCAACAGAACTTTTAGAATATTTCATTTTTTTATAGGTGGAGATATAAATAGATAAAGAAAACATGTATATATTACTGATTTTTCAATGAATAGAAGGGGTTGAGTATGTTTGCTTAAAAAATATTTTTTGTTAAAATAAATTAAACTATTGACTTTAATGTATTCATTATTTAATAATTAGCTCATAAGATATTCATATTAAATTGATTTATAGAAAAGAGGTGTGTAGGAGATTTATTGATGAGTGAAAAACGTGGTTTATATCTAGCTGTTATGCCTGATGAAGGAATTCGAAAAGAAATAAAAAGTATTATTATATGTACTGGCTCATTTAGCTTAAGCATCAGGCAGGAAAGTCTATTGTGAAAACGCTTTCTTTTTTTTGGGTTATGTAAATATATCCCTGTTACTTCCGTTTTTATACAAAAAATTAAAGATAAAAAGGAGAGTTATTATGAGCGTTACTATGGATAAGGTGCAGCAAAAAGAAAAGATGACTGATTTGATGTCAAAATTTATTTCGCTTGTCAGCTACAAACTTCCTGATGATGTAGAAAATAAATTAAGGGAATTGAGTGAGGAGGAAGATAACCGCCTTGCTAAAATTATTTACAAAACAATGTTTGAGAATCAGAAACTAGCTTCTGAATTAAAAAGACCTTCATGCCAGGACACAGGTGTTCTCCAGTTTTTTGTTAAGTGCGGAGAGAATTTCCCTCTGATTGGGCAGTTAGATAGTATTCTAAAGAATAGTGTGTATAAGTCAACTCAAGAAACGCCATTGCGACACAATTCTGTAGAAACATTTGATGAGTACAATACAGGAAAGAATGTCGGTGACGGTTCACCGAGTATCTTCTGGGAGATTGAAGAAAACAGTGATAAGGTGGAAATTTATACTTATATGGCAGGCGGCGGCTGTACTCTTCCTGGAGTCGCGACCGTTTTAATGCCGGGTGAAGGCTATGAAGGCGTTGTAAAATTTGTGCTCGATCGGATGACCAGTTATGGAATTAACGCCTGTCCTCCACTGCTTGTGGGTGTAGGCGTCGGTACCTCTGTAGAAACAGCCGCTATGAATTCTAAAAAAGCTCTTATGAGATCTGTTGGAAGTCGTAACGAAAATGAAAATGCTGCTACGATGGAAAGGCTTCTTGAGGATGGAATTAACGCGATTGGTCTTGGACCTCAGGGACTTAAGGGATCTAAATCTGTTATGGGTGTGAATGTGGTCAATACAGCTAGACATCCTTCCACTATTGGAGTTGCCGTTAACACAGGATGCTGGTCCCATAGACGAGGAAAAATTACATTTGATAGTAATTTGAATTATGAAATTAATACTCACGAGGGGGTAACACTATGAGCAAGAAGGTATTAACAACGCCTATAAAAGATGAAGATCTTAAGGATATACAAATTGGGGACATTATCTACCTAACCGGTACACTGGTTACTTGTAGGGATGTTGCGCACAGAAGACTTATTGAAGAAAAAATGCCATTGCCTGTAGATCTTAAGGGTAACGCTATTTTCCATGCGGGTCCCATTGTTAGAGACCTTGGCAATGAAGAGTATGAGATTGTTTCTATTGGTCCGACAACCAGTATGAGAATGGAAAAGTTCGAAAAGGAATTTATCGAAGAAACAGGCGTAAAACTCATTGTTGGAAAAGGCGGAATGGGGAAGAACACCGAAGAAGGATGCAAGACTCATAAAGCTCTGCATCTCGTCTTTCCAGCAGGAAATGCTGTTTATGCTGCAACAAGTGTTAAACAAATCAAAGAAGTGCACTGGAAAGACCTTGGAATGCCTGAATCTCTTTGGGTATGTGAAGTGAATGAGTTCGGTCCTCTTATTGTTTCCATTGATACAGAAGGAAATAACATCTTCGAAGAAAATAAGATAGAGTTCAATAAAAAGAAGGAAGAACAATATGAGTTAATCAGTCAGCAGGTAAGATTCATCAAATAAGTTATGGAGTTGGTATATCCATGCAGGTACTGCAAAAAACACAAACGATAGTTCGCTACCAGCAACATAACGGAAAAATATATTACGGCATTGTTGAGGATGGAGTCATTTTACAACTATCCAGTAGTTTCACTGAAGTTGTAAACGGCGAATTAAAGTATGATGGGTCAAGAGTTAAATACAATGATGTGAAGATTTTAGAGCCGGTAGTACCCTCGAAAATCGTTAATTTTGGCTGGACATATGTTGAACACGCAAAAGAAACGGGCGGGACAGCCAATCTTGAAGAACCATTTTTGTTTTTAAAGCCTGCCTCTTCCATCATTCCAGATCAAGGAGAAATTATTCTTCCCTCGATTGACTTAACCAAACAGGTGGAAATGGAAGGGGAAGTGGCTCTCGTTATTGGGAAGCGCGGTAAAAATGTAAAAGTAGAAGAGGCGTTGGATTATGTTTTTGGCTGTACAATATTTAATGATGTAACGGCAAGAGATCTAACAAAAAGCGATCCCCAGTTTACTCGTGGTAAAGGCTTTGATACCTTTGGCCCTTTGGGTCCGTGTATTGTAAAAGGTATAGATCCGACTAATTTACGAATCATTACAACATTAAATGATAAAATCGTACAAGACGGTAATACGAATCAGATGTCACTTTCAATTCCTTTCCTTATCAGTTGGATTTCACAGGTTATGACACTGGAGCCGGGGGATGTTTTGGCTACTGGTTCACCTTCTGGCAGTTGCCCAATGAAGTCGGGAGATACTGTAGTGGTTGAGGTAGAGCAAATCGGCAAGCTTTGTAACTACGTAAAATAGAAAACACTGTATCACGAGCTAAGGGCTACTATTTAACAATGGGTTAGCTTATTATGGTAATAAACATCTTTTCATAAATAATTTATCAATAGTAAGCACGACTGTCTAACAAAAAAAGCTGTAGTTGATTTCTGAGAAATCTCTACAGCTTTTTTGTTAATCACGATCATGTTATTAATTAATTGCATTCACTATATATTTTGTTCTGTTACTGTTTCTTCAGCATGTCTAGCTGCACAGCCAGCGTTCATATATTGTACATCGCTGGTATAGAATGTTCTCCTACTGTCTTTTAAAAGCCTTTTTGACCATGTATTTTTACGATAGAGCTCATCGCCATGATCGTAATCAGTGCTGCACCAAGCGGTAAGAAGAAACCAAGAATAAAAAGGATTTCCGTCGAAATTAACCATCCCCCAGTTTCTTTTATCCTATAGCCTCCAAACCATCCAAATAATTTCTGTGTTCCATAAAAGATAAAGGCAAAGCCAATCATAGCACGAATAAGTAATAAGCCTAAGTCTGCCAATAGAAGCATCCCCTTTCTGTTATTTTATAAATATTTACTGTGCCTAAATCAAGCGCAGTGCAGGTATAAAATTTCTTCTATATATAAAGATCACTTCTCGTGATCAACTGCCTATGTAAAGCCCTTAAGGATTAAAATATTTTTTATCAATTAGCCTCCCGCCGAAATCGACCTGTACAAGATGAAGCTAATAGTCAAATGGCTTGTGGTGGTTTGTAGACTTTCCAGTTGTTTTTTATATAATACCCATAAATCAGTATATTTTTCTTTAAATGAATGAATGCTTGTTTTGGAAAGTCATATCTGCTTGTCAGAAAATGATTAATACGGCCTTGCTCACATTTATATACTTGTTCAACGATCTACGTAGCCAATCCTTAATATCGAGGGACAGGAAAACCGAAGGCAATTCCTCCTCGGATTCAATACTAAGCGTCTCATATTCCCGAATATACCGCACACAACCTTGTTTAGTCGACCGTTTAACAAAGTCCGCTAACTCAACCGAGGCACCATTTAATCGGGCATCTTTCATGTGAATCATCCATCGATCCTTAAAGTACCAGTCCCTTAAACGTTTGCATCCCAGTTGCTTTCCTTTCGGGATAGAAGGGGAAAGAAAAGCGCTGGCACACGGATTCTTTGGCTTTTTTATTGTAATATTGCCGCTGTAAAAGCCGGTCTTTGCAAATTTTCTTTTCGTGCAGTTCACTGAATTTTTTTAAATTACTTTCTTGCATAAGGGGAATGGTACGGCCTTTCACTTGTCCTTTAGAAGCGGGTCCTTCTTTACTATAAGCCGCAATGAAATTCCGGCTCGTCTGCAGGTACTCTGCCACCTGGTTTAAGGTTAAGGCTTGCGTTATTTCAGGCATGATTTCAATCAATGTTCAATTTCTTCTTAAGAAAAAAGCAGACCTTGATGGCCTCCTAACTTACCATACGCATGGACTGTAGAAACAGAGCGGCCAATTATTTTTGCGACTTCCTTTAAGGAAACTCGGCGCTGACTGGATTCCTTTAGTTTCATTCATCGATAGATCTTTTCAGAGACTTACAGTTGTAGAAAGGTAGGTAATAATGTCCATAAATAGAATATTTAAACTTACCAAACAAACTTAGAAGGCGGCACTTTATAATATTTCTTAAACGCTTTAGAGAAAGTATAAGGATCAGGGTATCCGAGCATACTTGCAATTTGCTGGATTGAATAGCGTTTAAGGTACAATAATTCTCGAGCCCGGTTCATTTTCAATTGATAAATGTAGCGTCCTGGTGTCAGACCAAGAACTTTCTTAAAATAAAAGATAAAATACTTCTCCGACATACCCGCTACTGCAGCGATCTCTTCAACTCGAATGGTTTGATGAATGCGTTCATGGATAAAATCAAATACAGGCTGAAGCTTAACCAAATCCATGGTCAACTTCTGATTAGTTGGATCATGCATGAATTCCCCTCGATATTGTTTGCGACTGTACTGTTCCATAATCCTGGCGATTAAAATCGTCAAACATCCTTTCAAACGAATTCCTGACATTGGAGCACTATGCTTATATTGGTCATACGTATCCAAAAAAAGGCGAATCTCCTCTTCAACAAGCGTCCTACTAATAATGCCAGACAGCTGAAAATTGTCTAGTATTTGAAAGTGATCCCCGAGGCTAAGATCAAAGTGTGTGAATATAAATTTGCAACCGGTACTCAGGGTTGTAGCAGTATAGGAAATCTTTGGAGTGAAAAGAATCAAATCTCCTTCAGAAGCGAGATATACCTTTTCTTGAATACGAATTTCAATCCGTCCTTCTTGAATGCACCATAAGTCATAATCCTTATGTTGTCTTCTCTCAATCCAACTTTTGGGATGTGCAACTTCACTACAAGAATTTAGTCGGATCTTGATGAGTTCTGAAAGTTCGTTAAAAATATCTAAACTATCCATCGGTGAGACCACTCCTCATACTTTTAGACATATTCTTGTTTATCTATTATTTTATATAAATTTATATGAATTATAAAATATTACTATTTGACATGTAATGCTTACTCTCTTGCATTTCCACTTTTGTATTCGTTTTCTATAATTACAGATAACAAATGAATTGGAGGAGATTTCTATTACGATTCAGAAGCCTAAGGTAGTCGTGTTAGGAGCAGGGAGTTTGTTTTTCGGTCGCCAGTGTATTTGGCAAATGGTACATTCTAAACATCTAAACAAAGGTACTTTAGCTTTAGTTGATACAAATGAAGAACGGTTAAACAAGCTGGTCGATTTAGCCAAAATGGTAGTCGATGCTAATCAAGTCGATTTGAAGATTGAGGGGTCAGTTGACCGCAAGCAAGTTCTTCAAGATGCGGACTTTGTCGTACTTAGTTTTGCTAAGGATACGGTACAGTACAGGGGAATAGACTGTGAGATATCCGAGAAGTATGGAATAAGAATGTGCTCTGGTGACACTATCGGACCAGGCGGGATTTTTCGAGCGATGCGCGAGCTTCCTATGATTATGGAGTGTGCAAAGGATATTGAAAACATTTGTCCCAAAGCTTGGGTCATTAATTATATTAATCCGTCGACGGTCAATGGAATGGCGTTAAAAAGATATGCACCGAATTTAAAGACTTTTGCTTTATGTGATTCGCATCATATGCCGCATAAGAAAATGATCTATGCTGAACGAGCAGGGATTATCAATGATAAAAGTGAGTATTCTGAAGAAATCGACCGTAAATTCAATTTGCGCATTGCCGGAGTAAATCACTTCACCTGGCTGTTAAAAGCGGAATATCAGAGAAAAGATGTCCTTCCTATTATTGCTGAATCATTGAAGCGTTCAGCGGAAACGGAAACAGTAGGTGGTGACACAGGTGCCAAGGCTCTTTATAATGATGCAATCAGCCATCAACTGTATGACATTTTTGGCCATATTCCAACTTGTACTGCTCATACAAAGGAGTATGTTCCTTATTGGCAAGGGCTGGGCAAGCTGGAAGATATGATACCGCCATTATCAATTTGGGAAACGGAAGACCGTTATAAGCGCCATGATGAGATGTGGCGGCAAGTTGATGGTTTCCTAAGCGGTGAAATACCCATCAGTGAGTATATGAATACATTTGGTCCGGATCATGCGACAGACATTATTGAAAATATGGTGGGCGGATTAGGGAAGCCGTTCTACATTAATACTCTTAATCAAGGTGCAGTAACGAATATGAACGATGATTCATTCCTTGAACTGTTATGTGAGGTCACTATGGATGGAGTAAAGCCTTTACCTGTTGGTGAGATGCCTCGTGGAATTCGCGGCATGCAGGAGCTAGTCCTGGATACACATGAATTAACAGTGGAAGCCGTTGTGGAAGGTGACCGTAAGAAACTTAGAAGAGCTATGCTTACTGATCCTCTCGTTAACTCTATTGCGGATGCCGATCAAATCATTGAAGAACTTTTAGCGTTGGAAAAGGATATTATTCCTGAGCATTGGTATGCCAAGGATCTTATATAGCCTAGCCTTGCAGTGAATGTTTTTTATTTTAAACTGAAACGTGTATTGAAAAGCGTATACTAAATAACCCGTTCATTGAAAGCAATTAGGTATGGATTCAAAAAAATTTTTTAATTGATTATAACATTGAAAAAATAGCTGCGGGTCCAATTATCGGCAGCTTGCTGTTTTAAAAGTTGTTTTTGATCCCTGTCTCAAAAATAGAAAGCAGTTCCAATTGGTTTATGGTTTATTTGTCAAATGCTTTTTCATACTGTTGGAATAGGATGTTGTCCAGTTGTATCATCCTCAGAATCCGACTGTTTAGGGACATTTTCGGTCTGGCTTGATCCCCTATGTGTGACCGTTCTTAGCCGGAGCATAGAAAAAGCAGCATTCGCGGGGCTCCGCTTTCCAAGGGGCAGGCGGTGAGCTCGTTTTCACCGCTTCATGGCGAAGCCAATCTCACCTGTCCCGCTAGTCCCTTAGGAGTCTCCGCCCCGCGCCTGCCGCTCTTGTGAGGAGGAAAGAGAGCCAGTGAAACCCAGTGTGTTTTCCTTTCTTAGCTGAAAAAAACAGAAAAACTTTTTCAACCTCGCTGTTTTTCAAAAGGGGAGACTTTTGGGCAAGCTAAAAAAGAAACATGCTACATATACTTTTTGAAAAAACGAATTTCCTCTTGACCTCTTTGTTTTTCAACACTAAGAAAAAAGCATTCTGCAGATGCAGAATGCTTTTTCGTTTTATGAAGCTGAAATGTGAAAATCTGCTTCCATTCGCTTATATCGCAAAATCTGTCTTATATACAAAGCAACTACAACCGCAGCAAGCGTAAAACCGATAGCCATTGAAACTCCATATGCTAAACCGAATCCTTCTGGCGCGTAAAAAATATACGTGCAGACAACCCCAGTCATAAACACAGCGGGCACGCCGGCAATCCAATGGTTTTTCCCTTCTTTCAGCAAATATGAAACCGCCGTCCAAAGCATTACGGCCGCCACAACTTGATTGCTCCAGCCGACATACCGCCATAAGAACGAATAGTCAATTGTTGATAAGTAAAAAGTAGGCATGCTAACCACAAGCGTCATGATCAGTACCATTCCTTTCCGGTCCATATTGACAAAACCAGAAAGCCAGTCAGATAAAATCATCCGGGATGAACGGAGTGCCGTGTCGCCTGTTGTAATAGGCAGAATAATAACACCAAGAATCGCTAGAATGCCGCCGAATGTGCCAAGAAGTGAAACAGAAATTTCATTTACAACCCCAGCAGGGCCGCCGGCAGCTAGTGCTTCTTGTAGACCCACTGTACCGCCAAAGAATGTCATGCCGGCCGCTGCCCAAATGAGGGCAATTACACCTTCACCAATCATTGCTCCGTAAAACACTTTGCGCCCTTCAGACTCCTTTTTCAATGTCCGTGAAATAATTGGACTTTGTGTAGAATGGAATCCAGAAATGGCACCGCATGAAATGGTCACCATAATCAGAGGCCAAATAGGCAGTTCAGCCGGATGAAGATTCGCAAGAGTCAGCTCAGGAATAGGTTTGCCGCCAAATAACAGCGCTACACCAATCGCCACAGCCATGACAACTAAAACAACACCAAAAATCGGATAAATCTTTCCTATGATTTGATTAACTGGCAGCACAGCTGCTAATAAAAAGTATGCAAAAACAAGAATAAGAGCAGTCATAAAACTAAGCGGTGTTAATTGTGTTAGCAGCTGCGCCGGTCCGGCTGTAAAAGCAGCCGCTACTAAAATCATTAAAATGAGAGAGATAACGTTAACCGCTGATTTGACAGCATTGCCCAAATATTTTGCTACTAAAGCTGGAAATTGAGCACCACCGTGGCGTAATGACAGCATACCTGAAAAGTAATCGTGCACGGCTCCGGCAAAAATACAGCCGGCTACGATCCAGATAAAAGCGACCGGGCCATATAATGCGCCTGATACTGCACCGAAAATGGGTCCGAGTCCGGCGATATTTAACAGCTGAATAAACCAGCCTTTCCACCATGCCATTGGAACGTAATCAAGACCATCCGTTTTTTCATAAGCCGGCGTTTGCTGTGAATCATTAATCACAAACACACGCTCAACGAATTTTGCATAAAAAAGATACCCGCATAAAAGTAGAACAATAGATGATAAAAATGTAATCATTGATGAAACCTCCTGATGTAAACAAGAACTATTTTATTATTCTATATTCTGAAAAATTAAAATACAACCTTTTTTTAAAATAATCTGTTTATTTATGTCGATTTTTTTATTTAGAAAATTATTTTTGCATTTTATTTTACAATAGCAACCATAAAACCTGTTTTAGTCGTTTGTAGAAGCAGGTTTTATAACCATCAATTTAGAGAGAGGTTCAACAATAATACCGGCATTGCCAAAGTGGTTAATGCTGATATGACACTTGCTTTATTTGAAAAATATCAGCATTTACCAATGACAGATAGTATGTTTGTGATGTCCATTTTGCTAACCTTTACGTTTCTTGTTATATCAGTCGATTCAGCTACATATATTCTCGCAAGCATGACGACAAATGGAAGCTTAACTCTTTGGCTTGTGGCAAAGATCATCTGGGGTTTCGTGATGTCAGTTATCGCAGCCGGTTTACTTGCTGGCGGTAGATTTGCGGCATTATAAAATGCAACATTTGTTTCCGCTCTTCCGTTCCCTGTTTTGACGTTGTTAATTAAATTGTGGAAAGAGCCTATTCCTCTGCGGCCAGCTGATGTGCACCGGTTTAAACGGCTTGAAAAAGCTGTAAAAGAAGAAAATGAATAAAACAAAAAACCGAAAAGCATAGAGCTTTTCGGTTTAGACTATTACGCCGTTTTTTTGTTTACGAAGCCGATTTTTTCTTGATATCTTTTTTATAGTAAAGGTCGGAAGTGAAAAACTCTGTTTTTAGCTTTTTCACTTCCTTACTTAGTAGCAATACAGCAATAACATTTGGGATTAATATAGCGGCAAGTGCAAGGTCAAGAAAATTCCAAATGACCTGGGCGCCGCCTATTGCTCCTACCACAATAGAAGCCAGATAAACGAATTTCATTACAAAACCCGCTCGTAAGCCAAATAAAAACTCTGCTTGTCTTGATCCGTAAAAGATGACAACAATAATTGTTGATAATACAAAGAAAATAAGCGAGATCGTAACAATTAAGCTTCCCGTGTAACCGAAATATTCCTGAAAAGCAATAGTCGTCAAGGCAGCTGGATTATCCGCTGCACCTTCACGTGTCCAGACACCCGATGAAAGAACAACAAAAGCTGTTGTACTGCAGATAATTAATGTATCTATCACAATTCCCATTACAGCCCAAAATCCTTGTCGGACTGGATGATCAGTCGTGGCAGCTGCATGGGCAATCGGTGCTGTTCCAAGTCCTGCTTCATTGGAATACAAGCCGCGGGCAAATCCCCAGCGGATGGTTTCTGCTACAGCTGCGCCGGCAAAGCCGCCAACTGCTGACATAGGCTGAAGTGCATAAGAGAAAATAAGATCGATAACTTCTGGCAATTGGCTGAAATTCATGGCTACAATGATCAAACCTGCACCTACATAAAGAAGCGCCATAAACGGCACGATAATTTCGGTTACTTTTGCAATACGCTTCAAGCCGCCAAAGATTACAAGTCCGACCAGAACAGCTGTGATGAGGCCTGATAGCAGTTCATTTCCGTTAAATGTTTCTTTTACGGCAGAAGATACAGCATTTCCCTGGACCATAATACTTGGAATCAGCTCGATCATTAAAGCAAAAGCGAACCAGGCTCCCAGCCACTTAAGTTTCAGCCCCTTTGTCATATAATAGACAGGGCCGCCCACGTATTCTCCTGCCTCATTCTTCTCCCTATAATGAACTGCTAACACACTTTCTGAAAATTTAATGGACATCCCAATAACTGCAATTACCCACATCCAAAACACAGCACCCGGTCCTCCAAACATAATCGCAGCGGGCACTCCGATGATGTTTGCAGCACCGACGGTAGAAGACAAGGCGGAAGTTAATGCCTGCAGCGGTGTAATATTTCCTTTTCCTTTTGGCTCTTTAAATATACTGCCAAAGGTTTGCTTCATCATATAAAGCGGGTATCGAAACTGAAAGAACCCTAATAGAACGGTTAAATAAACGCCTGTTATGACAAGCAATGTAATAAGGGGAATGCCCCACAGCCAGCTGGAAAACGCACTGACTCCTTCCAAAAAATTTTCCATGCAATTGCACCACCTAAACATAGTTTTTTGTCATGTTCCCTAATGGAGCATTGAATAAACAATGTAAAGGTGAAGGAAACGGAAATGCCGGCCTTTAGCCTTGAAAAATTCTATAAGAAGAGTATACATAAACAACGATAATCAACAGGGAAGGGACAAGATACTTTACGGAAGAACCTTTTTTCATCTTAAGTGCCAGCATTAAAATAAGAGATAATACACATACGGATAGTGCGGAAACCTGATGGACAGAGGAGACGTTTGAAAGAATAGGCCCCTTACGATAAACGGCATCAGAGCTTGTTAGAATTAGCATATTAAAAATATTGCTGCCGAGTATTGAACCAAGAGCTAGATTCACATTTTTTAATCGAAGGGCCACAAGTACAGCAATTGCTTCGGGCATAGAGGTAGTAGCCGCCAGGAAAAAGCTGCCTACAAAACTTGATCCAATTCCAGTAACTCTGGCAATTTCATCACCTACAAAAGAAAGCATGGTTCCTGCCCCAGTGATCAGTAAAGCCATAATAAAAAAGCCGGTTATTGTTTTTTTTAGTGAAAAAGGCGTCTGATCAGAAGAAGTGGATGAGTTGTTTGCAGCCATATCCTGTTCAAGAGTGGGTGCCTGGAACGCTTTACTGATAATAAACATGCCTAGGATGCAAACAAATGCAATACATAAAGAATCTAACCCAACTCCGTAAACAACATAGTGTGGGTGCCATACTAGGGCAAAGAGTGTCATTAACGAAAGAAAAAATCCAAGCCCCGCTGTGAATACATGCTCGCTGCTTACAGATTGGTATAAGCGTAATTTTCGGTACCATAAATCAAAACTTGCAATAATAAAGAGATTGAACATATTTGATCCAAGCATATTTCCTACTGCAATATCCGGATTTTCAAGGAAAACAGCAGAAATGCTGGTGGTTACTTCTGGAAGGGAAGTGGCGCTTGCCAGCAGAACCGTTCCAACGAGCAGCCCGCCAAGTGACGTTTTCTCACTTAATTCATCCGCGTAATTTGATAGTGCTATTGCTGCCAGTACAGTAGCAGCCCCAGCTGTTCCAAATAAAATAAAAAGCATGAAATCCCTCCTTCGTACTCATATAGTAAACAGAATTTAATAAGTTATGAACACTTGTCCCACCATTATATAAAAAGGCTGCTTCATTTATTCCCTTCTCTGTAAACGCATCATCTATTCTAGGATCGTTATATTTAAAAGCCCTTTCCTGCACGTATGGTGAAAAAACAAAAATGGCTGCCAGTAAAAAACTGGCAGCCATTTTCTCATTATATTTCATTACTTGTGTTTATATGGATTTTTTAGCCTAATTTCTTTTGCTTCCTTATTAAGCGATTTAACCAAACTAATGGTCATTAATACCATTACGATGGAAAAGGGTAAAGCCGCAACAATCATGGTGTTTTGCAAAGCTTGCAGTCCTCCTGAATATAGAAGAACAAGAGCCATAATCGTCAACAGGGCACCCCAAGTAATTTTTATGCGGTTGCTGGGATTTTGAGAACCATTCGTTGTCATCATGCCTAAAACATAGGTTCCAGAGTCAGCGGAAGTAATAAAGAAAGTTCCTATAAGAATGATTGCAAGGATCGATACGATTCCACTCATTGGATAATGTGCCAATACACCAAAGAGAGACTCCTCGGTTGCTAGTTTTGAAATGGAAGTAACGCCATCGTGCTCAAGAAGCATAGCAGAACCACCGAATACAGAAAACCATATAAAGCTGATGAGAGAGGGAGCAAGCAAAACATATGTTACAAACTCACGGATCGTTCGTCCTTTTGAAACGCGGGCAATAAAGATTCCAACAAATGGAGACCAAGCAATCCACCATGCCCAGTAAAAGATCGTCCAGCTGTTGATCCAGCTGCGGTTTTCTTCGTTAAGTGGAGCAATCCGAAGGCTCATACTCACAAGCCCTTGAATATATTGCCCGATTGTGTCAGTAAATAAATTTAATGTAAACAAAGTTGGACCCAATATAAACAACAAAAGAAAAAGGGCACCAGCAAGAAGCATGTTAGCGTTGCTCAGAATTTTGATTCCTTTTCCCAAGCCTGTTAAAGCTGAGATCATAAACAGAACAGTTACCACTAAAATAATAAAGAACTGATTTGTAATAGTGGAAGGAACATCAAATAAGTAAGCTAACCCGCCGTTAATTTGTACAGCGCCAAATCCCAGTGTTGTGGCGACACCAATCACCGTGGCAATAACAGCCACAACGTCAATGACTGTTCCCAGGGCACCGGTTGTGTGTTTTCCAATAACTGGTTTTAAAGTAGCGCTAATTATGGACAGCTCACCTTTCCTAAAGGTAAAATAGGCCAAACAAAGAGCAACAATTCCATATATAGCCCATGCGTGGATACCCCAGTGAAAAAAGGTGAATCTCATCGCATCTTTCATTGCTTGGTCTGTACCTGTTTCTCCAGTTGGAGAACTGACGGCATAATGGCTAATTGGCTCAGCAGTACCGTAGAATACTAACCCGATTCCTACTCCGGCACTAAAAAGCATGGCGATCCAGGTTGGGCGTGAAAACTCGGGTTTGTCTTCTGGTTTTCCTAGCTTTATTCGCCCAACTGGACTTACCAATAAATATAAACAAATTACTACAAAAAACAATACCACAATTAAATAGTACCAGCCAAAGGCATCTACAATGAAGGCCTGCAAACTGCCCGTCACAATTTCAAGTTTCTCGGGCATGATCACTCCTATAAGAACGAGCAATCCTATTATAGCTGCTGATATATAAAAAACAACTGAGACATTCTTCATTCTACATGAAAACCTCCAATCCTTGATTTATCCATATTAACTTTTTTTATTTCAATCCTATTAATCAAAAGGTCTTTGCTTATACACTAACCAATTAGGCTTATAGGCTGTTTTCTTTTTAATAAAAGCCTAATCCTTTTTACTGGAAAACTTTTAGATTTTGTGTAGGAAAAAGGATTTATTATTAACTTTTGGTTGAAGAATATTTAACTAAGTATTGTAGATAAAATTAGTTTTAAAGTAAAATTTCTTGAATTTAATTGGACAGTTCTTTACCAAAACTATTATATTTGCAGGGTGCAGCTGAATTTACTAGGAGTTTTGGGTGGTAAAAGAATGCCTAATCATTGTCTGATTATAATTTAAGTATGCCCTTTTTTTATCTCGAAAATACATCGAATATACAGGGGAGTTAAAAGAAAAAAAGGATGCCTGTTTCTACCGGAAAAGAGGTGTTAAAAATGTTGCTCACTTTCATCACACAAAGGTTAAACAATATAACAGCATAATTAGAGATTCAGCATATAAATCTTGTCTAGTTTCTTCTCAACATTTTTATAATTGTTCTCGTAAAAATAGATATTTAATTTGTCTAGGAAAATACCAATTTTTAATAACAAATAACTTAAACAAAACTGAAAAATGAGTTAACCCTCTTTATTTGAAACATTACGTAACGTAGAGTACTCTGTATGATTCGATTTCTTGATAACAGAAATACTTCCATCTGTCTCCAATACAACAGCTTCCACTTGTGACATAGAGGAGGTCCCGTTTGATCGGACTGCCTGGAGAATTTCAACTTCTAACACCCTTTCTTTTTTCATTGTATATTTAAAATATTCTCCCTTGTAATAAAGAAGTTTTGGGGTTGATTTAATTATTTGACTCACAAACGTTGACCGGACAGAAAGCCATGCGATCAGGTATTGCATGCCAATCAAAAGCAAAAAGGCAGTAAAGCCTTCGGCCAGCGCCACCTTTTTGCTTAATAGAATAGTGGCTAAAGTAGAACCAAGCGCAACGGTAACGACAAGATCAAAAGCATTCATCTTTGAAAGGGTGCGTTTGCCAGAGATTCTTACAAAGAAAATCAGTCCAATGTAAGCTAAAATACCTACAATAATTGTTCGCTCAATCGTTTCCCAGCTATTAAAAAACAATATATCCACCTCCCTTTTCGCTGTTTTGAATGAGTCCACTGCTGCTGATTAAATAAAGCGGAAAATAAGAAAGTTACACAACACAAAAAATTGATAAATTCAATTGTGTAAAGGCCACTTTCGGGCACTTGCTTCAACAATGTCGAACAATCCTTTGCATCGTTTTTCCAAACCACTTAATTTTCTTTAAAAGTCTTGGTCTGAGCAGGCAGGTAGTCCTTTTTGGAGGAACAGCTTTCCAAAATACTCCGTTTCGTATAATGATGCTGTTTCTTAGCGTGAGGAATATGTAACCTGAAAAATAAAGACGATCTATCTATGGAGCGGGTGTTTTAACTTGTGTATTAGTCATTGCACTCAGATCACCTGCAAAAAATAAAGTCCAGCCTCCCCAAAACAAACAGACCCATATTGATACAGTGCTTGCCAGCAGTAAAGGGCCTACCAAGCTAAGAATATACATGCTTTTCCATATCCCTTTAGATAGGTGTCCTGTTACAGAGCCCGCTCCACCTTCTGCCCATAATGTCGTACAAATAAAATCTATCAATCCGGTAATTAGCAGTATAATACCCCCAATTGCGTAAAAATCAATCACTTTTTTTCCGCCTGACAACAACTCATCCTACAAACCTTCACAACCTATCTATATGGTTAGCAAATAATACAGGAATCTAGTTTCTGGTCATACTGTATTATTTCCTTCCTTTAAGGTTTTAAACAATAGATCTTTTTTATCCGTGTCAGGGTCGATTTTTGTGGAGAGGAAAAATAAACACAGCTTTTAACTCTAAAAAAAGACTTGGAGCATCTCTATAAAATGTCTCTTTTAAATCGGAAGCTGGGTAATTGGCTGTGATTCTTTAAATCGTCGAAATGTGAGGTATTTAAAGGATTTTTTTTTCGTTTTAATCCTGCTATTTGTGGAAGAGAGATGTTGTAAAGAAATTTAAAGGAGGGAACACAATGAACACAAACTACGATGAATGCATTCGAGCTTGTCTGGAATGCATGGAAGCATGCAATTACTGTTTCGACAGCTGCTTATCTGAAGATAATGTAAAAATGATGGCTGATTGTATTAGACTTGACCGCGAGTGCGCAGACATTTGTGCTTTTGCTGTGAAGGCTATGCAAACAAACAGCCCATTTGCCAAGCAGATTTGTCAGCTGTGTGCAGATATTTGTGAAGCGTGCGGCAATGAATGCAAAAAACATGAAGTAGAGCATTGCCAGCGCTGTGCAAAAGCATGCTTTAAATGTGCAGAAGCATGCCGCAGCATGGCCTCTTAGTCTTACATGACAAGGAAGATCGGATACTTGTCCGGTCTTCTTTTTGTTTATAGAAAAAGAGACATAAAGTGAATAAAAGTATTAAATCCAGTGTTATGACGACAGCTTCAACATTTCTTATGTTTAATACTTATGTTTGAGCAAATCATAAAGGCTAATTTTATCATTTATTAATGAAATTAGCCTGCCCATTTGTGATTTTAATCAAGGCAGCTAAGTTAATAAAAGAAGATGCATACAATCCTGTGTGTGGCTTATTTATTAACACTACAGCTGACAAAACATATAGATGAGTTCGCTAATAGCAGGCTTATTCGAGCTTCTTACTTGGAGGCGGCTTATGACCGCTTTCGATTTCGGAAAAGACCGTAGAGTTTGTATCGATGTTTTTCTTATCCTGTTGCTTCTCTACATGGTGAATGCTTAACTGTGCAGCCAGGCGATCCAGCTTTTCATTCAGCTTGTCTATATCGCCTTTTGTGGCAGGTTTCTTATCCTGCATAAGAGAATAGCCCAATTGACCGCTTGGCTCAAGGGTGGCCCATTGCACATCTTTTATACTTTCAATCCCACTTTGCCTTAAATGCATTTCCAGTTTATCGACTGAAAAGCGCATCTTTTTTAAATTTTTCTCATTCAGTTTGCCATTTTCAATGACCACTTTGGAGCGCCCGGTCAAAAATGACTCGACAGCATCCCATTTTACCTGTACATACTCAAGGATGATAAGAGTGATAATCAAAAGCGCAGCTACTGCAAAGGTACCCCACAGGTTTTTACCACTCACAGGTTGTATGAGAAGTGATCCAATCGAAATCATAATAACAGTTTGAGAAATCGTCATCTGAGAAATGGACTTTCTTCCTGCAAGTCGAAGCAGCAGAACACCAACCACAATGATAAGTACGGATTTCCATACTATATTCCAATCCAAAATATCACCATCCTATAAGGAATAAAAAACAGCCAAGTGCAAACTTGGCTGTTTTAGCTCTCTCAAGAAAGAGGTCCAGGATCAAAAATTATTATGAGCTGATTTAGTACAGTTTATACAGCGTAATTAATCATATTTAAACAAATTAGGGTGAGATGAATAGATGACAATGCATGGACTAAGCTAATCACGACTAAATCTGATGATAGGGAGCGTCACTAGCTTTGTTTTTTCATTTCAATATAATGCCAAAACGGATCGCCCTGATCCTGCTTTATGCAAAAAAGGGAAGGGGGAACAATATTTATTAGGGCAGTTGCAGAACTAATACTGAGAATGGCGCTGGCGTTTGCAGTGTTGCTAATCTTAACAAGGATCATGGGAAGTGATGTTTCTGCCGCTTTATAGCCCACACCACAGCTCAATTTAATGGAAGGCGTTTGGAAATCACAAAAAGAATGGTGATGAAAAACGAAGAGAATGTTAATGCTATTTTACAAGCATTAAGAGATAAAGGAATCAAGATTAGTATTGATGATTTTAGAACAGGCTACAGCTCATTAAGCTATTTAGACAAACTGAACGTAGACATTTTAAAAATTGACCAATCCTTCATTCGAAATATTGAAAACAACAAAGAGGTTGTATCGGCAATCATTTTCCCTGCTAAAAATCTGAATTTGAAGGTCATTGCAGAAGGTGTTGAAACGGAAAAACAAGTCGAGCTGCTACAGGAAATAGGATGCGAAGATGTGCAAGGATATTACTATTCACCTCCAGTTCCTATTGATGAATTTGAAAAAAACATTGTAGAATGGAGAAAGAATTTAATGTGAGTAATACATTGGTTAAATGAAAGGGAATAGAGCTAAATGAGGACAGCCTGTTAACAGGCTGTCCTTTTATGACGAAATTTATTGCTAATACGCGCTTTCCGCCCAATTTAATGAAAAGTTCGTGTTGTAAAAGCAGTTGAAATCATACAAAGTGAAGATGAAGAAGTCATTCAAGAAGTAGAAGAAGCCCAAGGTTAATCCAAACGATAAACAGACTAATGGCGAATATGCATTGTATAGATTGGCCAAGGGAACCTGCTGATAAAACGGCTCCATTATTTGGTAGGTGAGGGCATTATAGAAATCTTTATCTGTTTTAAGCCAAGGACTATGATTTTAATCTGATTATAGATTAGTTTAGATGGTTGATTTCATGAGGAAACATGCTTATTTACATAAGGATATTAATGAATATTGAGGTTTGTTACTGTTTAATCAGGCAAAGCCTAAAACTCTCGTACTTTTTTATTGTACGAAGTTTTAGGCCTTTTTTATTTCAGAAAGGGAAAATATAATGTTAAGTACGCTTTTAAGCAAAAATAATTATAAATTACGGCCAAAATGTTGTTAAGAAAATGGAGGTGGACTTGTGCTCGATCGAAGTATTAATGAAGCCCCATCAATCATAATACCACGCTCATTTTCTCCTTCGTCGCCTTGGATGATTGTGATGAGCTTTTTTACCGCTTCTTTCCCCATATCATATAAGGGCATTTCTATTGTTGTGAGTGGTGGCTGAAGCGTAGAAGCAAAAAAAACATCATGAACACCTATTATAGAAATATCTTTCGGTACAGACAGTCCACGATCGTGAATTGCTTTCATCGCCCCTAAACAAATCATAATATTAGAAGCGAAAACAGCTGTAGGAGGTGTAGGCAGATCTAGAAGTCTCTGCATGGACTCATATCCACTTTCTACAGTATATTTGCTTTCTTGAACATACACAGGGGAAAAATCAACATTTTTTTCCTGCAGCCCCTCTCGATAGCCTTGGAATCTGTTTAATCCGGTTCCTGTAAATAGCGGTCCTGATATATGAGCAATAAGATGATGACCTTGATCAATAAGGTGTTTAGTAGCGAGTTTAGCTCCTAACACATCATTTGCGACAACATAATTATCTATACCAGGTACAAAGCGATTTACCAGAATAAATGGTTTTTTTGTTTTTTTGAGTTCTAAAATTTCTTTATTGTCTATTTCAGAGTTGGCTATGAGTAATCCTTCAATCTGTCCTTCCAGAAGTGGGGAATAGCTTTTTTCTAATCCTTTTTGTTTCATACTATAAACGAGCAAATTATAGCCTTCATGTGCAGCTTGATCTTCTGCTCCATGGATCATACTGCTGTAAACCGGATTCGAAAAATCAGGGATAATCATACCGAGCATTTTGCTCTGGCCTTTTTTTAAATTCCGAGCTGACAAGTTGGGACGGTAATTCATTTTTTCGATCGCATCAAGAATACGTTTTCGCGTCTCTGTTTTAATATTTAATGCAGGGTCATTATTCACAACCCTTGAAACAACGGATGGATCTACTTTAGCTAGTTTTGCAACCTCTTTTAATGTGGCCAATTTATAGATACACCTACCTGTATGTAAAAACATCTTTTGAAAATCATTTTTTATGGAGTGCTAAAGGTATTATATAGCAACTTCCTTATA
The DNA here is from genome assembly GCF_000966195.1 of Domibacillus robiginosus. Lineage (GTDB taxonomy): Bacteria > Bacillota > Bacilli > Bacillales > Domibacillaceae > Domibacillus > Domibacillus robiginosus. Next base: position 12,340 of record NZ_LAHL01000025.1, on the reverse strand, counting down.
TTTTCTATGCTGCCTGCAGGCATATGAAAATTAAAAATATATTGACAAACATCTCATGAGGATTTATTCTTTAGTTACAAATTAGACAAACGTTTGTCTAATCCGTTGTTTTTATTAACTGGATAAAATTTAGTGTTTTAAAAGGGATGCTATATATGTTTAAACTCTTTTTAGGAGAAAATCAATAGACAAACGTTTTCCTTTTTGAATCCGGTTACATGAAATCGACAGAAAATTATTGGAGGGAATACAAATGGCTTCTTATGTAATTGATTCCGAACTGTACAAAGGTATTTACGGATCTGAAGAAATGAACAAGGTATTTTCAGATGAATCACTTCTACAAAAATGGTTAGATGCTGAGGCCGCTTTGGCATTAGCGGAAGCGGAAGTTGGCTTAATTCCCGAAGCGGCAGCAAAAGAAATTGCCGAAAAAGCTAAATTCGAAAATCTGGACATGCAAACAATTCGCAAAGGAATTGTTGAAACTTCCCATCCATTAATTACCTTAATCCGCTCTTTGGAAAAGGTGTGTGAAGGTGACGCAGGTGGATATGTACACTGGGGAGCAACAACACAGGATATTATGGATACAGCCGTTGTGCTTCAAATGAAAGAAGCACAAGAAGTAATTTTAATTCAATTACGTAAATTTCTAGACACATGCTTAGAATTAGCTGAAGAGCATAAAGAAACGATTATGCCAGGTAGAACACATGGACAGCATGCTTTACCGGTAACTTTGGGATATAAAATTGCCATCTGGGCTGATGAAATTGGAAGGCATATTGAACGATTGGAAGAAGGAAAAAAACGTTATCTAATGGGCCAATTTGCTGGCGCTGCTGGCACTCTTGCCTCCATTAGTGAAAACGGTTTAGATGTACAAGAAAGATACTGCAGAATTTTAGGGCTTGAACAGCCAACTATAACATGGCATGTAGAGCGCGATGGTTTCGCAGAGTTTGCTAGTATTATTGCTATGATTTCTGGAACAGTTGGAAAAATTGCAAACGAAATCATTAATCTCCAAAGATCAGAATTAGGTGAAATAGAAGAAGGTTTCGCTATGGGCAAGGTTGGAAGTAGCACAATGCCTCATAAGCGTAATCCAATGGTATGCGAATACGTTGTTGGGTTAACTCGTCTTGTCCAAAGAAATGCTTCGTTAGGATTCGACGGGATGATCCAGGAACATGAAAGAGACATGACCTTTTGGCTGACGGAGTGGTCTTTCATTCCTCAGATCTGTATTTTAACGAGTGGTGGATTACAGCAGATGCAAGGCGTATTAGAAGGGTTAATTGTGCACAAAGAAAATATGAATAGAAACTTGTACTTGCTTCAAGGACTAATTGTTTCTGAAAATCTTATGTTGAATTTAGGTAAATATGTTGGGCGGCAGATAGCTCATGATCTAGTATATGAAGTTTCAATGAAAGCTTTTGAAGAAAAAAGGTCATTACTTGAAACGACTTTAGAGAATAAAGAAATAATGGAGCATATGAGTGAGGAAGAAGTAAGAACCCACTTGGATCCTAAGAGTTATATTGGTTTGTGTAAGCAATTTGTTGATCGTGTTGAAAAAAAATGGTCCTCAACAATTTTAAGTGGAAAATAAACGCTAAATTAACTTAATCCTTTAAAGAAAGAAAACTTTATCTAACTTGTTTTAGAAGGAGAATCTATTTTTCTCCTTCTAAAAACAGATTGTTTTTTCTTTGTTGGAAAGGCCCATGCCAACGAGACAACAAATAAATACTTTGACTACGTTTTTTGTATGCGTTTTCCTGGTTAATCCGTTGAATTTTATTTTGAAAATTCTTTAATAATTGATAATCAACTCTAAGAAAGTTGTTTATTCTAGGTTGAAAGCAAAGCTAATTATGAAGGAGGTAGGAACCATGTCTGCAGCTGCTATTACACTTCTTATATTACTGCTAGCAGCAATTCTTTTTGTAACCGAAGTAATTCCTGTTGCCGCTACAGCATTGCTAGTAACTTTTCTTTTGTATTTAACAGGAATTATTGATTCAGAAGCAGTTTTTTCAGGGTTTATTAATCCCATTGTCATTCTCATAACTGGAATGTTTGTCATCGGTGCATCTTTGTTTGAGACAGGGGTGGCTAAAAAGATAGGTACACTGATTACGAAGTTTGCCAAGACAGAAAAACAACTTCTATTTACTATTATGGTGATAGGAGCAGGACTTTCAGCCTTTCTATCCAATACTAGTACAACAGCTGTACTGATGCCGATTGTCATTCTTATTGCACAAAGCGCAGGTTATTCCCGTGCAAAATTATTAATGCCTCTTGCTTATGCAACAGCCCTTGGCGGAATGATTACTCTTGTAGGAACTAACAGTAATCTTGCCGTCCAGGGAGTCATGCAAAATGAAAGTATAGAGCCTTTTGGCTTTTTCGAATTCGCTAAGGTAGGAATCCCTTTAACAATTGTCGGCATTATTTATATGATGACGATAGGTTATAAACTTATTCCTTCTAGAGAAAATTCACTCGAAGAAGTTGTTGAGGCAGATGAAATAGCTGCAGGGCAAGAAGTAGCTGGAAACCAGCCAAATAATGTAATGAAACAGGTTATTGCTCTTAGCATATTATTGATGACGATAGTATTTATGGTATTTGAAGAGCAAATTGGAGTGCCTTTGCACATTGTTTCCATTATTGGTGCATTACTGATTGTTCTCACGCGTACGATGACAGAAAAACAAGCTTATAAGTCACTCGATATGTCCACAATCATTTTGGTGGCAGGTATGATGCCGATGGCAACAGCCTTATCTGAAACTGGAGCAGCACAGATGATTGCAGATACAATTATCGGATCTGTAGGAAATAGTGCAGGCCCTTATCTGATAACAGGCTTGTTATTTGTATTAACCACAGTATTGACTTCCGTTATGTCTAATACGGCAGCTGCTACACTCCTTGCCCCGATCGGTCTTGTCATTGCCAATAGTATGGGAGCAGATCCCCGGGCAATTTTAATGGCCATTTGTGTAGGAGCCTCAGCGGCATATGCCTCACCAATCGGTACTCCGCCAAATACAATGATTTACTCAGCGGGTAATTACCGATTTGTGGATTATATAAAGTGCGGTGTTCCTTTTATTGTGATTCAGCTTATTGTTTGTTTACTATTAGTTCCATTGTTTTGGCCTTTCTATGATTAAAATAATTTAAAAATCCTGTTTACTCTTTTTTGAATTCTGAATTCAAATAATAAATTTTGAAGTATTTAATCATCAGATTGCTTTATCGATGTGATGAGTATTCTATACGAATAAAATTTTCATTCATTTACATCTAGTGCATAAAAGAGCCATTCCTAGAAAAAGGCATTAAACAAGTAAAAAGACCCCATTGTCTAGAAAAGTATCATATAAAAAATAGAAATTTTATTTACGGGGGTAGTTTCTCCAATGGCTTATAGTAAATTGATTCGAACAATGATGATTGAAATTCCATCGGTGCCAGGTAGTCTTGGAAAAGTTGCATCAGCGATTGGGCTGAGTGGCGGTGATATTGGAGAAGTTCAAACCATAAAAGTGGGCACAGCATACACACACCGTAACATTACGGTTCAAACTGAAAATGAAGATCAGCTTTACAAGATCATTCAAGCTATTAACGATTTAGACGGGTTCCGGGTACAGACTGTCTCAGATGAAGTGCTTCGTGCACATGAAGGTGGAAAGGTGCAAATGAAGAGTAAAATGCCGATTCAGTCCCTCGCCGACCTAAGCCGCGTTTATACGCCAGGTGTGGCAGATGTGTGCAAAGTAATCGAGGCGGAGCCGGAAAAAGCAAAAATCTATACAAATATCGGAAACAGTGTTGCGATCGTAACAGATGGCACAGCAATTTTAGGACTTGGAGATATCGGGCCGGTAGCAGGAATGCCGGTAATAGAAGGGAAAGCGGCATTATTTGACCAGCTTGTTGGTATTAATGGTATTCCAATTTTGCTGGATACAAAAAATCCAAATGAAATTGTTGAAACGGTCAAGCATATTGCACCAGGTTTCAGCGGGATTTTACTCGAAGATATTGGTTCGCCTCACTGTTTTGAAGTAGAAGAACGACTAAAAGCCGAACTCAACATTCCAGTCATGCATGATGACCAGCACGGTACGGCGGTTGTTACCCTTGCAGCGGTTATTTCAGCCTGCAAAAGCACCGGCGTGGATTTAAAGGAAGCAACGGTTGGCCAAATCGGTCTCGGTGCCGCTGGTCTTGCCATTTGCAGAATGCTTATGGCCTATGGGGCGAAATCTGTACTGGGAGCAGACCGTTCACAAGAAGCGAAAGACCGGCTTCAAAATTACAGCGGTATACCAGTAGATGAGTTAGAAGACTTAATGAACCGCTGTGATATTGTCATTGCAACGACTGGTGTTCAAGGCTTGATTCAAAAAAAATGGGTACGCAAAGGACAAATTATTTTGGCCCTGTCGAATCCAAAGCCGGAAATTGAAGCTGCAGATGCGCTTGAAGCCGGGGCGGTCTTTGCGGCAGATGGCCGTTCGGTAAACAATGTCCTTGGGTTCCCGGGTATTTTCAGAGGTATTTTGAATGCGCACGCAAATGAAGTGACCCATCCAATGCTTGTCGCAGCAGCCGAAGCAATTGCCGAATGTACAAAACCAGGAGATCTTGTGCCTCAGCCGCTTGACCGGATTGTACATAAGCGGGTCGCGGAAGCAGTTGAACAGATTTTCACAAATGGTTAAAATTTGTTAACCCACATAAATTTATAAGGCGGTCTTCGAAAAATCTGGAGGCTGTTTTTCACGTCTAACTCGTCTTGAAAACGTTTTTATAAATAGTTTATTTTAGACAAATCCTATAATTTTTTTGTCTTAAAAGATTGCTTAAAATCTATGTATCATTGATCAATTATTGTGTATAAAAACCCGTCCTTTTCTGAACATGGCCATTCGGTTCTCAAAAGGGCGCTTTTTTATTTCTTTTTCTGTAACAAAACCCTGTTTATTATTCTATGTTCAATGACCTGTGTTTCAATGGGTTACGAAATTTGAAGATGTTCAGTTGCTCAAGTCTCTTTGTAACATGGCAGTGCCTTATAATTGGTATGGTTATTTATTCAAGCCAATGGATTAAATAAAGAAGAAGCTTGAAAGCTTTGTTATGTTAGAATTATCAATCCTAAAACTGAACTGATTTGATTGCTTTCTACAATTAATAGAAAGGATTCATAATTAAGTAAATGCCAATTCCACTTTTGGGATATTGAAAGTAAAAAGAAGGAGCAATAACAGTTTTCCTGCTGTTCTTGCTCCTTTTGTATATTAAGCATTTAATTTCATGGAGAGTATGTTGTTTCTTTTCACTACATTCAATGTCCGCGGCTTTCCCTGTTCCCAGGTTACATATCCGGACGCCTTTAAACGATCAAGATGGCCCTTTACGGTTGAAGAAGACTTTAACTCCACCGCGTCCCCTATTTCGCGGATAGACGGGGGATAGTTTTTTGCACTGACATAATCATCTATAAACTGCAGCATTTTTTCTTGGCGTGCAGACAGTTTTTTAAGCATAAGCCTTTCTCCTTCGCTGTGGTTTTCCTGCTGCTAAAATGTTGGACCGCTTAAATTTCCGCATTTGTTGTCTCTTCAAGCAGTAAGCGTGGATGTGAACGTCATCTATTTTCCTCACAATGATACTTCGGTCTGTAATGGTATAATCATCTGCCATATACATAATGGAGATTGGCTTTTTTTGTTCCAACGATATGTTAAACAATCCATTCATTTTAACAGCCTCCTCTTTACAATCTCATTATACCGAACAAATGTTCATAATTCAATAAATAAACGAACATATTTTCGGTGGAAAGAGGAATAATAAAAAAAGCTTTCGTTGTCAGCAGGAATATTTGTTCTTATACTGAAATATATATCATATACAAACGTATATTCCCATTGAAAGGAGTTATCTTGGATGAAGAAATTGGATAATGACCGGGGAATGATGAAATGACAGGGACTCATCCTAGCCGAGCATGCTGAAATAATGGAAAGAGACAAAAGTAAACCGGTGAAAACGGACATTTTATTTGATGAACAGCAATTGGAGTAATTCGACCGGATTATTCAAAGCTCACTCCATCTGGAAAGAGAAGTAATGTTTAAGCTGAATACCTTCGGTGACCATGACCTGTTATAGATAAACGGGATTATTTCGGGATTTTGCCGGCTGCCCGGCCAGCAATCCTATGTAAAGCTGAAAGGGTTCAGTTCCAGGTTTCGATTAGATGAAATGGTGTTTATTTCATTTGCGGCGGGAGACGATGAATTTGGTAAGGCCGATTGATGATGAATACTTGCTGCGCAAGGATGTATTTTGCATTAATGTAAAATCCTTCTTTGCCAGTGTAGAGGCTGTGCGCCGCCGGACACATTCCTCAAATGAGGCTGTTTTCCGTTAAGACGATTATGCAGCGTCTGTCCTTCCAATTGAACACCTGACTATTCACGTAAGTCAATACGAATATACATAGCGGAATGTATTATCTTTAAAGGTTAGGTACAAAACAGAAGGTACGTATAAATGGGATTATTTTTACTCCATCTTTTCTTTTTCAACTAATGTGCAGTTTAACGCAGCCTTAGGATTAAACTTATGTTCGTTTTGGAATTTAGTCCAATTTCAGTATAAAGAACGCTAATCGAAATGATTAACGTTCTATACACGATGGAAGAGGATACACAGGTGGCAGATATGTGGTGATCACAGTATCTTAATGTAATGTAGAGTTGGAATCGGAGGAGACAATGGAAGAAAACGATATTTCTTAAAGCAAGCGAATAATAATTCCATCCTCCGCCCGAAAATAAAGGAAGAACGTACAAAAAGAGCAACTTAAATATAAGTCGCTCCAGTGTGTAGACATAGTCTGTCTTTTTCAAAAAAAAGAGCCGATAAGTGGTGTTGAGGATCAATCAGCCAGGGACCAGATAGAGATTTTCTCTTCTTTTAAAAAGAAAAAATACGACCTTATAGCCCTATACAATCTTGTTGCAAGCCACTTGGCGGCAGGAGGGCAGCGTAGACTCCTGTGGGTTCAGCGCCTGCCCCATGGAAAGCGGAGCTGCTCGGACGCCGCCAATCTATCCCATTTATGTGACGGTTATCAATCATTTGTCTACAGTCTAGAGCGACTTAAATATAAGTCGCTCTAGAATTATCTAAAACCTTTTATCGAATAGCCATACATTTTTGCCAATTCTTGAAATGATTTGTATGAATAAGTAATTGTTACGGGTGTTCCGTTAGCAACTTTATCATATAGCTTAATAATGTCGTTGTTATACATTCTGATACATCCAGAACTAACGTAACCACCAATAGAGGCCGGTTGATTGGTTCCGTGGAGTGCAAATACATTTCCTGTTTCCGTTCCCCAATTTCCCGGTACACTAAAGCCAATCCATCGTGCGCCAAGAGGATTGTTTGGTGAATCACCAGAGATATTTTTTTTGTAATAAGGTCTATTTTTGACCATATTCACCACTTTAAAGCGCCCGACAGGAGTGAGATCCCATGTGCGACCTGTTCCTACTGGTGCAACCATTTCAATAAACCCATCGTTAATAAACACCATCTTATTATAGGCTTTGTTGACTATGATAAGGTCATGGTTTTTTTCATTACTAGCTTCCGTTTTCACAGATAGAATACTTAAGCCCAATGCTAATGATGTTAATACCACAAATAGATTTTTGAATAACTTCTTCATCAACAAATATATCACTCCTATGATTTTGCAACCCAGCCATCATAGTTTAAAACCTTAGATCTGTAGCTTTGCGTCCCAATCTTTTGAATGGTTTGCCTTTATCTTTTTAACATTAAAAAACATATTGTTACAATTATATTACAAACTTTTCAAAAGTAACGAAATATCGCTGTAAATAATAATTACATTTATGTAAAAAATAACTATCTCGAGAAGATAACTCAGAATCAAAAGGTAAAAAGGCCTCCTTTTTTTGAAATAAAAAATAGATTTACCTTTTTAAAACAGGTAAAATATATACATGTTATAAATGAAAAATCCCTATAAAATTGATTTTTAAGGATTTGTTTGTGACTAAAGACTTAAAAGTATTATGCAGTAAGGAGAAAATGATGTTTAATAGTATAAAGTGGCGAAACATCAGGATTAGCTAGAAAGTACGGAATTGCTTTCGGTATAACTCTTCTATTATTTGTGGTGTCTGTTTTGATTGTATTCTTTCGGCTAGAGGGTGTAAGCCACTCTATTGATGATATAGACAGAGAGGCAACACGCTCAGTTGATTTTACTCTAATGGTGTTTACCATTCGCGGGATGGATATTCGAATTGCCGATTATATTTATCTGCAGGACGAAAAATCTATCAATGAATTTAAAATCGAATGGAGCAATTCGCGGAGCTGGAGTTTAAGTTAGAGCCACAGCTATCTACCGATAAACAAAAGGAATTATTTAAAACGGTGAAAGCCAATAACCATAAAATTAATCAGTTGTTTTTAGAGCAAATTGTGCCGGCCGTTGAAAAAGAAGAACATCAAAAAGTTAGAGAACTTAGGGTTCAAACACAAAGGATGCTTGATAGTACCGTCGCGGATTTGACGGAAATCCGGACAGGTTCTTATGACGAGAGAGTCCGTGCGATTAAAAATGCTAATAATGCTATCCACAGTTCTGAAATAATATTGATCGTCTCTATTATTGTCTCTATGCTTCTAGGCAGTTTTCTGATTATTATAGTGAGCAGATTGATCATTAAGAATCTGAAAAATATCGTAAATCTGGCAACACAAGTCTCCGAAGGAAACTTGAACGTAGATATTCTGGACTATAGAGGGAATGATGAAATTGGGCAACTGGTTACAGCTGTTAATAAAATGAGCAGTAACTTAAAAGATATGGTAAACGAAATGGTGTATATTTCAGACAGCGTGAGCAGTCAAAGTGAGGAATTATCACAATCTTCCAGAGAAGTGCAGCAGGGCAGCGAGCAAGTCGCTTCCACTGTTCAAGAACTCGCGGCTGGAGCAGAACAGCAGGCTTCCTCAGTAAGCAGTATTTCTGAAGTGGTAACCAGTCAAAATGAGGACATAAAAAGTGCTAGAACAAGTGGAGAACAGATTGAACAAATGTCTGCTGGGGTTTTACACTTAACCGATGATGGGGTTGCATTGATGGAAAACTCAATGAATCAAATGAATATGATTGATAGTATTGTAAAAGAGTCTGTGGAAAAGGTAAACGGTCTTGCCGAACGATCACTTGATATATCTAAGCTGGTGGATGTTATTCAGAATGTTGCTAACCAAACGAATTTGCTGGCATTAAACGTGGCTATAGAAGCCGCGAGAGCTGGGGAGCACGGAAAAGGTTTTGCTGTTGTGGCAGAGGAAGTCCGGAATCTAGCGGAACAAGTATCTGCTTCTGTAGGAGAAATCACTCAAATTGTAGGGAATATCCAATTAGAATCAAGAACCGTAATCAGCATACTGGATGAGGGGTATGATCAGGTTAGAAATGGAATAGATCAGATAAATCTTTCAGGTGCAAAATTTAATGAAATTAATGAAGCAGTTAAAACTATGGGTGATGAGATCAGCGCAACTTCTACAGTCTTACAGAAAGTTTCAAATAACAGCGTAACTGTCAGCCAGTCGGTAGAAAATATTGCGTCTATTTCTGAGGAAGCAGCGACAGGGCTTGAGCAAACCTCCGCTTCCGTACAGCAAAGCAACAGCTCGATGGAGGAGGTTTCAGCAAGTGCAGATCTGCTTGCTCAACATGCTGAAACACTGAATGACTTGGTGCGAAAGTTTAAACTGTAAGTGAACACAGATAAAAAAAGGAAAAAGCATAGTCTTTTTCCTTTTTTATTTTCCTGAGGAATGCCGACATACTTATCTGAATAGCTAAAATTGAGATAGTAAGAATAATAGAGTTAGATTATTTTTTCTCTAATTAATAGGCTCTATAGAGGAAGGAGTTAATTACACTAATCAATTGACACTCTCACGGCTTGCGGCTTCAGCCGTGGAAGTGTCAACCTCATCAATTCATTTAAAACTAAAACATTTATGCTTGCCCGTGCTGAAAACACATAATTTTGTATAATCAGCTTAAAATGAAGAACGTTGCAAGTAATAAATTTAATCGATATAAACCCTTTTTTTGTTTTGTTTTTTTAAAGTATTAGCCAATGTAAACCCAGATTGCTTACTTCTATCTTCTTCATGACAATAATTCTTCTAGCGCTTGATCATATTTTTTGATTTTCTCTTCATCTTCTTCAGATGGAGTAGGTGACAAAGTGACCTCTTTATTGTCTTTAATGTCTGCAATCTTTACTACTTTCGCCAGTTCGTTCTTTTTAGCCCGTCGAATAAAGTCCATGTATGGTTCATTCTCTCGTTTCGTAAGGGAATCAAGTGCAATGATGACTTTTTCAGAAAAACCCTCATGCTGCAAATCTTCTATTGTTATATTTGTTTTTTCGATAACATCATGAAGAACAGCAATCGTTTTTAATTCATCATTCGGCATAGCCATCATGACCCTTAAAGGGTGCAGAATAAAAGCTTCTACACCTTTATGAGATTGTCCGGCATGACTGTTAGCTGCAATGGTAATTGCCCGTTCTATATTCATTTAATTCCCTCCAGTTAATAGAATAATAATTTCTCAGCCCGTTTTAGGATTAATAGGATTAAGCAGAAATGTTTATCTTTCCTTTAAGCATTCTTATCGCTGGATTAGAGTAATAAAACTTGTTTATCCTTTAGGCCAATAGGCAAAATACATATTGGTTGATAGTTTAAATGGGCAGAGACTGAGATTACCCAAAAACAACATTTAAAAATTAAATCGTTTGCTTGTTAAGGTGAAAGTGAAAGAGCATTCTATTGATCCGAATATGTTCGCATGTACAAAACTTGCTTATAACCAGTCTGCTTTTGGAACTTCACTTTTATTGGTTGCAATCTTTAGCATGCGTTTTAATTTTAGGAAAAGGATGTGAACCGATTGTTTAGCTTTGATGACATGGGAACGTTCGCCTGGGCTTTCTTTATCGTATTACCCTTAACACTGCTTATTCATTCAGGCGGACATGCTTTTTTTGCTTATTTGTTTGGCGGAAAAACTTCTTTAACAATTGGTCGCGGCGGCAAACTGCTTAAGGTGAAAAATATTGAAATTCGGAAGTTCTACTTTATTGATTCAGCCTGCTATTATGATCAGCTGCGAAAAGATAGACGTTGGAAACACGCATTGATTTATGCAGGGGGACCGATTTTTAATATTGCCTCCATTTTAATCGTTAACGGACTTATTCATGCAAATATACTGCCTGCACATTTGTTTTTTTACCAGTTTGTTTACTTTTCTGTATATCTTGTATTTTTTGCGCTCATTCCAATCGATTATGGAGAAAATAATCCAAGCGACGGAAAAGCTATTTACGATGTAATGAGATATGGGAAAATATATAAAGAATTCAATTAAAAGAAGTTGTAATTCTCTGGTTCATAACTTGTAGCTGTATACAATATTTAAATGGTCTTTTTTGTTTAAGTTTTAGAGTCGAGGGTATTCCACACACTAAATACCAGAATAAATTAAGGGAGGCGGAGATATATACGAATCTCAAATGGAAAAAGAAATTAATGGCCAGTGGGATGGCAGCTATATTAACAATTGGTGGATTAGCTGGTTGTGGAGATGAAGGTGACCAGGATAACGGCATTGATGATGGTGAAGTAGATGATCAGGTGGACCCAGAGAATGATCCTGCAGAAGAGGAACAATAAAAATAATGATTTCTCTATAAAATCCGTCTTACAATTTTTATGTTTAAACTCTTTTTATTGAGTGAGAAAAATATATAGAAACAAATGAAAAGGAGAGATTAGCATGGCAGCAGTAAAAGAATATGAAACAATCGAGGGTGCAGTTCAAGCAGCAAACAGCTTGTATACGCGTGGTATCTCAGAAGAAGAAGTATATGTGCTGGCTCACGATTCAGATGTTACGGATGAAATAGCCGACCGATCAAATGCAGAAAAAATTGGTATGGATGAAACAGGGCTTGGAACAACTGTGAAAAATATGTTTCGAAGTACAGGTGATCAACTTCGAGCTAAGATGGAAGAAATCGGATTAAGTTCAGCAGAGGCAGATATTTATGAACAGCGTCTAGATCAAGGTAAAATTCTATTAATTTCTAAAAGTGAAACAATTACTCTTTAATTCGTGAATACCTAATAGCTAAAACGCTTCGAA
>NZ_LAHL01000024.1 GCF_000966195.1 Domibacillus robiginosus | reverse complement strand
AGCAGGACGCCGCCTGGCACGTTAAGACAACTTGAGAAATCAGGTTGTCTTTTTTGTATTTAAAGGCAAAATAATTGAAGGAATGCTTTCTTTCCTTTATAATTATCGTCAAATATAGTCAAGGTCAAGGTGGGGAAAACCATGAGAAACGTTTCTGATATTATTGAACAGTATTTGAAACAAGTACTCGAACGCAATGGAAGTGAAATTGTCGAAATTAAGCGAAGTGAGATTGCTGACAAATTTCAATGTGTCCCATCTCAAATCAATTATGTAATTAATACGCGTTTTACGATTGAGCGCGGGTATATAGTTGAAAGTAAAAGAGGTGGCGGCGGCTACATTCGCATTATTAAAGTGACTGTACATGAGCAAAGTGATCTTCTTGATCAATTAATGACCCTTACAGGTACAAGGCTTTCACAAGCGAGCGCAGAAAATTTTGTTTATCGTTTGCTTGAAGAAAAGGTAATTTCCACTCGCGAGGCGAAATTAATGATAGGTGTAATGGAACGTTCTGTAATTAACACCGAGTTGCCTGAACGAGATGAATTAAGGGCACGAATGATGAAGTCATTTTTAGCATCTCTTAAATATGTAGAAGGCAGGTGAGCAGAATGATATGTCAAGAGTGTCATGAGCGGCCGGCAGCCCTTCATTTCACTAAAACAGTAAATGGAGAAATGACGGAAGTTTATTTATGTGAGCATTGCGCTCATGAAAAGGGTGAACACTTATTTAGCAGCCACCCGGCTTTTTCATTAAATAATTTGCTGGGAGGGTTATTTAATCCTGAGCCTCACTTTTCTGCAAACCCTTCTTTTCGGGAAAAGGAACTACATTGCGAAAAATGCCATATGACATTTCAGCAATTTCTACAAAGCAGCAAGTTTGGCTGTTCTTACTGTTACAAGTCGTTTGATTCAAAATTATTATCTATTTTAAAACGGCTTCATGGTGGTAATACTGTTCACCAAGGGAAGATTCCAGCACGTATGGGAGGGGCTCTTCACTTGCAAAAAGAAGTACATCAACTGCGTGAAAAACTTCAAGACATGATAAGTAATGAGCAATTTGAAGAAGCAGCAGGTATTCGTGATCAGATTCGTGCCTTAGAGAAAAAAATGCTGGGTGAAGGAGGCGGTTTGTAATGTCTCTGGAACGATTCATCAACCAGCAAACCACTGCATGGATGAGTGGAACAGGGCCTGATTCTGATGTGGTCCTTAGTACACGTATAAGATTAGCACGTAATTTAGAGGATGTCTTGTTTCCATCAATATTGTCGGCGGAAAAAGCAAAAGAAGTTGTAGACCAGATAAATGAAGCGGCTTCTGAACCATTATCACTTGAACTGTTAAAAATGGAGGATATCTCGCCTCTGCAAAAAAGAGTACTGGTAGAAAAACATTTAATCAGCCCTTACTTAGCTGAAACATCTTTATACGGTGCAGTACTTATTTCTGAACAAGAGGACGTAAGTATTATGGTGAATGAAGAAGATCACCTCCGTATACAGTGTTTATCTTCAGGATTACAGCTGCATGAAACACTTGAAAGAGCCAATCAGATTGATGATGTCATTGAAAGCCGTGTGCAATATGCTTTTGATGAAAAGATGGGTTATTTAACTGCTTGCCCGACCAATGTAGGAACAGGACTTCGGGCGTCTGTTATGATTCACCTCCCTGGCCTGGTGTTAACCCGGCAAATGAGTCGTATTATTCCAGCTATTAGCCAGTTAGGACTTGTTGTTAGAGGAATTTACGGGGAAGGCAGCGAAGCTTTAGGTAACATCTTTCAAATTTCAAATCAGCTGACACTTGGAAAATCAGAGGAAGACATCATTAACGACTTAGACAGTGTTGTACATGAATTGATGTCTCGTGAGCAGTCAGCACGCGATGCTTTAATGCAAACGTCGCCTATTCAGCTTGAAGATCGGATCTTTCGTTCGTACGGCGTTTTATCAAACAGTCGTGTCATTGAAACAAATGAAGCATTTCAATGTTTGTCAGATGTTAGATTAGGGATCGATTTAGGGTATATCACTCATATACCAAAAAGCATCTTAAATGAGCTGATGATTTTAACGCAGCCAGGCTTTTTGCAGCAATACGCCGGAGGACCGCTTCGAGCGGAAGAACGGGATATTCGCCGAGCCGCATTGATTCGAGAACGGCTTGAACTAGAGGAAACGAATTAAGATAAGGGGGAAATGGATATGATGTTTGGACGTTTTACAGAAAGAGCACAAAAGGTATTAGCGTTAGCACAGGAAGAAGCGATTCGCCTGGGTCACAATAATATTGGAACAGAACACATTCTACTCGGACTTGTTCGTGAAGGCGAAGGAATTGCGGCTAAAGCGCTGTACGGTCTCGGTCTTAGCGCGGAGAAGATTCAAGAAGAAGTAGAAGAGCTAATTGGAAAAGGTGACGGTGCTTCTAAAACTGTTCATTATACACCACGAGCAAAAAAAGTGATTGAGCTCTCCATGGATGAGGCTCGTAAGCTTGGTCATTCTTATGTAGGGACAGAGCACATTTTACTTGGATTGATCCGTGAAGGAGAAGGAGTAGCGGCACGCGTACTTGGAAATCTTGGTGTCAGCTTAAACAAAGCGCGCCAGCAAGTATTACAGCTGCTTGGCAGTAGTGAATCAGGCGGTGGCCAGGGCGGCCAGGCGTCAAATGTTAGTACGCCAACGCTTGATGGCCTGGCGCGTGACTTGACGGTGATTGCTCGGGAAGGAAGCTTAGACCCAGTTATCGGCCGCAGTAAAGAAATTCAGCGTGTCATTGAGGTGCTCAGCCGACGTACGAAAAACAATCCGGTTTTAATTGGGGAACCAGGTGTAGGTAAGACAGCTATTGCTGAAGGTCTTGCTCAGCAAATCATTAATAATGAGGTGCCAGAAACCCTTCGCAACAAGCGTGTGATGACACTTGATATGGGAACGGTAGTGGCTGGAACAAAATACCGTGGTGAATTTGAAGACCGCCTGAAAAAAGTAATGGATGAAATTCGTCAGGCAGGTAATATTATTTTATTTATTGACGAACTGCATACATTGATCGGTGCAGGAGGCGCAGAAGGTGCCATTGATGCTTCCAACATCTTAAAACCGTCCCTTGCAAGGGGCGAACTACAATGTATTGGTGCTACCACGCTTGATGAGTATCGCAAATACATTGAAAAAGATGCAGCGCTAGAACGTCGATTCCAGCCGATTCAAGTTGACGAACCAACACTTGATGAGTCCATTCAAATTTTAAAAGGACTGCGTGACCGGTATGAAGCTCATCACCGTGTAGCCATTTTAGATGAGGCGATTGAAGCAGCTGTAAAAATGTCTGATCGCTATATTTCTGACCGGTTCCTGCCGGACAAAGCAATTGATTTAATCGATGAAGCTGGCTCAAAGGTTCGACTTCGCTCTTTTACAACACCGCCAAACTTAAAAGAGCTTGAAGTGAAGCTTGAAGCACTGAAGCATGAAAAAGATTCTGCCGTACAAAGCCAGGAGTTTGAAAAAGCAGCCTCTCTACGTGATTCTGAACAAAAGCTTCGTGAAGAGCTGGAGCAGACAAAAAACAGCTGGAAAGAAAAGCAGGGTACAGAAAACAGTGAAGTGACAATGGAAGACATTGCGATGGTTGTGTCAAGCTGGACTGGAATCCCGGTTTCTAAATTGGCACAGACTGAAACAGACCGCTTGCTAAATCTGGAAGAAATTTTGCATTCCCGCTTGATCGGCCAGGAAGAAGCAGTAACGTCTATTTCCAAAGCGGTTCGCCGGGCACGTGCAGGACTAAAAGATCCAAAACGCCCAATCGGCTCGTTTATTTTCCTCGGCCCAACAGGCGTCGGGAAAACAGAACTGGCTAAAGCATTGGCTGAATCTATGTTCGGTGATGAGGATGCGATGATTCGTATTGATATGTCCGAGTACATGGAGAAGCATTCAACCTCTCGTCTCGTTGGTTCGCCTCCAGGCTATGTAGGTTATGAAGAAGGCGGTCAGCTGACGGAGAAAATTCGCCGCAAGCCATACTCCGTTGTTCTATTGGATGAAATTGAAAAAGCGCACCCGGACGTATTCAATATCTTGCTTCAAGTTCTTGAAGATGGACGCTTAACGGATTCAAAAGGCCGTACGGTGGATTTCCGCAATACTGTCCTCATTATGACATCTAACGTTGGGGCACAGTCATTGCAAAAAAATAAATACGTCGGTTTCAATATTCAAGATGCGTCGCAGGACCATAAAGATATGAAAGGAAAAGTGATGGATGAGCTAAAACGTGCATTCCGTCCTGAATTCTTAAACCGTATCGATGAAATTATCGTCTTCCATGCTCTTGAAAAGAAACATTTGAAAGAAATTGTTACTCTTATGACGGATCAGCTGACAGCACGTTTAAAAGAGCAGGACATCAATGTCGAGCTGTCTGATAAAGCGAAAGAGAAAATTGCAGATGAAGGATATGATCCGGAATATGGGGCGCGTCCGCTTCGCCGGGCACTTCAAAAGCAAGTAGAGGATCGCTTGTCAGAAGAGCTGCTTAAAGGTAACGTGTTAACTGGACAGCACGTTGTGGTGGATGTAGATGAAAAAGGTGATTTTGTCGTCCGCACAGCGGCAGGTTCAGCTTCGTAACAAAAGAGTACAGCGGGTCTGCCATGGACCCGCTGTTTTTTATGAAAAAGGAGAAGGAAAATGGCTAAAGTAAAAACAAAGTTCGTTTGTGGAGCATGTGGGTACGAATCACCAAAATGGATGGGGAAATGCCCGGGCTGTGGTCAGTGGAATCAAATGGTTGAAGAAACAGAAATCACTGGAAAGCCAAAGAGAACGACCTTTGCCCATTCAGACACGGTCATGGCAAAACCATCCAGGCTGATTGATGTAGAAACCTCTCAGGAGCCGAGAGTAGAAACTGATTTAAAAGAATTAAATCGAGTGTTAGGCGGCGGCGTTGTTCCTGGTTCACTCGTTTTAATAGGCGGCGATCCGGGTATTGGAAAATCTACGCTTCTTTTACAGGTTTCTTCACAGCTTTCGTCAAAAGGAAGCAATGTACTTTATATATCGGGTGAGGAATCAGTAAAACAAACAAAAATGCGGGCTTCTCGAATGGGCATTAACGAAACAAGCTTATATATTTATGCTGAAACCAATTTGCAGCTTATTCATTCAGCAATTGAAAGCATGAAGCCGCAGTTTGTAATTATAGATTCGATTCAAACGGTTCACCATCCGGAAGTAACCTCAGCACCAGGAAGTGTATCCCAGGTGCGTGAGTGTACAGCTGAACTTATGCGTATTGCTAAAGTAAACAATATTGCTATTTTTATCGTGGGCCATGTAACAAAAGAAGGGGCTATTGCAGGTCCTCGTTTGCTGGAACACATGGTAGACACTGTGCTTTACTTTGAAGGAGAGCGGCACCATACGTATCGGATTTTAAGGGCTGTGAAAAATCGATTCGGCTCAACGAATGAAATGGGCATCTTTGAAATGAAGGAAGCGGGCCTTGAAGAAGTAGCAAATCCATCTGAGATTTTTTTAGAAGAGCGGACAAAAGGAACATCTGGTTCCACTGTCGTAGCTTCAATGGAGGGGACGCGGCCGGTATTGGTAGAAATACAGGCACTTGTGTCACCAACGGTCTTTGGAAATCCACGGCGGATGGCAACAGGCATTGATCATAATCGTGTGACGCTTATTATGGCTGTGCTGGAAAAGCGTGTCGGTCTGCTTTTGCAAAATCAAGATGCTTACTTGAAGGTAGCAGGCGGCGTAAAGCTTGATGAACCGGCGATTGACTTGGCGGTAGCAGTAAGCATTGCCTCCAGCTTTCGCGACGAGCCAACAGGTGCTTCTGACTGCTTGATCGGTGAAGTAGGGCTGACTGGTGAAGTGCGCCGGGTGTCACGAATTGAGCAGCGTGTAAACGAGGCGGCAAAGCTTGGATTTACTCGTATTATTGTTCCAGCTAACAATATTGGCGGCTGGACAGCGCCCGCAGGAGTCCAAATTATTGGGGTTTCTACCGTAAACGAAGCATTAAAAACGGTATTTGGTAAGTAAAACCAAAATGAAGCGTATTCGAGTCTCGTATTATTAGCGCGGGGCTCGAAACGCGTTTATAATAGAAAGAATAAGGAGGTGAAAACAAAACATGTTAAAGCGTCTTGTACAGGGTGGGTTCATTATTTTAGGCGGTACGCTTGGCGTATTTCTTATCCCGGACTTATTCCTTTACTTTCATCTTGCTCATCCATTTATTAATAACCCCTATGTAACAGCGCTTTTAGGAGCACTCCTTTTCTATTTGCTTACCTTTTGGGCAGTAGACTACATTGTGGAGTTTATTAAATGGATTGAAGATCGAATTGTCAATGCTCCGCTGAAAGATATAGTAACAGGCGGCCTTGGTTTGTTAGCCGGCCTTCTTGTGGCTATATTGGTCGGTATCCCGCTTGCTCAGCTGGAGCTGCCGATTGTCAATACGGTAGTACCCATTTTGCTGACGATTGGCCTCGGCTACCTTGGCTTTCAGTTTGGCTTTAAGCGCCGGGACGAACTGGCTTCTCTTTTTTCTTCAAACAAATCTTCAAAACGAAAAGAAGTCCAGGCAGAAGAAACCACACCTGCACTGCCGGCAAAGTCACTGAAAATATTGGATACAAGCGTCATTATTGATGGACGAATAGCCGATATTTGTGAAACAGGTTTTTTAGATGGAACTATTGTAATTCCACAATTTGTTCTTGAAGAATTACAGCATATTGCTGATTCTTCTGATACACTAAAGAGAACAAAAGGACGCCGTGGTCTTGATATTTTAAACCGCCTGCAAAAAGATGTCCCCATTGATGTTGAAATGACAGAAAAGGATTATGAGGATGTACAGGAGGTAGATTCAAAGCTTGTAAAGCTGGCGAAAGAAACAGGTGGGATCGTCGTCACGAATGATTTTAACTTAAATAAAGTATGTGAATTTCAAAAGGTGCAGGTACTCAATATCAACGATCTTGCCAATGCTGTAAAGCCAGTAGTGATTCCAGGGGAAGTCATGCATGTATTGGTAATTAAGGATGGAAAAGAACAGCGCCAGGGCGTTGCCTACCTTGATGATGGAACAATGATTGTCGTAGAGGACGGCCGCGATTTTATCGGCAAGCAAATTGACGTGATCGTTACAAGTGTCCTGCAGACATCTGCCGGACGGATGATTTTCGCAAAACCGAAGCATGCATAAGAAGAAAGGAAAGGTTTAAACGAATGGACTATTATGTCGTGATTCCGGCTGCCGGAAAAGGAAAGCGCATGAAAGCAGGTATGAACAAAGTGCTGCTTGAGCTCGAGGGTCTGCCACTTATTATTCATACGCTCACTGTATTTGAGGAGGATGCTTCATGCAGGGGCATTGTGTTGTCCGTTCATCCGGATGAGAGGAAGGAGTTTGAGCAGCTTTTAGCGATACACCGGATTACAAAGGTGTGCGCATTCGCAGATGGCGGCAAAGAACGACAGCACAGTGTTTACAGCGGTTTAAAAGCACTTCCGCCGGAATCAGACATTGTCCTCGTTCATGATGGCGCAAGGCCGTTTATAACAAGAGAAACGGTAGCTGCGCTTGTGGAGAGTGCTCAGGCAACCGGGGCTGCCATTGCAGCTGTTCCGGTAAAAGATACAATAAAAAAAGCGCAAAGCGGTATTGTGTCCGAAACGGTGGAACGGTCAAGTCTTTGGTCTGTACAAACGCCTCAGGCTTTTCAAAAAGCCGTTCTCCTTGCCGCGCAGAAAAGGGCGGAAGAAGAAGATTTCCTGGGAACGGATGAATCTTCACTGGTAGAACGGACGGGATACCCAGTTTGTATTGTCGAAAGTGATTATGACAATATTAAATTAACCACACCGGAAGATTTGTATTTTGCCCGGGCCATTATCGCAAAAAGAGATGAAAGCAAGGTGTAAACAACATGTTTCGAATCGGACAAGGGTTTGATGTACATCAACTTGTAGAAGGACGGCCGCTCATTATTGGCGGCATCACCATTCCACATGATAAAGGACTGCTCGGCCATTCAGACGCGGATGTGCTTTTGCACACGGTAGCGGATGCGTGTCTGGGAGCAATTGGTGAAGGAGATATTGGCCGTCATTTTCCAGATACGGATGCGGCATTTAAAGATGCAGATTCTGCCAGGCTGCTGGAGCACGTTTGGCAGCTTGTAGATAATAAAGGCTATGAATTGGGGAATATCGACTGTACGATTATTGCCCAAAAGCCAAAAATGGCGCCTTACATCGGCGCAATGCAGGAGCGCATTGCCGAACTGCTTCAAGCAAATACGGATCAGGTAAATGTGAAAGCCACCACGACCGAAAAACTCGGATTCCCGGGAAGAGGCGAAGGCATCGCATCGCAGGCAGCCGTTCTATTGGTAAAAAAACAAAGGTAAAACAGCATCGGAGGAAAAAGCAATGACAAACAATGTACGTGTTCGCTACGCGCCGAGCCCAACTGGCCATTTACATATCGGGAATGCGCGCACAGCGCTTTTTAACTATTTATATGCCCGCAATCTTGGTGGATCATTTATTATCCGGATTGAGGACACAGATCAAAAACGGAATATCGAAGGCGGCGAGCAAAGCCAGCTTAATTATTTAAAATGGCTTGGCGTCGATTGGGACGAGGGGCCGGATGTTGGTGGAGAATACGGACCTTATCGCCAATCAGAGCGTAACCATTTATACAAAGAATACTATAAGCGGCTTTTGGAAGAAGGAAAAGCATACAAATGCTACTGTACTGCCGAAGAGCTTGAAGCAGAGCGTACAGCACAGCAGGAACGCAATGAAATTGCCGGGTACTCCGGAAAATGCCGTCATCTGACGGATGAGGAGCGGGCTGCTTTGGAAGCAGAGGGCCGCCGTCCAAGTATTCGTTTTCTTGTTCCGTCTGGTGAAACGATCACATTCGATGATATGGTTAAAGGCGAGGTATCTTTTGATTCAGATGGCATTGGCGGGGACTTTGTCATTGTAAAGCAGGATGGAACACCGACTTATAACTTTGCTGTAGCGGTGGACGATTATTTAATGAAAATGACACATGTTCTTCGCGGAGATGACCATATCTCGAATACGCCGAAGCAGCTGCTTGTGTATAAAGCGCTTGGTTTTGAACCGCCGGTATTTGGTCATATGACCTTGATTGTTAACGAAAGCCGAAAGAAATTAAGTAAACGTGATGAATCCATCATTCAATTTATCGAGCAGTACAAAGAGCTTGGCTATTTGCCGGAAGCACTGTTGAACTTTATTACGCTTCTTGGCTGGTCGCCGAAAGAAGAAGAAGAAATTTATACAAAAGAGCAGTTTATCGAACAATTTGATGCGGAGCGTTTGTCCAAGTCACCGGCATTTTTCGATAAACAAAAGCTTCTATGGATGAACAACCAGTACATGAAAGACCAGCCAGTTGAGCGCGTCGTTAAACTTGCCCGCCCTCACCTTGTGAAAGCAGGCTTGATTGAAGAAACGCTTTCCGCTGACAAAGAAGAATGGGTCACAAACCTAATTGCGCTTTATCAGGAAAAAATGAGCTACGGAGCAGAAATTGTCGAATTGTCGAATCTGTTCTTTAAAGAAGAGGCTTCTTATGAAGAAGAAGCGAAAGAAGTTCTTTCAGAAGAGCAAGTTCCTGAAGTACTTCGTGCTTTCGCAGAAAAAGCAGGTGCACTGGAGCCATTCCAGGCAGATGGCGTAAAAAAAGCGATGAAGGAAGTACAGAAAGAAACGGGCCACAAAGGGAAAAAGCTGTTTATGCCAATTCGTGCAGCTGTAACTGGCCAGACGCACGGACCGGATCTTCCGAAAGCGATTGAGCTGCTTGGCCGCGAAAAAGTAATGGCACGTTTGCACGCTGTTCTTGATTAAACGGTGGACCTGTATATAATAGAATATATATAAAGTAAAGCGTTGAAGAGGAAAAGTAAGCGGCAGATGCCTTTCAGAGAGAACCGCCATGGCTGCGAGCGGTTCAGGCCTCTCTGTCCGCAGAAGTGCCCCTCGGAGCCTGCAGCTGAACAAAAAGTAAGCGGCAGCGGGAAATCCCCGTTATCGATCTGGAGTTGGGAGAATGGTGAAGAACCGTTTTTCAAACAGAGTGGAACCGCGTATACAAAACGTCTCTGTCGATCAGAGGCGTTTTTTGTATGTCTGAAAAAGGATTTGGAAGGAGTGGATGGGCAATGTTGCGTGTATTAAAGCAAGATATCGATACGATTTTTGAGCAGGACCCGGCAGCAAGAAGCTACTTGGAAGTGATTTTAACGTATTCGGGGCTGCATGCCATCTGGTCGCACCGACTGGCACACGGGTTTTATAAAAGGAAATTTTATTTTATTGCCCGGGTTATTTCTCAAATCAGCCGCTTCTTCACTGGGATTGAAATTCACCCGGGTGCCCGGATTGGCCGGGGGCTATTTATCGACCACGGCATGGGCGTGGTGATTGGGGAAACCTGTGAAATTGGTGATAATGTTACGCTCTATCAAGGGGTAACACTAGGGGGAACCGGTAAAGAAAAAGGCAAGCGCCATCCCACTGTTCTTGATGGAGCATTAATTGCCACGGGGGCGAAGGTGCTCGGATCGATTACCATTGGGGAATGCGCTCGGGTTGGCGCCGGCTCGGTTGTGTTAAAAGATGTACCGGCCAATTCAACTGTTGTTGGGATTCCGGGCCGGATTGTTATACAGAATGGCAAAAAAGTTCAGCCTTCTGTAAAGGATTTAAACCACAGCAATATGCCTGACCCGGTTGCCGACCGCTTAAAAAGCCTGGAAGCAGAAATTGCTTACTTGAAGGAAGAAATGAAGAGAGGGGACCACACGAATGTCCATTAAATTATATAATACGCTGACGCGCAAAAAAGAAGAATTTGTCCCGCTTGAAGAGGGGAAAGTAAAGATGTATGTATGCGGTCCGACCGTTTACAACTACATTCATATCGGGAACGCCCGTCCGGCTATTGTATTTGATACAGTACGCCGCCATCTGCAATACCGCGGATACGAAGTAAAGTACGTATCAAACTTTACCGATGTGGATGACAAGCTGATCCGGGCAGCGAACGAGCTCGGAGAAGAAGTACCGGTCATTGCCGAGCGTTTTATTGAAGCATACTTTGAAGATACTCACGCACTTGGGTGCCAGAAAGCCGACGTTCATCCACGTGTTACGGAAAACATTGAACTCATTGTTGATTTTATTGCCGAGCTTGTTAAAAAAGGCTTTGCTTATGAATCCGGGGGCGACGTATATTACCGGACTCGAAAATTTGATGGATACGGAAAGCTGTCTCACCAGTCCATTGATGAATTAAAAGTCGGTGCCCGCATTGGCGCAGGTGAGAAAAAAGACGACGCACTTGACTTTGTTTTATGGAAAGCAGCGAAAAAAGGAGAAATCTCCTGGAGCAGCCCATGGGGAGAAGGGCGCCCCGGCTGGCATATTGAATGCTCGGCAATGGCACGTAAATATCTGGGCGACTCGATCGATATTCATGCAGGCGGCCAGGATTTAACATTTCCGCACCATGAAAATGAAATTGCCCAGTCTGAAGCCCTGACAGGCAAGCCGTTTGCTCGCTACTGGCTGCATAACGGGTACATTAACATCGATAACGAAAAAATGTCCAAATCACTTGGCAACTTTGTTCTTGTGCATGACATCATTAAAGAAGTTGATCCACAGGTTCTCCGCTTCTTTATGCTGTCCGTGCATTACCGTAACCCGGTTAACTACAACAAAGAGCTACTTGATAGCTCCGCTGCTTCACTTGATCGATTGAAAACGGCATATCAAAATTTAAAACACCGGAAAGAATCCAGTACAAATTTAACCGAGCATAATGATCAGTGGATCGAAAAGGTCGATCAACATCATGCGCGCTTCCTTCGGGAAATGGATGATGACTTTAATACAGCCAATGCCATTTCAGTGCTGTTCGATTTATCAAAAGATGCCAATGTATATTTGCTCGAGGACCATACATCGACAGCAGTCATTGATGCCTTTTTGTCGAAATTTGAAGATATGTTTTTTGTGCTTGGCCTTCAGCTGCAGCAGGAAGAATTACTGGATGAGGAAATTGAAGCGTTGATTCAGGAAAGAAATGAAGCGCGTAAAAACCGGGACTTTGCCCGCGCCGACAGCATTCGCGATCAACTCAAAGATATGAATATTATTCTGGAAGACACTGCCCAGGGAATACGGTGGAGACGAGGATGATGAAAGGACTTGCAGAACCACTTAAGGATGCAAGGCAGTTGAACGGGCTGGCGCTTGCTTACATGGGGGACGCTGTGTACGAGGTGTATGTGCGCAAATTTTTGCTCGAGTCGGGACGGGTTAAACCGAATGACTTACACCGCGCTTCGACAAAATTCGTCTCTGCTAAAGCACAAGCTGCCCAGCTTCACCGTTTGTTTGAAGAGCAATTTTTAACCGAAGAAGAAGAAACGGTCGCCAAGCGCGGCCGTAATGCAAAATCAGGGCATGTTCCCAAAAATACAGATGTTCTGACCTATAATCACAGCACCGCTCTTGAAGCTGTCATTGGTTTTTTATTTTTAACTGGCCGGCTTGAACGAATGGAAGCGATCATTTATAACATCTTAGAGAACGGAGGGGCGAACGGATGACACAGGAACAGGAATGGATCGGAGGAAGAAATCCGGTTATGGAAGTACTGCGTGCCGGACGTGATATTAATAAACTTTGGGTACAAGAAGGCGCACAAAAAGGATCAATTCAGCAAATTATTGCCAAAGCAAAAGAGATGAGCATCCCGGTACAAATTGTGCCGAAACGGAAAATCGAACAAGTCGTGCCGGATAACCATCAAGGAGTCGCCGCATCTGTCGCAGCGTATCAATATGCAGAAATAGATGACTTATTTGCCAAAGCAGAAGAAAGTGGCGAGCCGCCGTTTTTTCTCCTGCTCGATGAACTAGAAGATCCACACAACCTGGGCTCGATTATGCGGACAGCCGATGCAGTTGGGGCCCATGGGATTATTATTCCAAAACGCAGATCCGTTGGTTTAACTGCAACGGCTGCTAAATCCTCTACAGGAGCAATTGAATACATTCCCGTTGCACGTGTAACGAACCTTGCCCGGACCATGGAAGAATTAAAAGAGCGGGGCATTTGGATTGCTGGAACAGACGCAACAGGAGCGGATGATTATCGCCGGTTTGACGGAACAATGCCTCTTTGCCTGGTAATTGGCAGTGAAGGCCGTGGTGTCAGCCGTCTTGTAAAAGAAAAATGCGATTTTCTTATTCAACTGCCAATGGTCGGCCATGTTACTTCTCTTAATGCGTCCGTCGCGGCTGCTCTGCTGATGTACGAAGTCTACCGAAAACGTCATCCACTGGGGAACTGAAGATGGATATTCTCCTCGTCGATGGCTACAATATGATCGGCGCGTGGCCGGAGCTTCGTCAGTTGAAAAACACGGATTTCGCCGGCGCCCGTGACCGCCTTGTCGAATTAATGGCGGAATACCAAGGGGCGCACGGTTGCCGTGTGATTGTCGTATTCGATGCACATTTTGTCAAAGGAACAGAAAAGAAATATCGGGACGCCAGGGTTGAAGTTATTTTTACACGTGAAAATGAAACGGCGGATGAACGAATTGAAAAAATGGCTATTGAATTGACGAATGTACGCGATCAAGTAACGGTCGCTACATCGGACTATACAGAGCAATGGGCTGTCTTTGGTCAGGGGGCTCTTCGTATTTCAGCCCGGGAGCTTTTAACAGAATTGTCAATTACGCAAAAAGGCATTCGGAAAAACCTCGGAGAGATCAGTGAGATCAAGCCTCATGCAAGAATTCCGCTTAGCAAAGAAACAGCTGAAACATTCGAGAAGTGGCGAAGAGGAAAAAAATGAAGGATTGACGAAGAAAAAAATGGTACTGTATACTAATCCTAGCGAAGATTGACAGGCGGAGGGAGATGTGTAAGCGTGAACCGTTTGATTAGTGCAGGGATGGATATGCTTAGTGATGAACAGCTTGTAGAACTTGTGCACAAAGGAAACAGCGATGCCCTCGATTTTGTCATTCACAAATACCGAAATTTTGTTCGGGCAAAAGCCCGCTCTTATTTTTTAATTGGAGCTGACAAAGAAGATATTGTGCAGGAAGGCATGATTGGCTTGTATAAAGCGGTCCGTGATTACAAAGGGGACAAGCTTAGCACATTCCGGGCTTTTGCGGAGCTGTGCATTACCCGCCAGATTATTACCGCCATTAAAACGGCGACCCGCCAGAAACACATCCCGCTTAATTCCTACGTATCGCTCGATAAGCCGATTTACGATGAAGAATCAGATCGAACGCTTATGGATGTACTGACAGGAACAAAAGCGAGCGACCCACAGGAATTAATTATTAACCGCGAACAATTTTCAAGTATTGAAGGAAAAGTAAACGAGCTTTTAAGTGATTTAGAGCGGCAGGTGCTGGCTCTTTACCTTGACGGCCGTTCGTACCAGGAAATATCAGAACAATTAAATCGACACGTAAAGTCTATTGATAATGCCTTGCAAAGGGTGAAACGAAAGCTGGAGCGCTATCTGGAATTCAAAGAAATTACTATTCAATGAAACTTGACGAGTGACCGCTTTCAATGATACGTTTTAAGAATTGAAATGGTAAGGTGATAATATGGCGAAAAAAGTGCCACTTGCGTGTTCAGTATGCGGATCACGCAACTACTCGACGACGGTAAATACAGCCAGCGGCGAGCGCCTTGAAATAAAAAAATTTTGCGGTGTCTGCAACCAGCATACTATGCATAAACAAACAAAATGACACCGGCGCTTCTTTTGGAGGTTTCAGCAAATGTCACGCATTACGCAGTTTTTTGGTAACGTGCGTTCTGAATTGGGCAAGGTCAGCTGGCCGAAACGGAAAGAGCTTACAACGTATACGATTACCGTTATTTCAACAGTGATCTTTCTGGCTCTTTTTTTCTCGGTCGTTGATTATGGCATTTCAGCGCTCGTACGCTGGGTTTTAGCAATGTAAAGAGGTTTCTGGAAAATTACTTGAATACACAGTGTTTTTTCCGTGCTATAATGGATAATGATAATAAGATCAGAGGCAAGCTATACTGTGCTATGCAGTAATGCCTTTATGACCCGCATCATGCGGACCTGAAAAGCCCGTTTAACGGGTTTTTTCATTTGGTTCAAAATGAAAAAGGAGGGAAGGACACAAGTCCCTTTCTATGGAAAAAAATTGGTATGTTGTTCACACGTATTCAGGTTACGAAAACAAAGTGAAAGCGAACTTAGAAAAACGCGTTGAGTCAATGGCTATGCAGGATAAAATCTTTCGTGTGATTGTACCGGAAGAAGAAGAGCGCGACGTGAAAAACGGCAAAGAAAAAATTACGAAGCGAAAAGTATTCCCGGGATATGTGCTCGTTGAAATCGTAATGACGGACGATTCATGGTATGTAGTTCGTAACACACCTGGGGTTACCGGTTTCGTTGGATCAGCGGGTCATGGCTCTAAGCCAACGCCGCTTCTTCCGGATGAAGTAACCTCCATTCTGAAGCAAATGGGAATGGATGAACGCCGTCAGGATGCAGACTATGAGCTTGGTGAAACGGTTATTGTAAAAGAAGGGCCGTTCGCGGACTTTGAGGGCAGTGTTGAAGAAATTGACCAGGACAAAGGAAAGCTGAAAGTGCTTGTCAATATGTTCGGCCGTGAAACCCCTGTTGAGCTTGATTTTGACCAGGTGAATAAATTATCCTGAAAACGGGTTGAAATCTTGTTTGAAAAATGTTACTATTTTTTAGGTCAGTACGTCTTGTACTGCGTAAGACTCATTTTTATTAATCATCTTTATTTAAATAAAGATAGACAGAGTGGGAGGGGCAAAGCCCCATGTACCACATCACGGACTTAAGGAGGTGTGTCTCGTGGCTAAAAAAGTAATTAAAGTCGTAAAACTGCAAATTCCTGCAGGTAAAGCAAACCCTGCGCCGCCGGTTGGTCCGGCACTAGGTCAAGCTGGTGTTAACATCATGGGATTCTGTAAAGAATTCAATGCGCGTACAGCAGATCAAGCAGGTTTGATTATCCCGGTTGAGATTTCGGTTTTTGAAGACCGTTCATTTACATTCATCACAAAAACTCCGCCTGCAGCTGTTCTTTTGAAAAAAGCAGCTGGTATTGAATCAGGATCTGGAGAACCGAACCGCAACAAAGTTGCAACGGTTAAGCGTGATAAAGTGCGTGAAATTGCTGAAACAAAAATGCCTGACCTAAACGCAGCTGACGTTGAAGCAGCTATGCGTATGGTTGAAGGTACTGCCCGCAGCATGGGTATTGTGATTGAAGACTAATCAGTTGTTCGTTTTTGGGAGGTTGCGAGTGAAGTAGCGATACTTCATCCGCAGCCTTTATTCGTGGGAGGTAAATTCCGCTAAAACCACATAAGGAGGAAACAAAACATGGCTAAACAAGGTAAAAAGTTTCAAGATGCGGCTAAGCTTGTTGACCGCACGAAACAATATTCAGTAGAAGAAGCAATCGAGCTTGTAAAGAAAACAACTACAGTTAAATTCGATGCAACAGTTGAGGCGGCATTCCGTCTTGGCGTTGACCCGAAAAAAG
This sequence comes from Domibacillus robiginosus, assembly GCF_000966195.1. Classification (GTDB taxonomy): domain Bacteria; phylum Bacillota; class Bacilli; order Bacillales; family Domibacillaceae; genus Domibacillus; species Domibacillus robiginosus. The sequence continues at coordinate 38,132 of NZ_LAHL01000024.1, read as the reverse complement.
CAGACCAACAAATCCGCGGTGCGCTTGTTCTTCCAAACGGAACAGGTAAAACACAACGCGTTCTTGTATTCGCAAAAGGCGAAAAAGCGAAAGAAGCTGAAGCAGCTGGTGCAGACTACGTAGGCGACAGCGATTTCATCAACAAAATCCAACAAGGCTGGTTCGAATTTGATGTAATCGTAGCTACACCTGACATGATGGGTGAAGTTGGTAAACTAGGTCGTGTTCTTGGACCAAAAGGCTTAATGCCGAATCCGAAAACAGGCACAGTAACATTTGATGTAACAAAAGCGATTCAAGAAATCAAAGCAGGTAAAGTAGAGTACCGTGTTGATAAAGCCGGTAACATCCACGTACCAGTTGGTAAAGTGTCATTCGATAGCGAAAAGCTGATCGAAAACTTTACAGCAATCTTTGATACAATGATGAAAGTAAAGCCTTCTGCAGCAAAAGGCGTTTACATGAAAAACATCGCTGTTACGTCAACAATGGGTCCTGGCGTGAAAGTAGATGCTTCATCTTTTACAGCAGTAAAAAACTAAGTTGACAACGTAAAAACTTTATGTTAAAGTAATATTCGTTGGGCTTACACCAGTAAGCAGCAACTTAATCACATACGTACATTTGTACCGTAGACAGCAGGGGCTTCCGAGCTTAATCATCCTGCCGAGGACTTGCGAAATAGATTGCGCGGCTTTTCGTCCGCTTTTCGTGCCTCCATGTCTTCCGGGACATGGAGGCTTTTTACGTTTCCTAAACGGTATAAAATGATTGAACGTTTTTCGTTCAGACAAATTTTACAGGAGGTGTAGCAGATGAGCAGCGTTATCGAGAAAAAACAAGAACTTGTTGGCCAAATCGCCGACAAACTAAAAAACAGCCCATCGACAGTCATCGTTGACTACCGCGGTCTTTCCGTGGCACAAGTAACGGAACTTCGTAAGCAGCTTCGTGAAGCAGGCGTTGAGTTCAAAGTATACAAAAATACGATGACTCGCCGTGCAGCTGAACAAGCAGGTATCGAAGGACTTGGAGAGTTCCTTACAGGTCCAAACGCAATCGCGTTCGGTGCTGAGGATGTTGTGGCTCCAGCGAAGATCTTGAACGAATTCGCGAAGAAAAACGAAGCACTTGAAATTAAAGCTGGTGTTCTTGAAGGCAACTTCGTATCTGTTGAAGAAGTTAAAGCACTTGCAGAACTTCCATCACGCGAAGGACTTCTTTCTATGGTACTCAGCGTTCTTCAAGCGCCAATCCGCAACTTCGCTCTTGCAGCGAAAGCAGTGGCCGACCAAAAAGAAGAGCAAGGCGCATAATTGTAAGAGGAACCGCTTAGCGGTTTAACGAATAAAAAAACATTTTTAAAACATACTAAGGAGGAAATACAAAATGTCTAAAGAGCAAATCATTGAAGCAATCAAAGAAATGTCCGTTCTTGAATTGAACGACCTTGTAAAAGCAATCGAAGAAGAATTCGGCGTAACAGCAGCTGCACCAGTTGCAGTAGCAGGTGCTGCAGGCGGCGAAGCAGCAGCAGAAAAAACAGAATTCGACCTTATCCTTGCTGGAGCAGGCGACCAAAAAATCAAAGTTATCAAAGTAGTTCGCGAAATCACAGGTCTTGGCTTGAAAGAAGCGAAAGAGCTAGTTGATAACACACCAAAAGCGCTTAAAGAAGGTATCGCGAAAGATGAAGCTGAAGAGCTTAAAGCGAAACTTGAAGAAGTTGGCGCTTCTGTAGAAGTTAAGTAATTCTTTGATACAATGACACAAAAGTCCGCTGGTTCTGCAGCGGGCTTTTGTTTGTTGAAAGGGGAAATGGTCGTGGCAGATCATTATTTTTCCAATAAACCAAACAGTGAGCATCGTCCGCAGCAGTTTACTTTTGATTTGCGCGGCCGATCCTATATCTTTGAAACAGATGCGGGTGTTTTTTCAAAATCGGAAGTTGATTTTGGCTCAAGGCTGTTGATTGAAACATTTGAATGGCCGGAAGTAGATGGGCCAATATTAGATGCAGGTTGTGGCTACGGACCAATTGGTCTTTCGATTGCGCCTGAGCAGCTGAACCGAACTGTCCATATGATTGATGTGAACGAGCGGGCTCTTGATCTTGCACGCAAAAATGCACAGCGAAATAAGGTGGAAAATATTCGGATTTACAAAAGCGATCGTCTTCAAGATGTAACCGAAGAGGGCTTTGGAGCTGTTTTGACAAATCCACCTATTCGGGCAGGGAAAGATGTTGTGTTTGATATGATTCAAACAGGATTTGCTAAGCTTGCAGAAGGCGGCGACCTATGGGTAGTCATTCAGAAAAAACAAGGGGCACCATCTGCGATGAAAGAAATGGAGCGTTTGGCCGGCTCGTGTGATGTAGCAGCGAAATCAAAGGGCTATTTTATTTTGCGTGCGAAAAAATAATTGACCCTAAAAAAACCGTATGCTATTATTGTAAAATGCCAATATAATATTTGTGCCCGTTTGTCAATGAGAATATTTTTTTGTTAAAATGGGAACAATGACAACAAAATAGGGCCAATTGTGATAAAAATGAGGTTTTCTTTGACAAAACCTTTTTCTTTTTGTCTTGTTGAGTATGAAAATACTCTGCTTGAAGATAAATTATAGGCAATAATAACGCTTGATTTGAGGGGTGAATCAGTTGACAGGTCAACTAGTTCAGTATGGACGACACCGCCAGCGCAGAAGCTATGCGCGCATTAGTGAAGTATTAGATTTACCGAATTTGATTGAAATTCAAACAGCCTCCTATCAATGGTTTCTTGATGAGGGTCTGCGTGAAATGTTCCAGGACATTTCTCCGATTGAAGATTTCACAGGTAATCTGGCACTGGAATTTATCGATTACAGCCTGGCAGAGCCTAAGTATCCCGTGGATGAGTCGAAAGAGCGAGATGTTACGTATTCTGCGCCGCTCCGCGTGAAAGTCCGTCTTTTAAATAAAGAAACGGGCGAAGTGAAAGATCAAGAAGTTTTCATGGGCGATTTCCCGCTTATGACCGAAACAGGAACATTTATTATTAATGGTGCAGAGCGCGTTATCGTTTCTCAGCTTGTTCGTTCTCCAAGCGTGTATTATAACGGTAAATTGGACAAAAACGGAAAACGCGGATTCACTGCGACTGTTATTCCAAACCGTGGTGCATGGCTTGAGTATGAAACAGATGCAAAGGATATTGTATATGTTCGTATTGACCGGACACGCAAACTGCCAATTACAGTATTACTTCGTGCATTAGGGTTTGGCACTGATCAAGAAATCATCGACTTGCTTGGTGATAACGAATACTTACGCAATACACTCGAAAAAGACAATACTGAAACGACAGAAAAAGCGCTGATTGAAATTTACGAGCGTCTTCGCCCAGGGGAGCCGCCAACAGTTGAAAATGCGAAAAGCCTATTGGTTTCTCGTTTCTTTGACCCAAAACGGTATGACCTTGCAAGCGTTGGTCGTTACAAAATGAATAAAAAGCTTCATACGAAAAACCGTTTGTTTGGACAGCGTCTGGCAGAAACACTTGCCGATCCGGAAACGGGTGAAATTATCGCAGAAGCAGGCACTGTGCTGGATCGCCGCACACTCGATAAAATCATTCCATACCTGGAAAATGGCGTTTCCTTTAAAACATACCGTCAAAGCGGCGGTGTAGTGGAAGACGACATGACTGTTCAAACTATTAAAGTATATGCGCCAAACAGCGAAGAAGAGCAGGTTATCAACATTATCGGAAACGGCTTCCCAGAAATGAACGTGAAGAATATCACACCGGCAGACATCATTGCGTCAATCGGTTATTTCTTCAACCTTCTTTACGGAGTAGGCGACACAGATGATATTGACCATCTTGGTAACCGCCGTCTGCGTTCAGTAGGTGAGCTGCTGCAAAACCAATTCCGTATCGGTTTATCCCGTATGGAGCGTGTGGTTCGTGAGCGTATGTCTATTCAAGACACACAAACCATTACACCGCAGCAGTTAATTAATATTCGCCCGGTTATTGCGTCTATTAAAGAGTTCTTTGGAAGCTCTCAGCTTTCACAGTTTATGGACCAGACAAACCCGCTTGGTGAATTAACGCATAAACGCCGTTTATCTGCACTCGGCCCAGGTGGTTTGACGCGTGAGCGTGCCGGCTTTGAAGTCCGTGACGTTCATTATTCTCACTATGGCCGTATGTGTCCGATTGAAACACCAGAGGGTCCAAATATCGGGCTGATCAACTCATTGTCTTCTTTTGCAAAAGTAAACCGCTTTGGTTTCATTGAAACACCATACCGTCGTGTTGATCCAGACACAGGCCGTGTAACAGGGCGTATTGATTACTTGACTGCAGACGAAGAAGACAACTATGTAGTGGCCCAGGCGAATGTTCCATTGAATGAAGATGGATCATTTGCGGAAGAAGAAGTCGTTGCGCGTTTCCGCGGTGAAAACACTGTCGTTAAACGCGAGCGTGTAGACTACATGGATGTATCGCCTAAGCAGGTTGTTTCTGCCGCGACAGCATGTATCCCATTCTTGGAAAACGATGACTCCAACCGTGCCCTCATGGGAGCGAACATGCAGCGTCAGGCTGTGCCGTTGATGCAGCCGGAAGCACCGATCGTCGGAACAGGTATGGAATACGTATCTGCAAAAGACTCAGGAGCTGCTGTTATTTGTAAGTATGAAGGAATCGTTGAACGTGTGGAAGCGCGTCAAATCCTTGTCCGTCGTATTGAAGAAGTAGATGGACAGGAAGTCAAAGGCGATCTTGATAAATACAAATTGCAAAAATTCATTCGTTCCAATCAGGGAACGTGCTATAACCAGCGTCCGATTGTTGCAGTCGGAAACCGTGTGAAAAAAGGTGAGATTTTAGCAGATGGTCCGTCAATGGAGCTCGGCGAACTTGCCCTTGGACGCAACGTTCTTGTTGCGTTTATGACATGGGACGGCTATAACTATGAAGATGCGATCATCATGAGCGAACGTCTTGTGAAAGATGACGTATATACATCGATTCACATTGAAGAGTATGAGTCAGAATCACGTGATACAAAGCTTGGACCTGAAGAAATTACGCGTGATATTCCAAACGTTGGTGAAGATGCGCTTCGCAATCTTGATGACCGTGGGATTATCCGTGTCGGCGCAGAAGTAAAAGACGGTGACTTGCTTGTCGGGAAAGTAACGCCTAAAGGTGTAACAGAATTGACAGCAGAAGAACGCCTTCTTCATGCGATCTTCGGTGAAAAAGCACGTGAAGTTCGTGACACGTCCCTTCGTGTTCCTCATGGCGGAAGCGGGATTGTCCTTGATGTAAAAGTCTTTAACCGTGAAGATGGCGATGAGCTGCCACCGGGTGTAAATCAGCTGGTGCGCGTGTATATCGTTCAAAAACGGAAGATTTCTGAAGGGGATAAAATGGCCGGTCGTCACGGTAATAAAGGGGTAATCTCCCGTATTTTGCCGGAAGAAGACATGCCGTTCCTTCCAGACGGAACACCGGTTGATATCATGCTTAACCCACTCGGCGTACCATCTCGTATGAACATTGGTCAGGTGCTTGAGCTTCACTTGGGTATGGCTGCCCGCTACCTCGGCATTCATGTTGCTTCACCAGTATTTGATGGTGCAACGGAGGACGATGTATGGGAAACAATCGAGGAAGCCGGCATGAGCCGCGATGCGAAAACGGTCTTGTATGATGGCCGCAGTGGTGAGCCGTTTGATAACCGTGTATCAGTCGGAATCATGTACATGATCAAACTTGCGCACATGGTTGATGACAAGCTTCACGCGCGTTCTACTGGACCATACTCACTCGTTACGCAGCAGCCTCTTGGCGGTAAAGCCCAGTTTGGCGGACAGCGTTTTGGTGAGATGGAAGTATGGGCACTTGAAGCGTACGGAGCTGCTTATACACTTCAAGAAATCTTAACGGTTAAATCCGATGACATCGTTGGACGTGTAAAAACGTACGAAGCGATCGTGAAGGGTGAAAATGTTCCAGAGCCAGGTGTTCCTGAATCATTCAAAGTATTGATCAAAGAACTTCAAAGTCTTGGTCTCGACGTGAAAATCATGTCAGGTGACGATCAGGAAATTGAAATGCGTGATCTTGAAGATGAAGATGATGTGCAGCAGGCAGATACGTTAAATATTGCCCCTGAAACCGCTGGAACTGAACCAATCGGATCAACAGACTGACCTATATAAATAGCTCTTCGTCCAAAAAGCGCTCCGAGCGCTTTTTGGGCGCTTTCAAGGAAATCGGTAAAAAGAAAAGGGAGGTAGGCCCCTTGCTGGATGTCAATAATTTTGAGTACATGAAAATCGGTCTTGCTTCACCGGATAAGATTCGTTCATGGTCTTATGGAGAAGTGAAAAAACCTGAAACTATCAACTACCGTACACTAAAGCCAGAAAAAGACGGCTTATTCTGTGAACGGATTTTTGGTCCTACGAAAGACTGGGAATGTCATTGCGGTAAATACAAACGCGTTCGTTATAAAGGCGTTGTTTGTGACCGTTGTGGCGTTGAAGTAACAAAAGCGAAAGTGCGCCGTGAGCGTATGGGTCACATTGAGCTGGCTGCGCCTGTTTCGCATATCTGGTATTTCAAAGGAATTCCGAGCCGTATGGGTCTTGTTCTAGACATGTCTCCACGTGCTTTGGAGGAAGTTATTTATTTCGCATCTTACGTGGTAACGGAATCAGGAGATACAGCGCTTGAGAAAAAGCAGCTTCTTTCTGAAAAAGAGTTCCGCACATACCGCGATAAATACGGCAGTAAATTCCAGGCTTCAATGGGTGCAGAAGCGATTAAAAAGCTTCTTCAGGATATTGATCTGGATAAAGAAACAGAACAGTTGAAAGAAGAATTAAAATCAGCTCAAGGACAGCGTCGTACACGTGCAATCAAGCGCCTTGAAGTCATTGAAGCATTCCGTCATTCCGGCAACCGTCCGGACTGGATGATTCTAGACGTGCTGCCGGTTATTCCGCCAGAACTTCGCCCAATGGTACAGCTTGATGGCGGCCGCTTTGCGACGTCTGATTTAAATGACTTGTACCGCCGTGTTATTAACCGGAACAACCGCCTTAAGCGTTTATTGGATCTTGGTGCGCCAAGCATCATCGTTCAAAACGAAAAGCGTATGCTTCAAGAAGCAGTAGATGCGTTAATCGACAATGGACGTCGTGGACGCCCTGTTACTGGACCGGGTAACCGTCCGTTAAAATCTCTGTCACACATGCTGAAAGGGAAGCAGGGACGTTTCCGTCAAAACTTGCTCGGTAAACGGGTTGACTACTCCGGTCGTTCCGTAATCGTTGTTGGTCCGAACTTGAAAATGTATCAGTGTGGTCTTCCGAAAGAAATGGCACTTGAGCTTTTCAAGCCGTTCGTTATGAAAGAACTTGTTGAACGCGGACTTGCACATAACATTAAAAGTGCAAAACGCAAAATCGAGCGTGTTCAGTCTGACGTATGGGACGTACTTGAAGAAGTGATCCGTGAGCACCCAGTTCTTCTGAACCGTGCACCGACGCTTCACCGTCTTGGTATCCAGGCATTCGAACCAACATTGGTAGAAGGCCGTGCGATTCGTCTTCACCCGCTCGTATGTACAGCATACAACGCGGACTTTGACGGTGACCAGATGGCGGTTCACGTACCGCTTTCAGCGGAAGCGCAGGCAGAAGCGCGTATGCTTATGCTCGCTGCACAAAACATTTTGAATCCGAAAGACGGAAAACCGGTTGTTACGCCGTCACAGGATATGGTACTCGGTAACTACTACCTGACGCTTGAGCGTGAAGGAGCAGTAGGAGAAGGGGCCGTCTTTAAAGATACAAACGAAGCGATCTTGGCGTATCAAAATGGATATGTTCACCTTCACACACGTGTCGCGGTGGCAGCTTCATCTCTTGAAAACCAGACCTTCACAGAAGAGCAAAACAAAAAGCTTCTTGTCACAACGGTTGGTAAATTGATCTTTAATGAAATTTTACCGGATACATTCCCGTACATTAACGAACCAACAAGCAGCAACCTTGAAGTAAAAACGCCGGAGAAATACTTTGTTGAGGCGGGCGTAAATGTGCCTGAGCACATTGCCAAACAAGAAGTTGTCGAGCCGTTTAAAAAGAAAATTCTCGGTAACATTATCGCGGAAGTGTTTAAACGCTTCAAGATTACGGAAACATCTAAAATGCTTGACCGTATGAAAGACCTTGGTTTTAGACACTCAACAAAAGCCGGTATTACGGTAGGGGTAGCAGATATCGTCGTATTGGGTGAAAAAGAAGAAATTCTAAAAGAAGCACAGGCAAAAGTGGACAATGTTATGAAGCAATTCCGTCGCGGTTTAATTACCGAGGAAGAGCGCTATGACCGTGTTATTTCTGTCTGGAGTGCGGCGAAGGACGTTATTCAGGGCAAATTGATGGCGTCTCTTGACAAGCGCAACCCGATTTTCATGATGAGTGATTCCGGAGCCCGTGGTAACGCGTCCAACTTTACACAGCTTGCTGGTATGCGTGGACTCATGGCCAACCCGGCTGGCCGGATTATCGAACTTCCGATCAAATCTTCGTTCCGTGAGGGTCTGACGGTACTCGAGTACTTTATTTCAACACACGGTGCGCGTAAAGGACTTGCCGATACCGCTCTGAAAACAGCCGATTCCGGTTACTTAACGCGTCGTCTTGTTGACGTAGCACAGGATGTTATCGTCCGTGAAGATGACTGTGGAACAGACCGGGGCTTGGAAATCAGCTCCATCAAAGATGGTACAGAAATTATCGAAGCACTCGAAGAACGTCTTGTAGGTCGTTATTCGCGTAAAGCGATCAAGCACCCAGAAACGGGTGAAGTGCTTGTCCGTGAAAACGAGCAAATTGATGAAGACCTGGCGAAAGTGGTTGTAGAAGCAGGCGTAGAGAAAGTGTGGATTCGCTCAGCCTTCACTTGTAACACACGTCATGGCGTATGTAAAAAATGTTACGGACGCAACCTGGCAACAGGCCAGGAAGTGGAAGTTGGCGAAGCGGTTGGTATTATCGCTGCCCAGTCAATCGGAGAGCCGGGAACACAGCTTACAATGCGTACATTCCACACAGGCGGTGTAGCTGGAGACGATATCACACAGGGTCTTCCTCGTATCCAGGAGATTTTCGAAGCGCGTAATCCGAAAGGGCAGGCGATTATTTCTGAAATCAACGGAACCGTTACTTCTATTACGGAAGGACGCGACCGTCAGCAGGAAATTACCATTGCGGGTGACGTGGAAACACGTACTTACAATGCGCCTTACACAGCACGCTTGAAAGTAGCTGTGAATGATACGATCGAGCGCGGCCAAGTTCTAACAGAAGGGTCTATCGATCCGAAAGAATACTTGAAAATCAAAGACGTAACATCTGTTCAGGAATACCTGCTGCGTGAAGTGCAGAAGGTATACCGTATGCAGGGTGTTGAAATCGGCGATAAGCACGTTGAAGTAATGGTTCGCCAAATGCTTCGTAAAGTGCGTGTGCTTGAAGCTGGAGATACAGATGTGCTTCCAGGCAGCCTGCTTGAAATTCATCAGTTCCGTGATGCCAACGAAAAAGTTCTACTCGAAGGCGGAATTCCGGCAACAGGCCGTCCAATCCTTCTTGGAATTACCAAAGCATCACTCGAAACCGATTCCTTCTTGTCTGCTGCATCCTTCCAGGAAACAACTCGTGTCCTGACCGATGCTGCGATCAAAGGAAAACGCGACGAATTGCTTGGTTTGAAAGAGAACGTTATTATCGGAAAGCTCGTTCCGGCAGGTACTGGTATGCAGCGTTACCGTCAATCCGAGGCGAATTTAAAAGAAGAAGAGTCAGTTACAGTCGAATAAATGCTATCGGCGTCCGGTTAATTGCCGGCGCCGATAATATTTTTTAAAAGAATGGTTGACACTGAAAAATGAAAATGGTAATATGATCAAGGTGTTCCTGTACGACATTATTTTTATGTACGGAGATAGGACCAAAACAATCATTGCTACTATACGCAAAGAACGTTTTTGCAGGCTTGCTGCAAGAACTTTGTTTTTACCCAAAAATGAGCCACCTGGTTGTGTTGGCTTAGAAAAAAAGGAAGGGAGGATCTTTACATGCCTACTATTAATCAGTTAGTACGTAAGCCTCGTAAATCAAAGATCACTAAATCGAAGTCTCCGGCGCTTAATAAAGGATTCAACAGCTTTAAGAAATCCCAAACAGATGTACTTTCTCCGCAAAAACGCGGTGTTTGCACACGTGTGGGAACAATGACGCCGAAAAAACCGAACTCAGCGCTTCGTAAATATGCGCGTGTGCGTTTGAGCAACGGTATTGAAGTAACAGCTTATATCCCTGGTATCGGCCATAACCTTCAAGAGCACAGTGTCGTTTTGATTCGCGGCGGACGTGTAAAAGACTTACCGGGGGTACGTTACCACATCGTTCGTGGTGCGCTTGATACTGCCGGCGTTGAAACTCGTCGTCAAGGCCGTTCAAAATACGGTACAAAACGTCCTAAAGCACCAAAAGCATAATTTTAAAACAAATATAATTTGAATTTCCGAAAGGAGGAAAACACATGCCACGTAAAGGTCCTGTAGCAAAAAGAGACGTATTGCCTGATCCGCTTTACAACTCAAAATTAGTTACTCGTCTTATTAACAAAATGATGGTTGACGGGAAGCGTGGAAAATCCCAAGCCATCCTTTACGCAGCTTTTGATACAATCCGTGAACGCACGGGAAATGATCCAATGGAAGTATTCGACCAGGCAATGAAAAACATCATGCCGGTACTAGAGGTAAAAGCACGCCGTGTCGGCGGTGCGAACTACCAGGTACCTATTGAAGTTCGTCCTGAGCGCCGCACAACACTAGGTCTTCGCTGGTTGGTAAACTATGCGCGCCTACGCGGTGAAAAAACAATGGAAGAACGCCTTGCAGCTGAAATTCTTGATGCGGCAAACAACAGCGGTGCTTCTGTTAAAAAACGCGAAGATACACACAAAATGGCGGAAGCGAACAAAGCATTCGCTCACTACCGCTGGTAATTTTTAAAACAAACTTAAACCTACCCTAATTCAGGAAGGAGAAAGACAATAGATGGCAAGAGAGTTCTCCTTAAAAAACACTCGTAACATCGGAATCATGGCTCACATCGATGCTGGTAAAACAACAACGACTGAGCGTATCCTTTATTACACTGGCCGTATCCACAAAATTGGTGAAACGCACGAAGGTGCTTCGCAAATGGACTGGATGGAGCAAGAGCAGGAGCGCGGGATTACAATCACGTCTGCTGCAACAACTGCTCAATGGAAAGGTCACCGCGTTAACATCATCGATACACCAGGGCACGTAGACTTCACAGTAGAAGTTGAACGTTCTCTACGCGTACTTGATGGTGCGGTAACTGTTCTTGATGCACAATCAGGTGTAGAGCCGCAAACGGAAACAGTATGGCGTCAGGCGACAACATACGGTGTTCCACGTGTTGTATTCGTCAACAAAATGGACAAATTGGGTGCTGACTTCCTTTACTCTGTTGGCACAATCCATGACCGTCTAATGGCGAATGCACACCCAATTCAATTGCCAATCGGTGCTGAAGACGAGTTCTCAGGTATCATTGACTTAATTGAAATGAAAGCAACAATGTATGGCAATGACCTTGGTACTGAAATTGAGGTTGTTGACATTCCTGCAGATTACCAGGATCAAGCTGAAGAATACCGTGAAAAGTTAATTGAAGCGGTTGCTGAGCTTGACGAAGAACTAATGGAGAAATACCTTGGCGGCGAAGAATTGACGAATGATGAAATCAAAGCTGCGATCCGTAAAGGTGTTATCAACGTAGAATTCTTCCCAGTAATGGTTGGTTCTGCATTTAAAAACAAAGGTGTTCAGCTTATGCTTGACGCTGTTATCGACTATCTTCCTGCACCGGTTGATGTGCCAGCAATCAAAGGTACACTTCCAGACAGCGACGAAGAAGTGGAACGCGTATCTAGCGATGAAGAGCCGTTCTCAGCTCTTGCATTTAAAGTTATGACAGATCCATATGTCGGTAAATTAACGTTCTTCCGCGTGTATTCAGGTGTTCTTTCATCTGGTTCATACGTACAGAACTCAACAAAAGGCAAGCGTGAGCGCGTAGGTCGTATCCTGCAAATGCACGCAAACTCTCGTGAAGAGATCTCACAAGTATACGCTGGTGATATCGCTGCCGCTGTTGGATTGAAAGATACAACAACTGGTGACACACTTTGCGACGAGAAAAACCTTGTAATTCTTGAGTCTATGGAGTTCCCTGAGCCGGTTATCCACTTGTCAGTTGAGCCTAAAACAAAAGCTGACCAGGACAAGATGACAACAGCACTTCAAAAACTTCAAGAAGAAGATCCAACATTCCATGCACGTACAGACCAGGAAACTGGCGAAGTCGTTATCTCAGGTATGGGTGAGCTTCACCTTGATATCCTTGTTGACCGTATGCGTCGCGAGTTCAAAGTAGAAGCAAACGTTGGTGCACCACAGGTAGCATACCGTGAAACTTTCCGTGCAAGTGCACAGGTTGAAGGGAAATTTGCCCGTCAATCCGGTGGTCGCGGTCAGTTTGGTCACGTTTGGATCGAGTTTTCTCCTAACGAAGAAGGAAAAGGCTTTGAATTCGAAAACGGTATCGTCGGTGGTTCTGTACCACGTGAATACATCCCTGCTGTACAAGCTGGTCTAGAAGACGCTATGCAAAATGGTGTTCTTGCTGGTTACCCATTGATCGACGTTAAGGCCCGCCTATTTGACGGTTCTTACCATGATGTCGATTCATCTGAGATGGCATTTAAAATTGCTGCTTCAATGGCGCTTAAAAATGCCGTGTCAAAATGTAACCCAGTACTTCTTGAGCCGCTTATGAAAGTTGAAGTTGTTATTCCAGACGAATATCTTGGCGATATCATGGGTGATGTTACATCACGCCGTGGACGTGTAGAAGGTATGGAAGCACGCGGTAACGCGCAAGTTGTTAAAGCGTTTGTTCCACTTTCTGAGATGTTTGGTTACGCAACGACTCTTCGTTCTAATACGCAAGGTCGCGGTAACTACTCTATGCACTTCGATCATTATGAAGAAGTACCAAAGAGTGTTATGGAAACAATCATCAAAAAAAATAAAGGCGAATAATTGATTTATACTTCCTAATCAAGTATAAATACTATTGTAAGCTTTCTCTTCCTGCGGGAAATGACAATTTTCTGCAGGGAGCCTAATATAACTAATACTTATCTCTATAATTTGAGGAGGAACTTCCTAATGGCAAAAGCAAAATTCGACCGTTCAAAACCACACGTTAACATTGGTACAATTGGCCACGTTGACCATGGTAAAACAACTCTAACAGCTGCAATCACAACTGTTCTTGCAAAATCAGGTGGTGCAGAAGCACGTGCATACGATCAAATCGATGGTGCTCCAGAAGAGCGCGAGCGCGGTATCACAATCTCAACTGCACACGTTGAGTACGAAACTGAAAGCCGTCACTATGCACACGTTGACTGCCCTGGACACGCTGACTATGTTAAAAACATGATCACTGGTGCAGCACAAATGGACGGCGGTATCCTAGTGGTATCTGCTGCTGACGGTCCAATGCCACAAACTCGTGAGCACATCCTTCTTTCTCGTCAAGTAGGTGTACCTTACCTAGTTGTATTCATGAACAAATGTGACATGGTAGATGACGAAGAGCTTCTTGAGCTAGTTGAAATGGAAGTTCGCGATCTTCTTTCTGAATATGAGTTCCCTGGCGATGACATCCCTGTTATCAAAGGTTCTGCTCTTAAAGCACTTGAAGGCGATGCTGCATGGGAAGAAAAAATCCATGAGCTTATGTCTGCAGTAGATGAGTACATCCCAACTCCAACACGTGACACTGACAAACCATTCATGATGCCTGTTGAGGATGTTTTCTCAATCACTGGCCGTGGTACAGTAGCAACTGGCCGCGTTGAGCGTGGACAAATCAAAGTCGGTGACGTAATCGAAATCATCGGTTTGACTGAAGAGCCAAAATCAACAACTGTAACAGGTGTTGAAATGTTCCGTAAGCTTCTTGACTATGCTGAAGCTGGCGACAACATCGGTGCACTTCTTCGTGGTGTAGCTCGTGAAGAAATCCAACGTGGTCAAGTATTGGCTAAACCAGGTTCAATCACACCACACACAACTTTCAAAGCGGAAGTTTATGTTCTTTCTAAAGAAGAGGGTGGACGTCACACTCCATTCTTCACAAACTACCGCCCACAGTTCTACTTCCGTACAACTGACGTAACTGGTATCTGCAACCTTCCTGAAGGCGTAGAAATGGTTATGCCTGGTGACAACGTAGAAATGTCAGTAGAATTGATTGCTCCAATCGCGATTGAAGAAGGTACTAAATTCTCAATCCGTGAAGGCGGCCGTACAGTAGGCGCTGGCGTTGTAGCAACAATCCAAAAATAATTATATTTTCACCGAAAACAGCTCGGTTTCGGCCGGGCTGTTTTTCTTTGTATTTTTTTTCGATCTACTGTTGCATTCCTCAGAGAATGCATGTATAATAATCAATGTTGGTTTTTGACAGCGTTGATGCGGAAGGTTGCTGACACACCCGGCCGCTTTGCCATGGCGGTGATGTCAGGGAAAAATTTTCGCGGAGTATGTCTATTAGCTAAATAGGCGATAAAGGAGGGAAAATAATGGCAAAACAAAAAATTCGTATTCGTTTGAAAGCATATGATCATCGTATTCTAGATCAATCAGCAGAAAAAATCGTTGAGACAGCTAAACGTTCTGGTGCAAATGTATCCGGTCCGATCCCGCTTCCAACTGAGAAATCTGTTTACACGATTCTTCGTGCGGTTCACAAGTACAAAGATTCTCGTGAGCAGTTTGAGATGCGTACACATAAACGTTTAATCGATATCGTGAACCCAACTCCAAAAACAGTTGATTCATTGATGCGTTTAGACTTGCCGTCAGGCGTTGACATTGAAATTAAACTTTAATAAATAAATAACAATTAATCAGGAGGTGTGACTCATGACCAAAGGAATCTTAGGAAGAAAAGTAGGTATGACGCAAGTGTTTGCTGAAAATGGTGAACTTATCCCTGTAACAGTAATCGAAGCAGCACCAAACGTTGTACTTCAAAAGAAAACAGTCGAAAACGACGGTTACTCAAGCGTTCAGCTAGGTTTTGAAGACAAGCGCGAAAAGCTTGCAAACAAACCAGCTCTTGGACACGTGAAAAAAGCAGGCGAAGGCATCGCTCCTAAGCGCTTCATTCGTGAGTTCCGTAACATCGACAGCGATCTTGAAATTGGTCAAGAAGTCAAAGTTGATATTTTTGCAGAAGGTGACGTCGTAGACGTAACAGGAATCTCTAAAGGGAAAGGCTTCCAGGGTGCAATTAAGCGTCACGGACAAAGCCGCGGCCCTATGTCTCACGGTTCCCGCTACCACCGTCGTCCAGGTTCAATGGGACCTGTAGCGCCAAACCGCGTATTTAAAAACAAACTTCTCCCTGGCCGTATGGGTGGAGAGCAAGTAACAGTACAAAACCTTCAAATCGTCAAAGTGGACGCTGAGCGCAACGTTCTTCTTATTAAAGGAAACGTTCCAGGATCCAAAAAAGCCTTAATTCAGGTTAAAACGGCGGTTAAAGCAAAGTAATCAACTTTTACAGGAAAGGAGGAAACAGAAATGGCTAAAGTTAAAGTATTAAACCAAACTGGTTCTGAAGTCGGCGATATCGAACTAAACGATGCAGTATTCGGAATCGAACCAAACGAACATGTGGTATTCGAAGCAGTTGTGATGCAGCGCGCGTCATTACGCCAGGGTAACCACAAAGTAAAAACGCGTTCTGAAGTACGCGGTGGCGGCCGTAAACCATGGCGCCAAAAAGGAACTGGACGTGCGCGTCAAGGTTCTATCCGTTCACCTCAATGGCGCGGTGGTGGTACAGTATTCGGACCAACTCCACGTAGCTACAGCTACAAGCTGCCGAAGAAAGTACGCCGTCTTGCATTGAAATCTGCTCTTTCTTCAAAAGTACAAGAGCAAAACATTCTAGTATTGGACGCTTTGTCATTCGAAGCACCAAAAACAAAAGAATTTACAGCAGTACTTAAAAACTTATCTGTTGACTCAAAAGCATTGATCGTAACAGATACAGTAAACGAATTCGTTGCATTGTCAGCACGCAACATCCCTGGTGTAACAGTGGTTGAAGCTTCTGGCATCAACATCCTCGACCTGCTTGGCCATGAGAAGCTTATCATGACAAAAGCAGCGGTTGAAAAAGTAGAGGAGGTGCTTGCATAATGGATGCACGCGATGTGATTAAGCGCCCCGTTATTACTGAACAATCAATGGCTGTAATGGCTGATAAAAAGTATACTTTTGAAGTGGACGTACGCGCGAACAAAACGCAAGTGAAGACTGCTGTTGAAGAGATCTTCGGCGTTAAAGTGAAAAACGTTAACGTTATGAACTACAAAGGTAAATTCAAGCGTATGGGACGTCATGCTGGCTACACAAACAAACGCCGCAAAGCAATCGTAACATTAACGCAAGATAGCAAAGAAATCGAACTTTTCGAAGCTTAATAAACGTATAAAATAGAAGAGGAGGGACACGAAATGGCGATTAAAAAGTACAAACCGACCACAAACGGTCGTCGTAATATGACAACTCTTGACTTTGCTGAGATTACAACAAGCACGCCGGA
Source organism: Domibacillus robiginosus (assembly GCF_000966195.1). Classification (GTDB taxonomy): domain Bacteria; phylum Bacillota; class Bacilli; order Bacillales; family Domibacillaceae; genus Domibacillus; species Domibacillus robiginosus. Next base: position 21,313 of record NZ_LAHL01000024.1, on the reverse strand, counting down.
GAAATCATTGCTCGAGCCTTTGAAAAAGAAAGGCGGCCGTAACAACCAAGGTAAAATCACTGTTCGTCATAAAGGCGGCGGTCATAAACGCCAATACCGTATTATCGATTTCAAACGCGATAAAGATGGCATTCCAGGCCGCGTTGCTACAATCGAATACGATCCAAACCGTTCGGCTAACATCGCACTCGTGCACTACGTTGACGGAGAAAAACGCTACATCCTAGCTCCAAAAAACATCCAAGTTGGAATGGAAATCATGTCCGGACCGGAAGCAGATATTAAAGTAGGAAACGCACTTCCACTTGTTAATATCCCAGTCGGTACAGTTATCCACAACATTGAATTGAAACCAGGAAAAGGCGGACAGTTGGTTCGTTCTGCTGGTACTTCAGCTCAAGTACTTGGTAAAGAAGGTAAATATGTTCTTGTACGCTTAAACTCTGGCGAAGTGCGCATGATTCTTGCAACATGCCGCGCGACAATCGGCCAGGTTGGTAACGAGCAGCATGAACTTGTAAACATCGGTAAAGCAGGCCGTTCTCGCTGGTTAGGTAAAAAACCTACAGTTCGCGGTTCTGTAATGAACCCTAACGACCATCCACACGGTGGTGGTGAAGGACGCGCTCCAATCGGACGTAAAGGTCCTGTTACACCATGGGGCAAACCGGCTCTTGGTTACAAAACACGCAAAAAAGTTAACAAATCCGATAAATTTATCGTTCGTCGTCGTAAAAAATAACGTAATTGTCCTACGGTTCCAAAAGCGAACCGTAGATCAATCACGAAGGGAGGTACACAAATGGGCCGTAGCTTGAAAAAAGGACCTTTTGTTGATGATCATTTATTCAAGAAAGTTGAAGCATTGAACGAAACGGAGAAAAAGCAAGTTGTTAAAACTTGGTCACGTCGTTCTACAATTTTCCCGCAATTCATCGGACACACAATCGCAGTGTACGATGGTCGCAAACACGTACCTGTATATGTAACTGAAGATATGGTTGGACACAAACTTGGTGAATTCGCGCCAACGCGTACGTACAAAGGACACGTTGCTGACGATAAGAAAACAAGACGTTAATTGAGAGGAGGATATTCCAATGGAAGCTAAAGCTGTCTTAAGAACAGTCCGCATTGCTCCTCGTAAAGCACGTCTAGTAATTGACTTGATTCGAGGCAAGCAAGTTGGAGAAGCGGTGGCGATCTTGAAGCATACGCCAAAAACGTCATCTCCTGTAATTGAAAAACTTTTAAACTCTGCGATCGCTAATGCAGAGCACAACTACGATCTTGATGTAAACAAACTTGTTGTTACTCAAGCATTCGTAAACGAAGGACCAACATTGAAACGTTTCCGTCCACGCGCAATGGGACGTGCAAGCGCAATTAACAAACGCACAAGCCACATCACAATCGTCGTGGCAGAAAAAAAGGAGGGATAATTCGTGGGTCAAAAAGTACATCCTCATGGACTACGGGTCGGGATCATTCGCGACTGGGATTCTAAATGGTACGCTGAAAAAGACTACGCTAATCTTCTTCACGAAGATTTGAAAGTGCGCGGATACATCGAAGAGCGTCTTAAAGATGCTTCTCTATCCCGTGTTGAAATCGAACGTGCTGCAAACCGCGTGAACATCACTGTTCATACTGCAAAACCAGGTATGGTTATCGGTAAAGGTGGTTCTGAAGTAGAAGCACTTCGTAAAGCTTTGAACGAACTAACAGGCAAACGTGTTCACATTAACATCGTTGAAGTGAAACGCGCTGACCTTGATGCAAAACTAGTAGCGGAAAACATCGCTCGTCAACTTGAAAACCGTGTATCATTCCGTCGTGCTCAAAAGCAGGCTATCCAACGGACAATCCGTTCTGGTGCAAAAGGAATCAAAACACAGGTTTCAGGACGTCTTGGCGGAGCAGATATTGCCCGTGCTGAACATTACAGCGAAGGAACAGTTCCACTTCATACTCTTCGTGCTGACATCGACTATGCACATGTTGAAGCAGACACAACTTACGGCAAACTTGGCGTAAAAGTATGGATCTACCGTGGAGAGGTTCTTCCTGCGAAGAAGAAAACTCAGGAAGGAGGCAAATAATATGTTGTTGCCAAAACGCGTTAAATATCGTCGTGTACACCGCGGCAAAATGCGTGGTCAAGCAAAAGGCGGAACAGAAGTAGCATTTGGTGAATACGGTCTTCAAGCAACAGAAGCTTCATGGATCACAAACCGTCAAATCGAATCTGCTCGTATTGCGATGACTCGTTACATGAAACGTGGCGGTAAAGTTTGGATTAAAATTTTCCCTCACAAACCATATACGAAAAAACCTCTTGAAGTACGGATGGGTTCCGGTAAAGGTGCTCCTGAAGGCTGGGTAGCGGTTGTAAAACCAGGCAAGATCATGTTTGAAATTGCCGGCGTTTCTGAGGAAGTAGCACGTGAAGCACTTCGTCTGGCAGCTCATAAGCTTCCAGTGAAATGCAAAATCGTAAAACGCGAAGAAATTGGTGGTGAATCAAATGAAAGCTAATGAAATCCGTGAACTTACCACTGCTGAAATTGAACAACAAGTAAAGTCGCTCAAAGAAGAACTTTTCAACCTTCGCTTTCAATTGGCGACGGGACAGCTTGAGAATACTGCCCGTATTCGTGAAGTACGTAAAGCAATCGCCCGCATGAAAACCGTGATTCGTCAACGGGAAATTGATAATCGATAATTGAAAGGAGGTTTGCACGATGAGCGAACGCAATCAGCGCAAAGTTTACACAGGCCGTGTTGTTTCTGACAAAATGGATAAAACAGTAACGGTTCTTGTTGAAACATACAAAACACACAAGCTTTACGGCAAACGCGTAAAGTACTCTAAGAAATTTAAAGCTCATGATGAGAACAACGAAGCAAAAATCGGTGACGTAGTACGCATCATGGAAACTCGCCCGCTTTCTGCAACAAAACGTTTCCGCCTTCTAGAAGTAGTGGAAAAAGCAGTCATCATCTAATTTAATTGTTCGGATAGATGTTAAAGTCCGAAAGGAGGTAACCTAAATGATCCAGCAAGAATCACGTTTAAAAGTAGCTGACAACTCTGGTGCGCGTGAAGTATTAACGATTAAAGTCCTCGGTGGTTCAGGCCGCAAAACAGCTAACGTCGGTGATGTAATCGTATGTACAGTAAAACAAGCAACACCAGGTGGCGTTGTCAAAAAAGGTGAAGTGGTAAAAGCGGTTATCGTTCGTACGAAACGCGGCGTTCGCCGTAATGACGGTTCATACATCCGCTTCGACGAAAACGCGTGCGTTATCATTCGTGACGACAAGAGCCCACGTGGCACACGTATTTTCGGCCCGGTTGCCCGCGAACTTCGCGACAGCAATTTCATGAAGATTGTTTCCCTAGCTCCGGAAGTAATCTAATTGAACGAATAAATAAAAGGCCCATCAAGGAGGTGCGCAACATGCACGTGAAAAAAGGCGATAAAGTCATGGTCATCACAGGTAAAGACAAAGGCAAAACAGGCGTTGTTCTTGCAGCTTTCCCTAAAAAAGACCGTGTACTTGTTGAAGGAATCAACATCGTGAAAAAACACGCGAAACCTTCACAATTAAATCCGCAGGGCGGCATCCTAAGCCAGGAAGCAGCTATTCACGTATCCAACGTTATGCTGTTGGATCCGAAAACAAACGAACCTACTCGTGTAGGTTACAAAGAAGTGGACGGCAAGAAAGTCCGCGTAGCAAAAAAATCCGGTGAAACTCTAGATAAATAAAAAGTTCAAGAAGGGAGGTATTCTAAGTGAACCGCCTTAAAGAAAAATACCTTAAAGAAATTACTCCTGCTCTTGTGAGCAAGTTCAATTACAGCTCTGTTATGCAGGTGCCGAAAATTGAAAAAATCGTCGTGAACATGGGTGTCGGTGAAGCTGTTCAAAACGCAAAAGTACTTGATACTGCTGTGGAAGAATTGACTCAAATCACTGGCCAAAAGCCAATGGTCACAAAAGCAAAAAATTCAATCGCGGGATTCCGTCTTCGTGAAGGTATGCCAATCGGTGCGAAAGTAACTCTTCGCGGCGAGCGCATGTACGAATTCCTTGATAAACTTGTTTCTGTATCACTTCCACGTGTACGTGACTTCCGTGGCGTTTCTAAAAAAGCGTTCGACGGTCGCGGTAACTACACACTTGGTGTAAAAGAACAGTTGATCTTCCCTGAGATTGATTACGATAAAGTATCAAAAGTACGCGGCATGGACATTGTTATCGTCACTACTGCCAACACGGACGAAGAAGCTCGTGAATTGTTAACACAAATTGGAATGCCGTTCCAAAAGTAATCGCTATATAAGGGAGGCGAAAACGTGGCTAAAAAATCAATGATTGCGAAACAAAAGCGCACACAAAAGTTTAAAGTACAAGAGTACACACGTTGCGAACGCTGCGGACGTCCACACTCTGTATACCGCAAATTTAAACTTTGCCGTATTTGTTTCCGTGAACTAGCTTATAAAGGTCAAATTCCTGGCGTTAAAAAAGCCAGCTGGTAATACACTGATTCCGGAAGGAGGTAAATATAAATGGTTATGACTGATCCGATTGCTGACTTGCTGACTCGCATCCGTAATGCGAACATGGTTCGTCACGAAAAACTGGAAGTACCTGCTTCCAAAATTAAACGCGAAATCGCTGAAATCTTGAAACGTGAAGGATTCGTCCGTGACGTTGAGTTCATCGAAGACGACAAACAAGGTGTTATCCGTATTTTCTTGAAATACAGTGGCAACGAGCGTGTAATCACAGGCTTGAAGCGTATTTCTAAACCAGGTCTTCGCGTTTACGCGAAAGCTGATGAGGTACCTCGTGTACTTAACGGTCTTGGTATTGCAATTCTTTCTACATCTACTGGTGTAGTGACTGATAAAGAAGCCCGCGCTAAACAAGTAGGCGGCGAAGTACTCGCGTACGTTTGGTAATAATCTTTTAAAGAATGGAGGTGCGACTATGTCACGCGTAGGTAAAAAAGTAATCGAGCTTCCAGAAGGCGTAACGATTACAAACAACAACAATGAAGTGACTGTCAAAGGTCCTAAGGGAGAATTGACTCGTCAGTTCAACAAAGATTTAACAATCGAAGTAGACGGCAGCAACCTAACAGTTGTTCGTCCTTCAGAATCTAAAGAACACCGTACAATCCACGGAACAACTCGTGCACTTCTTGCCAATATGGTAGAAGGCGTATCAAAAGGGTTCGAACGCAACCTTGAGTTGGTTGGTGTCGGTTACCGTGCTCAAAAACAAGGAACGAAGCTTGTATTAAGCGTTGGTTACTCTCACCCAGTAGAATTCGAAGCTGAAAACGGCATCGAGATCGAAGTTCCTGCAAATACAAAAATCAGCATTAAAGGGATCGACAAAGAGCGCGTTGGTGCTATTGCTGCTAACATCCGCCAAGTTCGTCCTCCTGAGCCGTACAAAGGCAAAGGTATCCGTTACGAAGGTGAACAGGTTCGCCGCAAAGAAGGTAAAACAGGTAAATAATGCCGCATAGGCATCAGAAAGGAGTGACCTCGGGATGATCACAAAAGCTGATAAGAATAAAACGCGTAAAAGACGCCATGCCCGTGTACGTGCGAAAATCGCTGGTACAGCTGCGCGTCCTCGCTTGAACGTATTCCGTTCAAACAAGCACCTTTACGCTCAATTGATTGATGATGCAAATGGTGTTACACTTGCAAGTGCTTCAACTATTGAAAAAGATTTCGGTCTTGAATCAACAGGCAACCTTGAAGCTGCTGCGAAGGTTGGCGAATTGCTCGCTAAACGCGCAACTGAACAAGGTGTCGCTGCTGTTGTATTCGACCGTGGGGGCTACCTTTATCATGGCCGCGTAAAAGCTTTGGCTGACGCTGCTCGTGAAAACGGCCTACAATTCTAATAAAAGGAGGGACACATTTAATGCGTCGCATTGATCCAAACAAACTTGAACTTGAAGAACGCGTAGTAACGGTCAACCGTGTTGCGAAAGTTGTAAAAGGTGGACGTCGTTTCCGCTTTACTGCACTGGTTGTCGTTGGCGATAAAAATGGTAATGTCGGTTTTGGAACTGGTAAAGCTCAAGAAGTTCCAGACGCAATCCGTAAAGCAATTGAAGATGCGAAGAAAAACCTAGTATTCGTACCAATGGTCGGCACAACTTTGCCACACCAGGTAATCGGTCAATTCGGTGCGGGTTCAGTTCTATTAAAACCTGCTTCTGAAGGTACTGGAGTTATCGCTGGTGGACCTGTCCGTGCGGTACTTGAACTTGCTGGTGTTGGTGATATCCTCTCCAAATCACTTGGTTCAAACACACCAATCAACATGGTTCGCGCTACAATTGCAGGTCTTAAAGACTTGAAAACAGCTGAAGAAGTAGCAAAACTTCGCGGCAAATCTGTAGAAGAACTGTTAGGATAAGGAGGGAATCATAATGGCTGAAAAATTACAAATTACCCTCACTCGCAGCCTGATCGGTCGTACACAAGATCAGCGCGATACTGTTAAGGCACTTGGTCTTCGCAAAATGCATCAAACGGTTGAACAAAATGACAACCCGGCAATTCGCGGTATGATCAACAAAGTGTCTCATCTTGTGACTGTTACAGAAAAATAATTTGATTTTATAGAACAAGGAGGTGCAAGAGCATGAAACTTCATGAATTGAAACCAGCTGCAGGATCTCGCAAAGAGCGTAACCGTGTAGGTCGCGGTACAGGTTCTGGTAACGGTAAAACGGCAGGTAAAGGTCATAAAGGTCAAAACGCACGTTCAGGCGGTGGTGTCCGTCTTGGATTTGAAGGTGGACAAACTCCTTTATTCCGTCGTCTTCCAAAACGCGGCTTTACAAACGTAAACCGTAAAGACTATGCAGTTGTGAACATCGATACATTGAATCGTTTCGAAGAAGGAACAGAGGTTACACCTGAACTTCTTATCGAAAGCGGCATTGTGAAAAGCGAAAAAGCAGGAATTAAAATTCTTGCGAACGGCAACGTAGAGAAAAAGCTTTCAGTAAAAGCGCACAAATTCTCTGCTGCTGCTAAAGAAGCAATTGAAGCGGCTGGCGGTAAGATTGAGGTGATCTAATGTTTCGCACAATCTCCAATTTTATGCGTGTGGGTGATATAAGAAACAAAATTATATTCACCCTCCTTATGTTAATCGTGTTCCGTATCGGTACATTTATTCCTGTTCCCTATGTTAATGCGGATGTCCTCCGCATGCAGGAGCAGGCTGGACTGATTGGATTCCTTAATACGTTTGGCGGAGGAGCGCTCCAAAACTTCTCGATTCTCGCAATGGGGATTATGCCTTACATTACAGCATCTATTATTGTGCAGCTTTTGCAAATGGATGTTGTGCCTAAATTTACTGAATGGTCGAAGCAGGGTGACGTTGGACGGCGCAAACTGACTCAGTTTACCCGTTACTTCACAATTGTGCTCGGCCTCATTCAAGGTTTTGGGATGTCATATGGATTTAACCGTCTATATGGAGGATTACTTGTCGAAAACAGCAGCGTTGGCGGCTATTTGCTTATTGCATTGGTGCTGACAGCGGGAACTGCTTTCCTTATGTGGCTTGGTGAGCAAATCACTGCTAAAGGGGTCGGCAACGGAATCTCGGTTATCATTTTCGCCGGAATTGTGGCGGCCATTCCAGGAGCAGTAAACCAAATTTACGCACAGCAAATTGAAGGTGCGGGCGATCAGCTCTTCCTGCGTATTGTTGTACTTCTTTTGATTCTGCTTGCGGTATTGGCGATTATTGTCGGAGTTATTTATTTCCAGCAGGCGCTGCGGAAAATTCCGATTCAATATGCGAAACGTGTTGGAACGGGTGGCGGCATGACACCGGTTGGTGGTCAGTCGACTCATCTTCCACTCAAAGTAAACGCTGCGGGTGTTATCCCGGTTATCTTTGCGATTTCATTTTTGATGACACCGCAAACGATCGCTTCGTTTTTTGGATCAAACGATGTGACGTCTACGATTCAAAACGTCTTTGACTATCAGCAACCAATCGGCATGGCTATCTATGTTGCATTGATTGTGGCATTTACGTATTTCTATGCTTTCATTCAAGTAAACCCTGAACAAGTTGCTGACAACTTGAAAAAACAGGGTGGATATATTCCGGGCATTCGCCCAGGGAAGAACACACAGGATTATTTGACAAATGTGCTTTACCGTCTGACTTTTGTCGGTGCAATTTTCCTTTCAGCCGTTGCTGTGCTGCCTGTTTTCTTCATTAAATTCGCGGGTCTTCCACCAGCGGCGCAAATCGGCGGTACTAGTCTTTTGATCGTCGTCGGTGTGGCACTTGAAACAATGAAGCAGCTTGAAGCACAACTTGTGAAGCGCCATTACAAGGGCTTTATGAAGTAAGCACGGTGAAGAGTGTGTGATTCACTTCACCTCGATTAGATTGAGGGGGTATATCAATGAATCTCGTGTTAATGGGATTGCCGGGTGCCGGTAAAGGGACCCAGGCAGAAAAAATTGTTGAAAAGTACGGTGTGCCGCACATTTCAACAGGGGACATGTTCCGTGCTGCAATGAAAGATGAAACGGAACTAGGCTTAAAAGCAAAATCATTTATGGATAAAGGCGAGCTCGTTCCTGATGAGGTAACGATTGGGATTGTTAACGAGCGCTTGGCAAAAGCGGACTGCGAAAAAGGCTTCTTACTAGATGGCTTTCCTCGGACAGTAGCGCAGGCAGAAGCACTTGAAGACATTTTATTCGGCTTAAACCGTAAAATTGATTACGTCATCAATGTTGAAGTAGATCAAGATATTTTGATGGCGCGCTTAACTGGCCGACGCATTTGCAAAACTTGCGGTGCGACGTATCATTTGGAATTCAATCCGCCTGCAAAGGAAGATACATGCGACCGCTGCGGTGGAGAATTGTATCAGCGTGCTGATGACAATGCAGAAACGGTTCAGAACCGCCTTGACGTAAATGTAAAGCAAACAGCACCATTGCTTGCTTTCTACAGCGAAAAAGGCTATTTAAAGAACATTAACGGCCAGCAGGATATCAATGTTGTTTTCGAAAACATTGATGAACTCCTAAAAGGTCTTCGTAACTAATGATCATTTGTAAAACCCCTCGTGAACTGGAGATTATGAAAGAAGCGGGGCGTATTGTCGCGCTTACACATCAGGAACTGCAAAACCATATCTCTCCCGGTATAAGTACGATGGAGCTGGATGCTGTTGCGGAAAAATTCATTCGAAGTATGGATGCAACACCTTCTTTTAAAGGGTATAATGGTTTTTCGGGCAGCATTTGCGCTTCAGTGAATGAAGAGCTGGTGCATGGAATTCCAGGCAGCCGTGTTTTAAAAGAAGGCGACATTATCAGCATTGATATTGGTGCTTATTATAAGGGGTATCATGGCGACTCGGCTTGGACATATGCTGTTGGCCGGATTGCACCTGAGACGGAGAAGCTTCTCGACGTAACAGAGGAATCGCTTTACATCGGACTCAATGAAGCGAAACCGGGTGAACGTCTTTCAAACATCTCCCATGCGATTCAAACGTATGTGGAATCGAATGGCTTTTCAATCGTTCGTGAGTATGTTGGGCACGGTGTCGGGCAGGACCTCCACGAGGCTCCGCAAATCCCCCATTATGGTCCGCCAGGGAGGGGACCGGTACTGAAACCTGGTATGGTGCTTGCGATCGAACCGATGGTCAATGCCGGTCATCGTTACGTAAAAACACTTGAGGATAATTGGACTGTCGTTACACAGGATGGAAAAATGTGTGCTCATTTTGAACATACAATTGCGATTACCGAAACAGGCTTTGAGATTTTAACGAAAGCTTGAGGCAGCTGCCAATCGGATGAAAAGTGAAGGGAGATGAAACAAATGGCGAAAGACGATGTAATTGAAATTGAAGGTACAGTCACTGAAACTTTGCCAAATGCCATGTTTAAGGTAGAATTGGAAAATGGGCATACTATTTTAGCGCACGTTTCAGGCAAAATCCGTATGCATTTTATCCGTATCTTGCCTGGTGATAAAGTAACAGTAGAACTTTCACCGTATGATTTAACACGCGGACGGATCACGTACCGTTACAAATAACATATATGGCGCTCCGGACTATGAAGGAGGTTGGAGAAATGAAAGTAAGACCATCAGTTAAGCCAATCTGTGAGAAGTGTAAAGTTATTCGCAGACGCGGCAAAGTTATGGTTATTTGTGAAAACCCTAAGCATAAACAAAAACAAGGCTAATATTAAAGGGAGGTGCACATTTTATGGCACGTGTAGCAGGTGTTGATATTCCACGCGACAAGCGTGTAGTTATCTCATTAACTTATATTTTCGGTATTGGCAGACCAACTGCTGAGCAAATTCTTGAAGAAGCAGGTGTTTCTCAAGAAACGCGCGTACGCGACTTAACGGAAGATGAACTAAACAAAATCCGTGATATCGTTGACCGCTTAAAAGTAGAGGGTGACCTTCGTCGTGAAGTCTCTCTTAACATCAAACGTTTGATGGAAATCGGTTCATTCCGTGGTATCCGTCACCGTCGTGGTCTTCCAGTTCGCGGACAGAACACAAAAAACAACGCGCGTACTCGCAAAGGCCCGCGTAAAACTGTAGCTAACAAGAAAAAATAATTGGTAAAGGAGGCAGAATTAGAACATGGCTCGTAAACAACAAACTCGTAAGCGTCGTGTGAAAAAGAATATCGAATCTGGTATTGCTCACATCCGCTCAACGTTCAATAACACAATTGTCACTATTACAGACGTTCACGGTAACGCTCTATCTTGGTCAAGTGCAGGTGCCCTTGGTTTCAGAGGATCACGTAAATCCACTCCGTTTGCTGCTCAAATGGCTGCTGAAACAGCTGCAAAAGCATCAATCGAACATGGTATGAAAACTCTTGAAGTAACAGTAAAAGGTCCAGGTTCAGGCCGTGAAGCAGCTATTCGTGCGCTTCAAGCAGCAGGTCTAGAAGTTACAGCAATCAAAGACGTAACTCCAGTACCTCACAATGGCTGCCGTCCTCCAAAACGTCGTCGTGTTTAATCTTCCTGCATAAAGGAGAACTATTCCGGTTATAATGGAAAATTGACTGTTTTGATTCAGGAATTGACCACTTACTTTGTACAATCGGGAATGGTAAACATGGAAATTTCGGGTTGCCGGAATTTCGACGTATTCAAGGAGGGAAAATGGAATGATCGAAATTGAAAAGCCAAAAATTGAAACGGTTGAGATCAGCGGTGATGCTACGTTTGGAAAGTTCGTTGTGGAACCACTTGAACGCGGATATGGTACTACTCTAGGGAACTCCTTGCGTCGTATTTTATTATCTTCACTTCCGGGTGCCGCAGTGACGGCCATTCAGATCGATGGCGTACTGCACGAATTCTCAACAATTGAAGGCGTCGTAGAAGATGTTACGTCGATCATTTTGAACATTAAAAAACTTGCGCTTAAAATTTACTCGGATGAGGAAAAAACGCTTGAAATTGATGTTCAAGGTCCAGGAACCGTAACGGCTGCCGACATTACTCACGACAGCGATGTGGAAATTTTAAATCCGGATCTGCATATTGCGACATTAGGCGAAAATGCCAATTTCCGTATGCGTTTGACGGCACAACGTGGAAGAGGGTACAACCGGGCTGATCACAACAAAAAAGAAGATCATCCAATCGGCGTCATTGCGATCGACTCCATCTACACACCTGTATCACGCGTGAATTTCCAGGTGGAAAACACACGTGTTGGTCAGCTTTCAAACTTTGATAAGTTGTCATTGGACGTTTGGACAGATGGCAGCATCGGACCAAAAGAAGCGATTTCTTTAGGGGCGAAAATTTTAAATGAACATCTTAACATTTTCGTAGGATTAACAGACGAAGCACAGCATGCGGAAATTATGGTAGAAAAAGAAGAAGACCAGAAAGAAAAAGTCCTTGAGATGACGATCGAAGAACTTGACCTGTCTGTTCGTTCTTACAACTGCTTGAAGCGCGCTGGTATTAACACTGTTCAAGAACTTGCGAACAAGAGCGAGGACGATATGATGAAAGTCCGCAACCTTGGCCGTAAATCACTTGAAGAAGTAAAAGCGAAGCTGGACGAGCTTGGGCTCGGCTTACGAAAAGAAGATTGAATTAAATAAACGACATCAATAAAGGAGGGTATCTTCATGGCTTACAGAAAGCTAGGACGTACAAGCGCTCAGCGCAAAGCGATGCTTCGTGATTTGACAACAGATCTTATCATCAGCGAACGCATTGAAACGACTGAAGCACGTGCAAAAGAATTGCGCTCAGTTGTAGAAAAAATGATTACACTCGGTAAACGTGGTGACTTGCATGCCCGCCGTCAGGCTGCAGCATTCCTTCGTCACGAAGTAGCTTCTACTGTAGAAGTAGAGAAAAAAGGCAAAACGAAAGAACAGCCAGTTTACGCACTTCAGAAATTATTTGATGATGTAGCACCACGCTACACAGAGCGTCAAGGTGGCTACACTCGTATTATGAAAGTCGGTCCACGCCGCGGCGATGGCGCACCAATGGTAATTATTGAGCTAGTTTAAGCCAATAAAACCGTGAAATGGGCAGAACAAAACGAACGTTGCTTTGTTTTGCCCTTTTTTTATACTTTAAGAAAGTGACAGTTTTTGGAATGTCCAGTTCCAATTGCTCTTGGAGTCTGCGGCAGATGAAGGGTAAAAGTGTTGCGGACCACGAAACCGTATTCTTTGCTTTTACTTTTTGTTTGATCATCATCTCCATAATACCTTTCTATGAACAAGCTTAGAGCGTTACGATGGGCGTACCTTTTCAAACGCTTCACGTGCGTCCCGTCTAGCTCATGCACCCCCTGCCACGCTGCTTAAAGCAGCAAGAAGAACTTTTTTCTTCGGCTCGGGGTGCGGGCTTTTTTTATTTTGCCGAAATGAGGAGGTACCAGCATGAAAGATTCCATTATCTCGATTGACGATGTGTCATTCCAGTATCCGGATCAAACTGCTTTCGCCCTTCAACATGTCTCTCTCCATGTACAGCGTGGTGAATGGCTGGCCATTGTTGGACATAATGGATCGGGAAAGTCCACACTTGCCAAAATGCTGAACGGCCTTCACTATCCGAAGGAAGGAACCGTCACAATCAGCGGACTGGCTCTTTCAGAAGAAAATGTATGGGCGATTCGGGAAAAGCTCGGAATGGTATTTCAAAATCCGGATAACCAGTTTGTCGGCACGACTGTGCAGGATGATGTGGCTTTTGGGTTAGAAAATAACGGTGTCGAACAAAAGGAAATGAAAGAACGTGTCCAGGAAGCGCTCGAAAAAGTCGGCATGACCGCTTTTCTGAATCAAGAGCCACACCATCTTTCCGGCGGTCAAAAACAGCGGGTAGCGATTGCCAGTGTAATTGCGCTGCGACCGGACATTATTTTGCTGGACGAAGCCACCTCCATGCTTGATCCTGCCGGACGAGATGAAGTAATGAACACGATTCGTAGTATCAAGGATGAAGAAGGATTGACGGTTATCTCTATTACACATGATCTGGAAGAAGCGGCAAAAGCAGACCGGGTCGTCGTATTGAATCAAGGCAGCGTATACACAGAAGGATCTCCACAGGCTATTTTCCAACTGGATCAAGAATTGCTCACATTGGGTCTTGATGTCCCATTTCCGGTTCGGATGAGCCAGCTGCTCGCAGATGAGGGGCTTATTCTGTCACAGCGCCATTTTACGGAAGAAGAGCTGGTGAAAGACGTATGGACATTAAATTTCAAGAAGTAGAGTACCGTTATGCAGCGGGCACGCCATTTGAGCGTCTTGCGATCACAGATGTAACCTTTCATGTCCCCTCCGGTGAGTATGTGGCTTTAATCGGTCACACCGGCTCTGGGAAGTCGACAGTGCTTCAGCATTTAAATGTGCTGTTGAAGCCGCTACAAGGCGAGATAGAGATTGGCAGCCGGACTATTGCGGCCGGCCGGAAGGAAAAGAATTTAAAAGAAATCCGCCGTCGTGTCGGCATTGTATTTCAATTTCCAGAGCATCAGCTGTTTGAAGAAACAGTAGAGAAGGATATTTGTTTTGGTCCCATGAATTTTGGCATGTCTGAAGAAGAAGCCAGACAGCGTGCGCGCGAAGCCGTTCGTCTCGTTGGACTTCCTCCCTCTGTCCTGGAGCGCTCTCCTTTTGACCTGTCAGGAGGGCAAATGCGCCGGGTAGCAATCGCGGGGGTGCTCGCCATGAAGCCTGATGTGCTTGTATTAGATGAACCGACCGCAGGGCTGGATCCTCGAGGCCGCCGAGAGGTGATGGAGCTGTTTGCGTCTCTTAAAAAGGAAAATGGCCTGACCTGTGTGCTCGTTACGCACAGCATGGAAGATGCGGCTCGTTACGCAGATCGGATTGTGGTGATGCATAAGGGCAGAGTGGCGAAAAGAGGAACGCCACGTGACCTTTTTCATGATCGTGCCAGTTTGACGGCCCTTGGGCTTGACGTGCCGGAAACGGTGCGGATGCAGCGTTTGTTTGAAGAAAAGCTGGGACAGCCGCTTCGTCAGCTTTGTTTAACACCCGAAGAATTGGCCCAAGAAATAGCACGGCTTCAAGGTGAACGCTCATGATGGAAAAAATTATTTTGGGACGCTATTTGCCGCTGAATTCCGTTGTACATCGCATGGATCCGCGTGCAAAGCTTTTATTTATTTTCGGTTTTGTTTTTGTTGTGTTTTTGGCCAATAATGTGCTTACGTACGCCTTACTCGGCGTTTTTACACTTTTCGTTATTGTGCTATCAAATATAAAGATTCAGTTTTTAATGACTGGATTAAAGCCGGTCATTTGGCTTATTCTATTTACATTTCTATTGCATGTGTTTTTCACAAAAGAGGGAGAGGTGCTGGCTCAGCTTGGGTTCTTAAGCATCTACAAAGGCGGGGTTATAAAAGGCGCTTTTATTTCCCTGCGCTTCCTTTTGCTTATCTTCGTGACGTCACTGCTCACGCTGACAACACCTCCTATATCGGTAACAGACGGCATTGAATCGCTTTTTGGCCCCTTAAAAAGGGTGAAGGTCCCGGTTCATGAGCTTGCGTTAATGATGTCGATCTCTTTGCGTTTCATCCCGACTCTATTGGATGAAACGGATAAAATTATGAAAGCGCAAATGGCGCGGGGTGCTGATTTTACAAGCGGGTCCCTTACAAGCCGGATCAAAGCGGTTATCCCGCTTTTAATCCCTCTGTTTGTAAGTGCCTTTAAGCGAGCGGAGGAGCTGGCAGTAGCGATGGAAGCGCGGGGGTACCGCGGCGGGGAAGGGCGCACAAAATACCGCGTGCTTGCCTGGCATGGTCGGGATACGGCTGCGCTGCTCGTTCTTGTGGCACTTGCCGCTGCTTTATTCGGGCTGAGAAGCTGATGGAGGAATGAGCGTGAAGCGAATTAAATGTGAGTTAATGTATGACGGCTCGCGCTTTTCTGGCTACCAGTCACAGCCGAAGGATCGGACTGTGCAGCAGGAGTTAGAGCGGGCACTTTGGAAGATCCATAAAAAAGTACCGATAAAAACGCACGCATCAGGCCGCACTGATGCCGGCGTGCATGCAATGGGGCAAATCGTTCACTTTGATACGCCAATAGGGATGCCGGCCGAGCGATGGGCACGTGCCTTAAATGGAGAACTACCAAGTGACATATCCGTTAAGCGGACCGAGGAAGTTCCGGAGTCCTTTCATGCCCGTTACTCGGTTACAGGCAAAGAGTACCGCTACCGTATTTACCGGACACCGTATCGGGATCCGTTTCGCACGGTGCATGCCTATCATTATCCATATCCACTGGACGTTGAACGAATGAAGCGAGCGGCTGTCCATCTGCTGGGAGAGCATGATTTTACTTCTTTTTGCTCGACGAAAACGGATAAAGAAAATAAAGTGCGAACTGTCACAGATATTTCATTTTTAGAGCAGGGTGACGACCTGGAAATCCGCTTTGCGGGTACCGGCTTTTTATATAACATGGTGCGGATCATGACAGGAACCCTTATAAAGGTCGGAAACGGGCGTCTGGAGCCTGATGAGGTCGCTCATATTCTAGCAGCAAGAGACCGCAATTGTGCCGCTCAGACGGCTCCTGCAGAAGGCTTGTATCTATGGCGTGTTGATTATCAATAACGGGGTTTCTACCAATCTGAGCGTCCTCAAAAAGCTGTATTTTAAATTCTTTTCGTGACAACTTCACCAAGTGTTGCATTTTTTCTTGACAATGAATAACAAGCGGTATATTATAGCATATGGTATGTTATTTGACCCCACGATAAGCCCCGGAAACTTATTCGTGATATAAATACATGGAACCGTAAAATACAAACAAATCAGGAGGGTAAATAATGCGTACGACTTATATGGCGAAAGCAGGCGAAATCGAGCGTAAATGGTTCGTAATCGATGCTGAAGGCAAAACATTGGGCCGTCTTTCAAGCGAAGTAGCATCTATTTTGCGCGGCAAACATAAACCAACTTTCACACCACACATTGACACAGGCGACAACGTAATCATCATCAACGCGTCTAAAATCGAATTAACAGGTAACAAACTTCAAGGGAAAATCTACTACCGTCACAGCATGTATCCAGGTGGTTTAAAATCAACTACTGCAGGTCAAATGCGTGATAAAAACCCTGAAAGAATGCTTGAGCTTGCAATTAAAGGCATGCTTCCAAAAGGTTCTTTAGGTCGTCAAATGTTCAAGAAACTTCACGTTTACGCTGGAGCAGAACACAAACACGAAGCACAACAACCAGAAGTTTACGAACTTCGCGGATAATTTATTTAACTAAAAGGAGGAAATGACATTGTCACAAGTTCAATACTTAGGCACAGGACGCCGTAAAAGTTCAGTAGCTCGCGTACGCCTCGTACCAGGCGAGGGTAAAATCATCATCAACGGCCGTACTGCTGAAGATTATATTCCATTCGAAGCGCTGCGCACTGTGATCAACCAGCCGCTTGTTGCGACTGAAACAGTAAACAGCTACGATGTACACGTAAATGTAAACGGAGGCGGCTACACAGGACAAGCGGGAGCGATCCGTCATGGTATCGCGCGTGCTCTTCTGCAAGCTGATCCAGAATTCCGTCCAACACTAAAACGTGCTGGCTACCTTACACGTGATGCACGTGCGAAAGAACGTAAAAAATACGGTCTTAAAGGCGCTCGTCGCGCACCTCAGTTCTCAAAACGTTAATTTTTGGCGTTTGGAAGGCTCTCAACCATTTTGGTTGGGAGTCTTTTTTGTGCTTAAAAAGAGCTTTTGACCAAAGTTCAGAGCACAATATACTTTTGGCAGTTGCTGCTGGCTTGCTTTCCAAGCCGTCTATCAGGCATCCCAGCCCGTAAGTCGCCGTATATAAAATCTATGACAGCTTATCATTCTTTTGTACAGTAAACGACAATGAAACGATGAGAAAGCGGAGAGGCTGGCAGCACATTGGGTGGTCTCGACTCTACCCAATTTCTTCACTCAGATACATCGGGGACCCTGGAAGGTACGTTAACAGTTGAAAAAAATTTAATTGTAAATGGAAGCTTCCTTCGCCTTCCCTTAAGCCCTGTTCTTCCTTCTCTGGCTAAAGGCATGCTTTGCTTATTAACCGTTCTTTCTTTCATTTGGAGAAAGGATTTTTTCATGTGCACGGAGTTTTTTTCATATAGTGATCGTGACAGGGGGGAGAAGCGATGAAAAAGCTTGTTTTCGTTCTGATGCTCGCAGCAGCAGCTGCTTTTTTATACCAAGGGGTAAAGCCGGTGTTTAATGATTGGCGTCCTCCGCTTACCGGCATGACGATTATGATTGATCCAGGGCATGGAGGAATGGACGGCGGTGCGGGAAACGAGCCGGCACTTGAAAAAGATATCGCCCTGGCTGTTTCGGAAAAGCTGCGCGAGTATTTAAATGGACAAGGGGCCGTTGTTCTCATGACCCGTGAAAAAGATAAAGATTTAGCCGCAGAAGATACGAAAAGTGTCCGCACCCGAAAAACCGAGGATTTACGAAAAAGAAAACAGTTGATCAATGAATCGGGAGTCGATTTGTTTGTCAGTGTCCATTTAAATGCGATTCCAGCTGAGCAATGGCGGGGTGCGCAGACTTTTTACTCGCCCCACATACCCGAAAACAAGCAGATCGCCGTATCGATTCAAAAAGAACTGGTCGGCAACCTTGGGAATACAGACCGGCAGCCGGCCGAGATTGGCCATGTATTTATTTTAAAAGAAGCAAAGGTCCCTGGTGCACTTGTGGAAATTGGCTTTCTCTCAAATCCTGCTGAACGCCGGCTTTTAGAAAGCGAAAGTTATCAGGAAAAAACAGCGGCTGCTATTTCCCGGGGTATTTTACGTTATGTAGACCAGCAGTAACCGTTTTCTAACATTCCTAGTAGAGTATGCTATACTGAATAATGAGAATAATATAGGCGAAGGATGGTGCCCTTATGATTACAGAAACGCAAGTGCGTGACATCATTAATACCCTTGAAGACCCTTTTTTACATAAACAGCTTTCTGAAACAGGTGGTCTTGAAGAGGTATCAATCAAAGAAGAAAAAAACCATGTCAGTGTGAAAATTGCTATCGCACAAACAGGCACACCCGAACAGCTTCAGCTGCAAATGCGTATTGTGAATTCTTTGAAAGAAGCGGGCGTTGAAACGGTGGGTATTCGGTTTAAGGAACTTCCTGAAGAAACCATTGCTAAATTTCGTGGAGCCGATGCGGCGGAAAAGGATGAAGGACTTCTTTCTCCTAACAGTGAAACAACCTTCCTGGCGATTGCAAGTGGAAAAGGCGGAGTAGGGAAATCAACGGTGTCGGTGAACCTGGCTGTGGCCCTTGCGCGTCTTGGCAAAAAAGTCGGACTGGTTGATGCCGACATTTATGGGTTCAGTGTGCCCGATATGATGGGGATTACAACACGCCCGGTCGTACGCGGTGAAAAGATTTTTCCGGTTGATCGCTTTGGTGTTAAAGTGATTTCCATGGGCTTTTTCGTAGATGATAATGCGCCGGTTATCTGGCGTGGCCCAATGCTTGGAAAAATGCTGAACAATTTCTTTTCGGAAGTAGAATGGGGCGATCTGGACTACCTGCTTTTAGATCTTCCTCCTGGTACAGGGGATGTAGCACTTGATGTACATACGATTCTGCCTCGTTGTAAAGAAGTCATTGTGACAACACCACATCCAACTGCTGCTTTTGTAGCGGCTCGTGCTGGTGCGATGGCACTTCAAACAGACCACGAAGTAGTAGGTGTCGTTGAAAACATGGCGTATTTTGAAAGCAAAACAACAGGCGAAAAAGAATACATTTTTGGACGCGGCGGCGGGGACAAGCTCGCTGACGAGCTGCGGACTGATGTGCTGGGCCGTCTGCCGCTGCAGCAACCGGACTGGGATGAAGAAGACTTTGCTCCGTCGGTTTATGCGGAAGACCACCCGCTTGGCGCTATTTATCAGGAGATTGCTCAAAAACTTGATCAAAAGATTGCATCCAATTAAAAGCTTTTGGGCTTCGGCCCAAAAGCTTTTTTTATGATGAATAAAAAATGTTCATGGTGTAAGGGTATTTGTCTTGGTACAATTAAAGAAGAAGAATATACAGGAGGATTTATGTGTGGGTATACGAAATTGGATCCGTTTTTTTACACATACGCTGCTGATTGGTGGAGCAGTAACAGGTATTTTAGGGTTTATTCTCCGCTGGGATGAATTTTCTCCGCTGTTTGCAAATGGGGAGTGGAGAGAGATTCTATCAGTTTTAACATGGCTCATTGGAGTCGGCTTTACTTTCAGCGTCATCAGCCAAATGGGTTTTTTTGCGTATTTAACGATTCACCAATTTGGGCTCGGGCTGTTTCGGTCTTATTGGGGATTTATCCAAGTAGCTCTTATTGCCGTAGTGTTATTTGATCTCGTTTACTTTCGCTTTCAAGCCTTTAGCAGCGGCGAAACGATCAGCTCATATTTACTGCTCGCTGCAATCCTTCTCATGGTTGGTCTTGTGACCGCTTACAGCAAAGCAAAGGGCAAGAACCGGAGTGTATTTACAGCGGCCTTATTTTTTATGGTCGTTGTTACGACACTTGAATGGCTGCCTGTCCTGCAGGCGAATGAAAAAAGCTGGCTGTACTTGATGCTCTTTACCCTGCTGCCGTGCAATGCATTTCAGCTGCTCATGCTTCCAAAATATAACCATAAAAGACAGGGAGCAGCGTAATGCAGTGCTCCCTGTCTTTTATGGGATATAATCAATTTTTGTTTGCCCGCCGGCCATCTCAGATAAACTGATGGCTTTTTCTTTTGTTAATAACAGAGACAGCCACTTTCTGGTTACACGCAAATCTTCTTCTGGATTAAGCAGAATAATATCTCCTTTATCAACGTGACGTATAACATCTGAAGGGGGACGGTCCGCTAAATTTACGCTCCATTGAATGGGCAGGTAACCTTGAGCGGAGGCCATAGTCGGCAGTTCTCCAGTGTCTTCAACTTCTCGTATATAAAGAACAGAGTCTCTCCCGTAAGTACGCAATATTTTTTGAACAGAAGCGATTTCTTTTTCTACCGTCCTGTCGTCTGAAACGTCTGTCAACAGTACACCGATATCAAAAGCTCGATCCACTAAAAGTTTGGCTGTTTTAGGATGTTTTTTTAGCCAGGCTGAGGTGACAAAAAAAGAAGCTGTTACTTTCTGTTTGATGAATATATTTACAAGCTTGGCCGTATTTTTCGAAGAAGAGTCTACATTGACTGTCAAAGCAACGTGCTGATCACCTTTGTAAATTGCTGCAGGCTTCCCGGCAAATGAAATAGCTGGCCGTTCAGCCGGGGGGGACACCATAACAAAAAAAATGGTTACGGATGAAAGAAAAAGAACAGCCCATTTCAACTGTTTTGATCGAATAAATAACCATGGCATCGCGGCTTCAGCCTCCGTTTTAAAGTGATTTGACAAAGTATATGAAAAAAAATAAAAAAAAGAAGAAAAACTATTGACCTTTTGATTGTATGCATGGTAAATTAAATCTTGCCCGTTACGAGATACAAACGTACAGAAAACATTTTGAAAAAAGTGTTGACGTACAGTGAACAGGGTGCTATGATATAAAAGTTGCTGTTGAGCGACAAATTGAACATTGAAAACTGAACAAAATCAATAAAAACGTCAACGTTTTAATTTTTTATCTTTCATTAAA
>NZ_LAHL01000023.1 GCF_000966195.1 Domibacillus robiginosus | reverse complement strand
CAGCGAAGAGGTCACACCCGTTCCCATCCCGAACACGGCCGTTAAGCTCTTCAGCGCCGATGGTAGTTGGGGGTTTCCCCCTGTGAGAGCAGGACGCCGCCTGGCACATTTCAATAACTGTTTAACGAATAAAAACCACGTTTCTTTAAGATTTCCATTAAAGAAACGTGGTTTTTTTTGTGTTTTTGTATTTGTAAGATATTAGACACATCTTGGTATGATTAAACGTTTTAACATAATATAGTCAGGGTACAGTTAATTTGAGTACATACGGAGATAAAGCCGATTACTTTCTTTTTCCAACATATCGTGTGAGGCTAACTATTTCATTTGTCACGTCTAATCAAAGTGTAACACGCATAAAAGGTGGAGATGGATAAAGGGCAGAAATGGTCATCTTTTTGATTTTTCCTTTCATTTCTTTTTTTCAAAAAGAATGGGTAAAGTACTTTTAGCCAATAATATGAGAAGTTGATACTTATACCCTTCACATTGGACAGGTTCACTTGAATCAAAAAGCTGGCTGTGAAAGCTTAATATGCTTCGGATGATTGATTAATCAAGACGTAAAAGAGACGGAGGATGACAAAATGAAACCGATCAAAATTTCATACATTATTCCATCATATAATGAATCAGAAAATATCCCTAAAGTGCTTGAGGCTATTAAGGAAGAAATGAATGGCCAATTTTATGCGTATGAGGTTATTTTTGTGGATGATGGCAGCTCTGACGATACGTTGGATGTTATTAAGCAATTGGCATTTCAATTTAAAGAAGTTCAATACATTTCATTTACCCGTAATTTTGGGAAAGAGTCTGCTATGCTTGCAGGCCTTCAGCATGCTCAGGGTGATGCTGTTATTATGATGGATGCGGATCTTCAGCACCCGCCTTCATTGATCTCACAGCTGTTAAAGGGGTATGAAGAGGGTTACGATCAAGTTATTGCAAAACGCAATCGGGCGGGAGACTCTCCGGTTCGTTCTATTATTTCTTCCTTTTTCTATCGCCTTGTTAATCGGACAGTGGATGTGAAGCTGACTGATGGAGAAGGAGACTTTCGTTTATTAAGCCGAAGAGCTGTAAATGCATTATTAACACTCAGTGAAGGGAATCGCTTTTCTAAAGGGCTGTATTCATGGATTGGCTACGGACAAAAAACGATCTCCTATGAAAATGTAGCCAGAGAATGTGGTGAAACGAAATGGTCTTTTCCGAAATTGATAAATTACGCAATTGACGGAGTTGTTTCTTTTAACCATAAACCTCTTCGGGCCTGCTTTTACACAGGCGCGCTTGTTTTACTTTTGTCACTTGTTTATATATCCATTACATTTGTTCAAATTATGCAGACAGGTGTAGCTGTCCCAGGTTACTTTACGCTTATCTCGGCTGTTCTGTTTTTAGGCGGTGTTCAGCTTGTATGCATGGGGATCATTGGAGAATATATTGGAAGAATTTACAATGAAACAAAAAAACGGCCGCATTATTTAATTCAGCATACTAGTATTGGTGCACCGAAAGAAAAGAGAGAAAAACATGCCATCTATTCCTAATGAATTTTTGAAATTTATCATTGTTGGTGTCATTAACACTGGTCATTACTATGCGGTGTACATACTCATGCTTCATGTATGGGGGCTGAACTTTTTTGCCGCGCATATGATTGGGTTTACCAGCAGTTTAATCGGTTCTTTTTTCTTGAATACACTTTACACGTACAAAGTAAAGCCAACATGGTCTGCTTTTGTTCGCTTTCCATTAACGCAGCTGTTTAATACAGGAATGACAGCTGTGTTATTATATCTTTTTGTTGAACAGTTCCATATGAATAGCAGCATTGCACCGCTTGCGGCTGTTTTCTTTACACTGCCCGTTACGTTTATTCTGACAGGGAGAATTTTAAAAAAACCATGCAAAAAAGAGAAGCCACCCGTACATTCTTACATAAAATAAGCTCTTCAAGAAACAAGAATTCTTTTTTCTTTTTGTTTTTGGGAAGCTTATTCATTGCTCTTTTAAGCCACCTGTATTTTATTATACATTGGTTTGACGGACAATATATGACAGGCATAAACGATGGCCTGTCACAAATGCAGCCATTTAAAGAGCTGCTTTATAACGAGTTTAAAAAGGGGGAGTTTTTTTATTCTCCTGATCTTGGATTTGGTGGGAGTATATACACACAGCTTAGTTACTACTTTTTTAACTCAATCATTTTCCTGGTTACAGTAGGTGTCACGTTTGGATTGGAGAATTTAGGGGTTATTGGAAAGCCGGATGTTTTTTATTGGGCAGAGGCGATTTTAGTTGTTAGTATACTGCGGTTAACAGCTATTTTAATGATTACAACATTTTACTTTCGGTATATGACACTTCCAGCGTTGCCTGCTTTTGTCGGTGCAGTCGTATATGGTACAAGCATTATTTACTTTCGGTATGTAACCTATTGGGAATTTTTTTCAGATGCGATGATTTGGCTTCCACTGCTTTTAATTGGTATTGAAAAAGTGGTGCGGGAAGCAAAGCCCTGGATGTTTCTTTTAGCTGTTTCCATTAGTTTATTTGATAATTTCTATTTTGCTTATGTGAACTTTTTGCTTGCAGGGATTTATATCTTGTTTCGCTGGCTATTCAAGCTTGATGAGCAGGAAACACCGGTTAAAAAACAAATTACATTATTTTTGTCAAGCGGTATTGCAGGGTTTGGTATTAGTGCTTTTTCTTTTGTACCGGCTGTTTATGGATTTCTGAACAATTATCGGCCTCCCTATACCGAATCAGTCCCTCTTATCGGTTTTACGGATAATTTTTTAATTAACGGCTTAATTGTTTATATACCAGCATTTGTTGTTTTTTGTCTTATGCTTGTTTCCTTGTATCAAAACCCGCTGTTCCGCTTTTTTGCTTTTATAACCATGCTTCTTATTCTTTTGCACATGAGTCCATTCGCTGCCAGTGTTTTTAATGGATTTTCGGCTCCACAATATCGGTGGGAACATCTTTTATCTCTTACGGCAGGTGGTACAGCAGCAGCTTCACTTTCCATGTCGATTCAAATCAAACGAAAAAAGCTGATGGTTGCTTTTGCATGTGCAGTTGTTTTGTACGTTCTTTTTTATGTGCTGGATCCTGTATTAACTTTTCAACGCGTAAAAGATGCCTGGATGGGTGTTTCTGCTTTTGTGATTGTGGCAGCTTTTTTCATTCTTGTCTTACGAAAAAGCCGGCATACAAAACTGATAATGGCTTTGCTTATTCTCGTCACAAGTATTGGGATTGCTAATGCTTATCAAGAAAATCGCTTGTCGTCTACAGGAGCGGATAGTAAAGTATCGAAAGAATTTATGGAGAGCAATGGATATCGTGGTGCCGATCAACAAAAGGTGATTACTTCCATTCAAGAGCAGGAAAAGGACCCGCTTGCTCGTATTGATTGGACAATTAAGCGGCGGAATAATACCCCAATCGTTCATGGATTTAAAGGAATGAGCGCTTATTCAAGTATTTTAAATGAACACCTTTTATTTTTTTACTTACAGGATTTACATATTGATATGGGATGGGAAAGTGTCAGCCGGTATGGAACGCTTGGTGATCGCGCCAATTTACACAGCATGCTAATGGGGAAGTACTACGTTATGGAAAAGGGAGAGAGAAACGTACCGTACGGCTTTAAAAAATCAGCTTCTGCAGGAGAATACGCGGGTTATCGGAATGACAACATGCTTCCGTTTGTTCGTACGACCAGTACAGTGTTTTCAGAACGAGAATTACAGCATGCTTCGTCTTTATCAAAAGAGCACGCTATGCTTTCGGGTATTGTCCTTGATCGTAAAGAGCCAGGAGCTCCTATACCAGAAAGTGTTTCAATCATGAAACAGACCTCGCTTGAACTTGTTCAAGCTGATTACCATGGCGGTGTACTCGAAGTAAAAGAGAAAAGAGGCGGCATTGATATAGTGGTCGAGCAAGCGAACCCGGCGGCGAAGGATTACTATCTCTCCTTTTCTTTAAAAGGCTTGAACAACAAAGATCCGTATGTGCTTGAAGTAAATGATTACAAAACAACCCGAAAAGCAGCTGACTCTATATATAAGACGAATGTAGATCAGCTGGTTATCAGAGTAGAAGCGGAAAATCGTCTTTCTCTTCGGGTTCCTAAAGGCACGTATGAACTAAAGAATCTCAAGTTGTATGAAGAAACCTATGACGTGCTTCAAAGAGCAAAAGAAGAAAGTGCTCAGTTATCTGTTAAAGGACTACGCTGGGAAGGTAACCAGCTTTCTTTTACACTCGAGAATACAAAAAACGATCAATACGCGGCCATTCCGCTCCCTTATGAAAAAGGCTGGCAATTAACTGTAAATGGGCAAAAACAGGATATTGAGCAAGCTAACTATGCATTTACAGGGTTTAAACTGGAAAAAGGTAAAAACGTGGTTAAGCTCGTTTATTATCCGCCATTCTTTTTTCCTCTACTGTTTTTATCAGGCTTCACAATGTTTATTGTTGTTTTTTTGTGGAAACGAAAAAAACGATCTGCCTTTTAAATGGGTGGATCGTTTTTTCGTATAAAAGAAAGAACGAATGGCAATGAACAAGAATGAAGATTTATTAAAGAAGGGGAGAAGGAGATGAAACTACTTAGCCTGGCACTGGCTATTGGCTTTGCCATTATACACTTTTGGGCAAAATATATGTCTTTTCCAAAGCGTATTTCAAAAAGCCGTTTTTTATCGTTTGCAGGCGGCATCGCGGTATCTTACGTGTTTGTGCACCTTCTTCCGGATTTAAGCACGCATCAGCAAGTATTAGAGGAGGCTGATAACGGTATACTTCGGTTTGTTGAAAATCACGCATATTTAATGGCATTGGTGGGGCTTGCTCTTTTTTATGGCTTGGAAGAAGCAGTAGCGCATTCGACCCGAAAAAAACAATCAAAAGCAAGCTCAGGCATTTTTTGGCTGCACATAGGTGTTTTCTTTTTTTACAACATGCTGATCGGCTATTTGCTTGTTCAAGAGAACTTTAACCAGGTAATAGGGATGTTATTATATTTTCTAGCCCTAGCTGTACATTTTCTAACAGTTGATCAAAGCATGCGGGAAGCTCATCAGCATGTGTATGACCAATATGGACGCTGGCTTTTAATTTTTGCTGTATTAATAGGCTGGGTAATAGGCGTTTTTACAGAATTCAAAGAAACCATACTTTCTGCCATGGTCGCTTTTCTGTCAGGTGCTCTTATTTTAAATGTATTAAAGGAAGAGCTGCCGAAGGAAAGTGAAAGCAGCTTTGGGGCGTTTGCTGCCGGACTGATTATTTATTCAGCTCTCCTGCTGGCCGTTTAATGTATGTTTTACAAAGTCGAGTCGGCTCTCAACTGTTTAAAAAAAGAAGTAAAGGGAAAGATAAACAAAAAGAAAAGTGGGATGAGTATGCCAAGTATTGTATCCGCTAGTACGTATCACCCGCCGCATATTGTTGAGCAAGGTCAAACCGCAGCTTTTGCCCGGGAATTATTTAAGGATGACTTTCGGGACATTGAACGGCTTTTAACTGTTTTTCAAAATGGTCAAATTCAAAAACGGCATTTTGCTATGCCGTTACATTGGTTTAAGCATGATCATACTTTGCAGGAGCGCAACGATTTATATATTGAAAAAGCGGTCGAATATGGAACGGAAGCAGTTAAGCAGTGCTTAAAGGATGATCGTTTTTTACGATATTCACAGCCGGCGGAAGAAATTGATGCGATTTTTTTTGTGTCCAGCTCGGGTATGGCGACGCCTAGTATCGAAGCGAGAATTATGAACCAGCTGCCGTTTTCTGATGGAGCAAAACGAATACCGATTTGGGGGCTCGGATGTGCTGGCGGGGCAGCGGGGATCAGCCGTGCTTATGAGTACTGCCTTGCTTTCCCGAAAGCAAAGGTTCTCGTATTAGCAGTTGAATTGTGCAGCTTAACGTTTCAACGGAATGACCGTTCCAAAAGTAATTTGGTCGGGACTTCATTATTTGCTGATGGGATCGCCTGTGTATTAATGGTGGGGGATGATGCACAGGTAGAAACGAAGCGGCCAGTACCATCTATTTTAAAATCGGCATCCAAGTTAATGCCTGATTCAGAGGATGTAATGGGCTGGGAGATGAAAAACAGTGGACTTCATGTTGTATTCTCACGAGATATTCCAGTTATTGTCCGTACGTGGCTCGGAGAATTTGTAGATGCTTTTTTGGGGAAAGAAGGAATATCTATGAAAGAAATTAACCATTTTGTTGCCCACCCAGGTGGAAAAAAAGTGCTGGATGCCTACGAGGAAACATTAAACATATCCTCAGAAAAAACGGTTCATGCAAGGGAAATTCTTTCATCATTCGGTAATATGTCATCTCCAACTGTTTTGTATGTGTTAGAGCAGTTTATGCTGGACGATGTGAAAAAAGGGGATTATGGATTAATGACTGCATTAGGCCCCGGGTTTTCGGGAGAATTAGTGCTTTTAAAATGGGGGGAAACAGCGTGACTAACCTTTTTTGGATATTCATTCTTTTTCTTTGCGTGCAGCGGGTATCGGAACTCTTTATTGCTAAACGAAATGAAAAATGGATGCTCAGCCAGGGGGCATATGAAGCGGGAGAACGTCACTATCCCTTTATTGTTGCTCTTCATATTCTTTTTTTCATTAGCTTCATTGCCGAGGTAACGATCATGGAGAAGTCTCTCAGTTCGGACTGGCCGCTTTGGCTGACATTGTTTTTCGTTACACAGCTTGGCCGAATTTGGACGCTTCGCTCGCTGGGCTCTTTTTGGAATACAAAAATCATCGTACTTCCTGGAGCGAAAGTCGTTAAAAAAGGACCATATCGATGGGTCCGGCATCCAAATTATATGATTGTGACAATCGAATTTATTGTCATTCCTTTGCTGTTTCAAGCGTACTATACAGCAGTTATTTTTACACTTTTGAATGCATGGATGCTTTCTGTACGCATTGCAGCTGAAGAACAAGCATTAATGCATGCAACTGATTTTAAGAAAGAGTATTGAGAGGCGGGTGGACCGTTAATCGGCTCCACCACCACCTCCTCCGCCATCGCCTCCGCCTCCATCACTGCTGCTATCCCCAAAAAAGCCGCTGCTGTCAGATGAGGAAGCAGAAGAACTTGCCGGAGGATTGGTCCATTTCCAAGTTTGCGCCATGTAATGAACAGGTTCTTGATCAGTCAATATTAAATAAGCCAGCGGAAAGGCAGCCGACATTGCAAGTTCGTGTGCTTTCTTGGAATCTGGCAGCCTGGCCCGCAGCAGCAGCATACGCAGCAGCCGCTTTTCTATATGCTCATCTGCAGCAAACTTCATTTTCCGAAATTTCTTTATATCTGATTTTACAATAGCCGCTTCGCTTGAAAGCAAAAAGCGCGGTGTCAGTGCATACAGCAAGGCATTCATCATAATAAATAAGAAAAGACTGTGTGCTGCATCCGTATCGTATAACATCGCAACAGAAAGAATGGATAAGATATAAAAAAGAACAGCCGGCCAGCGCTTTTTTTGCTTTCGCCATATGACTAGAAGAAGAACAAAGCCAATCGCCCCGTAAGCAATTATTGTTGAAACATCTAAAGAGTCTATAGTGTAAGTATATAAAATAAAAGCGTAGGCGGATAAGAGCATAAGTATTTTTAAAAACGAATTGAAGCCACTGCTGAAAAAACCTTCGTTTTTCATTTCCTCTGTAACGCTGTTTATCCATTCTTCTTGCTGCTTCTGATAATAATGAACTCTTCTATATAAATGAGTACCTCTTTTTGATTTTTTTTCAAGGCGCGTTACACCGGCTAGATCATGCATAGTAAATGTTTTTCGATCTTTAAACACTAGCTCTATCAATTGCTGATCATATGACAGCACTTTTCTTCGCTTAATAGTCAAAGTAAATTGAAGTGTTTCTTTCGGTGCATCAGGGTCTTTTTTAAAACGGCCTGTTGACTGTACGGTCTGTACGGTAACCATCCCTCGTTCTACGAGTGAATAAAGACCGGCCAATAAAGCATATTCATCTGTTCTTCCACTGCGGTCAATCATGTATAAATGAAGGGGGTCGTGCTGCATCGCAGAGGAAGCATCGCCTAGTCCTCCGCGAAAACGAAGCAGAAAAACGGCGAGAATACCAAGAGCTGTAGCAACGGATAGAACGACCAAAATCGTTTTAAGCTGCTGTTTTTGATCTTCTTTTTTATCTAAAGACTGAGCCAACTTGTTTTCCTCTTTCACCGCCTCAGTCAATACCATAGGTGCAGCTTGTTTTTCCTGTAAGGTCATAACAGAGGAGGGAAACAAGACACGTATCTCTGTTAAAGAATAAAGAGGGGACTCAGGTGTTGTAAATCGAACTACCTCTGCCCCTTTTTCTGTTACAGCACCGAGCCGATCGTGCATAAATGCATAATAACGGGAAGGTTCAACAGGCTCTGGAAAAACAACATCAATTGTGACGTTTTGGAGCGTCTTGTCATGGTGTCCGTCCGTTCCAAAAAAAGGAATAGTCAAATCACTATACATTTCATAAGAACGAACCGCATTTGTAAGTTCGTACGTATAAAAAATAGCTCTTTTTTCATTTTTCGATCCAAGATCCGCACTGTATGTGTTTTCATCCTGGCTGACAGTGAGTGGCTGCAAATCATTTCGATTGATGAATCCAGGCTCTGCTAATTTGTTCGTCAGCTCATAAGCTTCAAAATTTCGCACGCCGCTATGTCCATCTGTATGAATGGAACGAATCACATGATCATATTGACCGTTAAATGTATAATGAAAGGTTTCGTTTACCTGCACGTCGCCATCTGCTTCAATCCAAGTGCGAATGTGCACATCATCAATGCTGTAAGATCGCGCCAAAGCGGGTGCTGCAAAAGAAAAAAAGAAAAAAAGCAACAGGACTACTTGTTTTTTCATCGTAGCACCTCCTTGCTCTTCCATACGAGTGGAAAAAGGAAAAGATTCGGAAAATAGAAAAATCATACAAAAGACCCGCCGTTTATCGAATAACGGCGAGTCTCTCATAAACTTGAGATAGGGTAGTAATGTTCATCGCTTGAAGCTTTTCGACATAAACAGCCCAAAGTGCTGCGGTCAAGCGTGCATCACCGAGTGCATGGTGACGGCCAGTAATGGGTATTTGATGATGTTCGCAGCAATCTTCAAGGCGGACATAAGGGTTGTCCGGGTCGGCAATCCGGTACATAAATGATGTATCGATCAGCCGGTGGGCAAATGGAGTGCGAAAGTATTTTCGGCTTGCATAGGTCATAAATGCTTTTTCGTGGCTCGCATGATGAGCAACGAGCGGAGAAGCACCACTAAATTTAAAAAATTGCTCAAGTGCTTCGGCGGGATCGGGTGCCTCGATCAGCTGAGCTTCCTCAAGTCCGGTCAATTCTTTGACAAGAGGCGGAAGCGGTTCAGTAAAGCGGACCAGTGAGTAAAATTCATCTTCAACATGGCGGCCGGTTACTTTGACAGCACCAATCGATAAAATTTTATCCCCTTTATCCGGATGAAATCCTGTTGTCTCTAAGTCAAAGACAATGACCTGCAATTCGTCTAATGGAATAGACGTTGCTTGCTTTGTTTTTAAATCCCGCTGCAGACTTCTCATAAAAGCCATGTCCTGCCGACCGCCTTGAAGTCCGGTAAATCGGTTTCCGCTTAAATTTTTCATAAAATCATTAAAGCCCATTATGCATCATCCTTTTGCAGTAAATCGCTGTACGTAATGATGAAGAGAATCTG
Organism: Domibacillus robiginosus; assembly: GCF_000966195.1. Classification (GTDB taxonomy): domain Bacteria; phylum Bacillota; class Bacilli; order Bacillales; family Domibacillaceae; genus Domibacillus; species Domibacillus robiginosus. The sequence continues at coordinate 49,073 of NZ_LAHL01000023.1, read as the reverse complement.
CGGTTTTTAAAATGTGGCGCAGTTCCCGCTTGCGGACCGGCCCTAGTGAATCAATGTTTATATAATGGGAGCTGTCATAATCGGGTGCATTTTTAAGTGCGCGAAGCCTGAATTCAAGCAGCATCCGGAATGCTTCTTCATATTCCTGAATGCGGCTATTATGAGCAGGCACATCCATTAAAGCTTTCATACGTAGCAATGTAGAAGAAGCAACAATATCTTCTTTGATTGCAAGTACTCGAATCGCATTTACATATGGAAGAAAAGCAGACTGTTTTAAATTTAGGGACCCAGCATGCGAGCCGTTTTGCTCGGTGAAGATTTGACCAAACAGACCGACCGATTTTTTCATAAATTGAATGTTCTCAAAAAAGCGCTTCAGTTTATGGGGGTCCTTTTTCATGCTAGCGGAAATTTGTTTCTTTAATGAGATAACAGGTGTTTTTTTTCCGTGAAGAACACGGGCGTCGCATATCATATGAACAGAGCGCATTGTGTCAAGTGTTTCTGAATCAATCCAGGAAGCGATCTGCTGCTTCCAGTTTTCTGCGGAACGGCACCAGACAGGATTGGAGCTCATCACATTTCCCTCGCAATACGGATAACCGGCCGCGTTTAATCCCTCTGAAAAAGTACGGCCCAAGGTTAAAAAATATTCAGTGGCTTCCTCTGTATCTGCCTGAAACACGATTCCGTGATCCTGGTCACTAATGGTACCTTGCTCAGAACGACCGGCACTGCCGAGTAAAAAAAGAGAATAAGGGCATGGAGGAGATCCATATTGATGTTCATGAATATGCAGAGCGATCGTGAGGACCTGTTTCATAATCTCATCGTGAAAAGCGTTTAGGCGTTGTGTTGAATGAAGATGCTTCTCCATCATTTTTTCTTTTTCATGACGAATATTTGCGTAGGATTGCGCTCTTGTTGTCATGGTTTCTCACATCCTTTTAAACAATAATACGCAAAGCGCCGCCGCTTTGCGTATTATTTATCTTATTTATCTCCTACAGCTTTTGATTTTGTATCAGCAAATACTTCTGGATAACCGTACGATCCGTGTTCGCTAATATCAAGACCCATAATTTCTTCTTCTTCAGAAACGCGAAGTCCGCCGAGTAGCTTTTTGATAACAAAAAGAATAGCGAAGGATACGACAAATGCGAATGCGCCAGAAACGAATACCCCCATTGCCTGAACACCAAGCTGTTCAAAACCGCCACCGTAGAAAAGGCCCGGACGTCCAACTGTTGCAAGTTCAGGTGTAGCGAAGAATCCTGTTGATAATGTACCCCAAATACCTGGAATACCGTGAACAGAAAGAGCGAAAATCGGATCATCTATGCCCATTTTTTCCATCCATTTCGCTCCATAGAATACAAGGACGCCGGCAATCAATCCAATGACAACAGCTGCCCACGTATTAACGAACGCACAGGATGCTGTAATAGCTACGAGGCCTGCTAGAGCTCCATTTAAGATAGTTGGAATATCCGACTTGCCAAGTACAACCCAGGAAATAATAAGAGCTGCCACAGCGCCAGCGCCAGCTGCAAGCTGTGTATTGAGTGCAACAAAGCCGAAGAATCCAGCATCAACTGATACCGTACTTCCTGCGTTAAAGCCAAACCACCCTACCCATAGAATCAATACACCGAGTGATGTAAATACCTGGTTATGTCCATGAATTGCATTAGCGGAACCGTCTTTGTTAAAACGGCCAATACGTGGTTTAAGCAAGATTGTCGCTGCAAGAGCTGCCATCGCACCAGTCAAGTGAACAACTGTTGAGCCTGCAAAATCCTGCTTACCGTGTTCCGCAAGCCAGCCGCCGCCCCAGATCCAATGTGCAACAACTGGGTATACAATAGCGGAGAAAAGAATAGTGAACAAAACGTATACCGATAGCTTTGCACGTTCCGCGAAACCACCAAGGGCAATTGTAATCGAGATTCCTGCAAATGCCAGCTGGAACACAAAGAATACAGTAGAAGAAAGACCTAAATCTAAGTCAGCACCTGAATAGAAAAAGTTCGATAAACCAACAAAAAAGTTTGCGTTATCCCCGAAAATAAAAGCGAATCCGACAGCCCAGAAAACGAGGGATGCGAGTCCGAATGTGAAAGCTGTTTTTCCGGCAATATGGCCGGCGTTTTTCATACGAGTTGATCCAGCCTCAAGCATAATAAATCCGGCAATCATGAAAATAACTAAAATAGCACTAACCATGACCCAGAGGCTGTTCATTAAGTACAACATATCTTCCATGTTAAAACCCTCCCGAACGTTATTTTTCTTAACTTATGATGTTACTTTTTATAACATGTAACTATCTTATGCGGAAATTAAAGATTCGTCAATAGGTTTTTTAGGATTTTTTTCACTTGTGTAATAAAATATGACATATTAAAAACGGATAATTTTCAAAAAGTGTGGATATATATACGGGAAAAAAGAATGTACGAGTCTTATGTACAGGTGGGTATGCTTCAAGAATTTCTTTCATATAAATAAAAAAGAAAAAGCAAATGACAAAAAAAGGATTATATAGACAATGTATGATAAACTGAATTGAAAAAGGAGGCGTAACGATGGGCTGGTTTAGCGGAAGCTATCAAAACTATGACTTTTCGATGTTTTCAGGAAGCCATTTTACTGTTATAGCAGTCGTTACTACAGCATTTGTCGGTTTATACCTCTTTCGCCAGCAGCTTGGCAGCTTGATCGGAAGAAAAACAGAAATTGGGACAGCTTTTTTCTTGCTGGTCATAGAAATGCTCTACCATGTATGGATGGTGGCAACGAACAGCTGGAGGATCAGTCACGCTATCCCATTGGAGCTATGCAGCATCAGTTTATTTCTAGCTGTTCTACTCCTATTGACGCATAAAAAAAATATATATGATATTTTGCTGTTTACCGGGCTGCTGGGAGCGTCCCAGGCTTTATTAACACCCTATTTAAATTTTGACTTTCCACATTTTCGTTTTTTTCACTTTTTTACTGTTCATGCTTTTTTAATGATCGTGCCGCTTTACTTTACATGGGTGAAAGGCTACAGGCCTACACTTTATTCGGTCGGAAAAACAGTACTGTTTTTAAATATACTTATACCGCCTGTGATGCTGATCAATATATGGACAGGTGGAAATTATCTTTATTTAAGCCACAAGCCGTCAAGCGCCAGCTTACTGGATTTGCTTGGACCATATCCGTGGTATATTTTGTCTCTTGAGGCGCTGGCACTTGTGCTCAGTTTATTTATCTGGATGCTGTTTCGGGAAAAGCCAGCTGGTCATCAAACGGAAAAGTTATTTCGGCGTAAAACAGCAAAAAGAGCGGAATCATCGTGATCCGCTCTTTTTGCTCGTTTTAGGCTGTTGTTTAACTAAAAAGAAAAAAACACCGACTAAAATCAATAGACCGCCTGCCGCCTGCCAGCCTGTCAGCCGTTCATTCAACAGAAGAACGGCAAGAAGAGTGGCGCCGACCGGTTCGCCTAAAATGCTCATTGAAATGGTTGTAGCCGTTACATAGTTCATCAGCCAATTGTTAATCACATGAGCAATGGTTGGAACAATAGCGAGAAGAAGAAATATACCCCACTCTTGCTGGCTGTAGCCGGTCAGGGGAACACTGGATAATACGTTATAAAGAAATAAAAAAAGCGCGGCAAAAGAAAAAACACAAAAGCTGTAAATCCAGTGAGAAACTTTACGAACAGTCTGCTGCCCAATGAGCAGATAACCGACAACAGCAATCACACTTAAGAAAGAAAGAACATCTCCTAAAATCGCCTGCCCGCTTAGCCCGAGGTCTCCCCAGCCAATCATTACTGCTCCCACAATGGCAATGCCCATGACAGCAAGAGAAGAGGCGGTCGTCCGTTCTTTAAACAATAAAAAGCCGCCCGCCAGCGATACAAGCGGCTGCAGCGCTAAAATAATCGTTGAACTGGCAACAGTAGTCAGCTTTAAAGAGCCAAACCATAAAACGAAATGAAGAGCTAAAAACAACCCAGACAGGAGCAGAAGCGTCCAGTCTTTTCTTTCAATGCGTTCAAATTCGGTTCTTTTTTGCCAGACAACAGGCAGTAAGAAAAAGCTCGCAAGAATCATGCGGTACATACTTAAAATGGAAGCTGGGGCGTCTGACCATTTTACAAAAATCGCCGAAAAAGAAATGGCGACAATCGCAACCAAAAGGGGGAGCCCAATTGATCTTTTTTCCATTACCGCTCGAACAGCTCAATCCACTCGCCATCCGGTCCATAGAAGAAGACGTATTTTGCTCCATTTGGAAGAGTTGTAACAGCTTCATCCACAAACACAACATGATGTTCCTTTACACGAGCGATCTCTTCTGTAATATTGTCCACCGTAAAAGCAATATGGTGCACCTTTCCTTCAGCCGGCAGATCTGGATTATATCCTTCGATAATTTCAATTAACGTTTCATCTGACTGCTTAAAGCCAAGAAACGCAATGCGTAGATTTGGATCGGGATGACCCTGCTTCTCAAGCAATTCAAGCCCAAGAACCTTTGTGTAAAACTCAATTGTTGCTTCTAAATTTTTTACTTGAATCCCAACGTGCTCCAATTTTGAAATACCCATATGTATACCTCCCGTTTTCTCCATTATCCTCCTGCTTTAGTAAATACGCCAGCAAAAATAATAATAAAAGAAAACAGAAAGAAGGATTTTTTGATTTATATATGGATCGGATTTGTCGCATGATTGTTGCATTGCTGCGTTATGGTATATTGGCGGCGATGGATTCTGAAGATAGAGGAGGATTTCCATTTGCGACTTTGTTTGTGAACAGTCTTGACTACTTTTGCTACTGTTTTTAACAGAAAAATAAAAGACATATTTCGATAGCAGTGCAAAAAGGTTCTACTACCAGACTGTAGACAAATGATTGATAACCGTCACATGAATGGGATAGATCGGCGGCGTCCGGGCAGCTCCGCTTTCCGTGGCGCAGGCGCTGAGCCCGACGGCGCCTGGCGGCTCCACCGGTCTCAGCTGCCCGCTCGTCCCACAGGAGTCTACACTGCCCTCCTGCCGCCAAGTGGCTTGCAACAAAATTGTATAGAACGAATAAGGTCTTGTTTTTTCTTTTAAAAAAGAGGGATGTACACCCAATCCCGGGCTCATTGATCTTCAACACCATTTAGTGAAGCTGGGCGGACGAAGCCTCCTGCGGAACGCGAAGTCCGAACAGCTTCACTTATCGGGTCTTTTTTTGAAAGAGAAAGACTTTGTCTACACAATGACTACGTTTTCTGTTTTTAATGTAGAAACGATGATACTCATCGAAGCAGGAAGGGCAGCATCAGCTGTTCTCTACATGGCTGTTTGAAGCGGATACATATCTCTTACATGCGCGGCCTGGACTGCAAGTCGTTTAAAAGGAAATCTCTATAACGGCTATGCTATACTTTCAGCGTGAATAATTTATTGATGAAGGGATGCGGAAACATGCAATTTGTAACGCTAAATAATGGCCTCCAAATGCCACAGCTTGGATATGGTGTCTGGCAGGTTGAAGATGAACAAGCAACACCAGCTGTATTAAAAGCAATTGAAACAGGCTACCGCTCTATTGATACAGCTGCTGTATACGGAAACGAGCGCGGCGTTGGCAAGGCAATCAAGGAATGCGGTGTACCTCGCGAGGAGCTGTTTATCACAACAAAAGTGTGGAATTCCGATCAAGGATACGATACTACATTAAAAGCGTTTGAAACAAGCCTTGAAAAATTAGGTCTTGATTATGTGGATCTATACTTGATCCATTGGCCGATGCCACAGGAAGACACCTATGTGGAAACCTATAAAGCACTTGAAAAGCTGTATGCCGACGGGCGTGTAAAAGCAATCGGTGTCTGCAACTTTGATATTGACCATTTGCAACGCCTGTTAGATGAGTGTGATGTAAAGCCAGTCGTAAACCAGGTGGAGTGCCATCCACACCTTGTTCAAAAAGAACTGAAAGCATTTTGTAAAGAGCAGGACATTTATGTGGAAGCATGGAGCCCGCTTATGCAGGGTGGTATTGTGCTTGAAAACGAGGTTGTGAAGGGCATTGCCAATAAACATAGCAAAACACCAGCACAAGTTATTTTGCGCTGGCATCTGCAAAACGGCTCAATCGTCATTCCAAAATCTGTTACACCATCTCGTATCGAAGAAAACTTCAATGTGTTTGACTTTGAACTCACACAGGAAGAAATCGATCAAATTGAGGCGCTTGACCGTGGCGAGCGTACAGGTCCGGTACCAGCAGAATTTAATCGTAAATAATACGTATATGAGCATCAAAAAAAGACCGGCGGGTTGGTTCGCTGGTCTTTTTTATTTATACACTGTTTCGATCGACAAGGCGAAATGGCACTTCCAGGTGGGAAACGTCTAAAGAAATCACTTGTTCAAATGCTGTTTCTCCGAGCAGATGCAAGGGAAGTTCAACGCTTGTAATGTCAAGTGCACTTGCAATAGGATGATTGTCAAAGCCAATAATGGAGACATCCTCCGGCACGGAGAAACCAAGCTTTCTGCATTCAAGCAAAAAGCCGGCAGCCACAAAATCGTTTGTGATCACCATCGCATCCGGCCGATCACGCATCTCCGCCCATTCGCGGGCAATTCTCGTTCCGTCCTCAACTGTCAATGCATTGTTAAATAACCAGTCAGACTTTGCTTCACTGAATTGTTCTTGATATGCTTTTTTTCTTGCCAGACTGCTTTTTCCTTCTGGCCGTAAAAGAGTATATCCCACGCGTGTCCGGCTTTTTTGCTTTAAAAAAGCCAGAGCAGCCTGAAACGCTTTATACTGGTCGACAAATACAGAAGAAAGCGAAGAATCAGCCGGCGCCTCGCATAAAATAATTTTTCCGTATTCACTGTAGTCCTTCACGATATCAATAGGACACTCGCGTGAAGCGATAATGACTCCATCAACTTGTTTTCTCTTCAGCATATCCAGCGCCTCTATTTCCTGGCTCACCTGATAATTGCTTTGCGTAATCATCAATTTGTAGCCGCCTTTTTCGGCAGCTGAAGCAATTCCGCCCAAAATCACACCGAAGTAAGGGTGGCTGAAAAATGGGAGAATCACTCCAATGATCTTTGTTTTCCCGAGTGAAAGGTGAACAGCATTAATGTTTTTTACGTAACGAAGCTGCTCGGCTGCCTGCAAAACTGCCCTTCTTTTTTCTTCCTTTACGTAAGGATGGTTATTTAACACTCTTGAAACTGTAGCGGCAGAAACACCAGCCATTCGAGCGATATCATGAATATTTCCTATTTTGATCCCTCTTCCAAAAAAGTACTTGTTCTGAAACGCGTTTCATCCTTTACATTGTAAAAAAGAAGAGAAGGGGTGGCAACGATGTGGGGAATGTTATCGATACTTTTTTTATGCACGATAGAATTGTTGTTCGTAAGTGCAGCCGCAAAGGAGCGGGAAAAGAATTTTACTGGAGAATAAGATGGTTTTGATTAGCAAAAGGGAGGGAAGGAAATCATTAATAAAAAGTATCCGGCTTTTAAAAGCCGGATTTTTCTTGCCAAATAAAAAATTCTTTTATATAATTAGTAATTATATAATTAATAATTAGAAAGAAGGTGGAGCGATGCATCTATATGACTCCTCCAAATACCGGACACCAGACGGTTATACAGCAGACATTGCGATCTTTACCATTTTATCGAAAAAAAGAGAAGAAAAAGCGCCACCTGACATGAAGCTTTATATGATGCTTATTCAGCGCGCGGCAACAGACAGTGAAGGAAACCCCAATATCGAAGCGCTCAAGTGGGCCATTCCCGGCGGGTTTATTCAGCCGGAAGAAACAGGCATCCAGGCTGCACGGCGGGAGCTGCTAGAAGAAACAGGCGTCAGCGGCCTTCATATGCGGCATTTTGGCATATACGATACGCCAGGGCGCGACCCGCGCGGCTGGATTCTTTCAAATGCCTTTTATGCCATTGTGCCGGAAGCATCTCTTGTAAACCGATCGGCGTCAGATGATGCGGCAGATGTGCAGCTGTTTCCGATCGAAGAAGTACTAAGTTTGGACCTAGCTTTTGACCACAGACAGATTGTTCAGGACGCGCTTGCGTTGATCCGCTCAGATATGATGAGAACAACGCTGGCGAAAAACTTTTTACCGAAGGAATTTACACTTTCTGAATTGCAGAGGGTGCTCCTGACTGTAACCGATGATACGAAAATTTCGTCTGACCCGGTTTTCTTCGCTCGTGCACCGAAGCTTCCCTTTTTAGAGCTGGCACTGGATGAAGACGGACAGCCGAAAAAAACAACCCGTCACTCGTACCGGCCGTCCCGATTGTATACTTTTAATGATCTAGATGTAATTGAATCCATTTACGGATAAGAAAGGCGGATGTGTATGAAAGCATTGCTGAATATTGATTATACGTATGATTTTGTTGCAGATGATGGAAAATTAACGTGTGGAAAGCCGGGTCAGGCCCTTGAAGGAGCGATTGTTGATATAACAGAGCAATTTATTCAAAACGGTGATTACGTTGTTTTTGCGATTGATGTGCATGATGAGCGCGACCCTTATCACCCGGAAACAGGGCTGTTCCCGCCGCATAATATTCGCGGTACGAAAGGGCGCGACCTGTACGGCTCTCTTCAATCCGTATACGATCAAAACAAAGACTGGGATAATGTTTATTACATGGATAAAACGCGTTACTCTGCTTTTGCCGGAACAGACCTTGATATGAGATTGAAAGCGCGGGGAGTTACAGAGGTGCATCTTGTCGGCGTATGTACAGATATATGTATTTTGCATACAGCAGTAGATGCGTACAATAAAGGATACAAAATTGTTGTGTATGATCACGCAGTAGCATCTTTTAATCAGGCAGGCCATGAATGGGCACTTGGACATTTTGTAGATACGCTCGGCGCCAAAAGGAGGAAGGAATTATGATGAAGCATCCAGACGACAGTTTTATGCTGCATACCGATTTGTATCAAATTAATATGGCGGAAACCTATTGGAGAGACGGCATTCACGATCGGAATTCGGTTTTTGATCTTTATTTTCGCCGGCTTCCATTTGGGAACGGCTATGGTGTTTTCGCTGGTCTCGAGCGCATTGTTTCGTTTATTCAAAAATTTGGCTTCACAGACAGCGATATCAATTATTTGAGCAAACTGGGCTATGGAGAAGATTATTTAGCTTTTTTAAAAAATATGACGTTTACGGGAACGATCCGCTCCATGCAGGAAGGAGAAATTGTTTTCGGAAACGAACCAATTATGCGGATTGAAGCGCCGCTTGCTCAGGCACAGCTGCTTGAAACCCTTCTGTTAAATGTGGTGAACTACCAAACACTAATTGCCACGAAAGCATCACGTATGATGCAGGTTGTCGGTGACGGAACAGCGCTTGAGTTTGGAACGCGACGGGCGCAGGAAACCGATGCCGCTATTTGGGGAGCACGGGCGGCTTATCTAACTGGTTTTTCAGGTACCAGCAATGTGCGGGCAGGCAAACTGTTCGATATTCCGGTATCCGGCACGCATGCTCACGCTATGGTACAGGCATATCAGGATGAATATGTAGCCTTTACAAAGTATGCTGAGACGCATGAGGATTGTGTATTTCTCGTTGATACGTATGATACGCTGCGTTCAGGTGTGCCGAATGCGATTCGGGTTGCCAAGGAATTTGGCGATGCCATTAACTTTATTGGTATCCGTCTTGACAGCGGCGATCTTGCGTATTTATCTAAAAAAGCCCGTGCGATGCTTGATGAAGCGGGCTTCCCAGATGCGAAAATTATCGCTTCCAATGATCTTGATGAAGAAACGATCATGAGCTTGAACGCACAGGGTGCCAAAATCGATGTATGGGGTATTGGTACAAAGCTTATTACGGCATTTGATCAGCCGGCTCTTGGGGCAGTATTTAAATTAGTGGCAATCGAAAACGACAAAGGAGAAATGGTTGATACGATCAAAATCTCCGGTAACCCGGAAAAAGTAACAACACCGGGAAAAAAGAATGTGTACCGCATCATCAATAACGCGAACGGAAAAGCCGAAGGTGATTATATAGCGCTCCAGGAAGAAAAGCCGCAGGAACAGGAAAAGCTGAAAATGTTTCATCCTGTCCATACGTATATCAGCAAATTTGTTACAGATTTCACAGCTGTCGACCTGCATAAAGACATTTTTGTAAATGGAAAGTTTGTATATCACCAGCCATCGCTTGCTGACATTCGTGAACATGTGGAGAAAGGGCTGTCTGTTTTATGGGATGAATACAAACGTCCAATTAATCCAGAGCAGTATCCAGTAGATTTAAGCCCGGCTTGCTGGGAACATAAAATGAAGAAAATAGAAGAAATGATGCCGCCGTCTGCGCGTTAAAAAAGTCTGCTTTAGGCCTGCTCCTGAGCGGGCTTTTTTTTGAGAGAATAGCTCGCTATGTGAATACCCCGTCAGTATATGTTGTTGAATATTTCTTTTTACCTATTAACTGTTACTATTAATAGAAAAGGAGAAAAAAATAATGACAAATAGCCTGATGATTATTGCCTGTGATTGCGTTCGTACTTATTTTAAAGAATCCTATTTACAAGAAAAAACGGTTACATACATAAAGTATGCGTTACGGCAAACTGGTTTTTTTGCCAGGCTGACGGGCCTTCATTATGATGTGTTCCGAAAAGAAAAAAAAGGTGGGGAAAAAGAGCGCCTGATGGTGATTGTTGAACTGCTTTTTTTGGCACTGGATATAATGGATGATATTCAAGACGAGGACGGGATGGAACACCCGTGGGGGTCAGTGGACACGGCTCAAAATATAAATATTCTGACGGGCCTATTAATGATTTGTTTTCTTGAAGTGAGCCGTCTGCAAACGGATGAAAATCTCCAAAATGAGTTTGGGCAGATGATTCAAACGAACGTAATCAGGGCCATTAATGGCCAGTCGGCTGATTTGCAGAATAAACTTGAAACGGAAGAAGACTATCTGCGGATGGTGTCTTTGAAGTCTGGCTCTTTGATTGGAATGGCCTGCCTGCTCGGGGTAGGAAAAACAGAGCCAGCAATAAAAAAAGAGGTCGAACGATATGCTGATTACTTTGGCATTGTAGAGCAGCTTCGGAATGATGTACACGACTTGTTTCAGACGGAACGGAAAAACGATCTTTTTCATAAGAAAAAAACATTACCAGTTTTGTTTTGTTTAAACAGTGAAAATCCAAAATACAAAAAAGTACAGCAATATTATAGGATGGGGGAACGGAAAGGATCAACAGAAGAAGAAAGGGCGATGGTGCAGAAGGTGCTTGCTGAAGGAGACGCCCTTTCCTATTGCAGTGTAATAGAAAAGCTTTATCTTTATAAGATTCGTACTTGTATTAGCAAGATGCCTATCAAGGAAGAGCAAAAAAAACAGCTATTAGCCGATTTGTTTTAAGCCGTTATCGCCAGGCTTGAGGATGGATAGGTTGATGCTCGATTGATTCAAAGATCACTGCCAACTCTGATTCTGAATATGGCTCAAGTAAACGACGTTCTTCTTCGCTCCATTCCGAAAGCGACGGTTTTGCCAGAAGAAGCTCAACTAGTTTCATTGCCATAATTCTCTTTCCTCTCCTTTCTTGGTGTATAATGATATATATTACAAAAAATTGAAGTGATCGTCACTTATTAAGCAGTATGGGGAGAAAAAACATATGTTAAAACGTTATTGGCAGCTTGGTATTACTCTTGTCATTTACGCGGTGAGTCATGCTTACCTTGTTATTAAAATGGCAGGAGAGGACCAAAATTTTTCAGCAGATCTGGTTCAATTGTATATACCGGGCCTGTTCTCATTGCTGTCTGTTATTTTAATTTTGCCTATTATCGACCGGCAAACAAAGTCTGCCCGCCGGTTTATTTTATTTCTGCTGACAGTGTCTCTTAGCTTGTTCGCATCAAAAGAGTCAGGAGCTGGAGATCCTGTGGCAGTCAGTATTTTAACAGTCGCTTTTCAACTGGCAGCCTTGTACTTCCTTTTGTTTGTACAAGCTATTTTAGTGGAAAAACAGCTGGATCTTCGCTCTGTCTCGCTGTGGCTATCCATTTTTACATGGGGGACCCTTTTATTTATCAGTTTTAATATTGGTAACTACTTTGCATCATGGATTGCATCTTCTATCGTAAATAACGCAATGCTTATTCATTTTAGTGCCTCTATTTTTGCTGCTCTTGGCATGATTGCCTGGCAGTATAACCATGCCCAGAACCTACAGCATAAAAGCTTTTTAAAATGGATGATGATTGTACCAGCTATTGCATTTGCTCCGTTTATTGTGCTTTACGTCCTTCCGTATGTAGCAGCGGGGGTAGATGGGCTGGACCGGATCGCGGTATTTTCCCTTTTTGCGCTTCCTTACGGATATACACGCCTGCTCATGAATCGCCAGCTGTTTGATTTCGATTTTGTTCTTAACCGCTTTTTCTATTACAGTATACAGTCTATTATTCCTGCTTTTTTGCTGGCGATCATCGTATACAGTGTAGCCCAAACATTTATCGTTCCATTTATTGCTGCGCTTGTTATTATGGCCCTTTCCTTTTTAGTGAAGGAACAGTTTGATTTCTTTATTCGAAACAGCTTGTTTCAAGATAAGAAAAACATGGTGCAGGGCATTGAGCTTTTAGCGGGCAAGCTCTCTACGGTTATGAAAACGGATGAGCTCGAGAAAATGTTTGTGCTAGAAGCATGTCAGGCTCTTCACCCATCTGTTCTGTTTATTACCGAAAAAAGAAAGGGAGAGTGGCTGTTCCGCCATGCTGAAGGAGCTGAATCGGTCATTTTGTCAGAGGCACAGCGCCTACTCATGGCAAGAGATCGTGATAAAGGGCTGCTCGTCTCTCAGCAATGGCTTGGCATTCAACTATTTGAACGGTCGGAACAAAAGGTTTATCTCTGGATTGGTCCGAAAAAAAACGGCTTGAAATGGAATGTCAGTGAAAAAGCATGGCTGCTTGCTGCTGTACCCTATGTTCGGCTTGTAGCAGATAACCTTCAGGTAGTCGAAAAGAAAATAGAAGAGTTGGAAGTGCAGGCGCTGAATCACTCCCCTGGCACCATTCGACTTCTTTTAGCTATCTCTGAAAAAGAAAGACGGAGACTTGCTGCCGATCTCCATGATTCAGTACTGCAGGAGCAATTTGTTGTACAACGAAAACTGGAACGCCTTGTCCAGTCGAAGCGTTTAGAAGATACAATTTTAAAAGAAGTAAGAGATATACAAAAAGACATTAAGAAAGTAACCCGGCATATCCGGGAAACATGCCAGGAACTGCGCCCCGTTTTTTTTCAGGAGGAGGGGCTGCGCGGGACGTTAGAAGAACTGTTTTCTCGTTTTAAATTGATATCCGATATTTATTTGCAATGTGATATTGATTTGCCTGACCATTACAGATTGGACCAGGATAAGGAGCTGGCTGTTTATCGAATTGTACAAGAGCTTTTGCATAATGCCCGTAAACATTCAAAAGCAACCAGGCTGTCTGTTTCGGTTTGGGAAGAACAGGAAACACTGTTTTTAGATTATCTAGATAATGGAGTTGGATTTGATATTAGCCGAATTGATGAGCAGGGAGATCAAATGGGTATATCCGGAATAAAGGAGAGAGTGGCCATGCTTTCAGGACATGTAGAATGGAGGTCATCGCCTAATCATGGTGTACAGGTGCGAATGACGCTGCCAGGATGGCGGGAATGACACCGGTTTTACTGCTGAATGACCATCAAGCAGCTGCTGAGCCGGATGAAAAAGAGCCATTTGATTTGTATACGCTTGATGTAAATATTTCCAAAAAAAGTGTGCGGCTTAATATAGCCGAACGATCGAATGGGGGAGGTGTCCAGGCTATCAATCAACATGCAGGTGCAAACAGGCTCTCAGGCTGTCACTGAAGCCCTTCGTCACAACCCCATCAGTCTACAATTCGTACATTTTCTTTATAGAAGCGTTTCTTTCCTTAACAAACAAAAGGCCCACAAAACCGGCCTTTTGTTTGGAGTATTAGGTTTGCTCGATTGTTTCTTCTTGTTTGATTGGAAAACGAAGCGTAATCGTTGTTCCTTCTCCTTTTCTGCTTTGCACATCAATGGAGCCGCCGTGCTGTTTTAAAATCCGCTGTATAATCATAAACCCAAGCCCTGTACCGTCTTTTTTTGTTGTGTAAAAAGGATTACCAAGCTGTCCCAGCTGCTCATCCGTCATGCCGGCCCCTTTATCAGAAACAACTGCCACAGCTTCTCCATGTAGGTTCGCATAAACATCAACTGAAAGTGTCCCGCCATCTGGCATAGCATCCATTCCATTTTTAAACAAGTTAATAAATACTTGCTTCAATTGATTCCCGTCCCCATGAATAAAGAGATCAGAGCTATCATAGAAGTGCTTTACAATTTGCACATTGCCCATGCTTGCCTGGGGCTGTGACAAAGCAATCGTATCATGAAGAATTTGTATAAGGTTTTGGTTCCCGAAACAAGTGGCCTGCGGCTTTGATAAGATAAGAAATTCGCTAATAATCAAGTTAATTCGATCGATTTCTTCTAGAACAAGATTGAAATGTCCCTGATCGGAGAATGATGGCTGTAACAGCTGAATAAAACCGCGAATAGTTGTTAAAGGGTTACGGATTTCATGCGCAGCGCTGGCGGCCATTTGACCGACAGCGGCTAGCTTTTCAGTGTTAAGCAGCATTTGTTCTGTTTCTTTTCGCTGGGTAATATCACGCAGCTGCGCGAAGGCACCGACCAGCTTTTCGGTTTGGTCAAAAATCGGCAGTGCGTCCAGTAAGTACGTTGTTTCACGTTCTGATGTGCTTTTAAATGTTCTTTCAATGTCTGTAGAAGGAAGTCCTTCCGATAACGCTCGCTCAAGATAATCGCCAACGAACGGGCAGTCTGCGGCCGTTTTGGAGAGCAGTGACTGTTTATCTTGCTTCATCATCTGTTCTGCGGCCTCGTTAACGTTAATAATATTACCTTCCTTATCGGAAATAATCATGCCGCTTGTTGTTGTGTCCATAATAAGCTCGTTAAGCAGGCGCAGTGTTTCATTCTGCTTCATTAACTGAAGTTCACGCTCAATGGATTCCTTCATCGTCATCAGCAATGATAGAAAAAGAGGGTGGGCAAAACCAGCAGCTGTCATAAATGAAAGTGTACCGACGATTTCCTCACTGTGAGTTCTGTTCCGGATAGGAATGCTGTAGCATGCTGCATGATAAAGATAATGGTGATAATGCTGGGAGCCGACTATACCAACTGGCTGTTGATAATCCAGCGCCAGGCAAGCAGAATTAATGCCGTTGTATTCCTTTGTCATTTGAACCCCATTTCGAATGCCCAGCTTCGCAACCATTTCTTTAATACCGCTGTCTCCAATCATATGAAGAACATAGCCATGTTTATCCGTTGCTGTTGCAAGAACAGGGATACCCGGCAGCGAAGCAATAAATTTATCAAAAAAATAGGTAACCGCACCGATAAATTCAGCATGCTTGCGTTGTCTTGCTGTTAATGCCTCTGTATCTAATATATGTTTAAAAGAAGGAATACTCGCTGGGTCAAGCCCCCTTGTCGCACATTCCTTTTTTAATGTATCGAAACAAATATTGTTTTGCTTCATTTGTTGTTATCTCCTCGCTATTTTCCTTCTTATTCCCATCTATTTCTATTATAAACGAAATAAGCCTATACGAGAGGAGACATTGCTCTAGGAAAATTGTTTTTCTTAAAGCCTGTGATACGCTTGTTCATCGCAGATAATAAACAAGGGAGCATATTGAGGAAGATGCTCGTCCAGTTTTTCCATAATGGAAAGGTCATGGCGGGAGGCAACAAGAAGAATCCCTTTTTCATCTAATGCCTGCTTAGCTTCACGGTACGTCTGCCAGCCAAAAGTGTTTTCAATCCGGTAAAGATCGTATCCATCACTGCATGTTAACTGACGGATAATTTCACTGGAGCCGTTAAACAAAATGGAACGTGCAGCTAAATGAGCTGCTGTATCATTTGGTGTAATAAACTCTTCTACGTTTGCATGTGAAAAAGCAGGCAGGTTACCTGAATCCGCCACTTCGCAAATTGTGTACACATTTTGCTTCTGTTTTTGGGCAGCAGCTTCAATACTTGAAGCGATCAATAGAGTCAGGCCGTCTGCTGTCGAGGCGTTTGGTGCTTGATCAGGTGAAAAAATCATAATAGATTTAGCTTTTAAAAAGTTCGCCTGCCGCAGCATTTGCTCAGAAGCGGGAGCACCTTTTACAAAATCGACGCGTTCATGGAGGAAAGGCGTTTTTGCTTCTGTTTCATCCATGATGACGATGCAGATGTCGGGAAAGGTGTCGAGCAATTCTAGTAAAGTAATCCGTGCCCGGTTCGTCCAGTTGATCAATATAATGTGCTGTTCACGTGTAATCGTCAATCGTCCTTCCTCCTTCAATCGTTTTCGCGCACTCAGTGTATCAATGGCTTTTCCGATCAATACGGTCATGAGACCAATGCCGAATACGTACAGCAGCATGGCGAAAATCTTTCCAGGGACCGATACCGGCGATAAGTCGCCGTAGCCGACCGTCGCAACAGTTGTCATCGTCCACCATAGCCCGTTAAAAGGGGAAGTAAACGTTTCAGGTTCTATGTAATACATAAAAAAGCTGCTGAACAGTACAAGGGACATGGTGGCGAAAAAAAGTGTCCAGCTGCTCATGTGCATGGCTTTAAAGAAAAGTCTTCGAAAAAAAATCATCTGCAGGTTCCTCCTTTCAGAGTAAATCTTCTGTATAAGACACAAGTGGAAATAGGGCGGACTTATTATAAATGGTTTATTTCGCCAGTGTTCAAGGTATTCCTTCAAATTCGGTCTATTAACCGATTTACATTTGCGCAAATAGCCGGTATTTTGAACATAATCCAGTGAAGCGGGAGGGTGGGAAACGCTGTTTCGAAAAGGGAGGTTATCTGTGCGCAGGCTGGAAAAAAGGGATGAATCTAAACTGGTTAAATGGCTGTCAGATCCGGTTGTGCTGACCTTTTATGAAGGCAGGGATAATCCTTTTGACGCTGAAAAGGTCCGCAAAGAATTTTACACAGAAGGAGCTGGGGTAGTCCGGGGCATTATTGAGTTTGACCAAATTGAGATCGGTTACATTCAATATTATCCCATTGAAGAAGAGGAACGAATACTGTATGGCTGCCGGGCAGATCAAATCGTTTATGGAACAGACCAGCTTATTGGAGAAGTGAATTATTGGAATAAAGGAATTGGTAAGGTACTCGTAAAAGCGGCGGTAGAACACTTAATTTATACGAAGCAGGCACAAAAGGTAGTAATGGATCCGCAGGAATGGAATGCACGGGCGATCCGCTGCTATGAAAAATGCGGATTTCAAAAAGTGAAGCTGCTGTCGGAGCGGGAATGGCATGAAGGAGCGTACCGCAATTGCTGGCTTATGGAATATACAAAATAAAAAGCGGAGCCAGAAGGCTCTGCTTTTTAATTGATCATTTTGTTTGGAGGCGGTGTGATAGTAAGGTCAGCCGGCGGGTGGAATTCTTTTTCCATTTTAGATACAACCACTGTTGCCACACCGTTTCCAATTAGGTTTGTAATAGCACGTGCTTCTGACATAAACCGGTCTACACCAAGAAGAAGGGCAATTCCTTCAACCGGAATCATCGGGAATGCAGCCAGTGTTGCTGCGAGTGTGATAAAACCGGAGCCAGTAACACCTGCTGCTCCTTTAGATGTCAGCATAAGAACGCCTAACAGCGTAAGCTCCTGCCAGATTGTTAAGTCTACACCGTAAGCCTGGGCAATGAAGATAGCGGCCATTGAAAGGTAAATAGACGTTCCATCAAGATTAAATGAATAGCCTGTTGGAACAACAAGTCCTACAACTGGTTTTGAACATCCGTAGTCTTCCAGCTTTTTCATCAATTTCGGAAGTGCTGATTCTGAAGAAGATGTTCCTAAAACAAGCAAAATCTCTTCTTTAATAAATGCGATAAATTTAAAAATGTTAAATCCATAAAGCTTTGCAATACCGCCAAGAATGACGATAACGAAAAGAGCACATGTAATGTAAACGCCGGCCATTAACTGACCAAGTGATACGAGCGAGCCAAGACCAAATTTTCCGATTGTGTATGCCATGGCGCCGAATGCGGCAACAGGAGACACCTTCATAATCATGTTTACGATGCCGAAGAAAATATCAGCTAATCGCTCAAACAAGTCGACAACCGGTTTTCCTCGCTCTCCAAGAGCGGCAAGAGAGGCTCCGAAGAAAATGGCGAAGAATAAAATAGGAAGCAAGTCGCCGCCTGCAAGTGCCGCCATTGCGTTATCTGGAACAACACCGAGGATAAATTCCATAAATCCGTGGCTTGATTCTTCAGCACCTTTTGTGTACTCTGAAACATCGCCGCCTTCAACGGAGCCTGTATTAAATCCTGCCCCTGGCTTAAGAACATTGACAACTAAAATACCGATAGCAAGTGCGAATGTTGTAACAATTTCAAAATAAAGAAGTGCTTTACCGCCGATCCGGCCGACTTTCTTTAAATCACCCATGCTGCCGATTCCAATCACGACAGTCAGGAAAATAATTGGAGCAATGACCATTTTGATCATTTTGATGAAGATATCAGCCAGCACTTTCAATTGCTCTCCAAACGCCGGAAAAGCAAGACCAACTGCAATACCTAAAAGAATCCCTATGATGACACGAACAGTTAAATTATTTAAAGCTTTCTTCATATGAAAACCTCCTTTAACGTATTTGATAGCGTTTTCATTTCTTTGATAGAATCATATCAGACTCCAGCAGGAATAAATATTTTTGGTTTTAATGGTTTTTTTGGTCTTTTTGGTCAAAAAAAAGAACGCTTATTCAGCGTTCTTCATCAGGAGGAAATTGAATTTGTTTGATTAAGTCAGAACCGACTTCGTTTTCAACCTGTTGATACAAAGGCCTGAACAGGCGAAGCCACTTTTTCTGCTGTTCGACTGTTAAGGAATGAATAGTAATCGGAGAAGTCCGCTTAATTTCTTCGAGCTGCTCCGCATTCATCTGGCCTGCTTTTTTCATATTCCATTCGGTCGTTTCGTTCATCGCCTCTGTGATCTTTTCTTGAATTTCTTGTGGAAGCTCGTCCCAGAATTTCTGATTAATCATGACTGCATAGCCAAGATAGCCGTGGTTGCTGACGGTCAGATGGTTTTGTACTTTGTAAAGACGTTTGGAATAAATGTTTGAGATGGTATTTTCCTGCCCGTCAATTTGTCCGGATTCAAGCGCCTGATACACATCATTAAAGGACATAACCGCAGTATTCGCCTTCAAAAGACGAAACTGTTCCGCGATAATTGGCCCTGGCATAACACGAAACGTCTGACCCTGAAAATCATCTGGCTCAAGCAGCGCATTTTGGCTGCTTGTCATCTGTTTAAACCCGTTCAGCCAGAAGCTAAGTCCTTTTACATGCGGATCTTGTATCATGGAAAGGAGCTCTTTACTCGTTTGTCCGGTAAACACTGCTTCCACCTGACTTTCACGCTTGAAAATAAACGGGAGATCAAGTACCTTCCACTGAGGGACCGTATCAATCAGCTTCGGAAATGAAGCCGCTATCATTTCTACTTTTCCATTTTGCAGCGCTTCATATTCATTGCCATCTGAATAAAGAATACCGTTCGGATAAATTTCGACTTTTACCTGGCCTTTAGTTTTTTCTTCTACAAGATCGGCAAACTTCCGGACAGTCAAGCCTTTTGGCGTGTTTTCGGCTACCACGTGTGAAAAGCGAATTGTAATGCTTGATCCGAGGCTTTCCTGTTCATCATCATAGGAAAGCAATTGTGTTTTGGCGGCTTCATTGTATTGGTAAAAATAATAGCCGGTCAGTATAAGGAGCGTAAAAAGGCAGAAGCTGATGTATTTAGCCACAGGCATCACCTCTGTTAAACATTTTTTTCTTATCATATCACGTTTTGACTGGCCGGCTTGTTTTCTTTAACATGGTAAAATAAATAGATACGAGAATCTTTTAGAATGGCGGCGTTATGAATGGTACGTATTCCAATTCAGTGGAAAATAACAGGGCTGATCGTATTTATACTCCTTTTCTCTTTTTTCGCACTTGGCATTGCTCTGACCGGCAATTATCTGCAAACAAAAGAGAGCGAACTGCGGGACCGAGCTATTTTAACGGCACGTACAGTCGCTGAATTGCCAGGTGTACCGGGCGAACTCGCTTCATCGAGCAGTGTAACAAAAGAAGCAGTGGAGGCAGTGGAAGAACTGCGGGTGATTAATGGAGCGGATTATATCGTTATTTTAAATATGAACCACATCAGGCTTACCCATCCGATCAACAGCCAGATTGGTAAAGTATCGAAAGGGGA
The DNA here is from genome assembly GCF_000966195.1 of Domibacillus robiginosus. Lineage (GTDB taxonomy): Bacteria > Bacillota > Bacilli > Bacillales > Domibacillaceae > Domibacillus > Domibacillus robiginosus. The sequence continues at coordinate 28,585 of NZ_LAHL01000023.1, read as the reverse complement.
AGATGAAGGGCCAGCTTTTGCCGAGCATGCGTATGTATCACGAGGAAAAGGAGAAACAGGTACAATCATTCGTGCCTTCGTGCCAATCATGGATGCCTCATACAATCAAGTTGGTGTTGTAATCGCAGGATTCAAACTGCCGGAAATTATAGAGATGCTGCTGTCTGTAAAAAAAGAGATATTTATTGCGACGGGTATCGCATTGTTCATTGCTCTATGGGGAGCGTATATGATGGCACGAGATATCAAACGGCAGATGTTTCAGCTTGAGCCGCATGAAATCGCGCAGCTCGTTGTAGAAAGAACCGAAGCATTCAATGCGATGCATGAAGGGATCATCGCAATTGACAGGGATGAACGGATTACCATCTTTAATCATAAAGCAAAAGAAATGCTTGGTATCAGTGGAGAAGTGATCGGCCGGAAGATCAGAGACGTGCTTCCGGATACGTACTTGCCGGAAATCCTTATGCTGGACCGCCCCATTTTAAATAAGCAGCTGCATATACGCGATAGAGTCATTGTTTCCAACCGAATTCCAATTCGGGTGAAAAACGTTACGGTTGGGGCGATTGCGATTTTTCAAGATCGAACACAGGTCACAAAGCTTGCAGAAGAGCTGACCGGAGTAAAAGCTTTTGTAAGTGCTCTGCGCGTACAGAACCATGAGCATATGAATAAGCTTCACACGATTGCCGGCTTGATTCAGCTCGGGAACCGGGAAAAAGCGCTGGAATATGTGTTTCAAGTATCGGAGGAGCAGGAAGAATTAACCCGCTTTTTAACAAAGAATATTCGCGATGACAGTGTGTCGGGGCTGCTGCTCAGCAAAGTAAGCCGCGGAAAAGAACTCGGGGTTCAGGTGACCATTGACCGAAACAGCTCGCTGCATACATTTCCGCCTCATATGGATCATCATGATTTTGTACTCATACTGGGCAATTTGGTTGAAAATGCGTTTGACTCGTTTGAAGACCCTAAGGAAGACAACGAAATTTATATCAGTATTCAGCAAACAAGTGATATTGTTTCGCTTTTGGTTGAAGACAACGGGGCAGGGATCAAGGAAGAGGATCAGCCATTCATTTTTAAACAGGGCTTTTCAACGAAAGCGCATACAGGAAGAGGGATTGGTCTGCATTTAGTGAACGAAATCACTGCTAAAGGAAGCGGGCGCATTCACCTTGAATCTGTGCCGGGCGAAGGGACAACCTTTTCTCTTGTATTTCCAATGAAGCCAAAAAAGGATAGGGGGAATGAAGCGTGATAAGGGTGCTGCTTATTGAAGATGATTTAATGGTTCAGGAAGTAAACAAGGAGTTTATCAACAAAGTAGACGGATTTGAGGTAATCGGCATTGCCGGCAACGGAAAAGAAGGAATGGAGCTGATCCGCCGCCTCTCCCCGGATCTTATTGTGATTGATTTATATATGCCATTAATGGGAGGGCTTGAGACACTTCATTTATTACGGCAGGAAAACATTCAAGTAGACGTAATCGTGATCACGGCCGCAAGTGATATTGATACCGTACGCCAGGTGATCCAGCATGGCGCATTTGATTATATTATGAAGCCGTTTAAATTTGAGCGGATGAAGCAGGCGCTTGAACACTATCAATCTGTTCAAAATCGTTTAAGGGAAAAAGGAAGAATCAGCCAGGAAGAGCTTGACAGCCTTTTGTTTCAAAAAGCAGGAGGGCCGGATGAAGCGGAGCAGCTTCCAAAAGGGCTGAATGCTGTTACACTGCAAAAAATTGTTTCACATCTGCAGAAAACAGATAGGCCTTTGTCAGCAGAAGAAGTTGCAGAAGGAGTCGGCGCCGCCAGAGTTACCGTGCGTCGCTACTTGGATTATTTAGAAAAAAATGGAAGAGTAAAAATCGATATTCAATACGGTGTGATCGGCCGGCCTATCAACCGTTATAAGCTGGCATAACCGGAGGCGCCGAATTCTTTTCGTAATGATACAATAGAAGCAAACAAAAAGAATGGAGTTCCTTTGTATGCTTCGAGCAATAAACATATTTTTAACGCGGTGGATGCCGCTTTTAACACCTATGAGTGTTCTTGCCGGCGTTTTATTAGCAGAATGGATTCACTCATGGGCGTTTATTGTGCCATGGGTCTTTGCGTTTATGACGTTTACCGGCAGTTTAAATTCGAATTTTCGGATGCTGCATCATACGATGACCCATCCGTTTCCTGTTTTTCTCGCGCTTGTGATTCTTCACATTGTTACGCCGCTGTTTGCCTGGACGGCCGGACATCTTTTGTTTCCCGATGATCCACTCATTGTTACAGGCTTTACACTGGCGCTTGTGATTCCGACCGGCATTACCAGTGTGATCTGGGTAACGATGTACCGGGGCAGTGTACCGCTTGCGCTTGTAATTATTTTACTTGATACGATTCTGTCACCTGTTGTTGTGCCGTTCAGCATGTCTGTGCTGGCCGGAAGCAAAGTGGAGATGGATGTTTTGGAAATGATGAGCGGGCTGTTTTGGATGATTGTGCTGCCGTCATTGCTTGGCATGCTTGTGAACGAGTGGGTGAAAGCGGAAAAAGCAAGCCGGATCAGCCAGACACTGTCGCCTTTTTCAAAGCTGTCGCTTCCGCTCGTTATTGCGATTAACAGTGCTGTGGTCGCTCCTTATTTACGCGATATTGATTTGAAATTTATTCAGATTCTCACGACTATTTTATTTGTTGTGTTGTGCGGCTATCTGCTTTCCTGGGCCCTTGCAGTGGCTTGCAAACAGCCGCATGAAACCATCGTGACGCTTATTTATACAGGCGGTATGCGCAATATTAGCGCGGGTGCCGTCATCGCCGTTAACTTTTTTCCGCCACAGGCAGCAGTGCCGGTTGTGGTGTGCATGCTCTTTCAGCAAATGCTTGCGGCATTTCATGGGTTTCTGCTTAAAAAAGCGTACCCGAGGGAGGTCAGTGCATGAGAAAAGGAAAATGGAAGCTGCAGACCGTTATTATTGCTTTTGTTTGTGCAGTCGTTGCTTTTTCTCTGCTTGTGACAGATATTTTAGTTACAAAAACGGTTACCGATTCGGTTGAAGCAGGACAAGCAGAAAAAGCCCAGAACGCTTCGCGCATGGTAGCACATACCCCTCTAGTGGCCCAAGTGCTTGCAGGAGCCAGGGATGAAAAAGAACTTCAATTGTTTACAAACGACATTCGCAAAGTGACAGGTGTTCAATTTGTAGTCGTCATGGATATGAAGGGAATTCGAAAATCGCATCCGGACCCTGACGAAGTCGGAAAGCCATTTGCCGGCGGTGACGAAGAGCATGTACTGGCTGGCGAAGACTATATATCCACAGCAGAAGGCACGCTTGGTCCATCTGTACGGTCATTTACACCTGTGCTAGATGAAAAAGGTGTACAAGTCGGCGCCGTGGCAGTCGGCATTTCACTGGAAAGTGTTGAAAATGCAGTCGTAAGCAGCCGAAACAATATTCTGGCCGGAACAGCTGCCGGTATTTTAGCCGGTATTCTCGGCGCTGTGCTGCTCGCTCGTTACATTAAAAAAGTGCTGCTTGGCCTGGAGCCTTTTGCGATTGCCCGACTCGTTGAAGAACGTGATGCCATCCTTCAATCCGTCCATGAAGGCATTATTGCGGTGGACCGCGATTCAACAATTACACTTACGAACAGAGCAGCCGTCTCCTTGTTCAGGCAAGGAGAAAAAGAGTCGATTCCGCTTCATTCTCTGCAGCGCGTAATGGAAACAGAGCAGCAGGAAATTGACCGTGAGCAGCGGATCAATGGCGTTGAGCTGCTCGTGAACAGCGTGCCGATTCACGTGGATGGAGTGGTTGTCGGGGCGGTGGCCACCTATCGTGACAAAACAGAAGTGAAACTGCTGGCTGAACAGCTGACGGGAGTCCGTTTATACGCGGATGCACTTCGGGCTCAGACCCATGAATTTATGAACAAGCTTCATGTAATTTTGGGCATGGTGCAAATGAAGTCGTATGAGGAGCTTGCCTTATTTATTCAAGAGACGGTTGATTTTAAAAGTAATGAGATTCAAACGATGACAGAAAAAATAAAAGATCCGGTACTGGCCGGCTTTCTTGTTGGCAAGCTAAGCTATGCGCGTGAATCAGGTGCTTCCTTGCATCTGAAAAGTGATTTTCCGATCCCGCAGCCGGAAGATCCAGCGCTCACTCATGATTTGATTACGGTTGTTGGCAATTTAATTGATAATGCGATCGATGCGGTGCAAAAAAGCCGGAAAAAAATTATTCATGTTGCATTCAGCTATGGGGATGATATCCTAACAGTCGAAGTCGCCGACTCCGGCTGCGGCATTGAAGAAGAAAAACAGCACCGGTTATTCCAAAAAGGGTTTTCCACGAAAGGAACCGGCCGCGGCATTGGATTGTCACTGGTACACGATATTCTTGCCCAGCGGGACGGTGAGTTTGATTTATTATCAGAACCAGGCAAAGGAACAAAACTAACCGTTTATATACCATTTCCTGAGAAGGGGGAGAAAAGGAAAGCATGATACGCGTTTTGTTAGTAGAAGACGAACAGCGTGTAGCTGCTCTGCACGCAAAATATGTAGAAAGCATCAGCGGATTTTCATTGTCCGCATCAGCTGGAACGGTGGAAGAAGCTATTTCAGTTATAGAAAGCCAGGGAATTGACCTTATTCTGCTCGATATTTTCATGCCGGGTCCGCATGGATTATCGCTGCTGACTTATGTAAGGGAAAGAGAAAAAGAAGTGGATGTAATCGTCATATCTGCTGCTTCTGATATGGAACGGGTCCAAAAAGCAATTCGCTATGGCGCCGTTGATTATTTAATTAAACCATTTCAATTTGACCGGTTTGAAGAAGCATTAAAAGAATATCGTGATAAACGGGCATTTACGGCACAAACCCGCCAGGTCAGCCAGGAAGAATTGGATCGCCAGCTGCTTGGCAGGAGAGAGCAGGATATGCCGAAGGATATTCCAAAAGGGCTGACAAAAGCTACGCTCAATCAAGTGTGGGGAGAGATTGAAGAAATAGAAGGTGCTTTTTCAACAGAAGACATTGTGAAAAGAGTCGGCATTTCCGGTGTTTCTGCACGCAAGTATTTAAAGTTTCTCACCGACATCGAGGTGCTGGATGTAAGAGTGGTTTATGGTACGGTAGGACGCCCGGTTTATCAGCATACACGCAACCTTTCCAAGGAGTATATTATGAAAAACTTTCTGTAAGCAGTTTGAAACTGCTTACTTTTTTTAGTTAAAAAACAATTTAAAAAAATAAATAATATATGATAACGCTTTAATTCCAGATAAGATGAAGCAAGAAACAAACAGGAGGTTATCAATATGGGAGCAGAAAGAAAGTTGGAAACGTTTCCTTCTAACGATCAAAAGCCATCTTTTTTCCAAAAATTAAATAGTATTACTGTAGGACCAGTTCCACTGCCACTTTATATTGTGCTGGCAGCTGTCATTTATGCAGCATCAGTATACAATCAGCTGCCGCCGGATATGATTGGCGGATTTGCCGTAATTATGATTATGGGGATGCTGCTGGGCGATCTTGGTATGAAAATCCCTATTTTAAAAGATATTGGCGGTCCGGCAATTCTGGCGCTGCTTGTTCCATCCATTTTAGTTTTCTTTGACTTAATTAATCCAAGTGCAACAGAAGCTGTTACAACGCTTATGAAAACATCGAACTTTTTATACTTATATATTTCGGTGCTTGTTGCCGGAAGTATTCTTGGTATGAACCGCAAAGTATTGATTCAAGGGTTTACACGCATGTTTATCCCGCTTGTATTAGGGACGCTGGCATCTGTTGTGGCAGGCTGCCTTGTCGGCTTGTTATTCGGCTACAGCATTAAACACACATTCTTTTATATTGTTGTGCCAATTATTGGCGGCGGTATTGGTGAAGGTATTCTACCATTGTCACTTGCTTATGCGCAGATTTCTGGCGGTGCAGCAGAATCCTTTGTTTCTCAAATGATCCCGGCTGCAGTTATCGGTAATATTGTTGCTGTTGTATGTGCAGGCCTTATGATGCGTCTGGGTGAGAAAAAACCTGAATTAACAGGAAATGGAGTTCTTGTTAAATCAAAAGAAGGGGACCAGATTTCCTCAGAAACAACGATTAACAAACCGGTTGATTTCTCGTTAATGGGTGCGGGGTTGTTAATTGCTTGCAGCTTCTTTATCTTCGGAAGCTTTGCTCATTTGTTCCTTGGTATTCCGGGTCCAGTCTTGATGATTGTCGGTGCAACCCTTGTTAAAGTATGTCAAATGATGCCTGCACGTATGGAGCAGGGTGCGTATCACTTGTACAAATTCGTTTCAACAAGCTTAACGTGGCCGTTAATGGTCGGGCTTGGCATGCTGTATATTCCGCTTGAAGATGTAGTGAAAATTGTAACACCGGGGTACGTGGTTGTCTGTGCAGCCGTTGTAATTTCGATGGTTGCAACAGGATACTTTGTCGGAAAGTTCATGAAAATGCATCCGATTGATGCAGCAATCGTAACAGGCTGCCATAGCGGCCTTGGTGGAACGGGTGACGTGGCGATCCTGTCTGCTTCGAACCGTATGTCACTAATGCCATTCGCGCAGGTAGCAACACGCCTGGGCGGTGCCTCTACGGTTATTTTAGCAACATTGCTAATGAAAATGTTTGGGTAAGGAAAGAAAAACGCTTGTCTCAATCGAGACAAGCGTTTTTTACTTTTTACTCCTGCTCTGGCGATCCCGGTGGGCGGCAGCTAGCTCTTCTGCATCACCTTTTAGCAGGAAAAATGAAATCAAACCGGAAAAAAGGGCCGCCCCGGCGGAAATAAGCAGGCGGGTATCGCGTGCAATCATGGCATAATCCTTGTTCAACATCCAGGTGGCAATGGAGAAAACAATTACCATAACAGGAATGACAAAAACAAAGCGCTTTAGCATTCTGGCCGTATCCTTTCCACTTTTTTTCTTAGTGTAGCACATTCTTTTCCAAAAAGCGGGACGTATTAAGCTGTATTAAAAAAGGGAAAGCCGAGCTGACATTTCGTGACACGAAGTTTTTTGTTATAATAGGGAACAGATTAAATAGAAATCAGGTGTAAGAACGTGGAAGAAAAAAAAGAAACGGCTTTTTGGTCGATTATTTTTGCTGTTTTTTTCGGGAATTTTCTAGCAGTGATGAATACATCTACTGTCAACGTAGCCGTTCCAGCATTTATGAGTGAGTTTCACGCAGATCTGCCGGCAGCACAGTGGACAGTAACAGGGTTTATGCTGGCAGCCGGGGCGGTAGCACCGGCTGCAGGCTGGTTTGGCGCACGTTTTGGCTTTAAGCGTGTGTATTTAGCGGCGCTCATTGGCTTTTTTGTTTGCTCGCTAATCAGTGTGTTTGCCTGGAGTATGGAAAGCTTAATTGTACTGCGTATTTTGCAGGGGACATTCAGCGGCATGATAATGCCATCTACCATGACACTCGTATATAAAACGATAGAAAAAAGAAAACAGGCGTACGGCATCAGCTTGTGGAGTTTGTCGGCGGTACTTGCGCCAGCTCTCGGTCCGGTGCTTGCCGGCTTTTTTATCGATGTTGCGGGCTGGCCGGCATTATTTTATTTAAATCTTCCGATTGCAGCAGCGGCCATTTGGGCAGCAGCGGTATTTATTCCCGGGACAGACGCAGGGGCGAAAATGCCGTTTGATCTGCCGGGGCTTTTATTGTCCTTTATAGGCAGTATTCTTCTTTTGACTGCTTTTGCAGAAGCAGAGTCGTGGGGATTCACAAATGTGAAAAAATTAGCCGTCGCGGGTACAGCACTCATTTTGCTGTTTTTATTTGTACGGCGCGAACTCCGTGTCCAGTTTCCGCTGCTGAACTTTGAAGTACTGACGCACCGCCGTTATGCTTACAGTCTTTTGCTTAGTGCCGTTATGTCTGTTGGGCTGTACGCGGGGGCATTTTTAGTACCGATTTTTCTGCAAAGCTCACTCGAATTCGGTGCGCTTGAAACAGGACTTATTATGATGCCGGGGGCGCTCGTGATGGCGCTGTTTACACCGGTAACTGGCAAGCTGTATGATAAAACGGGGCCGGCACCGCTTATTTTCTCAGGGCTGTTTATTATGATTATCGGCAGTTACATGATGGGGCACTTAAGTATTCAGACGACCATGAGCTATGTGATCATTTGGACGTCGGTGCGCTACCTTGGCATTGCTCTTTGCAATATGCCAATTACGAATGCAGGTATGTCGGCTATACCGGTGGAATTAGCTGGCTACGCATCTGCACTCAATAACTGGACGCGCCAATCGATTGCTTCCCTATCCATCGCTTTGTTTTCAGCGCTGCTGGCGTTTCGTTCCTCGGTTTACACGGAAGGAGGAACAGAAGCTCATGCTTCCTCTGCAACAGCAGCAGGTGACGTGTTTTTATATTCACTTACCCCACTCGTTGTGGCGCTTCCGCTTGCTTTTTTGCTGAGGAAAAAGCAGTCCGTAAAGACAATATTTCAGAAAAACGAATACTGAGTCTGAAAAAATAAAGGCTGGAAGATGAGATATAACGGCCGAAATAAAAAATGGCAGTTATCATTGATCGTTCGATCGGTAAATAAGAAAAGAGTCGTTCCTTCAGGGAAGCCGGCTCTTTTTTTATTGAAAATATATAAAAGAATGATAATATATCGCTAGTTGATATATCGTGGTGCGATATAATTGGGGTGAAGAAATGAGCGAACAACCAGAAGTATTTTTGCCGCTTTCACAAGCGACCTATTACATCTTATTAGCTTTGCGTGAATGCCGGCATGGCTATGCGGTGATGCAGGATGTTGAAAAAATAAGTGAAGGAAGCGTGGCATTAGGGCCGGGAACTCTTTATGGTGCGCTTGGAAAGCTGCAGAAGCAAGGCATCATTCAACAAGTAAAGGTTATAGATGCTGATCGGCGGAAATATTATGTGCTGACGGATTTAGGAAGAGAAGTATTAGACCTGGAATACAAGCGGATTTTATCTGTTGTTTCTCATACCAAACGAGTAATGGGGGAAGAAAAAAGATGACTATAAAAAAAATAAGGCTTTTTCTGGCATCTAACATTGAAAAAGAAGAAAAGTGGCTGACTGATATGTCGTCAAAAGGATTCCATTTTCAGAAGTACTATTTTGGCGTATATAATTTTAACCAAAATCCAGAGGAAGAATACATTTACCAAATTGATTTTAATGAAGCGAGTCAAGAATACTTTTCTTTTTATAAGGAAGCAGGGTGGAAGCATGTTGACAGCAGCATGGGCAGGTTCCACTATTTTAAAAAAAGAGCTGATCAGCCAGGAGTAAAAAAACTTTATACAGATTTGGAATCAATGAAAGAATCCGTACAGAGAATGCTTCAGTTTTATCTTATGATGTTTCTTTTGCTTATTTGCAGCCAGGCCGGCCTTTTCCTTACGTGGCATGGCCATCCTGTACAAAAAGCCGTTGCAGCGCTTGCTGCGTTTGGAGTTGTATTATATCTGTGTTTGTTTGTCTCACTTAAAAAGAAATTACAATTCTATAAATAAAAAATTGCGGCAACACCTAGCCGCAATTTTTTGTTTATTGGAAATACTGATAATACACCCGCTTGCTCTCTTCAACAGAAGACACGCCCTGGATAAACACCCGGCCGTCCTTAAAAGCGGTCACTGTGTAAGGTGCATGCTGAAATGAAAGCAAAAAGCCGTTCTGATGAGTAATATCTGCTGTCTGCTGAATATGCCCGGCGAGCTCAGACAGATTTCTCTCCGTTACATCAGCTGGGCGGATCTGCACGGTATCACGTCCGCACAGGACAGCAAATTTAGTCGTCCGCTCGTATGAGAGAAATGGATAAACAGGTTTTGTGCCGCAGGAAGGGCAGTCGTTTTTTTTCATACGCTGTACATCTACCGATGAAAATTGATTTTTCCATAAATCAAAGGAAAAAATAGTTCCTCGCAGTGCATCTGTCCTTCCTGAAAGCCATTTGAGCGCCTCCGCGGTTTGAACCGACGCAGTCATTTGCACAGCGGGTGAAATAATGCCGGCGGTGTCACAGGTAGCACCTGCTCCCGGCATTGTATCCATTAAGCAATGCAGGCACGGTGTTTTACCAGGCACAATCAGCATCGACAAGCCGCCTGAAGCAACGCAGGCTCCGTACACCCACGGGATCCGATATTTTTGAGCGGTATCATTTAAAATAAAACGCACATCAAAATTATCGGTCCCATCCACAATCAAATCAATATTATTTCTTGTGAGGATAGATTCTAAAAAAGCGGCATCAACATCTTGTGTGAGAGCAGTTACACGAACATCTGAATTAATGGCGTTTAGTCTTTTTCCTGCTGCTTCGGCTTTTGGCATCCTGTCTATGGCATCTTGCTCAGTGTATAAGTTCTGCCGCTGTAAGTTAGAAAAATCTACGTAATCCCGGTCTACAATAGTAATATGCCCGACACCGGCCCGGGCGATCATTTCTGCGTTGGCCGCACCGAGAGCCCCAGCGCCAATGATCAGCACATGTTTTGTTCGCAGCAAATCCTGTCCGCTTCGTCCAATGCCTGGAAACAGCACCTGCCTTGAGTAGCGGTCTATCAAAGCACGCTCATTCCTTCAAGCGGACTTGAGGCATTCGCATGAAGCTTTTTCGGAATCCGTCCTGCTTCAAATCCACTCCGTCCGGCAAGCACAGCGTATTTCATTGCTTCTGCCATTTGAACCGGGTTTTGTGCGCCAGAAACAGCTGTGTTAAGCAGTACACCATCTGCACCCAGCTCCATTGCTTTCGCAGCATCAGATGGAGTGCCGATGCCTGCATCTACAATGACCGGGACATTCGCCTGTTCAATAATGTAATGAATATTAAGCGGGTTGACAATCCCAAGACCAGTGCCGATTGGAGACGCACCAGGCATAATCGCATGACAGCCAAGGTCTTCAAGCCGCTTGGCTAAAAGAACATCATCCGATGTATATGGAAGAACGATAAATCCTTCTTCTAACAGCATTTCAGAAGCACGCAGCGTTTCTACCGGGTCTGGAAGCAGTGTTTTATCGCAGCCGATGACCTCTACCTTAATCATGTCACATAAACCGGATGCCTTGGCAAGCCTGGCAATCCGCACTGCTTCTTCCGCCGTTTTAGCACCGGCTGTGTTTGGCAGCAGAGTATACTTTTTTGCTTCTATTTTTTCTAAAAAGTTTGGCTGGTTCGGCTCGAAGATATTCATCCGGCGCACGGCAAACGTTAAAATTTCCGTTTGTGAAGCTTCCACTGCCGCTTTTTGCACATCAAAATCAGGGAATTTGCCTGTACCGAGCAATAGCCGGGATTCAAATGAATAAGGTCCAATCTTTAACATATTTATCCGCCTCCTACAAATTGTACAATTTCTATGCGGTCGCCATTCGTCAGTTTTTGATCATCCCGCGTTGTTTTATCTAAAATAGACTGATTCAATTCCACAATGGCAAGATCTTTATTTAAATTAAAGTGGTCAAGCAGGTCACGTACCGTCCTTACATTTTCCGGTACATCTACTTCGCGTCCATTTACCGTCATTTTCATACAGGGACTGCCTCCTTTTGTGATAAAAAGCGTGCTGGAGAAAACGGCGCAAGACGTGCTGCAGTCTTTGAACAGCCGCTCAAATATTTTTCCATTAACAATCCAGTGATAGGACTCAGCAGAATGCCATTTCGATAATGTCCGGTGCATATGTATAAGCCGTCAACAAACGGGTGGGCACCGATAACAGGGAGGTGGTCTGCCGCTTGAGGGCGGACTCCGGACCAGGTTCGCTCAATGGTACCTGTATCTAAAATGGGAAGCAGGCGCGCTGCCCGGTTTAAAAGTGAACGAATACCGCCAGCCGATACAGACGGATCAAACGAATGTGGTGTAGATGTCGCGCCGATCAGCATCTCATTGTTTCTTTTTGGCACAATATAACAACCGTCAACTGCGAATATCGTTTTAACTGGTGCTTCTTTTGAGAGTTTAATGGACACACATTCACCTTTCACAGGAATAACAGGCGGCGTGAAGCCTGTACCTTCTAGAAGGGCTGAACTCCAGGCACCAGCTGTATTGATCACCCGGCTTGCATATACATTGCTTGATTTTGTTTTCACCCCGAGAACTTGTCCGTTTTGTATGATCAGCTCGTGAATGGCTGTATGCTCGTAAACATGAACTCCTGCATTGACCGCTGATCGAAGCAGGGCAAACGCAAGCAAAGGTGCTTTCACCTGATTGTCTTTTTCTAAATAAATGGCACCGGCTGTAAGACTTGTTAACTGCGGTTCTTTTTTTGGCACATCTTGAGGCTCAAGCCAGGAAACAGTCGCATCTTTTCCTGCTAAAAAACGATATTGAGCTAGTAAAGAGTCGCGGTCTTCTTCAGATGCGGCTACTTTTAAAAGGCCGGCTTTTCGAAATTCGATGTCGATGCCTGACTCTTCAAAAAGCTCATCACGCAGATCGGGGAATAAATCCCGGCTTTCGAGTGCGATTTCCATGAGCGGGTTTTCACATTCAAATTCATTTTGCGCCCCGAGCATTCCGCCCGCTGCCATTGAAGCTTTACCGGCAGAGTCCGAATCAAACAGCGCAACAGAAAAACCCGATTTTGCGAGGCGATAAGCGATGGAACAGCCAATGACACCGCCTCCAATTAAAATATATTCGTACTTGTTCATGTACTGCTTCACACCTTTCTATTGAAAAAAGCAGAAATCATCGCGGCACCGGAAGCTCCTGCCTGCCGAACCTGAGCTATATTGCCTTCATGAATGCCGCCAATCGCAATAACTGGAATGGTAACTGCCTGGGTTACTTGATGCAGGACATCAAGTCCTCGTCCGGGCAGGTTTTTTTTGGAGTTTGTAGCAAAGACGTGACCAAAATAAAGATAGTCAGCTCCCTGGGATTCCGCTTTTCGAGCAGAAGAAATACAATGAACTGATCGACCGGCAAGCTTGTCAGGATACTTCTGTTTAAAATCTGTCAGCTGCTCATCAAATTCAGAAAAATGAACGCCTAATACCGGCAGAAAGGGCACTAGATCGGGTGATGAGTGAAGAATCAGTTTTTCGGGCGGCATTCCCCGCTCAATCAAGCCGGTCAGGCGAGTGAAAAGCTGTTGTGCAGACAATTCTTTTTCTCGGATACAAACGGCATCGATTTCAGGGACAAGAGAAAGCAGCTTTGTTTGCACGAAATCCGGCAGACCGGCTCCATCAGTTACAGCATGAATCAGCTGCCTCACCTCCTAAAACAAAATAAAAAGCGCTGCTTTCTTATGAAAGAAAGCAGCGCTGAATGCACATAGATTGACTGGTATAAAGGTCTTCGCCACTTTCCTACGCCAGTATGAACTGGATCAGGTTCCAGGAATCCCAAAGTCATTCACTTTGATCTCAGCCTTTTTAAAAGGCACCTCCAGTGGAAGAATATTCAGTTTTTTTAAGAATATCACAAACAAGAAGCAGTGTCACGGTAATTTCGTAAATTAAGAAGGACTGTCTTTTTTTCTTGTCTTTATTTGTCGCGAAGTATGTTTCATAAAGTTCGGCTCGGGGGAATAAAATAAGAGTAACAAGAAAAAAGGGGAAAAACACCATGCATACAGCAGAAAATGAACAAATGATCTGGATTGAAAAGCTTATGGCACAAGGGATTTTTAAGCATGGCGACCGCCAGCTTTACGAATTGTCAACGGAAGAATTAATGTATTTAAGCGATCAAAGTGAAACGATAAATAATTAAAAAACCGCCCAGGCGCTTTCGTGCGCCTGGGCGGTTTTTTCTATATACACCAACGGAATAATTTTGCTGAAAGGAGAAAAAATAATAAGATGGTATTCATTTTAAACAAAACGCCAGAGCGCTTTTACCCATGCAAAAGAGTTGTCAGCACAAAAATAGTCGTGCAGTGATACGAGGCTGACCTGTTTAAATAGTATAAGCCGAATTCGTTGAATAAAATTACAGCCGTCAGGTATGAAAAAGAAAAAGACGGGGTAATAAGAAAAAATAAACCGAAACGCAAATGGGAGGGATTGACTGGTGAACCATACACTCTGGATAGGAAGCTACGCAAAAAAGGAAGAGCCGGGTATTTACAAAGTAATCGTTGACACAGAAGCGGAAACGCTCACTGTCACAAACCGCTTTAGCGGTGTGGAAAATCCGTCGTTTTTAGCAGAAGCAGACGGTTTTTTATATGCAGCCTCTGAATCGATGGATGGAAAAGCAGCTCTTTTCAGTATTGAATCCGAACAACTTGTACTAAAAGGAACAGCCGATTCGGGAGAAATGGCACCGTGTCATATTTACGCAGAAAATACATATGCGTGGACAGCGAATTACGGAGGATCAGTAACGAAATATGAGCGAAACGGTGATTCTATACAAAAAGTTGCTTTTTCCAAGCATGAAGGAAGCGGGCCCAATGAAGAAAGACAGGATGCTCCGCATGTTCACTCGGTTACACCTTTTCCAGATGGCCGCCACCTGCTCGTCTGCGACCTTGGGACGGACACGCTTGTTGTGTACGACAAACAAAATCTGGAGATTATAAAAGAAGTAAAGGCCGCACCAGGAGCCGGACCTCGTATGGCTCTTTTTCACCCAAAGCACCCGGTCGTTTATGTGATGAATGAACTTGATTCTACTGTTTCTATTTACAAGGTTGGAGATGGAGGCAGCATTACTCATTTGGATACACTGGCCGGACTGCCGGCAGGCTACAGTGGTGAGCATACAGGCGCAGATGTGCAAATAAGCTCGGACCATCGCTTTTTATATGCGGCGATTCGCGGGTGGAATGGCCTGGCTGTTTTTGATATCGGGCCGGACGGCAGTTTGTCTGAACCGCGTCACGTCAAAGTAGATGGAAAAACACCCCGCAGCTTTTATGCACTCACAGAGGAGCCTTTTTTAATTGTTGCATTTCAGGATTCTGATGAAATTTGCTTGTTTAAAATCCAGCCAAATGGCCTGCCTGTTTTTACGGGTGGAAAAACAGCCGCTACCCAGCCAGTTTGTGTAATTAAGAGAGGAGAGGATTAATATGAATACATCTTTATCAGGAAAAACAGCGCTGGTGACAGGAGCAGGATCAGGAATTGGCCGAGCAGCCGTCATTAAAATGGCAGAAGCCGGCGCAAACGTCATTCTGCTGGACCGAAGCCCGGAAGATTCAGACCAGCTTGTTCGTGAAATTGGTGAGAACCGCGCTATCCATGTAACTGCAGATGTATCAAAAGCAGACCAGATGGAAAAAGCAATTAAGGAAGGTGCGGAGAGGTTCGGCGGTATCGATATTGTATTTGCAAATGCAGGTCAGAACGGTACCTTTACGCCGCTTGAGCATTTAGATCCAGAAGATTGGAATTCGGTCATGATGACAAATTTAAGCGGAACTTTTTTAACGCTCAAATACACCATTCCTTATTTAAAAAAGCAGGGCGGAAGTATTATTATTACCTCGTCCATTAATGGCACACGTACGTTTAAAAACTTTGGATTCTCAGCTTATGCAACAACAAAAGCTGGCCAGGTCGGTCTTGGCAAAATGGCCGCCGTAGAGCTTGCACAATTTAAAATACGTGTAAATATTGTTTGCCCGGGGGCCATTGATACAAATATTGATGACAGCACAAATAAAGAAGAGGAAAAGCTGAAGGAAATTACAATCCCAATTGAATACCCAGAAGGCAATCAGCCGCTGGCAGGAGGTTCCGGACAACCAGAGCAAGTGGCGGACCTTGTTCATTACCTTGCCAGTGATGCTGCAAGTCATGTAACAGGATCTGTTGTATACGTTGATGGGATTGAATCACTTCTTTAAATAGCGGAAGATCAAAAACCGGATTATCCGGTTTTTTCTTTTTGTAGGCCCATTTTCCTTATTGAAATTTGGTTGAAACTTTGACGCTTTTGATCCGTATAGTCTAGTAGAATCCAAAAAAGGAGAGAATTCAAACATGAAAAAATGGGCTCAGCTGACAGCAGCAGGTTTCCTCACAATGGGTCTCGCAGCATGCGGACAAACAGCGGAACCAACGCCAGAAACGACTAAAGAACAAACAAGCGAGATAACGCTCGGTGAAGTATTTGACAAGTCGATGGAAGTGTCAAATGAAACAAAAAGCTTAAGTGCAAAAGTAGATATGACACAAAAAATGGAACAGCCATCCCAGAATTTAAAAATGGAAACCGACTCAGTAATGGACATGGATATTACAATGGAACCGCTCGCTATTTACCAAAAAGGCACGACGACTGTGGCAGCGGACGGCTCTGAAGAAAGTCAGCAGATGGATATGGAAATGTACATGACCGAGCAGGGATTTTTCATGAAAAATCCAGAGGGTGGCGGCTGGATCAAAATGCCGTCCGAAATGTATGATCAAATCGCTCAAATGACTGAGCAGCAGTCAGACCCGTCCCAGCAATTGAAGCAGCTTGAATCATTTAAAGATGACTTTACCTTTGAGCAGACCGAGGATGCTTACGTATTAAAGCTGGAGGCATCCGGAAGCAAATTCAATAAACTGATTCAAGATCAAATGGAGCAATTTTTGCCGCAAGTGGAAGGGCAGGACAATCAAGCTGCGATGGACGAAATGATGCAAGGCATCGACATTAAAAAAGTCGATTACACGATCAATATTGATAAAGAAACGTTCCAAACAACAGCGGTTGATATGATAATGGATATGACGATGGAAATGGAAGGCCAATCGATGACAATGAATCAGGTCATGAATGCCGACTACAGTAATTACAATGAAGTAGAAGCGATCACTGTTCCGGATGATGTCGTGAATAATGCGCAGGAAATGCAAATGTAAAAAAAAACCCCGCTTTTGAAAAAGTGGGGTTTCAGTGTGTAGACAAAGTCTTTCTCTTTCAAAAAAAGAGCCGATAAGTGAAGACTGCCGGACTGCGCGCCCCTTAGGGCAGTGCGGGAGCTTCCTCGGCTTGCGCCTGCGGGATCTCCCGACTCACTGTACTTCCCGCAGGAGCCTTCGTCCGGCCGGCTTCACTAAGTAGTCTTGAAGATCAATCAGCTAGGAACTGGATAGACATTCTCTCTTTTTTTAAAAAGAAAAAATACAACTTTATTCGCTCTATACCCTCTTGTCGCAAGCCACTTGGCGGCGTCCGGGTCAGCGCAGACTCCTATGGGACGAGCTGGCAGCAGAGACCGTTGGAGCCGCCAGGCGAAGTCGGGCTCGGCGTCTGCCCCATGGAAAGCGGAGCTGCCCGGACGCCGCCGATCTATCCTATTCTCATGTGCACGGTTATCAATCATTTGTCTATAGTCTGAAACCCCGCTTTTAAAAGCGGGGTTTTTCATGTGAAGGAAAGGGAAAGATGAGTAAAAAAGAAGGAAGCGATTTTATGAAAATTCCGGAAGAGCTTGCCGAGCTTGGTAAAAAAAGAATTGAACCTTATCCTGTAGAAGGTTTTGTATATGGCAGCGGGCCGAAGCAGCCGAAGCTGATGCTTGTTGGCGAAGCACCCGGTGAAACTGAAATTGGAAATGGCATTCCATTCAGCGGACGGGCAGGAAAAGAGTTAATGAAGTTTTTAGAAATGGCTGGAGTCAGCCGGGAAGAAGTATATATTACCAGTGCAGTTCGAAGCCGTCCTTATAAATGGGGAGAAAAAAGGGGGCCGGACGGCACTAAAATTAAGAGGAAGTATAACCGTGCCCCGACCAGCCGGGAAATTCTGGCCCATGCACCTCTCCTGGATTATGAGATTGAGCACGTGCAGGCGCCGATTATCGTCACACTCGGCAATATTGGTTTAAAGCGGCTGGTCGGAAACGACAAAAAAGTATCAGATCTTCATGGTGAACTGCTGGTGCAGCCAGTGCTGCAGCTAAAGGAAGAGCGATTTCAATGGACCGATAAAGCCTATCGTATTTTTCCTACCTTTCACCCAGCCTCTATCTTTTATAATCGCCGTTTGCTTGAGCTCATTCATGAAGATATGGAAAAGCTTCTTCTATTACGCAGGAATCTTTCGGTGAACGATCAATCCGATTAAAACAAACAGCATTAGTGACGAAAGGGCGGCACGGCTGGCAATATCTCCATAGTCAGCCAGCAGGAGGGTGATGGTGCCGTACATAAGCGGTCCGACGATCGCGGATAATTTTCCAGAAAACGCAAACAGACCGAAAAACTGGCCGCGTTTGTTTTCCGGTGACAGCTCGATAATCAATACACGGGAAGTGACCCAGACGGCGCCGAGCGCAACACCAAACAAGCTGCCGGTTACCCAGAACATTGGCTGGTTAACGGCAAATGTGCCAAGCAAAAGAGCAGCAAACAAAATGATGCCGACATAAAATACGGATTTTTTTGCCCCAGCGGCCCTCGTAATATAGCCGAAAACAAATGAACCGGCGATGCTTGAAACAGTTGACACAAGGTAAAGCAAAATAAATTCTCCGGAGGTAAAGCCGACAATTGCTTTTGCATAAACGGCCATCATGGCAATGGCAGTAGCGATGGCATCATTAAGAAAAAAATAAACAATCATAAACAAAAAGATAGGCCGGTACTTTTTCATGTCTTTAAATGTCGCCCAAATGTCGCGATAACCGGCAAAAAAAGGCCGCTTCGCCTGTACAGGACCCGGCACTTCTTTGTAGAAAAAAATCAGCGGCAGCGTAAAAAGAAAAAACAAGGCAGCAGTCGGCAAAAATGCGTTTGAAGAAGAGCCGCTGGCCACAAGCGGATAAACAGCCAGACCAACAAGAGTACCCATGTAACCGACTGCGACGCCAAAGCCGGAAAGTAGCGGCAGAGTTTCTTTCGTCCCAATGTCGCCCAGCATAACGTCGTAAAAAACCAGGCTGGACTGGTAGAAAAACTTAGCCGCCACAAACAGGATTACCACAATGACAAACGCCGCTGGAAGCCCGCTCCATTCACCAAAATCCTTGGGTGCCGTCAGCCCCATCAAAGCGGTGAATAAAATGGCTGCAAGAGCAAATATGACGACGTATCGCTTTTTATGGCCGCTCCGATCAATCCATACACCAAACAGCGGTGAAAAAATAACGAGAAAAAAGCTGGCGACTGCATTTGCATACGATAAAAAGGTGCTGGCGATTTGATCAAGTCGTTCGCTTCCTCCGGCGACTTCCTGTACATAAAAAGGAAAAAAGATTGTTGTAATGTTAGATGAAAAAATGGTATTTGCAAAGTCATACAGCGCCCATGACAAAACGGGCATTGTGAAAAACAGCTTCCATCCATGTTTTTTCGGCATAGAGGCACCTCCATATTAGTACAATTCGAATCGGTTGAACTGGTTTCCTGCCCTTTACAATAATTTAATATTTAAACCTATTAATCTTATGGGAATTTATGATCAATTTCGCTATACTGAAATTAAAGAAGGAAACTTTTTTCGTTTTGCGTTAAAATGAAACGGAATACTCTACATAAAGCGAGGGAAAACCATTGGGAAAAACATTTATTTTTGGTCACAAAAATCCGGATACGGACTCTATCTGCTCAGCGATCGTATATGCTGACTTGAAAACAAAGCTTGGACTTGACGTGGAAGCCGTTCGTCTTGGAGATATCAATGATGAGACAGCATTTGCTTTACAAACGTTTAATGCAGAAGCCCCGCGCTTCATTGAAAAAGCTTCACCGGAAGTGGATTCAGTCATTTTAGTTGATCATAACGAGCGTCAGCAAAGCGTAGACGATATTGATGATGTACATGTTCTTGAAGTTATTGACCATCACCGTATTGCTAACTTTGAAACAGCAGATCCGCTTTACTACCGGGCTGAACCGGTGGGCTGTACAACAACAATTTTAAACAAGCTGTACAAAGAACATGGTGTGGAAATTGAAAAGAATATTGCGGGCTTAATGCTGTCAGCGATCATTTCCGATTCTCTTTTGTTTAAATCACCGACATGCACAGAGCAGGATGTAAAAGCAGCACAGGAATTGGCTGAAATCGCAGGAGTAGATGCGAATGAGTATGGTCTTAGCATGCTGAAAGCCGGCGCAGATTTAAGCGGCAAAACAGCTGAAGAGCTGATCGGTATCGACGCCAAAGTATTCCCGATGGGCAGCAAAAAAGTAGAAATCGCACAAATTAACGCGATTGACCCGGCAGATGTGCTAGCGCTCAAAGCAGAGCTGGAAGAAGCCGTAACAAATGCGATCGTGGAAAAAACGCTTGATTTATTCCTTGTTGTCATTACAGACATCTTAAACAGTGACTCTGTAGCCATTGCTATTGGAGCAGAAACATCGGCTGTAGAAGAAGCATTTAATGTAAAACTTGAAAGTAATCAGGCCCTTTTAAAAGGCGTGGTTTCCCGTAAAAAACAAATCGTTCCTGTATTAACAGAAATTCTTCAAGAACGTTAATCGTGAAAAAGCTGTCTCTTCATCCCGAAGAGACAGCTTTTTTCTTAATTCATGACCCATTTATCTTTTAAGAACAGCAGACGGCCCAACGTAATGAATAAAACAATTATAAGAAGGTTCGTGCCTACCATCAGCGCTAGATGCTCGTAATTAATGACACCTGCCAGCAATTCCTTTAAAATGCTAAACAAGTTTAAAATGGGAATGGCAAAATGTTTTACAGTCAATTCGTTGACTCCAAGGTTCGTAATAAACATTGCTGGAAAAACAGACAGCATCATAACAGGTGCACTGTAGCTTTGAGATTCTTTAATTGTTTTACCGACGATGCTTGTCAGCATTAAAAGAGCACCGTTAAACATTGAGTACACAACGGTTACAAGAAGAGCAAAACCGATGATCAAAGGGAATTGATCGCCAAATTGTATTGCTTCCCGCAAGTTTTCTGTTAAAAAGGCTACTTCAAGACAAACAACTAACAGTGTTACCAAACCGATTACAATCCCAACTGTGGAGATGACAAGCCACTTTGCCATAAGCATAGTC
The DNA here is from genome assembly GCF_000966195.1 of Domibacillus robiginosus. Taxonomy (GTDB): domain Bacteria; phylum Bacillota; class Bacilli; order Bacillales; family Domibacillaceae; genus Domibacillus; species Domibacillus robiginosus. The sequence goes on along the minus strand of NZ_LAHL01000023.1, from coordinate 7,582 downwards.
GTCCGATTTACTGGCGTCATTAAAAGTGCTTCCATTGTTTTACGCTCTTTTTCTCCGGCAAACAAATCAGCAGCCGCCGGTCCAGCACCAACACCAATAGCCAGTGCTAAAATAAGCGGAATGAGCAGCGATAGCATCATCATGGCGCCGCCTTCAGAGGAAATCTCTTTTTGCTCAACCGTAAAAGGCTGTATAAGGGATTGATCAATGCCTTCTGCCTGTAGCCGCTCTGCAACGATTGTGTTCTCAAAGGCAGACAGGGCTGCGTTGGCTGCACTCATCACATAAGCTGAATTTTCACTAAATGAGTTACCGATAATGGAGATAGAAGCAGGTATACCATTTTCAATGTTTTCCGCAAATGATTCGCCGGTCACAAGTGCGGCCTGGGCATCCCCATCTGCTACTGCCTGCTCAGGATTTGCTGCTGTACGGACCTCGATGTTAGGTGTTTGAGCGAATAGCTGCTCCGCTTCCGGCTTAAAAGCTTGTTCAACAGCTAAAGTATAAGTATTATCATCGTCATTTGAAAGCATGCTGTCGTAAAACAACGTTAGTCCGGTCATCATCACAATTGGAAGGAAAACTGTTAAAAGAAGTGTCCGGCGGTCGCGGAAGCAGTCCTTTAATTCTTTTAAATAAATGTTAAGAAGCATAAGAAGATCCTCCTCGTACAAGTTTGGACATGAAAATGTAGTTTAAATCCCGACTGCCCTCAAGTGTGTATAGCATTTCTAAATCCTCGTGGCAGACAAGCTCGCCTTTATGAATCATTGCGACAGAATCACATAACATGGCGACTTCCTCCATGATATGGCTTGAAAACAAAATTGTTTTCCCTTCGCGCTTAAGCTGATGTACAAGCTGGCGGAAAACATTTGATGAAGTAATATCGAGCCCCGTTGTCGGTTCATCAAATAAAATAATCTCAGGGTTGTGAATTAAGGTCCGGGCAATAGCGACTTTTTGACGCATTCCTTTGGAAAATCCGCTGACTTTCCGGTCAAGATAATCCCGCATGCCGAATTTTAGGGCAAGGTCGTCAATCCGTACCTTTGTTTCATGCTTGCTTAACCCGTATAAAGAAGCAAAATACATTAAATTCTCCCGTGCTGTAAGACGGTCATACAGTCCGGTTTCGCCGCCGAACAGGACACCGATCCGCTTTTTAATTTCGTCTGGCTTGCGGACCGTATCAAACCCGGCCACTTCAATCGAGCCGTCTGTCGGTGTTAAAAGTGTCGCAATCGAGCGGAGCAGCGTTGTTTTTCCTGCGCCATTTTCACCAAGAAGCCCGACAACCTGGCCTTCCTTTACCGTAAAGGATACGTGTTTAAGGGCTGTCACGGACTTTTTCTTGTCCTGAAACTTTTTCGTTACTTCTTGAATATGGATCACATTATTTTCCTCCCGCTCTGTTTGATTTCTTGTCCTTATCATATTAAAAGTGCGGATAGGAATCTTCCTTTTTGTCGCGAATCGTCCGTTTCCTGTCGCGAAAAGATCTATTCCCTGCCAAAAAATGATAAAATAAAAACAACATAACATAGTGGGGGAGCGTTATGAGAGTTGGACTAGTAGATGACCGTACCATCGATTTGGACAAGCTAAAGGCAATTGTATCTACTGTTGCAGATGTGGAAGTGGTATTTGCCACGCAGTCCGCAGAGGAAGCCTATGACCATATCAAAAAAGAAACAATTGACGTGCTGATTGCTGATATTGAAATGCCTAATTTATCCGGCTATGAGCTTGCTGATATTATTCATTCACATGCGCTGAATATTGCTGTTATCTTTGTAACAGGCACAAGCGGCTACGCTGTTCATGCGTTTGAGCTGAATGTGCATGATTATATTATGAAGCCGTACACAAAAGAAAGGCTCACCCAGTCGATCGAGCGGCTGGTAGAAAAATCAAAGTCAGCTGAGATGACGGGCCGGCTTTATTTAAAGCAAAAAAATGATATTCATATTGTTCAAAAAAAAGATATTGTACTGATTGAACGCTCAGGGCGCTCAACGACGATTTATACAAAGTCCGGACCGATCAAAACATACATGACATTAAATGAGCTGGAGGGCGAGCTGCGGGAACGGGATTTTCTGCGGTCGCATCGTTCGTTTATTATCAATATTCATTATGTGAAAAACTTTTCTTTGTATGCAAAAAATTCCTATACGGTCACTTTTGACGGACTGGATGAAAAAGCGATGATTACAAAAGAAAAGGTAGAGTTTCTGCAGCGGAATTATTTTTAATACGGAGGTATAGAACGTGGGGGTTTTGTTTTTATTATTATTCGTATGTGCAGCAGCTGCCGGTTTTTACTGGTACAGGCGGCTGGGAGACTGTCAGCGCCAGATCAGCCGGCTTGAGCAGGAGCGGGAAAAAATGAACAAAACCTTTTTGTTAGTACGAAGTGAAAGGCACGATTTTTTAAAGCATATTTCAGCGCTTCAGTATATGTTTGAAAAAGGACAGTATTTGGAAGCAAAAACGTATATGGACGGCCTGATTGGCAGCTATGAGGAAACGAACTTGTCCATTAAAGGAGAATCCGGCGCAGTTGCGGGTATTCTGCATGACATGTATAGGCGTGCTAAAGAGGCAGGGGTCGATCTGATCTACGATTTGGATGTTCCGCTTTCGTCTCTGCCGCTGTCTGATCAGAGTATTGTCGAGCTGACGGGTAATTTAATCTCTAACAGCATCGAGGCAAGCAAGGAGTGGCAAAAAGAAAAGGGCCGCTGTGGCACAGTTGTTCTTCAGCTTTCGAAACGAAGCGGCTTATTTTTACTTTCCTGCAAAAATGAGTCACTGCCACTGCCCAATGAGATAGTTGATCGCTTATTTATAAAGCCCGGTCTTTCTACAAAGGGAGAGGGGCATGCCGGTCTCGGAACCAAAATCATTAAGGAATCTGTTCAGGCAGCTCACGGTTATCTTGATTTTATACATAAAGACGAGAGCTTTACAGTGAAAATTAAAATCCCTTCCATTGTAACTAAATAAATAAATGTAAAAAGGAAGTCAATTCTGAAAAGATTGACTTTTTTATTTTCCTTGAATAATAAATAGAAATCTGATATCCTGTTGAACACCTGCTATTTAAAAGGTGTAATCATTCTGAAAATTTTGATAGGATAATTATTAACGGAAGGATATGGAAACATGGATAAAAAAGCAATTGTTGACAGTGTGCCGCAGCGAGGCTTTTTTGGTCATCCAAAGGGGCTTTTTACGCTGTTTTTCACAGAATTTTGGGAGCGTTTTTCATATTACGGTATGCGGGCGATCCTTCTTTACTATATGTACTATGAAGTGTCAAAAGGCGGCCTTGGCTTAAGTGAAACAACCGCTGCTTCTATTATGGCCATTTATGGCTCTCTTGTTTATATGTCCGGGATTATCGGAGGCTGGATTGCGGACCGGTTAATCGGAACCGCCAAAACCGTTTTTTACGGCGGCGTACTTATTATGATTGGACACATTGTGCTGGCACTACCGTTTGGCGCATCCGGCTTGTTTGCATCCATGGCGTTTATCGTGATCGGTACGGGTCTTTTAAAACCAAATGTTTCAAGTATTGTCGGTGACCTGTACGCAGAAACAGATGCACGCCGTGATTCAGGCTTCAGCATTTTTTACATGGGAATTAATATGGGAGCACTTATTGCCCCGCTTATTGTCGGAACGATCGGCCAGGAATACAATTTTCATCTAGGCTTTAGTATTGCGGCATTTGGTATGCTTCTAGGCCTTGTTGTTTATATGAAGACACAGAAAAACAACCTTGGTTTAGCCGGTTCATATGTACCAAACCCGTTGGCTCCGGCAGAAAAAAAACGAGTTTTTACTCAATTAGCAATTGGAGCTGCTGTTATTGCCCTGCTGGTCGCGGCTGGACTGATTACAGGTTTTCTAACACTTGCAGTTTTCACAATGACAATCAGTGTACTGGGCATTTTAATTCCGGCGGCTTACTTTTTTGTTATGTACCGCAGTGCCAAAACATCTGAACAAGAAAAGTCACGCCTGCTTGCGTACATTCCATTGTTTGTAGCAGCCGTTATGTTCTGGGCGATCCAAGAGCAGGGTGCGATCATTTTAGCCCAATATGCAGATAAACGGACTGAGCTTGCTTTTATGGGCATGGAACTGCAATCTTCCTGGTTTCAATCATTGAACCCGCTGTTTGTTGTGGCGCTTGCACCGGTATTTGCCTGGCTGTGGGTAAAGCTTGGCAGCCGCCAGCCTTCTACGCCTGTTAAGTTTTCATTGGGCTTATTTTTTGCCGGGCTGTCTTTTTTAGTGATGATTATTCCGGCATTGGGCGGTTCTGACACGCTCGTGAGCCCAATGTGGCTTGTTCTCAGCTTTTTCCTTGTTGTTCTCGGCGAGCTTTGCCTGTCACCGGTCGGCTTATCGGTTACAACAAAGCTTGCACCTGCGGCTTTTAGTGCACAGACGATGAGTCTTTGGTTTTTAACAAATGCATCTGCCCAGGCAATCAATGCGCAGCTTGTTCGGTTGTATAGCGCAGATACAGAGCTTGTTTATTTCGGTGTAGTCGGCAGCGTTTCGGTTCTTCTGGGCCTTGTGCTGCTGTTTGTATCACCAATGATTCGACGTGCAATGCGCGGTGTAAACTAACTAAGAAAAGCGCCTCTTTTTAAAGGGCGCTTTTTTTGTTTTTCAGAACTTGCTATAATGAAAAAAGAGATGGGATAAAGGGGTGAGCGGGTGGAACAGCTGCAAGCAGCATCACAAAAAATAAATCATCAAAAACAGCATCAAAAAGCAAGTGCAAGACGATTGCTGAAGCGGACATTGTTTCTTTTTATCGGCGCTGTTTTAATGGCTGTCGGCATTGAAATCTTTCTTGTGCCTAACTCGATTATGGACGGCGGGATTGTAGGAATCTCCATTATTTTATCCAGTTTAACCGGTATTAAAATTGGTCTTTTTTTATTTTTTCTGAATATTCCGTTCTTTTTCCTCGGCTACAAACAAATCGGGAAAACCTTTGCCCTTTCCACTGTTTTTGGCATTGCCGTTTTGGCCATCTTTTCTACTCTCCTTCATCCAGTAGCAGCTTTCACAAGTGATATTCTTTTAGCTTCTGTTTTTGGCGGTATTGCGCTCGGAGCAGGGGTAGGGATAGTGATTCGATATGGAGGTTCCCTTGATGGGACGGAGATCCTGGCTATTTTGATCAACAAAAAACTGCCATTTTCAGTTGGCGAAATTGTGATGTTTTTTAATCTTTTTATTTTTTTATGGGGCGGCTTTGTATTCGGCTGGGATCGAGCTATGTATTCCGTGCTGGCATATTTCGTGGCATTTAAAACAATTGACGTTGTTATTCAGGGACTGGACGAGTCAAAGTCAGCATGGATTATTTCAGATCAGTATAAAGAAATTGGAGAAGCGATCATTGCCCGTCTTGGCCGCGGTGTTACGTATTTAAACGGAGAAGGTGCTTATACCGGTGAAGATAAAAAAGTGATTTTCTGTGTGATTACCCGGCTGGAAGAAGCGAAACTAAAATCAATTGTAGAAGACCTGGATGAAGGAGCGTTTCTGGCGGTGGCAGATATTGCAGAAGTAAGAGGCGGCCGTTTCAAGAAAAAAGATATTCACTAATTGAAAAGCTTCGGTGTGATGCCGGGGCTTTTTTTATTTTGGAATCGATGAATATTTATCTTGAATTCGAAATAATTATAATGTATACTTAAGTTATTAAGTTACTTTTAGAAAACAAGGGGGAATTTAAAATGGCAGTATTGACATTTGACCAAGTACACAGCGGAATTGCTTTTCAAGTAAAACACATGATGGTATCAAAAACAAAAGGGGAATTTACAAGCTTCGATGTACAAATTGACGGCGATGTAAACCAGTTAGAAACAGCGAAATGGACTGTATCGATTGACACAGCATCTATTGATACAAACAATGAAGATCGGGATAACCATCTTCGCTCAGGAGACTTTTTTGATGCTGAACAGTATCCTAAAATTACATTTGTCAGTGATTCTATTCAAAAAGTATCCGATGATGAATATGAAGTAACAGGACAGCTGACATTAAAAGGTGTTACAAATACAGAAACGTTTACAGTTGAGTTCAATGGTACATCAAAAAGTCCAATGGATGGCAGTACCATTGCCGGTTTTGATGCAGAAGGCAAGATAAATCGTGAGGCATACGGTTTAACATGGAATGCTCCGCTTGAAACAGGCGGCGTTCTTGTAGGGAAAGACGTAAAATTCAGCGCGAATTTTGAATTTGTTGTTGGAGAATAATAATAAATAAAAGCCGGTACCAGTTTTCTTCTGGTCCCGGCTTTTTTTGATTTTTTTCGCATTGCTATTTTTACGGCTGCGGTTCCAGCTGCCTTAAATATTTTTAAAATAGTAGTATGTGATTCTTTGATCAAATTATATAGTTTGTTTTCTTCAAATTCATTATAATGTGACGGGAAAGAAAGGAATGTTACTTGAATATGTAGTACCAGAGGAAGGATCGAATCTTTGGTTTGATAATATGGTTATCCCGAAAACGGCTCAAAATATCGACGGGGCACATGCTTTATCAATTTTGTGCTTGATCCTCAAACAGCTGCGCAGAATACAGAATATGCTGGCTATTCTACACCTAATAAAAAAGCGCTGGAGTTTATACCGGAGGAAACGACGTCCGACGAGCAGTTTTATCCACCGGCGCACATTACAAATCGATTAGAAGTATATGAAAATCTTGGCCCGGACATGCTCGCTCGCTACAATGAATTGTTTTTAGAATTTAAAATGCACCGCCACTGAATAACAGGCCGCCTGCTTGAGTAAGAATAATGTGTTTTGAAAAGATGTTTTTTAAAAGTTGAAACTTTTAGCAAATGATAAACGTATATGTAGTCATACTTGAGGAAAAAGGAGATGGAATAATGTTTGGAAAAGTAGCGGCAGACGTATTAGGGCTAAGTGATGTGGGAGCAGTTATTAAACCTTCAGATTATGATAAGGTGGATGCAGATGATTACATCATGCATGAAGATAATGAAAAAATTTATTTCCTTATTAAATCAAAAGCAGATGAGTACTGCTTTACCAATCTTGGTCTTGTTCACGTAGATGGCGCGAACGCTGTCAGTAAGAAGCGCATGCTTCGCCGCTTCAATTATGTAAATAACCGTGTTTCAAATGTGTACCTTGAAACAGCGGGCACCGTCGACCTGGATGTAGAAATCAAATTTACACTAGGCAATGAAACGTATTCCATTGATGTTCATAAAAAGCATCTTGAAGAATTGAAGGATTTGTATAAAGCATTATTAAAAATCGCGGAAATGCAGCGGGAGAATGAGATGCACCTTGGCTATGCACAGCAAAGTTTAGAGATGTCTGCGAATTCCATTAAAAACATTACCAAAACCCAGATTGATTTGGCTTCTGAATTTGAGAAAGTAAATGCTTACGCATTTGACTGGCTGAAAAAATCAAGTGATGAATATCGTGTCAAAGACTTCGGTGCTGTATTTGAAAAATATATTAACAATTAAAAAATATCCCGCCGG
>NZ_LAHL01000022.1 GCF_000966195.1 Domibacillus robiginosus | reverse complement strand
AATGTGTTAGTGCCTGATGATGGCGAGTCTTACACATTTTAAGTTCAGAAGGTTTGATCGAATCAGAAAAGAAAAATTTTCATCCTTTTCCATGATTTAATACGCCGATTAAAACGATGCCGACTGAAGAGGACCAGGTTACCGTTTGCTTTACTTTTGAAGGTACGCAAATAGGTGAATGGTTTGGTATATCCCCCCAGCAGGAAAAACCGTAAGGTTTTCTCTTGTGATGCTTCTGTGCATTACGGACGGCAAGATCATTGAGAAAAGATTTCATATCGATGTGCACAATATTCTCCGTCAGCTTGGCACGAATGCTTAACGCTTTAACAGATAACCGTATGACAATTTCTTCCCTTGGCTCATTAGTTGAGCAATCAAAAGACCCTCTTACAGGGTCTTTTGATTATTCTAAAAGCTATGGATGTGACAATTAAAGAATGATTACCGCTTTCATACCATTCCTAATATCTTTTTCTTTCTTGGGGAGTCGATATTATCGAAGCGCAGGAAGAAGTCTTAAATTTCAATCGCCTTTATAGTATTAAGGATAAATTTTAATCAAGACAACCCAAGAAGAAATATTACTAAAGGAGTGTTTAACATGACTAATATGAAAACTACTGTAAATATCGTTTGGCATGACGGGTTAAAAGGAAACGGATCTCTTAAAGCGGACTTTCTTGACACAAAGGTCGCTATCCCAGCAGCATTTGGTGGCAGTGGAAATGGATCCTCTCCAAAAGAACTTCTAATCGCGTCTGCGACAGCTTGCTACACATCAGTTCTTGTATCGATGACTGAATCCAGAGAACTTCCTGTAACAGAAGTGACAGTAAATTCTGAAGGGTTTCTATCTGACGATGAATTAAAGATTATCCATCATCCTTATATAGTTTTATCTGAGGGTGTAACAGAGAAACAAATTGAAGCAGCAAATAGATTGTTTGCAGCAGCTGATAAGGGGTGTACTGTAGGAAATCTATTAAAAAAAGCTGATGTCAAAATCGAAATCCAAGGTAAAGTCTCCATTAAATAAACTAACTCATTATTTAAACAGCTAGTCTGGTACAAAGGAAAAGTGGTTCCCAAACTTATAATTTGAGAACCACTTTTCCTTTTTCTATGTTTACGTAGCCTTTTTCAAACCGGTCGATGAAGAGAGCATATTATTGAAGATCACCCAGGAAAGTCCTTGTACCTTAATGGAAGAAACGTCTTCAAATTTAATGGGCAGCAAATATTGATTGCTCGGGAATTATAACCTGATTAGATCTTATTCATTTTCATTCAGAGCTTACTCTCTAGATAATGCAAATCTAAATAAATGAAAGATCATTAAAAATATAATTTATATTACTTGCATAAACGATAGAAATAGAGGTAAATGGAGATTTCCAACCTAAAATTTCCATTGCAAAAATTACACCTTTTCCAAAAGACACTAAATAAGGATTATAACGACGCCTTTCCTAATTGTCGGCAAAATCAGCAGCCATTTTAAACTGAATTAGCAATTAAGCTACTGCTACTCTCCAATTGTTTTATCCATTTGCTTTAATACCGCTGCATAGATGATCATCACCAGTGCACCTTCTCCACTTTTATTGCTTTTCCCATTAGCTTCTAATTCATTCTTCATAATAAAAAAAGTATTCTATAACCGTTATATAATTAATTTAACGGAATATCTCATTATTAGTAGGTTCCCTACTGAATGAAAGTCCCTCTAATTTAAATTTACATGTTCACGCACCAATTCTTAAGAAAGTATTATTTATTAATCACAATCGATAATTTGTAGTTTACATAATTGTTCAATTCTGTTAAGAACTCATCTAATATTTCATTGGATGGAAATTTACATTCAAGAAGATAACAACTATTTCCACTGACTTTATAGTTATTCATTACATATTTTCCTTTTGTTTTAATAAAGGATAGATAAGGTTGATGATGCGTGCTTTTTGTATAAATATCTATTATTGCGTGGACAGAATAACCCATTTTTACTTGATTGACCTTAATTGTATACCCTTCAATAATGCCGTTATCCTCTAATTTCACTACTCTAGCTGAAGCGGCCTGCCCTGTTAAATGAACTTTTTCACCTAATTCCTTCATTGTAATACGGCTATTTCTAGATAATTCATCTAATATAAGCATATCAGTGCTATCTAACATTTGATCAACTCCTCTTAATAATCAGGTTAAGCTACAAAAAACATAGTTTGATCCGTGTATTGTTAATTGGTCATTTCAACAACCGACTACAATCTTTTGCGATTCTTGGAATCACCGGCCTGCACCTTCTGTCCCCTACCGCCTTGCACAGAAAAAAGAACGTTCACAATAGAAATGCTTATAGGTGCGTTAGGATGGTAAATTGTTTAGCAAAGAACATTCTGCCACAACTAGGAATGCCCTTTTAGGTTCTCCTCATTATTATTCCTCTCTATTTGTATATTTATTATTTCTCAACGCACCGTTTAACTTGGAGCGTTTACGCTTACCTGGAGAGAAAAATTAAGGACACATACAATTGATATAAAACAGGTGAGAAATCTACGTAACGAAGAGGCTAAAACGATATACTTTCATACTTGAATTCAACAATATGTAATAGTATAGCTATGTTCAAAAAGAAAAGCAAAATGAATAATTATCAACGAGTACAGCTGATTCCGCCATCTCTTGTCTGATGGATTCAGTAATATTAAACGTCCGATTCCTTTAAGAAAAAGGCAACTATTCTCCTTCTCCTGAACAGCAGAGCCTAGAGACCCATAAAGAGACGAAGCAGCTATTCAGTCTTGCTGCGCTGGTCAAGGAACGAAAGTAGATGGTATTAAACGAATGAAGAAAATTTTTGGTATAAGCAATTTGCAGTATCTTTCTTATCTCACGAAACATGGACAACTATAAAGCCAAGGAGCACTGGGCAGAAGGTGTCACAACCAGCACTATCACTGAAACCTTTGAATAAAAACGAGCTACCCACGTCACTCGCAAGGTCAAGGTTAGGTTATATTAATATGAATTCACGATTTTCAAGCGGTACACTGGACGTAGCATGAAGAAATAAGAACTTGTTATTTATACACGAGCGCAAATTCACCGATCTTCAAATGTTTGCCCGTTGAGTGACAGCAAGAAAGCAGGAGACCTCCCGCTTTCTTGCTGTCACTTTTTAAAAAATACATACTATTCAGGGTGCTTGATTTAATTTCCCTATCATTGTTTAGGCTTTTGGAATATCAATTGGATAATATGACTGGTTCCTTGATGAAACTTCCCCTCATTTCTTTCTGCTTCACCTGTATAAAAATGTTGGATATACCATTCTGCAAATGCATTTAATAATTGAACAGGCGTATGCAGTAGGTGAATATCTCGGGGGCCGCCAGAATGAAAATGTATCTGCTCGGTGGAATACAATTCAGCCACATACACCCCACCAGGTTTTAGTGATTTCTTGATGCCCTCTACGGTCTTTTCAAAAGTAGGCTTTGGAAAATGACCGAATACATGAATGACCGCATCCCATTTATTATCAGCCCAATCCGCTTTAGCCAGATCGCAAAATTCTGCTTTTACAGTGACTTCTCGTTCTAAAGCTAAGCTTTTCGTTTTTTCAATGCCTGACAGAGCATAATCCCACGTTGTTACGTGAAATCCTTTTTCAGCTAAGAATACCGCATTACGACCTTCTCCCTCCGCGATGGAAAGAACTTCACCTGCTGTTTTGATTTTTTGTGCAGCTAGACGAACAATCTCACTCGCTTCCTTGCCGTATACATATTCATTGTCCTTAAATCGTTCATTCCACATGTTCATTTTTTATCCTCTTCTCCATTATGTACGACATTAAATGGTTTACTTATTGTTTTAATGGTTAATGGTTGTACATTCTATTCAACCTGGCATTCAGTTTGAGCTAATACTTTTTCCTGCTCTACTATTGAAAACAGCTTTTATATATCCTGTTTTTTTCGATTGCTTTATTCTCTTAAAAAATGAAAATAAAAATTAGATATGGCGAAAAGGAGTCATTTCTGCCCCCCTGTGTTTTCTGGTTAAAAAATTCTTTGAAGGGCCACTATAAGTCCAAATACCAATCCTAGTATAATACTTGGAAATATTATGGAAATTTCCTGTTTTGCGGGCTGAATCTGCTCTTTACGCATGTCCCACTTTTTCAGCTTAATACGTTTATAATTTTGATTAGCAATGAATAGTCTCTTTTCCAGTTTAAGATGATAAAACATCAATCCAAATTTTAATCGACGTACCTAATATCAACAATACTAATACCGCCTGTAGTACTTTTGTGTTCACTTTTTGGCCAGCTTTGGCTCCCAGCGGTGAAGCCAGTAAACTGGCGATAATCATGATCGCTGCCGGCTCATATAGAACCTGCCCGGTTGTAACTTTACCAACTGTTGCACCAATCGATGAAATAAACGTAATGGCAAGGGAAGTGGCAATCGTCATCCGGGTTGGAATCTTTAAGACAACGAGCATAATCGGCACAAGAACAAATGCCCCGGCTGCGCCAACAATGCCTGCGCCAACTCCAACGATAAAAGCGAGCCCTGCGGCCAGCCACTTATTAAAAGACACCTGATTAAGCGGAATATCATCGATCCCTTTCTTTGGAAGAAACATCAGAATGGCCGCAATGGCTGCGAGGATGCCATATACAACATTGATGTCGCCTTCGGACATCAAGCCAGAGCCATAGCCGCCGATAAAGCTTCCGATCAAAATGCTTGTTCCCATATATAGAATCAGCGTTTTATTTAAATATCCGCCTTTCCGGTATGCCCACACACCGGCGATCGTGGCAAAAAAGACTTGAATAGCGCTGATTCCAGATACTTCATGAGCACTAAATGCCGTAAGTCCGACCAAGGGAGGGATATATAACAGCATCGGATATTTAATAATCGACCCTCCGATCCCGACCATTCCAGAGATAAAGGAACCGATAAAACCGATTAAAAAAATGGCTATGATAAATGTAAAATCCATTTTTTTCTTCTCCTTTCAAAAGAAGAAAAGGTATCAAACCGATACCTTTTCTTTTTCTTATCAACCTTTTTTAATCCAGAATTTTAATACATTGCCCTCTTCGGCCTGATCCAGCAGTTCGTGGCCGCCTGATTTTGTCCAGGCCGCAAGGTCCGCTTTTGCGCCTTTATCGGTCGCGTGGATTTCCAGCACTTGTCCAGATTCCAGTTCATTCATGGCTTTTTTCGTTTTCACAATCGGCATTGGGCAGGCAAGACCCTTGGCGTCTAATACTTTATTTGCTTTCATGTCAATCTCTCCATTTCTGTTTTTAATAGTTGATTTGTGTTTTATCGAACCGCACAGCGGTTTGGCCCGATTTCCATTTCACGCTGCTGTTCCTCATCCGGCGCGATTTTCCCCATGTTTGTCTGGCGGATCTCCTGGTAAGCATTTGGCTGCGGCGGCAGGTTGCCGGTTACCAGCTCTCTAAACTCTACTTCGTCTTCAATATTCAAGCCGTGATTTTTCTCAAATAGGGTGCCAAGTTTCTCGGATACACTGCCATCCTCATTCAACTCTTCAATAATCATAAAGTGGGCAGGCAGTACGATCAGGTCATTGGATAGTTCTTTAAAGCGTTTATAAAGTGTCTCACGTAGATCCCCTATCCAATCCTGTGCCAGTCCGGCTAAATCAGGACGACCAATCGAGTCGATGAAGAGAATATCTCCTGACAGCAGGTAAGCATCATCTACAATAAAAGATGTGGAACCAACGGTATGGCCTGGAGAATATAACGGCTGAATCGCAAGGGTTGTGCGTCCGATCGTCACACCTTTTCCTTCTTCTAACGGCTCATAGCTGAATGTAACTTCTTCGGCATCTTTTGGGGGAAGCCAGTATACAGCTCCTGTGGTTTCGGCGATTGCCCGGCCGCCTGAAATATGGTCGGCGTGAAGATGTGTATCAAACACGTGTGTAATCTTGAGCCCCTTTTCTCTCGCAAAATCCAGGTACACATCGGTCATCCGAGTCGCATCAATTATTGCTGCTTCTCCGTTTGACACTACCATGTAAGAGAGGCAGCCTTTTCCGATACGGACAAACTGGTACAGTTCGCCGCCATCTTTTAAATCGCCTGCTTTCACTGGTTCTAAGTATTCGCTCCAAGCTTTCATGCCGCCTTGAAGATAAGAAACCGTTAATCCTGCTTCAGAAAGCATATCGGCTACCATAATGGATGAGCCTTCCTTGGCACAGACCACCACGATTTCTTTATCTTGTGGGAGCTGCGGCAGGATTTCTTCTACTCCATCCAAAAGATCAAAGTAAGGGACATTTAAGTGCTGAATATTGTCCCCTTCCACTTTCCAATCCTGAAAGGCATCTTCGTTCCGGACATCTAAAATAAAGAAAGACTCTTTTTGAATCACTTTTCTTGCTACTTCTTTTGCTGTCATTACATGTACTGACATTCCACACTTACCTCCCAGGGTATATTTTGATTTAAAAATTTTTAACTTTTTTATTTTTAGAACGTTAACGTTACATTCGCATCTTTTGCAAATTCTAAAAAGGTAACCGCTCCGCCCACTTCAATTCCGTCAATAAAAGCGTTCTTCTCAAGCCCCATAACATCCATCGTCATCTGGCATCCGATAAAGGTAACGCCCATTTCCTTCCCTATCTCTACCAATTCCGGGATAGAAGGCGCATTTGACTTTTTAAAGCCTTCGGCAAAATGTTCTTTTCCTTCCGGCATCGGAAGCTGCTGGTATGCTTCTTTGTGAATGAGGTTAAGCCCCTCAAAGGTAAAGAAAATTGCTGCTTACTGATCACTTGCAGCAGCTGTTGCAATGTTGTACACCTTATAAGCATCAAATAATCCACCATTTGCGGCAATAATCGCTGTTTTTCTAGTCATGTTTTCTCCTCCCTTATTTAACCATTTTTCCTTTCCATTCACACATGCCAGGTACTACGTTGATTAACTTTTTAAAGCCTTGTTTGCTCATTGTTTGAGCAGCCAGTTCACTTCTCCGTCCTGAGTGGCAGATGACATAAATGATTTCATCTTTTTCCAGCTCATTTGAACGCTGTTCCACTTCACCAAGTGGAATATGAATCGCATTTTCAATATGTCCTTCTTGGTATTCATCTGCTTCACGCACATCTAAAATCGTAATATGTTCGCCATTTTCAACTTTTTCTTTAAAGTCCTCTAATGAAATTTCAGGAATGACAATAGTTTCTGATGCCACATCTGCGCCGCCCTTACGAAGGAAGTGCCGAAGAATATCTCCTTCTGTTTCGGTTCCCAAGTATTCATGCCCTGTGCTTTTTGCCCACGCCTGCAGATCAGCCGTTGAACCTTTATCCGTTGCCTGTATTTCTAATACCTGGCCCGGTTCTACATCCTTCATCAGTTTTTTCGTTTTTACAATCGGCATTGGACAAGCAAGTCCTTTTGCGTCTAATACATGGTTTGGTATAATCATTCTTTTTCCTCCTTATCTTTTAAACCTCTAGGGGTATATAAATGAATAAAAAAATTATTCAGTAGGTCCTTGCCACTCATTCATACCGCCTGTCATATTAATAACCTTGTATCCACGTTCTTTCAATAAATTAGCAGCCATTAAACTGCGGCCGCCTGAACGGCAGACAACAATATGTTCTTTAGATTTATCAAGGTCCTGTAACCGAAATTCCAGAAGTCCTAAAGGAATATTGACTGCTCCTAGAATCTTGCCTGCGGCGACTTCGTCTGTTTCACGGACATCGATGATAGAAAGCTCTCTTCCTTGGTTTCTTAAAGTTTCCACTTCATTTGGCAACATTTGTTTCATTACAATTCCTCCTCATATCCTGATCACCAGGCACTCATTCCGCCTTTAACATTCGTAATGTGCTCAAAGCCGAGCTTTTTTAATATCTTGCTTGCCTTGCTGCTTCTCATTCCACTTTGACAGATGACGAAGACTTCTTTTTCTTTCGACAGTTCGTTTGCCCGCTTTTGAAGCTCATGTAGAGGGATGTTTTTAAATCCATTGATTCGATTCAACTCGAATTCATTGGGTGTCCGTACATCGATAAACTGATTGTTTTTCACGATTAATTCTGATTTTAGTTCAGCTGGTGTAATATGCTTAACGCCTTTAACCCGAGCAAACCTGCGATACAAAAACCATGACAAGTATACACCTAACAAAATATTGATGAACGTACTTGTCTCAAACACCGTGTTCGATACCCCCTTTTCTTTATCCATCACCTTAAATAAATAAGTTTACATTTCCGTTTTCTGCGTCCGCTAAGTAAGCTGCTACTCCTGCATATTCAATGTTTTCCAGCAGTTCTTCTTGCTGCAATCCCAGTAGATCCATCGTCATTGTGCAGGCAACCAGTTTTACATCCTGTTCTTGCGCCATTTCAATCAATTGCGGAAGAGTCATCGCATTATGTTTCTTCATTACGTGCTTGATCATTTTCGGGCCCATTCCAGCAAAATTCATATTTGACAAGCCCATTTTATCTGCACCGCGCGGCATCATTTTAGCAAACATTTTTTCAAGAAATCCTTTTTTCAGGGCCAATGGTTCACCTTTACGCAAGGTATTTAATCCCCAGAAAGTGTGAAAAATCGTTACCTCGTGGTCGTAAGCAGCTGCTCCGTTTGCAATGATATAGGCGGCCATGGCTTTGTCATAATCTCCGCTGAATAAAACAATAGTGGTTCTTTTCTTTTGTTCAGTCATTTCCTTCTCCTTTACTATTACCCGTACAGGTATATTTAAATGTAAAAATTTTTTTGTTTCGAATGCAGAAACAAATCATTATTTTCGTCTCTTAGGTTAATAATTTATTTTTAACTAACCTCTTATACCTATATGGGTATATTAGAATGAAAAACTGACTTCGTCAACTGTTTGATTTGAGTTTTTTAATTATCTGCTTTTTACCAGTAGCTCTACCGCTTCTTTCACTAGGGTATCTGTTTCTTCTCCTGTTTTAATGTTTTCTCTGATGCACTGTTCCAAATTTGTACTGACAATCACTCCCATCGTCCGGTCAATAGCACTACGTACAGCGGACAATTGCATCACAACTTCCTTGCAGTCTTTCCCTTCCTGTATCATGTTCATGACACCCCGGATCTGTCCTTCAATTCGTTTTAACCGGTTTTCGATTTTTTTATCGTATACCACAACAAATGTCTCCTTTCTGTTTTTGGTTCCATTGGCGTTTTGTCAGTGAGTAACTGGCCACTTCAAAGCCTTTCGCTTTCAAATACCGTAATCCCAAATTTAACTTGAGCTGATCTGTGGCTATCACATGAATGCCAACAGGCGGGATTTCCTGATAGTTCTGCTTGAGATATGCATGCGGGATATTTATATATTGCTTATACCCTTCATTTTTGGCATCACGGTAATCTCTAATATCTACTATCACCAAGTGGTTTTTAACAAAATGCCTTTCTCTTATAAAAGCAATTATATATATAAAAGTAAATATATAAATAAGAAAACGAAAAATAATAGTATACAAATGTCATACATACAAGTAGAAAAAAAGAAGATATAAATAAAACAAGCTGATTGAATAATGAAATGGACTCTCTCTTGAATATCCCATGATAAGGACGATGATGGAGCAGCATCCAGTTGTCAAAATGGTCTTTTCGGACGGACGAGGACAGTTTGCGGATTTTTTCTTATCGGAAGTGCTGGCGTACCGTTTTGGGAAAGAGCATCACTTAATGATCAAGGAAGTCATACCGGAATGATCAGTGATATGGATTACCGCATGTTGTTTACTTATTAATGGAGAGATATTGAGAATGTTAAAGAGGGGCGATTTACCTTGATTAAAATTGAAGACCAAACAGCTTTTGAAAATAATCGATTGAATTTTTGGAAATGCGAGTGTAAAGAGGAACCTGCGTATCGTATATGTATAACGTGGACGGTGAATATAGGAAAACACTCGTTGATTTTTGGGATCACTACAATCAGTTTCCTTTAAAAGTTATCCATACACGTGTGTGGAAAATGGATGACCAACAGGATTACGACAAGGTATACAAACTTAGAATCGATGTTATTCAGTCAGGAGAAGAATTGAATCAGATGCTGGATGAGGTTGGGTGGAAGTTGATGGATGAGACCTTCTTTATTACCAATTCATCGAAACCTATACAGTTAGAAACGTATCCCGTTATATGGTCAAGAAAGTTATTGGGAGAAAAACCTTTATTTGAGCTGGGGCCAGGAGACACCCTGAAGGAGGTCATTTTGCATGGAAATTCTTTTCTAATTGGCACACAGGATCACAACTTGTCCACTAAAAAACAGGGAGAAGAAATGATCCTTCGATGAAAAGAAAAACACAGCCAGGTATGGACCTGACTGCAGAAATGGCTTCGTTGTAGGAGTTAAAATTTTAAATAGTAAGTACAAAACAATAACAGTATGAACTCATAAAGAATGTATTATGCAATCCCGAACAAATAAAAAAATCCGAAGAAACAGCGCTCTTCGGACAAATGATGAGATGTGTTTTTACCCTACCCGAAAAAAAGAAAGCTAAAACCTAAGTGTAAACTTAAGCTGATGAAAAATTATGGATCGATTGTAAGAGTGAATATAGAGATACAGTAAGAAACCTGTATGCGATTGATGTATCATACTGCTAAACCGATTGGCTGTAAACGGGTTAATCAGTAGTTGACCGAAACTGTTGAGCATGAATACTTAACGTAAACGTTTAGTTAGAACGAACAGAATGTAAGGCGCGCATGGCCTCTACAACGTGGTGCCCCCAATGAGTTTCGAAATCGAATTTCCAATGCCAGATTGCTTCTAGTGGTTCATTTCGCCGATATAATAGAATTCCTTTTTTTACATCTTGATAAATATCCAAGATATCATCAGTCAAGCTTCCTTGAATAGGTTTTTCTAAGTGATAAGGTTCGAAGATGGTCCAATACATTTCATACTGGTCAAAATCTACTTGTGGCAAGGTTAAATCGGAGCTTACTGTCTCTGTTGCATCAGATACCACTTGAGGTAAATACAACGCTTTTGAATACAAATCAGAAAGAGAAAAAAGGAGTTTATTTAGATGGTTAATTCCATCATTTTTATTAAATGAATCAATTAGATGACAGTAATGTAATGCTGATTCCAAAAAGTCTTCTGCTGCTTCAAATTTCATTTTCCATCCCGCCTCATTTTTAATCATAATCAATGACAGTTTTGCGTTAGCTACTCCATTATTTTAACAGAAAAAATAAATGATAAATTCAAATGAAAAGAGCGTGACAAACATTACTTAGTGCATTCCTTACTAATTTCGCACTTAAAAGATGGGTTTCTTACTCAACAGTACGTCCATATAAATGAGCAACACTATTCGCGATTGGAGTTTGGCCGAGCTGGTTACACTCCTTTTTCGTGTCGCTCGCTTCGCATTGCTCCAACATTTTTTTAGAGCAGGCATCGAGCCTGCCCTAAAAAATGGCGCTCACCCGTCATGGGTTTCCCCTTCTTCTCTCAATTGTAGCAAGCCGGTCAGACGAAAAATAAAGGAGCTTCCTTCGATTTCAAAATTTTTTTTGGAACAGCACCAAAAAATTTTTTGAAAGTCTTCGGACTCCTCCCTGATTTTTGCCTGCCCTTCTTGCTAGTGTTCTTCCATGAAGAAGGGAGGTGTTCACATGGAGATAGCAAAAGAAATCGTGCTCATGACAAAAGAAATTGTTACGATCTTGTCGATGATTTTCACAACGTTCTTCGCATTCAAGACGTATCAAAACAACATGAAAAAAGCTTCGAGGAAAAAGAAATCCTCGAAGCGCCGTAAGCAGTATAGCAGCAGATAGCATCTGCAACAGGTAAGGAGGTAGCCGCCTCCTTACCTGTTTTTATTTTAGCATGATCTGAAAGAAAAGATACAAAACCATTATTAGAAAAAGGGCAGCATAGATGAATAAGTCAGGAAGTAAAAAGCACAAAACCCTTGATAAATCAACATCCCCATAGACCACAAGTGGTCTATTATGAAAGATCAAAAATCAATATTATCTATCCTTTTACTATCTAAACCAAAACCTGCTTTGTATCCTAGTATTCCAGCATCTTCTTCTAACCCTTCTTTAATCGGAATTTGAGTATATTTACTAATACGGGATAAAGCAGGCTCAAAACTCTCTAATAAAGAAAATAAAGCATCATAGCAAATGTGCGGGTCTGATATTAATTTTTCGTCATAGAGTTTTATGTAGTAATCTGTAATAATGCCTACCCTGTTTAACTTCAAAATAAAGTCATCTACGTCGTCTTCTCTAAATATTATTGAATTTCCATGTGAAAATAATCTTTCAGCTGTTTCTATTAAAAAGTAGTCATGATATAGCTTGTACAATTTTATTATTGCTAATACTCTCTTAACTTCCCTTTCAATATTCTTTGATAAAACCTTCAAATTACTACTAATAATTAAATAATCGCTAAGAAATTGTTCAAAGACATTTATGCGTTCTTGAAAATCAAAATAATCATTAGCGTATCGACTCTTTGGTTGATCTTCGGTTTTAGATTCGATCATTTCCTGTATTCTAGCGTTTTCATATACTCTTATAAAGCTAGAATCGGCATATTGAATGTTATCTTCTATTGTTGAAATTATGCTTTTGAAGACTTGCTCGGGATCTGGAGTAGAATCTTTATTGATTCCACTTCTAGTATCACCTTCAGATTCAACATATCTGGTTATTTTAAAAACTAAAGGAGAATAGAAATTTTGATATTGCTCTTTTTTATATTTTATATCTTCTCGCTTTTTAGTTAGACGATGTGAAAAATATTGTGCAGTTGACGCTGCACCAAATGCTCCCCCAATTGATAAAATAACTGTCCAATCAAATGCCATATTAAATCACCTTCTTATAAATATAAATGTATATAGACATAAAAAAGAAGGACTGTGCATGTCCTTCTTTAAAAAGTCATCCAGATAGTGATTTAATCTTACCACTACTTTAGATATGAATCAGTCTACATTTCTATTTTCCTTACCCTGCTTTCGGAAATCCTTTAATTGGTTAGTTTGGCGACCGATCAGTTAAAGGAGTAGCACAGGGATTTTATACAAAAGAATTAAAGACACAAAACCATTACTAGAAAAAGGGCAGCATAGATGAATAAGCCAGAAGGAAAAACTGAAAAAACCTTTATAAATCAATGTTTTTATTGACTACATGTAGTCAATGAAATTCCTAAAAAATTATTGCAATGATTAAAGCTAATGCAATACAAATTACGGCTCCAATCTTAGATTGTTTAATAATTCGTTCATCATCTTTACGTAAATATTCAAAAAATGTAAGTGTAAAGTAACAACATAAAACGATTAATGCTGTAAAAAGCATACCTGCTTCCAGTGAATCAAAATTAGTCATTGTACCATCAACCTTTTTTATGTAATTATTTATTCTAAAAAAGAGCGCCACTGATAATGAACTGCACCCCAATTGTTAGACACAGTCTAACAATTGGAGGTGCAGTTTTTTCTATGACCAAATATTCTTTTGAAACTAAATTGGAGGCTGTAACTACCTATCTTGAAGGAACGGAGTCTATTATTCACATTGCTCAACTGTACAATGTGAATAGGTCGGTGCTACAAAGATGGATCGCCACATTTCGAGAACATGGATGGGCAGGTTTTCAGAAAACATATACAAGTTATTCGGCAGAGTTTAAAATGGACGTACTAAACTATATGAACGAAACGGGAGTGTCTACCGAAGAAGCCTCGGCGGTCTATAACATCCCTTCCCCAGGTACAGTCTGGAAGTGGAGGCATTTAGTTGAAACGCAAGGAATAGACGCTCTTAAACCAAAGAAAAAGGGGCGTCCATCGATGAAAAAAGAATCCCGAAATAATCAGCCGGCAGAAGGAACAGAAGAAGCATTAAGAGCTGAAAACGAGCGCTTACGGATGGAGATTGCCTATTTAAAAAAGTTACAAGCCTTAATTCAAGAAAAGGAAAAGTTACGGCACAAGACAAAGCGCAGGTAATCTACGAGTTAAGGCATGAATTCAAAGTAAGAGAATTAGCCAAAATTGCCGGCATTCCACGGAGTACTTATTATTACTGGGTAAAACAAGCGAATCGACCAGATAAATATGAGGAAGTGAAAGCAGTCATTCAACAGATTTTTGATGAACATCAGGGTCGGTATGGCTATCGCCGTATCACGCTGGAACTACGGAATAAAGGCTATTTATTGAATCACAAAACGGTCCGTCGCTTAATGGGGAAAATGGGGTTGAAATGTCTTGTGCGTATGAAAAAATATCGCTCTTATCGCGGCAGCATAGGGAAAATCGCTCCAAATATTCTGGAGCGTCATTTCGAGGCGGCGAAACCAAATGAGAAGTGGGTAACGGATGTAACCGAATTCCATTTACATGGTCAAAAGCTATACTTGTCCCCGATTCTTGATTTATACAACGGAGAGGTTATTTCTTATCACCTTGAAAACCGTCCTATTTATTCCCTTGTTTCAAGGATGTTAACGAAGTCTTTTGAACACTTAAAAGATGGGGATTCCCCTGTCCTTCACTCGGATCAGGGCTGGCATTATCAGATGAAACAGTATCAACAAGTTTTAAAGGAGCATGGGATTATCCAAAGTATGTCTCGTAAAGGTAACTGTTTAGATAACGCAGCCATGGAGAGTTTCTTTGGCTTATTAAAAAGTGAATTACTCTACTTCAAAGAATTTGAAAGTATGGAGCACTTTAAGCAAGAATTAGAGAAGTACATTCATTATTACAACCACAAACGGATCAAGGCAAAACTAAAAGGCATGAGTCCGGTCCAATACCGGACTCATGCCCAGGAAGCTGCTTAAAATTCGTGTCTAACTTTTTGGGTTCAGATCATAAGCAGCACTCTTTTTTATTCTTCCATTGAGTACATGTAGTCAATTATTAAGCCCGATAAATAGCAAAAAGACAAGTCCAGCAAGATATAATAAGATTGTTTCAAGCATAGTTATGTTTTCTTTCAGACCTTTCCAAATTACAAATCAACTGGTTTATTTGTAAATAATAACACAATAAAAGAAGTGCGGCTCTTAGCTGCACTTCTTTTTATTTATTGCTAAAAGCAAACCCAATTTTCTTATCCTCAATTTTTAATTTTGCTTCAAATGATTTCTTTGTTTTAGAAGATTTAAAGCCTTTTATGACAGGGGTTATCCCTTTTTCTAGCAAGTCTTTAATGTTTTTGTCCGTTAATTTCTTGGAAGCAATGGTTTTTCCGATAGAAAACGTACAGCCATTTGAGTATTCAGAGCAGCCAATAAGTGTTTTCCGGTCTACCATGCGCCCTTTTTTACAAACCGGACATACACCGTAACTGGATTGTGTTTGTTGCTGTTCCACAGCCTTTTGGATAGTCGAGCCATCCATTTTTTCGGGCATCGTTTCAATCAAATTCTGTACGAACTTTTTAATGTTCTGAATAAATGTTTCGGATGAACCAGAGCCTTCCCCGATCTTTCTTAAATAGGATTCCCATTTTGCGGTCATAGAAGGACTGGATAACAAAGTCCCTTTAATTGCTTCACACAAAATTTCGGCTTTTTTGGTACTGAATACAATGTTTTTCTTAACGTCCAGATAGCCGTTCTTTTTAACCGTTTCGATAATTCCAGATCGAGTTGCTTCAGTGCCGATCCCCTCTACTTCTTTTAAAATCTCACTATCCGCTTCATCATCGACCATTTTCCCTGCCGTTTTCATGAGGTTGATTAAGCCACCTTCTGTAAACGGCTTGGGAGGGCTTGTCTTCCCTTCTTTGCTGTTTAGGACTGCTACTACATTTTCATCTTTAGAAACGCTTGGCAGCACGTTATTTGAAGCCGTTTTTTCTCCTTCATCCTCTTTTTGGTGAGAAAACAGCTCTTTCCATCCTTTTTCAAGCTCTACTTTTCCGATTGTCTCAAATTCAATGCCGTTTACTGCCGTTGTAATTTTCGTTTCCTCATACCGGTAATCTTTATGGAACATTGCCAGCGTGTTCCGCACCACTTCATCATAGATATTCTTTTCTTCTGGTGACAGGCTATTTATAGTCGATTCAGCAGGGACATTTTTAGTCATGATGATGGCATAGTGCTCTTGAACCTTAGAGCCATCTACATACCGTTTATTTGGTGTTACATTCGGTTCAAATTCTTGGCCAAGTAGCTTCTGGTATCCCTCAACAACCTTTACTAGATAATTGAACTCATTTTCAGTAATAAAATTTGTGTCGGTACGAGGGTAGGTGACGAGCTTTTTCTCATACAGTGATTGCATGGTTTTTAATACAACTGCCGGACTATACTTCCACTTTTTATTCGCGACTGTTTGAAGTGTAGAGAGTGAATGTAGTTTTGGTGATTGCGTCCGTTTTTCTTTTTTCTCTAATGCCAGGACGGTTCCCGGCATTTCACTGTCCAAGATCGCTTCATTTGCTAGTAAAAAGGCATTTAATTCATCCAGTGTATCGGTCTTTATTTTGGCTTTACCTTCATATTGACCACCAGCTGCAGCGAACTTTCCAACCAACTCAAAAAACGGCTTCGAGACAAAGTTTTCAATTTCTTTTTGGCGCTGATAAACCAGATAAACTAAGCTGCTCTGCACCCTGCCAATACTTAATGTTTCCCGAACTCCTTTTTTGGCAAGCAGCAAGCTGAACAATTGGCTTCCATTAATCCCTACCAACCAATCAGATACCTGACGAGTATAGGCTTCTTTATACATTAATAAATCCTTCTCATTATCCAACAGGTTATTAAATCCTTTACGGATTTCATCAACCTCTAAAGAGTTAATCCATAGTCTTTTGATTGTCTTGTTTTTTGCACCGGTCATTCTATAAATGCTGTAAAAAATATTAGAACCCTCTCGATCAATGTCACAAGCGTTGATCGCAACATCACAGCCGTTAAATAACTTTTTTACAGCATTGAATTGCGCTTTTTTATCTTCTGCCACTTTAAATTCAAAGCGCTCCGGAAAAATCGGCAAGTTGCTTAAATCCCAACGTGACCATTCTTCCTTGTACTCATTAGGCATTTTTAAAGCGACTAAGTGACCAATCCCCCATGTGATTGTAGCTCCATTAGGAAACGTGCTGCATGGCTTCAATTCAATATGTGTTTTTTCTTTTTGGGCAACGTCAAACGCTTCTGCATAGGCTTTCGCTTGTGAAGGCTTTTCAGCCAGAATAATAGTCTTCATTTATAGTCCCTGCCTTTCATTTTTAAAATTGTTCGTGTTTAACTGTCTTTTCAGCTGCCAGGGATCCAAATAATGTTCGTCTTTTAAACAAAGTTTTGTTAGAGGGCGCTAAAAAACTTTAGCGCTCTAATTCTCCTGCCAGTTGTTTTGTTTGACGGTTCTCCCTTCCAGACGGTTCTTTTATGGTTGCAGCTGGCTTGACTGTTTCCATGTTCAATTCCTGTCTAATGCGTGGTGCAATAGAATGAATATAGGCATCTTCTTCTCTGAATAATTCATTGTCCCAAGCTGTTTGAAGTTTATCATAAATATTCTTATCAATACCGGTCTTCTCCATCTGGTTAAGTGGATGTAAATATTCACCCTTTTTATAACTATTACTGAAAACATTTATCGTATCACCCTCTGGAATAGCTACCGTATACCTAATTTCATTAAATTTCAATTTACTAAAATCAGCGTTATTTACCAAACCGAATTCTTTAAAATCGGGCATAGCACCATGTATCATCATAGAAGGTTCCGCAATATTTAATGTACCACCATGAGCCTTTTCATTTACGTATAAAGCTATGTCATTCAGAAGCGTGTTGTGATGTTCTGGCTTTAAATTCATTTCAGAAACCATTTGCTGGTATGGGTTCTTGTAATAGTCATCCCCTATGTCGTGCCGGTCTGGATTAATGATTTCGAGCTTATCAGCGTTTGGAAAAATCACATGGTAACGGGTTTTATAATAGCCAGCTTCTTGACTTTGTTCTTTGCCAATCTCCTCAAATTTTTCGTTGGCTTCACCAAATCGCATTAATTCATTATTCTTTAGCTTTTCGCTTTCAGACCATTGAATTAAAACAGTTGGCTTCTCAATTTCAGACTTATCAAAGACCTTAAAAGCGTTACCCATTTCTTTTTCCAATAGCCCAACTTCTTTATCGGTTAGCACCTCGGCCGAGTATAAAAGTTCTAATTTCTGTTTTAATTCTTCATGCCGATCTTCTGGATAGGCTTCAATTCGTTGCGTGACAGCTTGTTTTAACTCGTCTAAAGATACTTCATTTATACTTGCTTCTGATAAAGAACCATACTCGATCAACATGATAGTGGAAAGCTCTTTTGAATAATCTAAATGGCTGTCGATCACATCAATAAACTCACCAGATGTTTGACGGACTTCATTTAATAACTGCTCTTTATCCTTTAATTCAGCATCCTTTGTCCAGCTTGCTAGATAAGGCAATGAAAAATTCTCCATGTTGATTCCATAATGAGTAGCCACCACATAAGCGACCATTTCTGCTTGAAATTCTTTTTCATTGGTAGATAAATTACGCCCACGTTCCTTTTGTCGGTCCCGATTATGCAATTCAGCATGAGCCAACTCATGAATCATGACAGGAACATTGTCAGCCATTGTGTTTCTTGGATTCAAAGCAATTACATTTTTATCTGGAAAAAAAGCACCTTTAGCCGTACCAAGCTCGACACCGGCAGGAGGTTTGTCCAGCAGCTGCACCCCGATCTTGTCAGCCAGTTTTTCAAAAGCCTTCATAAATTTTTTATCGTTTTCAACCGTTCCCTCACGATGATAGCGACCAAAAATTTCAGAGACTGCAAGACCTTTTTCGCGCGCATTGGTTTGTGTATATTCGAATACATAACCAATCTTGTAAAACATTCTCCGGTGCTTTTGTAATACACCTTTTTCTAGCAACTGTTTTTCTTGTGGCGTAGCTTTTGATACCGGCGCCCATATATCTTTTCCTTCCGAATCAACACCACGTTTAAAAAATTCAACCGGATTAGGGACTAAAATTTTAATGCCCTTTTCCCCTTTATTGACACTAGCTCCTTTTGATTTCCAAAAGTTGAATGAGCCGACTGCACTCGCACCCGAAAATTGTTGATTGATTAAAGCCATATTACGTGGTGAATACTTATGGAAGTTTGCCATGAAAGCTAAATGCTCTTGTATCTTTTCTTCGCTTTCAAAAAAGCTCTGTATTTGGGAATCCATTGAAGCGGTTAGTTCATCAATTTCCTTTTGTTTTTCTTCTGGTGATTTACTTTTGTAATTACGTTTGTACGCCATTTTCAGACCGCCTTTCTTCACCGTTCATATTGAAATTCTTTATTTTTAGAAAAACTCATGCCAGGGATTTTTTGATTTTGCTTTTCCTGTTCTAATTTTCTTTGCTCCCTCAGATCATCGTTCCAGTCTTTATTTTTCGGAACATCGACTTGAACGATTTCACCATCCCATTTTTCAGTAAACTCTCTACCTGCTTTATCGTTATCAACGGCAATAATTACTTTTTCAAGTTCTTCGCCACGCTCTTTACATTCCGAAGCCGTTTGCTCTATTCCTTTTATAAGAATTTGATCTTTTAAGCCAGACATGGATAAGAGACGAATGTGTTCTGGACGAATCATGTCGTAATAAGAAACTAAATCAATCGGGCTTTCAAACACTGCAATTTTGTTTGGCCTGCCTATATCAAGCGTAAACCCACCGTCACCTTTGCTATGCTCCATGATCTGCTTAAATGTTCCCCGTTTATTCTTCATTTTCGTTGTGCCTTGCCGATCAGCCCCAACTATTTTTCCATCTTTGTCTCTCCACTTAAAAATAAGGTTTTTCATTTTATCTTCTGCAATCAAATCGTGTTTTCGTAATGCCAAGACTACTTTTTCATCAATGCAGCGTTCATTTACTAAATAATTTTTGGCATTTTCAATAGAAGAAACTTCATAATGCTTTGGGTAAGTAAATCCTTTATTTGCATCTTGGGAAAAGTCCATCGTCTTGGTGATGTTCAATCCATTTACATCCCGAACCGCTTCTTGAAACTTCATTTTGTAAAGCTCTCTTGCTAAACTAATTGCACCCATTCCGCCGGTACTTCGACTATTCCAGTACCATTTTCCATTTGTATTAAACACTAAGGAATCATGCTCTGCATGACGATAATAATTGTGTCCTTGCTTGATGATTGGTTCGCCTTTTGTCTGTAAATAATCCAAAACATGAACGTTAGCTGCTTGGTCAATTTCAGATTTCGACACTATATCACCCACTTTTGAACACCTCATTTTTAGAATTGGAAAGGGAATCAGTTATTTATTTTCGTTTTCTTTTTCAAATTCTTCTGGATCAAAGTCAGCTGCACCATCTAGTTCCTTCATAAACACTTCTGGAAAATATTCTTCCATGACTTCTGTGTTAACTTCGATTAGCAATTCTTTTGTGACACTGTTAAAAGGGACAATAAAAATTCCTTGTTCAACAGCTTCAAATATTGGAGTACGAGTAGTATCAGTGAGCTTGATTTCATAATCTTCACCATTGAATGTGACTAAAACTTCATCTTCTCCAACGCCTTTAATCGTTGCATAATCTAAATTTTTAAAAAGCTCTTTCATTCTTTTCCATCCCCTTTAGAGTGTTTTTTTTGTTTCAAATTTGAGATTCTTTCATGCACCACATTTTCAGCTTGAACTAAAAAAGGCGGCTTATAAAGATCAGTTGTTGCGATTGTATCTTTATCGGAAGCCACCATAAACCCCTGCAATAATTCAATTAAAATTTGTGTATTCCGGTCTGTATTATTCGTTCCTAACCGAATACGCTTCATTTCCGTTTCAACATTTTTCTTGATGCCAGTATCAATTTCTTGCAACAATTCCAGTTTAATTTGATTTGTAATAAAACGCAGATCAAACATATTGTTAGAATACTCTTTATGCTGCTTTAAAATCGTTTCAAGAGCGATACTGCTGTTATTGCCATGACTTTCTATATACTCATGCCAGTGCGGGTCTAAATAATATCTCTTTTGTATTTTTTTATCCTCAGACAAATTCATTCACTACCTCTCCTGTTCTTTTTCTTGCTGCATCCTTTCAAATTCACGCTGATTTTTTAAATGCTGCAAGTTATCATTCATGCTCCGATTAATGGTGTAAATAAAATTATTGATTGCCCGTTCCCGTTTAATTTTTTCGAATTTATTTTTTGGTTCAGATCGGGCAGCACTCTTTGATTCATAGTCGTATTTTTTCACTTCTTTTAAAATGGTGTTTCCCATTCTTTTATAAAGATCATCCATTTTCGTTTCTTTGTACTGCTCTGCTTTTTTGGTATCACCATAGGTTCGTTTGTACAATTCAACTTCTTTATTCAATTGTTTTTCAAATTCTTCAAACTCATTTTTGAAATGCCTTTGAATGTACATATCCGTCAATTTATCAATTTCCGGTCTTACATTTTTGATGCCATTCATGCTGTATGCCCACAGCCGCTTATCTTCGGGCAACATGATATGAATTTTTTTAAACTGCTTCACCATATCCCGATTGACGACACGATTTTTCAAAGACAGTAAATCATCATCACGTTTTGTTTTTACAACTTTTTCTCGAATAAATTCATTCAGTTTTTCATTTTCTTTGCTTCGATCAAGAATTGTACTCGCCACTTTTGACTTCATACTATCAATAGATTTCTGCTTTCGTTTTCCCCGATCTCGAAAATTTTTCGTCTGGACAGTGGCAACATGAACATGAATGTTATCTGTATTGTAATGAATGGCAGCAGACCAAATCGCACTATCGGCTAATCCTTCTTTTTTAATCATTTCATTTACTGCATTTCGTGTCGCTTGCTTCACTTTTTGTTCATCCATAAAGCCATCTTTCAACACGCCGTTTTCTTGCAGCCATTCATTATCAAAAGAAATTACATCCTGCCAAAGAATACTTCCTTTTTGTTGCGATTGCTCAAAAAGGGATTTTAAATCTTCTTTTTCTTTTTCACTTAACTTGTCATTACTTGAAGTAAACAAGCCAGTGGATTTTTCTTCATTACTCATATAATCTTGATAATTTTGAAAATCGTTTTCGTTCGAGTGAGTGTTTTTTCTGTCCATGTAATTCAAATAATTATTAAAATTATTTTTTGAACCGGACGATAAAATAAACTTGGATTTAATCACTACGGCAGGTCTTATAGGATTATTCATCGTCGATCAACTCTTTCAAAACGGATACTAATTCATCTAACGTGTTCGAGGTTTTTTCCATTAAAAGCGTGTTGGCTACAAGCTGCTTTTCCATACGGTCAACATGGTTATCCTTCATTTCTAAAATTGAGAAATCCTCTATTACATTTTTGAGGTACTCGTTTCTTGAAAGCCCCTTTTTTCTAGCAAGCTCGTCGATTTTTTTTACAGCCGTAGGCTCAACATTTCTGATCTTCACTTCCATTCCCTTTCCCCCCTTTCAAAAAAACAAAGTTTTGTTATTTGGTACACCTTCATTATACAACAAAGTTTTGTTAAAAACGAATGCTTGGGGGGAAAGAGTGAGAAAGAGCATAAGGAAAACGTGTCCCCACTTCCAGTGTGGAACTAGGCAGAGCCTAGTGTTTTCGTGGGTACACGAAATTTTGATTTTGTCTCAAGTTTAGACAGTAGAAAAAGGGTACTTGTCTAAAGTTTAGACAGTAAAAATCGCTGTTTGTCTTAATTTTAGACAGTAAAAAAATCATGGTTTTTGTTTAAAATTGCAAATCATCCTTGCGCTGGTTTAGTCTTTCGATTTTAGTTTCCAAAGATTTTATATCTGTTTTTAATGTTTCATTATCTGTATTGTAGGATTCAATTTCTTGTTCCATTGAGTAAATTTGATTGTTGGTTACTGTCTGTTCATCGACAGTCTGATAAATCAATTCTCCTTTTTGTTCACTAATTTTTTCATTGATTTTCTTCACGATTAAATTGTTTTTCTCGATTTCCTTTTGCCGGTCTTGGATCTCTTTTTTCGTATTTCGAATCATTTCATCGGTTACTTTTATGGCGTATTCTTCAATGTCTTTTTCTGAAATGTCACCACGATCTACCACCGTTTGGTCTGCATAAACGCTTGTGATAATTGCATCTTTTTCTCTCTTTTTTAGTTGATCTTCATCGAATACTTCTTCCTCAAAATTCATTTCATCCTTTACTAATCGCAACGCAACCTGACCAAAATCTTTCGGTATTTTACTGATGTTTACGATGTAAATGTCATTCGATGAATAAACAATTTTAGTCGGCAGCTCGTCTTTCACATTCACTTTTGATACTGCTTTAAAATCCAGATCAGACATATAACTCGTCAGTCCAGAGGTAGTAAGCGTTACTTGCATTTCATTATCCTTTTCATCATATATCCACTCTTTAATTGTGAATTTTCCTCTGCCGTTTACGTTAAATTCTTTATTGATTTCTGTACTTAAAACATCGACTTTATCAGCCAGGAACACTTTACTAGATAAGAAAAAACCGAAGCCTAACATAAAAATTAAAGTGACTGCCACATAGATATTTGACCAATGAGTAGCCAGCTTTTTACGTTTATTTTTCTTCATGGCAACATGCCCCCTCCTTTAAGATAACCAATGGCATCAATGCTTGAAATTTCACCTTTCATGCTATTAATTGGCGTAAGTTTTGATACTTTATATGTCCCACCTTCCTGCTCAAAATCGAGCAGCACATAAGAGGAATCTTTTTCTTTGTAGCCACTACTTATAAACTCCAATTCAAAGTTATAAGACACAACTACTTGCTTGTTTCCTTCGCCTTCCATAAACACTTTAATGTCAGTAGCGCTTGTTTTTAAGTCACTTCCTTTTTCATCTATTCCATCGGAAGGGAACAGGGTTTTAATCATTTCATCGGTCATGTAATGGTCTGCATTTTGCTTAACCATTGCAAAATTATCAGGTGTTACATTGTAGATATAATCAATAAACCGTTCAGCAGAATTCACTAAATCTTTCTGTCCACCAGATTGTCCAGCTTCATTTTCTGTTTCCGTTCCTTTCACTTCTCCCTCTACTTTTTCAGTATTTGCGTTACCAGCTGTAATCTGTTTTTCCTTTTCCAAAGCAGAAATTTCATCGTTCAGCTTCCCGATCTCTTGCTCTTTTTCTTCTAG
The DNA here is from genome assembly GCF_000966195.1 of Domibacillus robiginosus. GTDB lineage: Bacteria > Bacillota > Bacilli > Bacillales > Domibacillaceae > Domibacillus > Domibacillus robiginosus. The sequence continues at coordinate 21,673 of NZ_LAHL01000022.1, read as the reverse complement.
CAACAGTTTTGCTTTCTGGTTTGTTTCTTCTTTGGCCGAGGTTAATTTGTTGAAAGAAAAGAAATTGGCAGCAACCGAAATGACCAGTACCATAATCAATGTAACTGATAGACCTTTCTTCATTTTTTCATCTCCTTTTGCCATCCAAGATGTGAAAATCCATTATTGGACAATCCTTCTCACGTGACCTTTCCATTGCTTTTTTCCACCCCAATATGAGTTGGATAAAAAATTAGAAATGGAAACTCCACCCGTACTTTGAGCTCCAATAAATTGATCGTTTCCAATATAAATGGCAACGTGACCATCTACTTTATAGGTATCCCAAAAGATCAAATCCCCTACTTGTATATCGCTTATCGGCACTCTTTGGCCGAGGTGTTTTAGTGTCTCCGTAGTTGCTCCCATCGGTCCCAAATTTACACCGGCTTCTCTATAAGCCCACCAGACAAATGAAGAACAATCAAAGTCCCTTCTGGCTATGGACGCTTCCGTTCTGCCACCGCCCCAAACGTACGGACGACCTAATGCAGTCATTCCAGTTTCAATTGCTTTTTTCGCAGCACCCGAAGCATTTACAACGGTTCCACCACCAGCTCCACCTACTGCTGTTGCCGGTAAATACCTCAACACAGCGTCAACGTATTTAATATCTCCGTAGCACGCATTATGCTGAATCGCTTCTTCTCGATGGCATCTGTAAATGCCAGTGTGAGCTAACTTCTGGTACATCATTTGTGAAAAAGAGATCGCTAATTCATATGTGTAAGAGCCACCATTTCGCTTTACATAATCAATAAAACCGCCACCGAAATTATAAGACTGCAACGTTAACTTTATATCGTTATTGGCTTTTGCCATTACGTCTAAAAAGTGTTTAACACCATATTGGATACTTTCAGAAGGATTCGTTATACATCCGATATAACCGCATTTCGATTCACTCGCCTGCATCGGGTCATTACCCCGACCACCACTTTCTTGCGACATTAAGGCGAGTAACAACGGTGTGTACTCGCCTTTTCCATACTTATTTAATTCACTCCTAATTGCATCTTCATATTGCTTAACCGATGCGGGAATCGGCTCTAAACCATATCCAACAACCCCAATTCCACTGCCAGGCGATGTACTTGATTCATTGCTAATAATATTTGAAACTATAGTAACCATACCGGCAATCATGATTACTAGTAAAAGGACAGCCAACAAAGCTGCTCCTATATATAACTTAGCTTTCAAGCTAAGTAAGTTTAACTTAGCTTTGATCGCTTTTTTGATTGCTTGTTTGGCAAGTTCATTGGCTACATTTTTAGGTGCAGCACTTTTATTTATCATTAAGCACCACCACCAAACATTTTCATTTCATTACTTGGAATCTCTACTTTAAAGGTAATGTTTTTCACACCCGAAATGGATAAAACCAGATGCCCTGTTTCAAATCTTGGGATCGCCGCCAGCTCACTATCTGTAATTTGTCCCTCAAAAATCATCTTCAAAATTGGAATGGTAATGCTGTCCTGCTGCGCGATAAATTTATATTGCGTTAACTGGAACAGCTTCTTTATGTTCTCTGCATTTTCATTATTTTGACCAACCCCATAATTCGGCACAAAGTCACTGATCGAATGGGATACAAAGAAAATGCCACCAAAATACTTACGTGCTTCACGCATAAAACGTTCAATGTACTGGACAGCCGGTTTTGAAATATCTTTCGTATTAATGATGTTGTGCGCTTCGTCTATGACGATCAAATACTTTACAGCTTCAGTCGCTTCCAGTTCCCCACGATTAAATTTTCTGAACTGGTGCGAACCGTTCACGATCATTCCATCCCAAAGCATGTTCATGATATTAAATAATTGGGCTTGGAATACTTCACCCTGCATGGATAAAAGAGAACGAATCGGAAAAGATACAACTTGTTCTTCATCAAATGACTGAATAGACGAATGACCATTAAAAATCTGCCCGTAAATATCAACGATACTTTGTACAGCCAGCTCAATACTGCTTAAAAGTAAAACAGTATTACTAGCTAAGTTTTCATTGATCTTTTCACTAGCAATATCACTGTAAAGTTCCTTCCGAATTAACTGTAAAAAATCCGAAAAAGTAGGGTACTCATTCGGCTGAAATGATGTAACAGCAATCTCATTTTCTTTATCTTCCGACCACAAACCTTTTTCAATATAAAGCTGTCTTAGCAACGATGAATAAAGAGATTTTTCATCATCACCGGCAGTTGGCTTTAAGAAGTTATAGAAAACTTTCAGTTTAGACAAGTGCTGCATAAACGATAATTCTTCATTAGTTGAGCCATCTTCTTTAACGGCTGTCTTATAAACGTGTAATGGGTTAATGATTCCCTCACTTCCATCAAGGGCGATCTGCTTGCCACCAAGCGCTTCAACTAATCCGGAAAACTCACCGGTTACATCTAAAATCCGTACCTTGTTTCCTTTGATTGCTTGTTCAAGAACGGTCTTTTTTAAGAGTGTCGATTTACCAGAACCCATCTGCCCCACCATCAAGGCATTGTAATGTTTTCTCTGCTTATCTTTGTGAAAGAGATCGAGTACAATCGTTCCACCCGTATAGGTTGTTCCTAGAAAAGTACCGGTTGCATCATTTAAAGAAGTATAGTGAAAAGGATAGCCACCGGCTATTGTTGAAGCCTGTATTTCCTTGCCTTTTCGCTTATTTGTGTACTTGGCTTGTGCCTTGTAACTTTGAAACATTCCGTCCCATTCCCACTCCTGTTCATTCAGCAGTACAGCAGCCCGAAAGTTCATAGCTTCCATTTCTTCGATCACTTTTTTTGTATTCACTTCAAGTTCTTCCAGCGTTTTTCCCTTCACGTATAAACGTAGGTGTACGTACTTTAAAATCTCACCCACAGTTAGGTTTTCATATAGCTCACTTAGCTCTGCATACTGCTTGCGGGCATCAATTCTTTCAATGTTATCTTTTGCATTTTCAAAACGGATATTTTGCTCGGCCAGTGCCTTGTTGATCTGGTCTACCACTTCACGCTTATTCGCATTTGAAATATCAACCGTACACAAAACATTCGGCATGTTGATGATCGGTTCGAGCCAGTAATCATTTACGATATTCTGATACTTGTAAACATGAAGCGAGGTCATATAGCCGTCACCCAAGCGTATAAAGTTAGGTAAAAACTTAACTCCACCATTAGGTTGAATGGATGAAACAACCATTGGGTTATAACCTTTTTCGCTTTTTACTTCTTCATCGGTTTGCCCCTTGCCAAACATATCTTTCAGCTTTTCGATCATGTTCATGTAATATCTCCCCTTTTATTCAGTTTCACTTAATGGCTTCGTATTCGGGTTAAACATCTGGAACAAGATATTGATTTTCTTTTCAATTGAAAGCTCTGTTACTGGATTACTACGAGCCAGTAAATTCTTGATCTGGTGCAGTTTTTCTAGTAACTTCTTTTCTTCTTCTGCATACAGGAAAATAAAATATTCCCGATTCGTCCGGTGCTTTTCCAAGTTGTCAAATTCTCTTAACCGGCTCTCTAAGAACGACTGATACGCCGTATTTTTATTTTGTCTTAAACGCTTATGAATAAAGCGTTTTTGCTTTTCAAGATTTAAAGGGATATTTAAAGGAACAATCTTAATGTCTTCCGTATAAGCGGTTAAAAAGGTTGCTAAATTTTGAATGTCGTTGCTTAAATCGACATCGTTTAATGAGTAAATATCTTTGCTTTCAATTTGGATAATCTCCATATATTCACCGGAACGCATTTCAAAGAAATCATTATTGGTTACATCTACTACCGGACTAATTTGAGCAAAAGAGGACTTTACAGCAGCTTTTTTCTCTTTCCGTTCCTTTTCAAGAATGAGATTCGATTCATCTAATACAGCAGCCCCAGGCATGATGTGTTTATTCTTTTTTAATTTAATTTCATCAATTAGTATCATTTTCATCACTCGCTTTCACTGTAATCTATGGAACTGTATGTGTCTTTTTTTCGGACGATTGAATAATACATGGCTTCATACATTCTCTTTTTCGGGTTCGTTTTCGGTCTGATTATCATAAACACGCCAAAGGCGATCAAGAACAGTGTGTACAGTATATGGAAATCGCTATGCACTAAAGGAATCGTCATGTAGCGAATTAAGATCAAAGACATTATTAGAAACAAGTCGAACAGGTAAATGCTTTTTGAAATTTTCAGCTCACTTGCGACTTCATTCGGTATACGGTACGTTCGCATTTTCCCACTCCTTTTAAAAAGAAAAAGCAGCGTTGAATTGTTGCCAACGCTGCTTTCTCACATTACTTTTTAGTTTGGTTTTTCATTCGGTTGAACCGATCTTTCTTGCTCTTTCGATTAATCACATGCTGTCTGTCCTGTCCTTCACTTTCCAAAACCCTTTCTTCACTAGAAGCTTTTGGAACACCGGCAGGAGCAGGAGCTATGGCTACAGCTGCACCGCCACCCGATTCACCATTTTCTACATGACTTACGCTTTGGCTGCCAGTGATATTTCTGGTGCTTTCCTCTACTTTTATTTCTTCATTAACTTGGTTTACATTCTCTTGTTGAACCGTTGTTTGGTTACTTGAAGTACCAGAAGATGATTCAGATATTACCCTTTCTTCACTAGATACTTTTGGAACACCGGTACTGATTGGTGATTCCGAAGCACCTTGACTACTTGTAGTCGATGTTTGAGTGCCAGCCTGACTAGTCGTATTTACAGTTTGTTCACTGTTTTGAGTATCCGTTACATTTACTTGTTGCGTTATATTGCTTTGCGTTTGTATATCACTTTGACCGCCTTGAACGGTTGAGCCTTCTGTTATATTTGGTTGAGACTGTTGTTCTAAAGATCGGTCTGGTGCTGTTGCTTGCTGTACAGAACCAGATTGACTACTTGTAGTCACTGTTTGAGTACCGTTTTGAACATCGGTTATATTGACCGGCTGTTCGGCATTGCTTTGTCTCTGCACATCATTTTGACCACCTTGAACGGTTGAACCTTCTGTTATATTTGGTTGAGCTTGTTGTTCTAAAGATTGGTCTGGTGCTGTTGCCTGTTGTATGCTGCCGCCCTGGCTGCTTGCAGCCGCTGTTTGAGTGCCGTTTTGCATATCCGTTATATTGACCGGCTGCTCTGTAAGCCCTTGTCGGCTTATACTGCTTCCATTGCCCTGACTTGCGCCCTCACCATTCATTTGCTGTTCTAAGTCCGGTGTTGCTCCATCCAGTGCTACCCCTTTTAGTGCAGCTTGACCAACAGCTGACCTTTGCTGCACATCTTGGTTCTGCTTTACTTCCTGCTCTTTTTGGGAGGTAGCTTCAAGAGATTCACTTGCACCATTTGCCGTACCCAGTGAGCTTTGCAAATCGGAATCTTTTCTATCGCCTTTTGTCTCACCCGATTTTGAAACAGCAGCTCTTCCTTTTTCGTCCACGTTTGCTTCAATATCACTGTTACCGGCCTGCTCCGCTTCTCCTTTATCAGACCCGTCTAGGCTTGGTTTTAAAGGACTATCTTTTCCATTTCCTTTGTCGCCTTCATCAAATGGCAATTTTGCTTCTGCATCTTTTAAAGGAGACTGGTTTTGATTCTTTGCACCACTATTCTCCGAATCCGAACCTTTTGAATAATCCTTACCATTATCCGGATTATCGTTTTTATCATTTTTAAATTTACTTAGCATCTTACCAGCTCCATCTTTAGCGGCTAAAGCCATCTTTCCAGCTGCATACGTACCGGCTAGCACGCTCCATCCACCTTTAAGACCGGCATCTATGCCAAATAGTCTTTCAACCATATTCGGACCATCCAGTAAAGCTGCACTAAAGCCTATTAAAGCAATAATGTAAACCAGTCCTTTAAAGTTGTCTGCCAGATAAGCTGTACCGATAACATATAGCTTCATCGACATAAAGATCAACACGATTACTAGAAAAGTGTTAAGGATAGACTGCATAATTTTTTTCGTTTTTTGACCATCATGTAAGTCAGCCGGTGCAACGATCATGACTAAAAGATGATTGAACACCAGTTCAAAAGCCAAACGAGCCAATTTATAAGCGATAGAGAATAAAGTAAATGCCATCACCAGCATGGTTACGATAATAGTGAACCAATCCAGCGAATAACGGTAATAATATTTGTTATTCCAACTTAACCCGCCTTGATCGAGGTCTCTCAATACTTCTTTTCGTTCCGCAATATCATAATCTAACTGCTTTTTAAAAACCTCATCATTTTTATATTCTATATCATCCCCATCGGGATCAATTTTTGCATTAATACTGATTCTGCTAACTACATCTATCGGAATAGAACTTTCTGGCTTAACATCTTCCTTATTTTCCTCATCTTCCTGCTCAATTGCCCAATTTACTCTGTCAAACTCGACTAAATCACTTATATTGTCAGCTAAAATATTTTCGGAAACTGTACCTTCTTCTGACCCAAATAAAGCACCACTATTGACCGCTTTTACCGCTTCATCGGAAAAGTCATTTGCTTTGTCCGTTGCAGTGGATAAAAGCGAAATAATCGCCATTGCTATAATAAAATTTATCGCTACCGTTTCAACTTGTAATTTCCTTTGAAAGACTAACAAGTAACCCGAATACACAAGGCTAAATGCCAACAGGATATATAGCAATGGTCTAAAGCTGGTTACAAATTCGATCACCGATTCATTTTGATAAAATTCTTTTACGAGCAGCATTTCATTCGCTACATTTTCTAATGTATCAAGAATCCAAGCAATACCTTGAACAAAAGCCCAACCGAGCATTCGAACAAAGTCCATGCTTATATCCGAAATAGTGAGTTTATCATCAAAATCTTGCAGAATTCCAATAACCTGTTCATCCGTCATTTGCGAATCACCTCACTTACTTATTGATGAATCTCAATAAAGTTCTGTATTTCTGAAGAGAGATCCAATCCATCTCCATAACGAGATAAATCTACAGACTCTGAAGGTTCTCCATTTTCAAGATAGTATAAATGACCCCTTTTCAAATCATTTTCAACTTTACCTTCGAAAACATTCTCTCCAACTGCTCCGCCTTCCCCGTCTGGCTGGCTCACATTGTAAAAATTGATTTCAGCTTTTGTTTTTTCGGCAGCATCCTCTACATACGGCATGAATCCTTCATCGTTCTCATAAACCATGAAAAGAAACCCATCTTCCTTTCCACCTACAAGACTGTCAACCGTATCTAAATCAACTTGATGTACCCCTGCATTTCCACAAGCTGATAAAATCGTTGTTAGAAAAAGAGCCACGATTACTTTTTTCATTTTTTCAACCTCCCACTGGAATTAGATGAGCGATTTCGCAATCAAATTGGGTGTCGCACGGATCAACGAGGGTTATTGTTTTCTGCAAGTTGGTCTTTTCATCGACCTCATTAAAAATGGTAACATAGCCATCATTCAGAAGAATGGTCAGGACTTCTCCTTTTTCTAGTAATTCTTTATTATCATTTATAAATTGGTGTAATGGATTCGTCATTCGTTGCCACCCTTTCTTAATTCAGTGTCTACAAACTTTTGAAGCAATAAGAATACTTGTGTTTTTAATTCATTCTGATGTGTTAACAGCAAGTCTTTCACTATCAACAAATCTAAGGATTTAAAGTCTTGTCCAAACATTTCTTCAAACTTTTGGTTACCGATCAAATCCCGGAATATTCCTTCATTTAAGGTGTTTTCTATTTTAATCCAATTTAATTCTTCCTCTATTGGGAAGTCTTCGGCCAAGTTCTCAAACATCGGGAAATCCTCATTTTGTTCTTCTCGATCAAGCTCCATTTTTGGTTTTGGCGGCTTGCTATCGAACGATGATTCAACTTCTCCATTTGAAAAGACTAATTCTCTTACTTTTGGCGTAGCTTTTTCTGTTTCAATAACTTCTTTCTCAACAACTTTTTGCTCGACAACCTCATTTGTTACTACATGGTCTTCTTTGTGGCTCTCTGCATTTACCGGCTTTTCATCAAAGGAAACTCTTATTTCATTCAAATCTAAAGCAGCATGTGTACATGGAATATCAATGTCATTGATTGATTTTGCTGTATCGTAATAATCCGATAAATATTCCCATCGGTATTTCATGGCTGTTTGACCAGTGTTGAAAATAGGGAACTGCTGTATTCTGTTTCTGCTCTTGTCTTGCCTTTTAATAGTGCGGATAACCACCATTTCGCCTTCACGCAGCCGCATAAGCTCGTCAGCATTTAGAAGTGGTCTTGCATCCACATTTTCTGTTTTGGATTTTTTCAAAGAAATCGTTTCACCAGAGCGTGATTTTGTAACGATTGTTTTATCACCGATTTTTTTAGAAATCATTTCCGCAGTCGAGTGGTCATCCGTCAAAACATAAAATGTATTATTTGTATTGCCATCAATCGTTTTCCAATCATCCCCGTATAATTTTTCAATTTGGGAGTACGCTTGAACAACTAAATTAAACCGGATATTACGCCCCAGACAAACCGTTAAGATACTGGCTAAATCATCAATTGCCGGCATGTTTCCAAATTCGTCTAACAAGAAAATCACTTCCCTAAAGCACTTACCAGAATTAACGTTGGAAGCTGTTCTTGCTAAAGTCGTATAAACTTGTTTGACATATAATGAAGCAATTACATTAAAGGTTGCGTCATAGTCAGGTACGATCATGAACAGCGCTATTGGTTTTTCAAACTGCATAACCGAGTTAAGCCTTGTTTTATCGTTATCAGCGACTACATGCAGCTCCCCACTTTCCTTATCCCAATCACTAACTGTAAAAGTAGTGACATTATTTTCGAATGAAATTTTGACCTTCTCACCGATCTCTACATGCTGGTTATGATATAGGTTAAATCCACCGTTTGAATCGGTCATGATTGTTTCTTTCTTTCCGCTTTCAAAGAGAATCGTTAATCTAGTGAGTGGTTGTGACTTACCTCTTAACCAATGATTAAAGCCAAATTTCGTCATTTCTAAAGTATTGTCAGAAGTCAGTTTTGCTGTCCCATCAAGGGTAAATACACCAAGTTTGGCATTTGCATTAGCCAGGATGCTTGCCCTTGTCTGTCCACCAGAAAAGTTAATCGTAGCGTACTGCATTTTGGCAGGGTGATTGTCTGGAAACCGATTAAAAAATTCATCTAATCCAGAGATTTCATCTCCATATTCATCTTCAACCTTTTTTGTTGCCAAATCCGACATCATCAAAGCGACGTTGTACATATTGATTTTCTCCGGTGCATTTCGGCAATGTTCACACAATCCAAGAATTAAAGCCGTACACAAATCTATACTGGAGTTCTGCCAGAATTTATCCTTCGCTGTTGGGTCGTTGTACAGCATGAAAGCAACTGAACGGGCGTATTGCTGGGCTAATGAATAATTTTCAGCGAAAAATTCTTCTTTCGTTAACTGCAAAAGGTTATAGCTCATAGACTGCAGCGGGTTCATCAAGTTTAAGACTTCAACGTGATACCCTAAATCTTCAAGCGTTTTTTTAGAAGCAGCGTAAAGCTATAGTGATAGGTAAGCCTTTGAGATTATCTCCGGCTTTTCCCCCACTTCACACCGTACGCGCCCGTTTCCGGGCATACGGCGCTCCATCGTTTCCAATTGAATGTCTATAAGTTAATTTATATCGGCTCGTTACCAGCACAAATGCGTAAGTGATTTAACTTTGTAAGTTGTTTTGTATTTAACGGAAGAAGCTGTACCGCTTTTCGAATCCCGTTGGGATTTGTCATGTGGATCAACCGGTGTATCAACTCATCAACGATAACTAAATTTTGATAGTTATCTCCGCCGCCAAGTCGCAACGGCTTAAGGTGATGGCACCGTACACGGTCTATGCCAATTTCTTCGTTAAGTACATAACATCTGCCATATTGAGCAATAAATTTCGATATACGGTTGTCATTATATTCAATACTTCGATTTTTGGAGTAAGTTCTTTTTTACTTGATTAAGTACATCTCTGGGAATAGCTTGTAATCCTCGGTGTACTTTCTGCCGTCCTTTTTCTGTATAGTTACAGATAGACTGCGAGAAATTCCAGGGATTTTTATGATGTACACAAGTAGTTGGAAGTATTGGCGTGTTCTGTACCGTATAAATCTTTGTATCTGCTCGTATCCCCTTAGCTTTCTTACGAAAGGTTGCAGAGGTTTGTGCAAGTGTCACCACTTTTGCATTGTCTCTAAGCCTGGCTCGTATAACTTTATGGAGAATGTAATGAATATCCGTCAGATCCAAGTAAATCGTTGTGGCATATTTGTAGTAGTTTTGAATACCGACAAGTGTAATATTAAAACGCAGAACCATATCAGATGTTGGGTTGTGCTGAATTTCTTTTACTCGTTCCTTTAGTGTCCGTTGGACACGCTTTAAAGCTTTATCAGACATAGACGTTTTGGCTATAAATCCAAATTTAGCTTTCTTTTGTGGAACGACTTTTATTTTAAAGCCAAGAAAATCAGAAGAATTCTTTTTCAGATTTACCACTCTAGATTTCCCTGGGTTAATTTCTAGTCCTAATCTCGCTTTAAGGAAATCGACCGTCGCATGATAAAAGCGTTGGGCTTCTTCGTACGTTCGACACATGATTTTAAAATCATCGGCGTACCGGACGATATAGCCCCCTTTAAGGTTCGTATATTTTCGTGCATATGTTGTGAAACCATTCAGGCCGCTTTTAAAACGACGAGGCTTATATGTTTCCCATTGATTGCTGATCCACCAGTCTAATTCATTTAAAACAATATTAGATAAAAGCGGTGATAAGATACCGCCTTGCGGTGTACCTTTTAATGGGATGCCTTCCCCGATGATTTCAGCTTTTAAAAGCTTAGAGATAATGCTAAGAAGCGATTTATCTCTAATGCCGAGCGCCCACATTTGCTTCAGTAGCTTTCCGTGCTGAACATTGTCAAAGAAACCTTTGATATCAATGTCTACACAGTAATGGTGTTTATGAATGTTAATTAAGCTAACCATTCGGCTAAAAGCGTGATGGGTGCTACGATTGGGGCGGAAACCATAATTATGTTTATGGAACTTGGCTTCACAAATTGGTTCTAGTACTTGTAAAATACACTGTTGAACCAGTCTATCCCATATCGTAGGTATTCCTAAAGGTCGCTTTTTATCGCTTCCTTCTTTCGGAATATATACTCGGCGGACCGGGCTTGGTCGATAATTCTTTAAACGTTTTCGGACTTGTTTAATGACCTGAAGGTCATTTAATTGCCGAACATCTTTAATAGTTAAGCCATCTACACCTGCGGTTTTACTACCTTTATTTGTTTTGATATTGCGGTATGCTAGACGAATATTGTCTTCGGAGCCTATTAATTCAGTTAACTTATAGAAATTGTTACCGTTAAGACTGCTCGAATATAAATTGTCATACACTTTTTGTGTGTCATAATATTCGTTATGTCTTAGCTTGGTTTTCTTTAACATGGGCTGTAACCTCCTTAGTGATCTGGAGTATTACATCTCTTAGTCTTACCCGAAACCATGTTAACCAATAGTAACATTCAATCTTCAATCGACTAGTGGCTATCCCTCCACGTTCATTACACGCTTCATCGGTACTGTGCCACCACTTTCACTGCCGTTAAGCCAAGTTATGTCGACAACTAATCTCATTGTGACTTTCCTTGGCAACACTTCAAAGGGAACAAGCCCTCCATGCCGGCAGCTTACCACGTTCCGTCATTCTTATCTGTACATACACTTTTAGGTTTCCCCTATGAGCCTGCTACCTTGATAACGCCTGTAACGATATATGGGCTTTCATAAAGGAGAGTTTTACTCACCCACAGTAGCGACACGTATTTGTGTCAGAGAACCTTTCGATTCCCTCCCGATATAGACCCGTACCATCAGGGATTCGTCTGCGCTTACTAGCGATCGCCTCTAGTCCATCGCGCATCCTAACCTTGAGTGTTTTATAGACCTCCGGTCTATCAGTTACACCATCCACCGCTGGACAGCTTTCGTATTAGAGATTCTAATTTACGGTAACCTTCAACCGACTTCACCGAGCTTCACACAGTTCAGTACTTGTTTACATTCCTGCATGTCGGAGGATTAAGGGAAGCCCTTCCAGACGTTACTCCTTCATTTGACTTCTCAGAATGACAGTTCACTGCTGAACTGTTGAGTTCGACAGTGCCTAAGCTTTTCACTTAGGAACGTGTCGCACCACCTTTGGGATCATTGAAAATCATGGACGGTTGCTTTTCGGCGCGACTATAAATATCAATGGTCGGGAAGATAAATGTCTCACCTTTACCGGAGCGAGTTGTACCAATGATTAAATTATTTACAGCCGAATCATCAATAAAAATCTTGTCTCGATGCCTTGAAACCGGTACGCCACCACCACCAGAATAACGGTCAGCAAGTTCCGGCACTGCTTTATATTGTGCTTTGATCTCTTTTAACGTAGTAAACCGGCTGCTTCCTTTTTGATCTTTGCCGATCTTACCAAAGTTCGTTAAAAACTTATAAGTAGCAAACGAGCTTACGGCTGCACTCAATAAACCGATTAAGCCAAGCATGATTACATTTCCGACCAACACACCAAAACCCGTTATCATGCCACTATTGAAGCTCAACTCTTTCGGCTTAAAGAATGTTCCTGATACAAAGTAGCTGTCATAAAATCCATGAAGTATATTTATGACTGTATTTAAAGCCAACAAAGTGAAGATAAATGTTACTAGAAAAACGGTGACTGGTAAGGCGAATTTTTTCGAATAACGTTTCCATGTTTTTTCGTTTTCCATCATCACATCCCCTTACAGCTTCTTGATTTGTTCTTGTTTTGTTTTAATTTCTTTTTCTAACTTTTCAGCTTCACTATCTTTTTCTTCACGAACAAGCAGCTCATGTTTGTCCTTCAGCGTTTTGATTTCCGCATTGATAATTTCATACTGAACAATCTTTTCATTTAATTCTTCATTAGAGTTGTTGTTCAGCTCGACTTTCGCTTCATCAACTCGGCCAAGCTTTAACAATGCGTGTGTTTTCATTTCAGAACGTTTTACCGACATATTAATGTTTTTAAGGTTCAGCATTAACTCATAATCACCCTGTAAGTAAGCTATATCATATCTGGCTTCATTTGTTGGGTACATCTGATGAAAGGCTTTTATTTTTGCTATTTTCTCTTTGGCTGGCAAGCTTGACGTTAAAATAAGTGATTCTGCTTTTACGTAGTCACCGTCTAACAATTTAACTGCTTTCTCAAACTTATTTTCCGATACATATTTATCCACCAATATCTGTTGCTGTTGTTCTGTTAGTTCATCGGAACTTTCAAGCGCATGAACCATTTTGGCATCATTGCCAAGCAGGGCTTCACCATATGTTTCTGCCAGAGCAGCACTTTCTTTTAGCTGGTTTCGTCCATCATCTAAGGCTTTTTCATAGCTGGTTTGTTGAGTGAAAAACAAAAAGCCGGTCATTAAAAAACCGGCAAGTGACACTCCACCAGCTGCATAAGCCGTTTTACGCTGCCAGGACTTTAATTTAGACACTCTTGATTTATCTAAATTAATCAGCGTTTTATCGACCATTTCAGCCTGCTTGTATTGGTCTGGTGTGAGCAATTCGATCTGTTCAAGCAAGTATATTTTATCGGCTTGATCCTTCTTATCGACCTTAATATGTTTGACCATATCTTTGATCTTGTGATAGATGTTGGGATAATCATAAGAACCAAAATTGAATACCCCTCGATAAAAGACTTTTTTATCTTCGCCAATTACTTGAAAATCGCCGGTCAGAGTCTTGTTTTCATCCCTGCAAATCTGCTCGACTTCCTGACTTACCTTCACAGCTTCCGCAAATGGCATTTTCTCAAAATTGTTAATAAGAGAACTTGATACGTTATAAAAGATTACCTGCATATAAAAGTCTCCTTCCCTTTCATAGAAAAAAGCCACCTAATGAATAAGTGGCTTTTTTATGTTTATTTGATTGATTAGAACTGTATATTTGTACTTACACTTTCCGCAAGGCTTAAAGCACCGAGGATTATGACTAAGCCGACCGCACCGCCAACAAACCATTTAATAGCCTTGCCACGCCCTTGATCTCCACCAAACATTAGGTAGTAACCACCGATACAAAATGCAATTGCTGCTCCAACGATGGCAGGCATTTGCAGCCATTTAAGTATGTCAGTAGCCGAAGCGATTAGACTTTCCATTCACGAACACCCCCACTTAGTTATTTACTTTTGCAAATGAATCAGAGCTTTTGCTAAAGGAATCGGAGCCTTTACTATTACTAGAAGAAATCTCAATTTCCTGGGAATCCGTATTATCAGAAGCATTGTCTTCATCAGCAGAAGCATCGCTTGAATTATCAACGTTTGTACCCAGTGCCATTTCTAACGCTTGCATGACTACATCTTGATTATCTTGTATAACTTCTTGGTGTTTTGAATCCAGCCATTCATCATAATTCAAGCCCTTAACACGCAATAATTTTTCAGCAAATTGTTTTCGATTTTTCTGTTCTTTAGTAGCCAAGTGTTCACCTGCTTTCTGTTTGAAATCCTTCGCTTAATGAAAAGTGCGTCATGCAACACACTCAATAAAGACAGTTTAAGTGACGAGTTTTTAGCTGTTCACTCGCAAACTCTATGAAGCATATAGCCCCAATGCACAAGGTTTTTAGATAACCAAGAACTATGGTATAGCCTTTTGTCCAGCAACAAGTTTTAGGTTATCCTCGTCAAACCATATCAATTTGTATATCCAGCTGCTCGGCTATTAAGCACCGGACACAACAATATTCAATTGTCATAGAGTTTTAAACTGTCTTTATTGAGTATGTTGCAGCACATCAAAACAAAACTTTGTTAACAATACTCATGACTTTGCTTTCAACTTTTTAGCTTTAACCTTTTGCAATTCATCATTTACGCTTTTTCTCTTGGCGACCACACAATTGTTCACTACAACAGTACGAGTACGGTAGTACAATTCAAAAACATGCTCTACTTCACCAGATGATTTTTCTATCCCCATAAAACCTTTCAGTTCATATGTCTTACCTTCAAACGTCTTGACGGAATCACAAGTCGGTAACTCATACAAACTTAGACTTTCCATTATCAGACCGCCACCTTTCTGAATATCTAATTGATCGAAAGGAATTTCTTTTAGGGACTTCATACCGAAACATGCGGCTATTTTATATAGATCAACAATTGAAGGAACTGCCTTATTGTTTTCCCAAAGACTTACTGTTCCTTGTGATAAGCCTACCCCATCTGAAATATGCGCTTGTGTCAGGTCCCGCTTCTCACGCTCTTGTTTAATCCAACTCCCTAACTCCAAGTACAATCCCTCCTTTCTGTCATTTGAAGGAATATTTTTAATTGCATTAACATTTTTAATATTTATTGGTTATTCTAATCTTAAACAAAATTCTGTTAAAAGTCAACAAAGTTTTGTTCACCTCACCAGAAACGCTTTTGTATAAGAATTTCAGCGATTAGTAAAAATTATCACATCACATCTCTGCTATACTATAGAAATCAAAGTATTTGACAAATTTATTAAATCTTTTAATAAACTGTTATCTCGAATTAAAACAAATTATTGTTGTTAGGTCTTATAATAGATAGAATGATACATAATAAGGATAAAGGATGGTAATAATATGAAAATTCACAATGCTATCGCAGAAAGAATGAAGGAACTTGCGGAAGAAAGAAATAAAACCGTAACGGAGATCGGCAAGGCTGGAGGTTTGAGACAATCAACAGTGTCTGAAATCATGCAAGGAAGATCACAACATCCTAAAGTAAATACCATTCAACAATATTGTAATGGCTGTGGAATTAGTTTGGCCGAGTTCTTTAGTAGCGAATTATTTAAGATTGCAGAGCTTCCAGAGAAGAAAAAAAAATAAAACAATCCCCATGTTAACTGCTTAGAAGATTGTTCGCTGATTAATAAGTATTTATATATTCACTGGTTAGAGATCAAGGAGCATGAGGAAGTAAAAGTAATATTAGAATTCCTAGAGATAAACCAATTGTAATAAGCCATGCTTGTAAATTTATAGATTTCGATACAATAGCTAGGACAGTAATTGCAAAAATCCCCACCAAAAAATATACGGGAGAATAAAAAAATAGCAGAATAAGTACAATGGCAACAATTAAATTCAAGACAGGATTTTTATAGTTTACTGGCATTAAAATTCACTCCTTTCATTCCTCAGTAGATTTCGGTGTTAATTGATTACCAATTCACTATCTCTTAATTTATTACTGGGTTTAATGATATATCAGTCCTTCACTTTTCGCTAACTGAACACCAATTAATTCTTCCTATCCAAATACTGTCTAAATACTGTATCTGTCCTTAAACTACCATTTTGACTACATGTAGTCAAAGGCACATCTTAATAGAATGATGAAGGTAAGGTATGAGCAAAGTTGTAGAGATTGAAATGAATAAGGAGATAAACGTATCCATTTTCTTGTTAACAGTAAAAAGGTATGAGTGGAAACAGGGACATTCATATTATTCTTAGAATTTAAAGCAATGCTGTTCTGAAATATATAGTAAATTAAATAGTTAAATAGACATATTTGCCAATTTTTAAATTAATTAAACGACAACATAGTATATAATATATTCCATATTGACAAATATTATATATTTTTGGAAGGTGAATACATGAGTACAGTAGTGATAGTGAAGAATGCTATGTTGAGATTTGTAGAAGTAACGGAGCGAACAGTAGATTATTCCATAATCGAATACGAATCAAAACAGTATACAAAGTCAACTCACTTAGGAAAAGGAATCTTTGCTATAACGTCTAATCATGGCAAAAACCAGCCAGTATACCTTTTAAAGCTAGAAAGCTGTACTGAAAGGATTGTAGGTAATTTTATGCTGGCTAATGGCGCTGGTGATCAGTATTCACCATTAACTGAAGAACAAGAAGATTTTATTATTCAAAATTGTGAAGTGACACAGGAACCAAAATTTCTTAATGCAGTTTAAAGCAAGTATACATAATGTACTTGCTTTTTTTTGTAGAAAATCTGAAAAAGGGGCCTCAACTTTTCTGATAACCGATCTTTATTTTTTAAAAATTTTCGAATGAAATATCCAGAATACATAAAACAGTAAATGTTAAATCAAGACTATTAACTGAAGAAAAAATGATATGATTCATCTTAACTCTAACAATACTTCTGATCACGATTGACATAACAATAATAAAGATTGTGATTTTTACATTAATTTGTCATGGTCGCCTGTAATGCTCCAAGACGTATACCATACCAGACCGAGGAATTTGGTCAAAATAAAACAATAAATTTAACTTGGATCACCTATCCGGCAAGCGTGTATATTTCATTTGCCAAAGGACGGGACAAAATCTTTAGGGGGAAAACAATGACAGGAGAACATTATGTGCAGATTGGCCGGGCACTGGGTTTTTTATTTGAAGAGGAAGAAACAGGCCGCAAGTTTTTTTCTGTAGGAAACGGCATGGAACAAGTCGAAATAACGGAGTTCGAATATAGACTGTGGGAAGAGCTGCGTAAGGTTGATACATTAGATGACTGGAAAACTCTGATACGATCCAAAACAAAAAAATATCCCGACCTCGATTTAGATGCAATTTTAAACAAGTTTTATGCGTTTAATTTAATGAGACAGTGGAAGTTCGACACAGTGGATAATCCTGAATTACTGGGCATTTTTATTACGCGGAACGCCTACGCCTATGGGGAAATCGAGGGGTATTGGGTAGTTGGCGACCACCGGCATGTTGGAGATAATGTGACGCTCAATCAGGAACAGTATATGGTATGGAATGCGGCTGCTGGCGGTGCTCCATTGCTTCAAGTGCTGGACACCATCATGACCAAGCTTTCCTTGACGGAAGAAGAAGCACTGGCGCTGCTAAACAAGGAAGGATACGGTTTGATACAGCTGGGGCTTTGGAATACAGAGTACCTGCCGTTTTTGATAGAGGAGGAAGCACAATGAAAAATATATTAGGCGGATTTTTATCCCGTGCAGCGAAGGGATTAGGAGCCAAGTCCCCTGCTCTTTCTGATGGTGGAATGGCAAATGAAGAAAGAGCACCGGGCATAAGACTAGTCGCAGTGGGAGAAGTGCTAGGCGGCTTCAAAGATGCCTCGACCCCTTTAACTTTTTCATTAAAATACGGGAACGAAGAAATTATCTTGGACCAGTTTACCTACAACGTGTGGGAGTCCGTCAAAATGACACTTACTACGCGGGAAGAAACGGTGTCCTTGATGAAGCAAATCAAGCCAGCTGCACACATACACCAGGCCATTGACGAGCTTTTGGAAAAAAAGCTGCTGATGGAATGGAAGGATACATATAATGAGGACTATTTCGAGCAGTTTGCTTTAATTCCAAAAGGCCGTGTAACGGATATAAAAGAGGACGATTACTATGTGCTTACCTTCTTAAAATCGGAACCTATCGCCTTGTCTATGATGGGCTACTTTATCTGGCGCCATGCCCACCCGTTTCTAAGCTGTAATTCAACGATTCAGCTGGTTCACCAATCAACGGGAGTAGAAACTGCTCTCATTAAAGAAGATTTCATTCGCTGGATTCCTATCCTAGTCATGTACGATGTGTTATCGATCGTACCGAACCGCTAAGGACTAGTTTTTGATATGGGAATAAAAGAAAAACTGGCTCGCTTAAATTCATCTATAGCTGACGCAAAGGCATATTACAAAGCGTTTGTGGAACTGCCACGCAAGGATCAAAAGGAATTAATTTCTACATCAATAGAGAAAATAATTGGTTTAAATACAAAGGAAAGTATTCAATTTAAACAGGAACAGATAAAAAATCCTGATTTAATTCCAATCGCGAAAGCACAGCGTGACCGTAATGTTTTAACCACTGTTGGGAAGCATTCTTTAACAATTGCTAAAGGAATAGACTGGTCTTTAAACCAATCAGGCATGAAAACACCAGAAATAGGAAGTGCCTTGCGACCAGCGGGAGATGATTATGGAAAAGCGCTTGGAGAAGCAACATCTATGTATCTGGGTATGTTATATGACCAATATCTCTCTGAAAAAAATATAAGGCGTCATACAAAAAGGTACAGTCGATTAACGGAACAGGAAAAAGCAAAGAAAATTGAGAAGCTTGAAAAAAGCGTAGAGAAAGAAAGCAAGAATCTTCAGCTTATTAAAGGCTTTATGAACCGTGTCGAGCAATTGAAAGGTCTAAATAGCATAGAAAACATGCTAGAAGCTCGGAAAGAAGCTGAACAGCAAAAAATACTGCAAGAAGATATCCAAATAGAAATAGAAAATGTCAAAAACACTCTTTCTATTCACCAGGAAGCAAATCAGGACATGGAAAAAACACCTATTCATCCTGATCATATTGGCAATTTTGGAGAAAGCGGGCACATCAAAGGATCAGTTGAAACTAAAAAGCAGAAAAAAGATGATTTACAGGTTGAAGAAGAAATATCTGTTCATGAGAATATACAAGTTGAGCAGGAAACAAGGCAGGCTAAGGAAGAAACATTTAGCCTAAATCATGGAGACATTTATTACGCTAATGTTGAATTTCAACCGAGTGGCAAGGAGCAACCTATAGCAATTATAAAAAACCACGCTACTGAAGAATTGCTAGCCCCTACAGTGACTAGCGAAGCAGATACTTCCTTAAATCACCGAGATAGCTATGAAATAAAGAAACTAGAGGAAGCAGGATTGCCGAAAGATTCGATCAACAAAGCACATAAAAATGATATTTATGATGCTGATTTGATTCATCATGGTAGAAAACCTAGTGAATTAGCAAAAAAGGATCGATCCGGTTTGCTTTTAAAACGGCTTGAGGTGAATGAAAGAGAAGGAAAGAAAGAAAAAAGAAAAGCAAAAAGAAGGGATCACGAATTAGAAAGATAAAAAACTATCTTTTGAAGGATTATGTATATAATCCGCATAAGTGCGTGTCCACCCTCGATTAGTTTCTAGAATAATCATTCGTATATAAATATCTAAAAATATATTTATATTTATATATATTTATATAAAATAAAAGTGCTGCACAATCTGTAGCGCTTTTATTCTTCATATTATTTCGGTACCAATACTTTTTTTATTTTACGTCTCATTCTCCACCATTAAGCATCGCTTCATTCTCCTTATGAGGTCTTATAATAATCCACATTGATCTAAATCTAGAGTCTAATGATTTATCGTTTTGATGAATCGAAAATGCTCTTGGAAAGTGTTGTTACCCTAACATAAGATGTGATTACTACTCCCAAGAAGGGAAGAACGGGAGGGAAAAGGGAGAGGACATAACAGAATCTAAAACCATTACTATAATCTTTTTCTTAAATATATATCATATAAAAAAGAAGGGCACTTATACACGCATCCTTCCTTAATTAGCAAATACGGAAATTAATATATTTAAATTTATTTATATAAATATATATTTATATCTTTATACTTATTTGCTTCTTTTGTCTTTTCATCAACCGTTTCAAATGGTCCAAAAATCCCTTAGCAGCTGCTTCCATCACATGAAGAAGCCTTCAATCGTGTTCTACACAACACTTCCTGATCTTACTATGAAACTCTAATTCAAGTTGTATTTCCCAGATCTCAATTAATGTTATCCTTATGTATTCTTTTAATCTTTCATGATCAGATTTTTTAAACAGTCTTCTACATAAGTACTATTCATTTTGATTTGCCAAATTGAGATTTGTCTATTGTCTTTTGCTGCCCTGTTTGTCCCCCTGCTCTTTTCTTTCTTTCACCTTAATGGGTAACGTTCAGAATGTAACGGACAAAACAGAACAAACCTCATTAAAAAATTTATGAACAATTTGAATATATTTATATTTATTTATATATTTATATATTTATATAAAGGTTTATTTATATCTTTATATTTTTAAATAAATTAAGCTTTTGTGTTTAAAGGGAAAGAATGCAAAACCAAAGAACCATATGCATTACCTTCTCGAATTTTATATAATAAAAGGAATAGCTGTATAAAAAACACAATACTTCTTACTTTTTGCAGTTATCATTGATGGGGAGCTGAATCATGAATAAAATTATAAAATCGAATAAAGATATTGAACAATTTTTAGACGATTTCGTAAGAATTTCTCTTTATGATGAGAAAGGTAACAAGCATTACTTTGTTTTTGAGGACAAGAAACGAAATGGCCAGTGGACGCTTATGTTAAATGAAGGGACAGAGACATGGACTATTCATGGAAAAGGCCATACCTATTGCGATCCAGGTGAGCAGGTGCTGGAACCAACAGAAATAGTTCAGTTTATTTGGAAGAACCGTGGCTCCGTTAATAACGTTTTACGTCAGTAAGCGGAGGCCCATACCGAGACAGCGTAATACATAAAAAAGCATAATCCTTCATTTTATCCAAAAGGAAGGATGCATTACGTTTGTGTCCTTTCTTTTTTTATTAGAACTAAAAAGCCCCTCAATAATTAATTGAGGGGGCAAAAGACAGTATTCATAGACACCTTCAAAACAATATAAAAATAAAAATATAAATATATATTTATATTTTTA
>NZ_LAHL01000021.1 GCF_000966195.1 Domibacillus robiginosus | reverse complement strand
CGAGTTTGTCTACAGTCTGAGAAGAGACAGATAAATCTGTCTCTTCTTCCAGGCTGCCCAAAAATGCTCACTTTCGGCGTCACTTTCCGGCTCTTATTTCAGCATATCATTCACACGCGCCATAAAGTCTTCTTGTACAAGCGCAAGTTTCTCGGTTACGTCTTTGAACGAATCCGCTTTTACACCAAAATAAAATTTCACTTTTGGTTCTGTTCCAGATGGGCGGGCACATACCCACGTACCGTCTTCGAGAAAATATTTCAAAACATTTGAAGAAGGAAGCTCAATGGTTTGCTTCTCATTTGTCGCCAGGATCGTACGTTCACCCGTATGATAATCTTCTACAGACGCTACCGGAATGCCGGCAATCGATTCGGGTGCCTGCGTACGGAAAGAAGAAAGTAGTCCTGCAATTTGCTCGGCCCCGTCTTTTCCTTTTAATGTTAACGACTGTAGGCCTTCTTTGTAGTAGCCAACACGCTCGTACAAATCCATAAGGGCGTTGTGAAGGGTTTTCCCCTGATTTTTGTAATACGCGCATGCTTCAACAGCTAACAGTGCCGCCTGTACAGCATCTTTGTCGCGTGCAAAATCGCCAATTAAATATCCATAGCTTTCCTCGTAGCCAAACAAAAACTTATATTCACCGGACTCATTATACTGTTCAATTTTTTCACCGATAAATTTAAAGCCGGTTAAAACATCTTCACATGAAACGCCGTATTGAGCCGCTGCTGCGCGTCCAAGTTCAGAGGTAACAATCGTTTTGAAAATACGGCCATTCTCAGGAAGGGTGCCTTTTTCTTTTTTGCGGGCTAATATATAGTCCACCAGTACAGCACCTGTTTCATTTCCTGTCAGCAAAATGTATCCGCCATTTTCGTCTTTTACAGCAACACCAAGACGGTCTGCATCTGGATCTGTGGCAATGAGAATATCCGCATCTACTTTTTGTCCATCACGGATCGCCAATTCAAACGCCGCTTTTTCTTCCGGATTTGGAGATTTCACTGTTGAAAAATTTGCATCCGGCTGCTCCTGTTCGGCTACAACCGTTACATTTTGATAGCCAAGCGCTTCAAGTGCCTGACGCACAGGCTTGTTGCCTGTACCATGAAGCGGTGAAAATACGATATTAACATCTGATTCCTGTGAAGCTTCCGGCCATTCCGAAATAGTCACAAGCTTGTTCACGTAGGCCTGATCAATTTCTTTCCCAATTATTTGGATAAGACCCTGTTCTTTCAGCACTTCTTCATTCTTTACTTCAATTTGAAGTTCATCGCCTGCCGCGTTCACTTTGTCAATAACACGGTCAGCCGCTTCCGGAGCAAGCTGAGCGCCGTCAGGCCCATATACTTTATAGCCATTGTATTCAGGCGGATTATGGCTTGCCGTAATGACGATACCGGCAAAGGCATTGAGCTCACGTACTGCAAAAGACAATTCCGGTGTCGGGCGAAGCTCATCAAAAACGTATGTTTGAATACCTGCCGATGCGAGAGTTTTTGCACTTTCAAGCGCAAATTCCGGAGATTTATGGCGGGAGTCATAAGCAATCGCTACACCGCGTTTTTTCGCTTCTTCCCCTTGTTCTGTTATGTAAGCCGCTAAACCTGCGGACGCTTTCCGAATCGTATATACATTCATTCGATTTGTTCCGGCACCGATTTCACCACGCATGCCGCCCGTACCGAATTCAAGATTTTTGTAAAAAGCGTCTTCTAAACTTTTTTCATCTTCCTCAATAGAAAAGAGCAGTTCGCTCATTTCCTTGTCAAGCTCTGAATAGTTTTTCCATCTCGTATATTCTTCTTTCCAGGCCACAGGCATTCCCTCCAAACTATGATTTCCTATATCATACCATCTGTTTCTTTTATTTCACAGAATTAATAACAATAAACCTCATTCATTTCCAATCAAAAACAGCCAAAGCACCAAAGCCGCTCAGAATGTTTTACTTTTCTTGTTTGTTCAGACTATAATGCTATTGTTCAGCAATTATTCTTATGATAGGCGGAATTGATGATGCTTAAGAAAGAAAATCTGCTTTTTACCGCATGGGCTGCTTCGTTTACAGCCATGCTGGGCAGTCTTTATTTTTCAGAGGTTGTCGGCTACGAACCTTGTGAGCTTTGTTGGTACCAGCGTATTTTGATGTACCCACTCGTCTTAATTCTCGGTATTGCTATCGCCAGAAAGGACATAAAAGCCGCTGTGTATTCACTTGCTCTGTCCGGTATTGGCGGCCTGATTTCGCTTTACCATTATGGCATTCAAAAAATTGATTTTTTATCGGATGCTGCCCCCGTCTGCGGCCGTGTACCATGTACCGGGATGTATATCAACTGGTTTGGGTTCATTACAATCCCATTTCTTGCGTTGATTGCATTTACGATTATTTTTGTTTCAAGCTTACTAATTTTAAAAAGAAAAGGAGCGTAACTCATTGAAAAAAGTAATTATTTTTGCGGTGATTCTCGTTGCCGTATTCGGCGCGATTGCTTTTGTAACGCAATACCAGAAAGAAGAGGCATCGAAAGGAAATCCGTACGGCAAGGATGACCTTCATACAGAAACAGTGAAACAGCTGGATGATCCAAACTATCAAAATATCGTCCTGCCTGAGGACCTGGAGAAAAAAATAGAAGATGGTGAAGACGCGGTTGTATATTTTTACAGCCCAACCTGCCCTCACTGCCAGGAAACAACACCTGTTTTAATGCCGATTGCAGACGATGAAAATGTTGAAGTGCTTCAATACAACCTGCTTGAATTCGAAAAAGGCTGGACGGATTACGGGATTGAATACACACCGACGCTTGTTTATTTTGAAAACGGCGTGGAAAAAGACCGGCTTGTTGGCAGTCAGCCCGAAGCAGAATGGACCGCTTTTTTAAATCAGACAAAAGAAAACAAACAATAAAAAAAGAGCGGCTTTCCCTTTTGGGAAGGCCGCTTTATTTTTAAAAATTCGTCCGCTTATGTTCAATAAAAAAAGACAGCGGAAATGGAAACACAATTTGATAACTTTGCAGGATATGAATACTTTCAGTAAATAATGCTTCATATTGAGTAGATAGAGATGAGGTTTCTAAAATGGAAATAATCGTATTCAGTGCTGTAATCACACGCGAAGCATCGTGAAGAGATTCCACATACTCAAGCTGTTTATCATCGATCGAAAAAAGATTTTCCTCTTCAAGCATTTCGACAAGTTCCGAATGAATATAACGTGGAAATACCTGACTCGACAAATAAGAACACAATGTTTTAATTTTCTCTTCTTGTTCAATAGTTGAAGACATAAGAATGGACATGATTTACAGCCACCTTTAGTTGCAGTCTCCTATCAGAATACCATACAATTCTTGCAGAGAAAATATCTATTTATTTGAAAAGGGTGAATTTTATGCACACTATTCGGCAAGATCAGCAGTGGGTTATGCATATAGATACAGAATGGGCGGGTACGACGATTGAGTCGATTCTTGCAGAAAAATGGCAGCTTCCTAAAAAAATGGTGCATAGATGGCGAATGGATAAAGCTATTTTGTTAAACGGCCAGCCGGCAAATTGGCGGCAGCCGCTCCAGCCGAATGACCGTCTGTCCGTTCCTTTTTTCCAGTCCGGTTCATTTGGCGGCCACCCTGCTCCACCATCTCCTTCTATTTTATATGAAGATGATCATCTTATTGTGGCAGATAAGCCAGCCGGGATGAAAACACATCCAAATGAACCCGATGAACACCACACGTTGCTGAATGGTGTCTGCTACCATGTTTCATTGAAAGGAGATGTTCTTCCCGTACGGCATGTTCACCGGCTTGATGAGGGAACAAGTGGAGCTGTTTTATTTGCCAAGCATGAAGCAGCTTATGCGGCCCTTTCCCGTTTGCTTGAGAAAAAAGAAATTTTTCGGACATACTACGCAGTAGTGGATGGTCATGTGTTAAAAAAAAGTGGTACAATCACAAAACCAATTGGAAAAGATCGCCATCACCCGTCGAGGCGGCGTATTTCCCAAAATGGTCAAACGGCTGTTACACACTTTGAGCGAGTTGCAGTACAGGACGGCTTCTCTCTGCTTCGATGCCGGCTTGAAACAGGACGGACTCATCAAATTCGTGTACATTTAGCATCGATTGGCCATCCAATCTCTGGTGATGCATTGTATGGCGGTAGCCAGATTTCCAAGTACCCGCTGCTTCACGCAGAAAAACTAACAATTCCTCATCCATTTGTAAATGATTGCGTAACCGTATCGGCACCTATCAGCGAATCGATAAAAAAGCTTTTTTTACTGACATTTTTCGAGTAGAATGGGAAAGTTGAGATTATTTTTAACTATTTTCAGGAGGTTAGGAACGTGTTTAAACAGAAAAAAGATAAATTTTCAATACTGCTTGAAGCGATTGCGTTAAATTTAAAAGAAGGTGCGGATTATTTCGCTGAATATAAGCTGAACAATGCCGGCGATTTAAAAATCTTTTCAGATGAGATGAAACGCTTCGAAACAAAAGGCGATGACCTTATGCATGAAGTGATTAAAGAATTGAACCACACTTTCATCACACCAATTGAACGTGAGGACATTCTGGCGCTGGCAATGAGCATGGACGATGTACTCGACGGTATCGAAGCGACAGCTGCTATGTTTGAAATGTATTCTGTTATCAGCGTGGATGAGTACATGTTGAAATTTGTTGATGCAATCCGTTCTTGTGCAGATGAAATTGTCTCAGCTGTTGAACTGCTTACTGTTAAAAAATTGCAAACAATTCGCACCCATGCCATTAAAATCAAGGAATATGAAACGGTCTGCGATGGCATTCTGCGCCAATCTATTAAACATATTTTCACAATCGAAAAAGATCCAATCCGCTTGATCAAGATGAAAGAAATTTATGAGAACCTGGAAGAAATCGCGGATTACTGCCAGGACGTTGCAAATACACTTGAAACCATCATTATGAAAAACGCATAAGGGGTCTTGACCGTTGGATACATTATTTCTTATTACTATTTTGATTGTTATTTTTGCGCTCGCGTTTGATTTCATTAATGGATTCCATGATACCGCTAATGCAATCGCAACGGCCGTTTCAACGAAAGCTCTTACACCTCGGCGCGCAATTATATTAGCCGCTTTTATGAACTTTTTAGGGGCTATGACCTTTACCGGTGTAGCTAAAACAATCACAAAAGATATTGTTGATCCATTTATGCTCGAGAATGGGCTCGTTGTCATTATGGCCGCGTTGATTGCCGCTATTTTTTGGAACCTGCTTACCTGGTACTACGGGATTCCGAGCAGTTCATCTCATGCCTTAATCGGCTCTATTGCCGGAGCGGCGATTGCAGCAGCCGGGTTCCAGGCGTTAAATTATGGCGGATTTTTCAAAATTCTTCAAGCACTTATTATCTCGCCGTTGCTTGCTTTTGCAATTGGCTTTATTGTCTATAGTATTTTTAAAGTTGTATTTAAAAACAACAATTTAGCGAAAACAAATCGGAATTTCCGAATGTTTCAAATTGCCACTGCTGCTCTGCAGTCTTATACACACGGTACGAATGATGCGCAAAAAGCGATGGGGATCATTACAATGGCATTAATCGCTGGAAACTACCAGCAGTCAACAGATATCCAGTTGTGGGTACAGGTTTCCTGTGCGCTGGCAATGGGGCTTGGTACGTCAGTCGGTGGGTGGAAAATCATTCAAACTGTTGGCGGCAAGATTATGAAAATCCGTCCGGTCAACGGTGTCGCAGCCGATCTTTCATCTGCGATAATTATCTTTGGCGCCACAATGATTCATTTACCGGTCAGCACAACCCATGTTATCTCTTCTTCTATTCTCGGTGTTGGTACTGCCCACCGAGTCAAGGGAGTTAAATGGGATACGGCTCAGCGTATGCTGATCACCTGGGTCATCACATTGCCGATCACTGCTACTCTTGCAGCCATCTGTTACTATATACTCAATATCTTTCTTTAAGCTGAATCAGTGCCTGATTCAGCTTTTTTATGCAAAATCCGATTTCTTGACGTATGAACAGATATTGATTAAAGTGAAAAACGAATATCACTTATGAAAAGTAATAAAGGAACGAGTTTTTCGCTTTCATGGCGAAAAATGTCGATATAGGGGGATTTTTGTTTATGTCAGACTTTTTTGAAGTAGCTCTTGGCCGCCGTTCGGTAAAGGTATACGATCCAAATGCTTATATATCGAAAGAAGAACTAACAGAACTGCTTGAAACAGCAGGACGGGCGCCTTCTGCCTGGAATTTGCAACAATGGCACTTTCTTGTTTTCCATGGAAAAGACGTACAGCAAAAATTGCTGCCTATTGCTTATAATCAGCAGCAAATTGTAGAGGCTTCGGCTGTTATTTGTATTCTAGGTGATCTGCAGGGGAACTTAAATACAGATCCTGTTTTTGACCCACAGGTGGAAAATGGTGAAATCACCCCTGAGCTTAAAGAAATTTTAGCCGGGCAAATTAACGGAGCTTACAAACGTCCGGAATATCCACGGGATGGCGCCATTTTAAACTCATCGCTGGCTGCCATGCAGTTTATGCTGGCTGCACGTGCAAAAGGATATGACTCATGTCCAATTGGCGGCTTTAACGTATCTGGCCTTGTAGAAACATTTAACGTGCCTGATCGTTATCTGCCAACGATGCTCATTACAGTTGGTAAAGCTCTTCAGGAGGGCCGCCCTACTGATCGCCTGCCGATCAACCAGCTTGTTACTTACGCAGAATAAGAAAAAAGCCGCTCTTTTCACAGGGCGGCTTTTTGAATTGCCTCTTGCACCCGCTTCAGAAAACGTCTAGTATTAACATGGGATTTTAACGCTTGTTTTTGGAGGAATGAAGAAATGTTTAAATTGAATCAACACGGGACGACCGTTAAAACGGAAATGCTTGCCGGCTTAACGACCTTTCTGACAATGGTATATATCGTTGTAGTAAACCCGATTATCTTGTCAGATGCGGGCGTCCCGTTTGAACAGGTGTTTACAGCAACCATTATCGCCGCTGTTGTCGGCACACTTTGGATGGGCTTGTTCGCTAACTATCCGATTGCGATTGCCCCTGGTATGGGGATGAATGCCTATTTCGCTTATTCAGTCGTCGGATCACACGGCGGCATTACTTATGAAACAGCATTTGCGGCTGTTTTTATTTCTGGCCTTTTGTTTGTCATTTTGTCTTTAACACCGCTTCGCGAAAAATTAATTGAAGCCATCCCGGAAAATTTAAAGCATGGTATTTCGGCTGGTATTGGCCTGTTTATTGCTTTTATCGGGCT
Organism: Domibacillus robiginosus; assembly: GCF_000966195.1. Classification (GTDB taxonomy): domain Bacteria; phylum Bacillota; class Bacilli; order Bacillales; family Domibacillaceae; genus Domibacillus; species Domibacillus robiginosus. The sequence continues at coordinate 13,084 of NZ_LAHL01000021.1, read as the reverse complement.
TCGCCTCACCGGTATTATCGCTGCAGACCCAAGCAACCTCGTTAAACTCGGTGACTTAAAAAGCCCCTCCGCTCTTTTGGCTCTGTTCGGTCTCGCGATCACGATTGTTTTAATGGTGCGGGGCATTAATGGTGCACTGTTTATCGGTATGGTTATTACCGGACTTGTGGCTCTTTTTACCGGTCAACTTTCTTTTAAAGAGGGCTTTGTCGGCATGCCGTCTATGCCAGATGGGCTTGTAGCGCTCAACCCTGTTTCAGCGCTTGGGGATGTAGTGAGCCATGGATTATATGCGGTTGTGTTTTCGTTTTTACTGGTAACTCTTTTTGATACGACAGGTACAATGGTTGGCGTTGCCCAGCAGGCGGGCTTGATGAAAGGAAACAAAATGCCCCGGGCGCGCCAGGCGCTTTTGGCCGATTCTGTCGCTACATCAATTGGAGCGATGGCCGGTACAAGCCCGACGAGTGCTTATATTGAATCGTCTACTGGTGTTGCAGCTGGCGGAAGAACAGGACTAACATCTGTTACAGTAGCTGTACTGTTTATTATAGCTGCTTTTTTCGGACCTCTTGTTTCTGCAGTATCAGGTATATCTGCTATTACAGCGCCGTCGCTTATCATTGTCGGCTGTTTGATGATGCAAAACGCAGCGAAAATCAACTGGAGTGAGCTTGACGAAGCATTTCCTGCGTTTCTTATTATTTTAACGATGCCGCTGACGTCAAGTATTGCGACTGGCATCGCGCTTGGGTTTGTATCGTATCCGCTTGTGAAAATTGCCCGGGGACGCTACAAAGAGATTCATCCACTTGTGTATATTTTTGCCGTGCTGTTTCTCTACCAGCTTTTATTTTTACCACATTAAAAAAATCCGCCCCGGCAACCGGGGCGGATTTTTTTATAAAGAAGACAAAGCACTCGCAACTGAGACTGTACGCTTCGCCTGATGCTTTACCGCTGCTTCCACGTTTTCTTTCATGCCGTCTCTTCCTACTGACACACTTGTGCCATATGGATTTCCTCCTGCTTCAAACAAGACGGGGTCCGTGTAGCCAGGTGCTGCAATAATAGCGCCCCAATGATACATACTTGTATAAAGCTGAAGAATCGTTTGTTCCTGTCCACCATGTGCGTTTTGAGCTGAGGTCATAGCGCTGACAACTTTGTTAGCTAGCTTTCCGGTTGCCCACAGGCCGCCGGTTGAATCAATAAACTGCTTGAACTGACCGGGTACATTACCGTATCTAGTCGGTACACTGAATACAATAGCGTCTGCCCACTCCAGGTCAGCCAGCGTAACCTCTGGAATATCCTTCGCTTCTTCTACGTGCGCCTTCCAGGCCTCATTTTCTTCAATGGACGATGCCGGAGCTGTTTCCGGAATTTTAAGCACCTTCACATTTGCTCCTGCTTCTTCTCCGGCTTCTTTTGCCCACTTTGCCAATTGAAAATTTGTACCCGTCATACTGTAATAAATAACTGCTAAATTGGTCATTTTTTGAGCTCCTCTCATGCGTGGTTTACTCCTACTGCTGAGTTTGCCCGCTGGAGAAACAAACAAAACCTTTTTTATTTGTCTGGCTGAAAAAAGTAAGAAAGGGCCGGGTATACATCCTCTCTTTTGCGGATCACATACGATTTAAACAATGGATTTTGTACTTTTCGAAAAGCAGACATAAGCGGAGTGGTCCGATTGTATTGATTTACTTCTCCATATCCGAACATGCGGCAGTGTGGCAGTACTTTTTCAAGCAGGGCTACACATTGAGGATTGTCTGATGCCAGATTATCACCATCGGAAAAATGAAATGGGTAAATATTGTATCGCTCCGGCGAATACTTTTTCTCCATTAATTCCAAAACAAGACGATAAGCAGATGAACAAATGGTTCCACCGCTTTCTCCCTTGGTGAAAAAATCATTTTCTTCCATCAAGAGTGCTTCTGTATGGTGGGCAATAAAAACAATATCAACAGTGGTATACTTTTTTCTTAAAAAACGAGTCATCCAGAAAAAAAAGCTTCGGGCAATATACTTTTCAAACGGCCCCATACTTCCGCTCGTATCCATCATCGCAAAAATAACGGCTTTTGACTGGGGCTTTTTCTCTTCTGTAAAAGAGCGAAAACGCCGATCTTCTGGACGAACAGGAAAAAAAGAAGTTTCACCTGCCAGTGCATTTCGTTTAAAAGCAGCCATTAATGTTTTCTTTTTATCAATACGGGCCGTCACGCCTGTTTTACGAATATCGTTAATCGTCCAATCAGTAATAACAGACTCTGATTTTTCTTTTTCAGCCAGGTTTGGCAGCTCCAGCTCAGAAAACAGAGCTTCCTCAATTTCGGCCATGCTTACTTCCGCTTCATAGAAATCTTCCCCACGCTGGTCGCCGGCTTTTTTACCTTTTCCTGGCGCACTTTTTTCATCGCCGCCAGCCCGGGCGATGGCATCGCCGACTTCTCCTTTTCCCTGCCCGGTATGTTTGGACTTTTCATCAGAATAGCGGATTTTATATTCTTGAAGTGATCGGATTGGCAGCTTTACTGTCCGCTTTCCGTCTGACATAATAATTTGCTCTTCCGTTACCATGTCAGCTAAGTTTTTTTTAATCGCTTCTTTTACTTTTTGACGATGCCGTTCCTGATCATCGTACCCTTTACGGTGCAAAGACCAGTCTTCTTCTGATAAGTGATAGGACCGCTCCATTTTGTTTCCTCCTTAGGTTTTATTTGCTTACATCCAGGGTAAATAAATAGAAAAGAACGCGAGGTGACTCATTATGAATTTGAAAAAGCGTGAAGAAGAGCCGATGAATTCAATGGTCACAAGTTTTGAAGACATGGAAATCCTTGGCCGTCAAATGGAACGACAGCGGACCAACGAAGAGCTACAGCAGCATGAACGACAGCCTGATCCCATTCAATTTGACCAATCAACCGATGGAAAACAATAACCCGGCTGCCTGCAACCGGGTTTTTCTTTTGGTTATCGGTTTAAAAGTCCTCCAACGTAGCGAAGTAATTCATTGGCAGAAACTGAATTATACCCACATTCGTCAATTAAACGCGCCGTCACTTCATTCATTTTTTTAAGCTGCTGCTCATCTGGCGTTACAGACGACGTTGTAATTTTAACTACATCTTTTAAATCGGAAAACAGCTTTTTCTGAATCGCATCACGCAGACGGTCGTGCTCACGATAATCAAATTTCTTGCCTTTACGGGCATAAGCGGAAATTCGAATCAGCATTTCTTCGCGGAATGCTTTTTTAGCGTTTTCCGACACGCCAATCTGTTCTTCAATCGACCGCATTAAACGCTCGTCCGGACTGATTTCCTCACCTGTCAGCGGATCACTTAATTTCACTTTGTTGCAGTATGCTTCCACATTGTCTAAATAGTTGTCCATCAATGCACGAGCCGATTCCTCATACGAGTAGACAAAAGCTTTTTGCACTTCTTTTTTCGCTGTTTCATCGTACTGCTTACGTGCCTCGGAAATAAACTGTAAATACTTTGTGCGCATTTCCTTTGTGATAGATGGGTGGGAATCCAGGCCATCTTTTAATGAACGAAGCACATCAAGTGCATTGATCGAATTTGTTCCTTTTTTAATAATAGCAGCAGAGATTCGATTCATTACATACCGTGGATCAATGCCATCCATTCCTTCATCTGGATGTTCTTTCTGAAGTTCAAGAGCGTCTATTCCTGTTAAGCCCTCTACTACTGCTCCGTCATAAAGCTTCATTTTCATAACCAGGTCAATGTTTGCACGGCTCGATTCTTTTAAACGGGTTAAAATAGTAAACATCGCGGCGGTGCGGAATGTGTGCGGTGCAAAGTGAATGGAAGCTGCTTCACTTTCATGAATCATTTTTTCATAAATTTTTTCCTCTTCTGTAACTTTGAGGTTGTAAGGCACTGGCATAACAATCATACGTGAATGAAGAGCCTCATTTTTTTTATCGGCAATAAACGAACGATACTCCGTTTCATTGGTATGAGCAATAATCATTTCATCTGCTGAAATAAGTGCAAACCGGCCGGCTTTAAAATTGCCTTCCTGTGTAAGAGACAGCAGGTGCCATAAGAACTTTTCATCACATTTCAGCATTTCCTGAAATTCCATTAAACCTCGGTTCGCAATATTTAATTCTCCATCGAAACGGTAAGCACGTGGATCAGATTCAGATCCAAATTCAGCAATCGTTGAAAAATCGATACTGCCCGTTAAATCCGCAATATCCTGTGATTTTGGATCAGACGGACTGAAGGTACCGATACCACGACGGCGGTCTTCAGAAAAGAAAATACGTTCCACTGGCACTTCTTCAATACGGCCGCCAAATTCATGTTCAACCCGGTAGGCATTTAAAGGAGACAGTGACCCTTCAATACGAATACCATACTCTTCATAAAAATCGTCTCGAAGCTCACGTGGGATTAAATGAAGCGGATCTTCTGCCATCTGGCAGTTTTTAATTGCATAAACGGCTCCTGCATCTGTACGTGTATACTGCTCGAGTCCGCGTTTGAGCATGGAGACAATCGTTGACTTCCCGCCTCCAACTGGACCCATTAGCAGCAAAATCCGTTTTCTCACATCTAATTTTTTTGCTGCTGGATGAAAATACTCTTCCACAAGGCGCTTAATCGGCTCTTCCAGACCGAAAAGCTCACGGCTGAAAAAGTCATAGTTGCCATCAGTTGTGCCGGATGAACGAATCATATTGTATATACGCGCATGTGCAGGCATTGCAATATGCGGCTTTTGTTTCACAAGCTCCAAATACTCCCTGAATGTTCCTTCCCAGCGCAGCTTTTCTTCTTCGGCACGGCATGATTGAATTTTATCGAGTATCGTCATAAATGGCTCCCTCCGCTCCGCACTCTAATGGGCGTATTTATCGGATTTTATGCGCGGCCGAAACCATTTATGAGAAAAAGAAGCGTTCACATTCAATATCTCATCCGTTATAATAATGAAAGATGAAGGCGTTTACGTTAAAGAAAGGAGCTACTTTCCATGAGATTATTAGGTGTTCTTTTCGTCTGTGTCGCTTTTTTAACAGCGATTTTCACAGCAGGCTACGACGACAAGCCGGGTGCAAAATAAAATAAAAAAAGCTGTACCGAAAAAAATCGGTACAGCTTTTTTTTTAATAAGTGATTATAACCATCATTTAACTTAAAACGTCCTGCGCTTTTTTGAGCCAGCTTCAGTCGGCCAGTTCCTCGGTCATAAGCTCTCCCGCCTTTGTGGCAAAAAACGCCACCAATGCGGTTTATCTTATGCCTGCTGGGCCTGAACAGCCGTCTTGCGCTTCCTGTATTAATGCAGGCCTGGAAATCCCTGCTGCCGAAGTGCCTCGTATATAAGAATGGCCGCTGTATTGGACAAATTAAGTGAGCGGACATGCTCATTCATTGGGATGCGCAGGCAGCGGTCCATATTGGCCGCGATTAAATCCTTTGGAAGACCCGTTGTTTCTTTGCCAAACATAAAATAATGATCCTGTTCTGTATCACTGTAGTCAAACTTGGCGTGATCCTGCTTACCGAACTTTGAAAGATAGTACATATGTCCATTTGAGTTTTTTTCAAAAAACTCTTCAAGAGAATCATAATACGTAATATCAACAAACTCCCAGTAATCAAGCCCCGCACGCTTTAACATTTTATCGTCGGTCGAAAATCCAAGCGGGCGGATTAAATGAAGCGGTGTGCCGGTCGCCGCACACGTCCGCGCAATATTTCCGGTATTGGCCGGGATTTCCGGCTGGTATAGCACTACATGAACTGCCACAAAACTTCACTCCTTTTCAACTCATCATTATAACATGGAACCAATCTGTCCGAGTGCTTTTTTAATTTCATCCAGCACTGCTGCTTCTTTTTCACGCTCCAGTGCTTTGGACAGCTGCGACTCTGCTTCTGCACCGCCAATCTGTCCAATAGCGTAGGCTGCTGTTCCCCGAAGAACCGGACGTGGATCGTCGTGAAGCAGCGCAGCAAGGGCCGGCAGCGAAGATGGCTCCTTAAAATGAGCCAGTGCAATAACTGCATTTCGCTGAATCGGCTTTTTACCGCGCCATGAACCGGACATCGCGCCAAAGCGCTCCTTAAATTCCTTGTTGCTCATCGATAAAAGCGGCTCTAATAGCGGCTTCACTTCTTCCGGTGCCGGTGTCATTTCTTCGTGGTTTAATGTATGTTTTCCCTTGTTTGCCGGACAAACGGTCTGACACGTATCACAGCCATACAGCCGGTTTCCGAGATGTTTACGGAATTCCTGGGGCAAAAAGTCTTTTGTCTGCGTTAAATAAGCGATACACCGCTGGGAATTAAGCTGTCCTCCTTGAACGAGTGCACTTGTTGGACAGGCATCAATACATTTTGTACACGTGCCGCACTGGCTTTCCACCGGTGTGTCCGGTTCAAAAGGAATATTGGTCAGCATTTCTCCTAAATACACGTATGAACCAAACTCCGGCGTGATAATCGCACAATTTTTTGCACTCCAGCCAATGCCGGCCCGCTCTGCCACAGCACGGTCTGACAGCTCACCTGTATCAACCATTGATTTCGTTTGAACATCCGCTACTTTTCCTTTTAAAAACGCTTCAAGCTGTTCCAGTTTTCTGCGCAGAACGAGGTGATAATCTTCTCCCCAGGACGCCCGGCAAAACAATCCGCGCCGCTCTCCCCTTTTCCCTTTCGGTGCTCCTTCCAGCTTCGATGGGTATGCCAGTGCTATGGCGATGATTGAACGTGGTTGATCCATCAAGAGTGCCGGGTTGATCCGCTTCTCAATATCTTTCTCCTCAAAGCCGGACGCATACCCCAGTTCTTGCTGATGCACCAGCTTTTGCTTTAATTCAAGAAACGGATCGGCTGCAGCGAATCCAATTTTATCAATGCCAATCTCTTTACTGTAGTCAATCAGTTCCTGCTTTAACTGCCGGTACATTTCTTCTCCTCCGTTCCATAGAAAACAGGCAAACGGGAATCCCGTCTGCCTGTTTGTCGTTTTTCTTATTATTTCACAAAAACACGATAAAGTCGAGTACCTCAGCTGTAAATCCTGCTTCCTGTTTGAACAAATTCCTTTGATTTTTCTTTCATGCCATCTTCGGCTGCCTGCTTACGTAAATCATGGGAAATGCGCATCGAGCAGAACTTTGGTCCGCACATGGAACAGAAATGAGCTGTTTTTGCGCCTTCTGCCGGTAGAGTTTCATCATGGTATTCACGTGCCCGGTCCGGGTCAAGTGATAAGTTAAACTGATCATGCCATCTGAATTCAAAGCGCGCTTTAGACAGGGCATCATCTCTTTTCTGCGCTCCCGGATGGCCTTTGGCAAGATCCGCTGCATGAGCAGCAATTTTATAGGCAATAACACCTTCACGAACATCATTTTTATCCGGCAGGCCAAGATGCTCCTTCGGTGTCACATAACAAAGCATCGCCGTGCCATACATGGCAATCATCGCCGCGCCGATCGCAGAAGTGATATGATCATAGCCCGGTGCGATATCCGTTGTCAGCGGTCCGAGTGTGTAAAACGGCGCGCCCTGGCAAATATCAATTTCTTTATCAATATTTTCTTTGATTTTATGAAGTGGTACGTGTCCTGGTCCTTCGATCATTACCTGAACATCGTGTTTCCAGGCGATTTTCGTCAGTTCGCCAAGCGTTTCAAGTTCTGCAAATTGAGCTTCGTCATTTGCATCGGCAATCGATCCTGGACGAAGACCATCTCCTAAAGAAACCGAGATATCGTACGCTTTTAAAATTTCACAAATTTCTTCAAAGTGTGTGTATAAGAAATTTTCCTGGTGATGAGCGAGGCACCATTGCGCCATAATGGAACCACCACGTGAAACAATACCGGTTGTCCGCTTAATCGTCATTGGAATATAGCGAAGCAGTACGCCGGCGTGAATCGTAAAATAATCGACTCCCTGCTCAGCCTGCTCAATGAGTGTATCCCGATATACTTCCCATGTTAAATCTTCTGCTATGCCTTTTACTTTTTCAAGAGCCTGGTAAATCGGCACAGTGCCAACCGGTACCGGCGAATTGCGGATAATAAATTCCCTTGTCGCATGAATGTTTTTTCCTGTAGACAGATCCATAATCGTGTCCGCACCCCAATGCGTTGCCCACGTCATTTTTTCTACTTCTTCTTCAATAGATGAACTCACTGCCGAGTTACCAATATTCGCATTGACTTTCACATGAAAACGGCTGCCAATAATCATCGGTTCATTTTCAGGGTGGTTAATATTGGCCGGAATAATGGCACGGCCGGAAGCAACCTCCTCCCGAATCGTTTCTGCATCCATGTTCTCACGAATCGCTACATATTCCATCTCCGGTGTGATGGTGCCTTTTTTCGCATAATGCATTTGCGTTACGTTCTGGCCAGAAAGCGCCCGTCTTGGTTTATGTGCAAAATCCGCTGGAAACATCGCTTCCGCTTCTTTCACCCCATTGTCTTCCGGCTTTACCTCTCTTCCTTCATACAGCTCTGTGTCTTCTCTGGCTGCCACCCACTGCTCTCTTATGCGTGGCAGCCCTTTATGTACATCTGCAATAAAACCGGGCTCTGAATAAGGACCGCTTGTGTCATACACCGTGATCGGTTCGTTTGAATGGGTTCCTGCATCTGTTTTCGTGTCACTTAATTTAATTTGTCGGAATGGAACCCGGATGTCCGTTTGACTTCCTTTCACATAAACTTTTTCACTTGCTGGAAACTGTGCCTGCAGGTCGATTTTTTCACTTTTCAAACGATTCAATTTATTTTCCTCCCTGGACTGCTGGAACCGATCTGGACACAGACACGTAAAAAAACAAAAACGGGTTCTTTTAAAATAAAGAACCCGTGAAATAGTATGATGAACGGCGTAAAAACCGTGTCCCTACTTCCCTACGCTGGTACTGGCCAGATCAGGTTCGAAGGGTTAAAGAGCCTAAAAACGCGCTCTTCTCTCAGTCCGGCTAACGGACACCCCCAGCAGTTGTAAATTATGAAGCTGTATGAAAACAGTAACATGACCAAAACGATCTGTAAAGCAGTTTTTCCATGTAATGCTATTTATTTGCCCGAAGAACCCTTAAATGCTACGCTTATAATCAGGTTTTTATCAGGCGAACGGAGGCATTACAATGCAGAATATTTCTTTAGCAGAAGCGGTGAAGTTAAAAAGCATTTTAACGAAAAAAGTGCATGAACTTGAGGAAGAAATAAGCCGCGTTGCTTACACAACGATTGAAAAAGGCGCTTCGATTCCAGCTCATATAAGGACTGTAAGCGCTGTAGAAGCAGAACTTCAAGAAGTTCGAAAAGACGCCCGGACACTGGATCGGCTCATGTACAAAGCCAACAGCGAAAATACCGTTTTCTTTAAGGACGAAACCATTCCGCTTGTAGAAGCGATTGAATGGGCGACGCAGCTTCGCGCAGAAGCACGGCTTTGCAAGGAATTGGGCGCTTCTCCAAAAGAGGAAATCCAATACGGCTATGCCGAGAACACTACTGTTTATAAAGTAGCTCTGTTTGAACCAGAAGACTATCGACAAAAAGCGATTCAGCTTGAACGGGAAGCTCATAAGCTTTCTAATTTAATCAATGCAAAAAATTACGCGGTCACTATTGCGTTCAATGACGAAAAGTATTTTTAACCTTGAAAAAGTGAGACTCTTTTTCAAGGCGCAGGATAAGGAACCTCACTTTTTGAATAGAAAAGCAAACCAATTCCCGTTTTCCATTCACCTTGTGACCGATAACCAATCACCATCTAATGCGATGGCAATCTGTCCTTAGATGTTTTTAATCGGTTTCTCCCTGCGAAATAGCCTCTTCTCTTTGAAGAGGCTATTTATTTAAAGAGAAGCATTTTGAATAACAGACAGCATATTTTGGTTTGGATAATTCACTTCTTTGTATTGACTCACCACTTTGTCCGCATCAAATTCCACCCTTTCAATGGAAGTGCTGATCCGGTGTCCGTCCGTTTCTACAATAGCGTATGAAGCTTTTTGGACGCCGTCAAACGGCAGGCCAACGCTGCCAATATTCATAACGATCTTCCCTTTTATGAACCGAATATAGGGCTTATGAATATGAGCGTAGATATATACGTCAGTACTTTCAGAAAGCATCAGTTTTGTTTCTAAAATTTCGTCAGGCTCAAAAGAAGAAACAACGGTAAATAAGCTGTCCGGCGCTGCATGAAAAGCATGAACTGCTACACCATCCAGTTCGAGATGAAGCTCTGTTGGAAGAGCATCTAGGTAGTTGATATCCGCTTCTTCTAACTGTGATACAGTCCAGTCACGTTCTTGATTCATCAGCTCCAACGCTGCCTCTGCTACTTCACCTTTGCGAACACCGCGTACCACCCATTCATCCGCATTTCCTTTAATCACTTCTGTTTGAAGCCCTTGAATCAGCTCCAGTGACCGCTTCGGTTCCGGTCCGCGGTAACAGAGGTCTCCCAGCACATAAATTTTATTTACCTGCTTCGTTTTGATATCATTCAACACAGCTTCAAGCGCCACTGCATTTCCATGAATATCAGAGATAAAAGCTGCTTTCATTTCCAACATCCTTTTTTTATAATTTTAAAATAAAGAGTCAATATGTACAAAAAATTATGACAAGCAAGTTTTTTTTACTGTAAAGAAATAAGCTCACCGATAAAGGTGAGCTTTATATTTTATTTAAGGTTATTTTTTTCTTTTTGTGGAGCAGAAGAATCTGAGCCCTCCGCTTTTTCAAGTGCTTTTAATTCAGCATTCGTCTGCGGGAATCCATTTGCCTGCCATTCATCTCTATATTGTGCGTCAAGCTCAGTCAGCCCTTCGTACTCATCGGCTTTTTTTGAATCGGAACTTTCCACTTTATCTTTTTTAAGCTCCGTTGATTTATCATCAATAAATTTTGTTTTTTCAACGACCATCGTTTCTTCCTTTCTAGAGGCAATTCCGTTCTTAATGCCATCTACTACTTTGGTCGTGCCAGTTTTTAAGCCTGTTCCGATTTTCCCCATTGTTCCGGTACCTGTAATGCCGGCTTCTTGCTTTTGTTGAAAAGCGTTCAAAGCTAAAACAATTCCAGTTGTCAACAAAGCGGTTGAGCCTACAACGACACCCATTGTCATTTCTTTTTTCTGAAGAGACGAATTCATGCGATCCAGCATTTCTTTTTCCTTTTCCATCATTTTTTGCTGTGCTTCTATACCGGTTTTAACTCCCTGGATCGTTTTATTAATACCGCCCTTAATCATCTCTTCTTCTGTTTCAACACCTGTTTTAATAAGATTTGCTGTTTTTCCCGTACCCGTTTTTACACCATTTGTGATACCTTTTTTCACTTCTTTTACAGCACTAAATTTTTGATTTCTCTTTTCAGCCATTTGTTTCTTATAGCTGTATCCCTTTGTCATCTTTACAGCTCCTGCAGATGCCAGAGCCGAAGAACCGATAATGATCCCCATAGTAGATGTTTTCATTACATACCCCTCCATTTTAATAATATAAGTTAATAAGGATATTACCGAAAAGGAGAGATTTTAAACAATATTCACAACAGTTGCTACTATTTATCTATATAGAAAAAGAAAAAGAGGAGATCAAAAAGAAGGACGGGACTGTTCACAAATAAAAAACCCTTCAACATTTGTTGAAGGGTTACGCCGTTTGATACCGGCGGCCGGGGTCGAACCGGCACTCCCGTGAAGGAACTGGATTTTGAGTCCAGCGCGTCTGCCAATTCCGCCACGCCGGCAAAAACAATGGAGGCGGCAACCGGACTCGAACCGGTGGTAAAGGTTTTGCAGACCTTGGCCTTACCGCTTGGCTATGCCGCCATATTTATTGGAGCGGAAGACGGGATTCGAACCCGCGACCCCCACCTTGGCAAGGTGATGTTCTACCACTGAACTACTTCCGCAAAAAAATGGCTGGGCTAGAAGGATTCGAACCTTCGCGTGACGGAGTCAAAGTCCGTTGCCTTACCGCTTGGCTATAGCCCATTTATATGGGGCGATCGATGGGAATCGAACCCACGAGTGTCGGAGCCACAATCCGATGCGTTAACCACTTCGCCACGACCGCCATAGTTATTTAACTAATATACTCAATTGGCAGGGGCAGTAGGAATCGAACCCACACCGGAGGTTTTGGAGACCTCTGTTCTACCGTTAAACTATGCCCCTAAAACTGGTGGAGGGGGGCAGATTCGAACTGCCGAACCCGAAGGAGCGGATTTACAGTCCGCCGCGTTTAGCCACTTCGCTACCCCTCCACGTTATATATGCTAAATGGTGCCGGCAAGAGGACTTGAACCCCCAACCTACTGATTACAAGTCAGTTGCTCTACCAGTTGAGCTACACCGGCAACATAATGGCTCAGGACGGAATCGAACCGCCGACACAAGGATTTTCAGTCCTTTGCTCTACCAACTGAGCTACTGAGCCTTTTTCGAAACTACTATGTAAATAAATGGCGGTCCGGACGGGACTCGAACCCGCGACCTCCTGCGTGACAGGCAGGCATTCTAACCAACTGAACTACCGGACCAAATAATTGCGGGGGCAGGATTTGAACCTGCGACCTTCGGGTTATGAGCCCGACGAGCTACCGGGCTGCTCCACCCCGCGATAATAAAATGGTGGAGGATGACGGGATCGAACCGCCGACCCTCTGCTTGTAAGGCAGATGCTCTCCCAGCTGAGCTAATCCTCCAAAATGGTGACCCCTACGGGATTCGAACCCGTGTTACCGCCGTGAAAGGGCGGTGTCTTAACCGCTTGACCAAGGGGCCAATATGTATTTTTTCGTAGAGTATACTGGCGGAGAGCAAGGGATTCGAACCCTTGAGACAGCGGTAACCGTCTACACGATTTCCAATCGTGCTCCTTCGACCTCTCGGACAGCTCTCCATAAATGGCTCCGCAGGCAAGACTCGAACTTGCGACCGATCGGTTAACAGCCGATTGCTCTACCACTGAGCTACTGCGGAATACTTATATAAAATCTTCCGCCAGGCGGCGTCCTGCTCTCACA
>NZ_LAHL01000020.1 GCF_000966195.1 Domibacillus robiginosus | reverse complement strand
TTGTTCGGTTATCGATGCAAGAGGCACTGTCTTAGGCCGGACATTTATTAACCAGCCTAAAGAAAAAGACCGTCTGCAGACGTTAACAAACAAATTGCGGAAAGCCCAGCGGATAAGCGGCCGTATTCAGGCGCCTCATTTTTGGCGGCAGATCAATGGGTACCAGCAGCATATTGTCCGCCACACAAGCGATGAAATTATCAAATTTGCGTCAAAGCATGGCTGTGACGTTATCGTATTCGAATATCTGGGTAGAATGAAAACCCCAAAGGGGTTCTATGGAGCCAGGAAACTTCGTTTCAAGCTTCACGGATGGCGAAAAACAGGCATCCAGAACAAAGTGGAAGAAATGGCACATTACCTGGGCATGCGCATATCCCGGATCAATCCGCGAAACACCAGCATCCTGGCGTTCGACGGCTCTGGAAAAGTGGAACGAAACCCGAAAAAAGACCTTGCCACGTTTTCAACAGGCAAAGTCTGTCACGCGGATTTATCCGCTTCTTATAATATCGACGCCCGTTATTTCATTCGGGCTTTTCAAAAATCCATGTTGGAAACGAAATGGTTGTCTCTTCAGGCAAAAGTTCCTGAGCTGGCAATAAGGACACCCCAGACCTTGTCTTCGTTCATTAGTCTCCATCATGCACTCGGGCTTCCGGAGGAAGCTTAATCCGCTGATGCTGTACTGTATTCAAGATAAGGGATGCTCCATCAAAATCTTTGATTTAGGTGGAGAGGTTCACTAGGCTAAGAAAAGTACGAAAACAACCTTTAAAATTATTATCTTTTCCAAGATAACTTCATTAATTCTCCATAATTAATCGTTATTATAGTAAACGACAATACGTGGAGGTGCAGAAAATGAAATCAAAATTCAGTTTATTCTTTCTTGTGTCCTTTTTTGCTCTAATATTAAGCGCCTGCAGCATGGCCGGCATGGATGATAGCAATATGGATATGGGAGGAGAAGAGACAGAGACAGAGACAGAGCAAAAGAAAGAGGAAACAAAAGGGTTACAAGCTACAGCTGCAACGGAAACCATAGCGGACAATGAGTTTACGTTAACTGCTCAAGAACGAACACATCAATTAACAGATAATAAAAGTGTCACAGCATGGACGTTTAATGGATCTGTGCCTGGCCCAGAAATTAGTGTCCAGGAAGGAGAAAAAGTAAAAATTACTTTAAAAAACGAATTGAAAGATCCTGTCACGATTCATTGGCATGGTCTCCCTGTTCCAAATGAAATGGATGGTATACCAGGAGTGACCCAGAATGCAGTACAGCCTGGCAAAAGCTTTACTTATAAATTTACAGCAGATGTACCCGGAACTTACTGGTACCATTCTCACCAAGAAGGAGCAACTCAGGTAGACAAAGGGTTATATGGTTCGTTTATTGTAGAAGGAAAAGACCAAAAAGAATATGACCGTGATTATGCTTTGGTTTTAGATGAGTGGATGAGTGACCTGGATTCGATGGATATGGAAGAAACAATGAATACGGAATCAGACAGCTCTGAAAGCATGGAAGGTATGGACCACAGCACTATGGACATGGAATCAGGTTCAGAGTCGGAAAATGCGGATCAAGCAAGTGAGGCTACAGAGTCAAATAATTCAGAATCTGAAGAGATGGCGCATGATATGAGCATGTATGATATCTACACGATTAATGGTAAAAGCGGAGAAAGTATTAATAAGTTAACAGTAAAAGAAGGCGAGAAAGTCCGCCTGCGCTTAGTGAATGCTGGATTCATCTCCCATAACATTCACCTCCATGGTCACGATTTCAAAATCATTAGTTCAGATGGACAGGAAATCGCCAACCCACAAGAAGTAAAAGATCAGTTAATATCCATTGCCCCAGGCGAGAGATATGATATTGAATTTACTGCGGATAACCCAGGTGAATGGTTCTTAGAAAGTCATGGTGAAATGGAAGGCACAGATGGCATGAGAACACTTATCCAATATGAAGGGTTCTCAGGAGAATCAACTGATAAATCAAACAACCGGGAAGAGCTCCCGGTATTGGACTTAACTTCTTACGGTGAAAAAGAAGCCGCGGAATTTACATTAGATCAATCGTACGACTTAACCTATACAATGGACTTGAATACGAGAACGGCAGATGGAACCCTGGAGTATACGATTAATGATAAAACATTTCCGGACACTGAGAGTCTAAAGGTAAAAGAAGGAGACCTAGTGAAAGTCAAATTAGTTAATAACTCAAAAGAAGATGACCACCCCATGCATTTGCATGGCCACTTCTTCCAAGTTTTAAGCAAAAATGGGAAGCCGGTTGAAGGGTCACCTCTTATGAAAGACACTATTAACTTGAAACCGGGTGAAGAGTATGTAGTCGCTTTTAAAGCGGACAATCCTGGTAACTGGATGTTCCATTGCCATGATTTGCACCATGCTTCAGCAGGGATGGTTACACAGGTTAATTATGAGGGATTTAAGCCTAAGTTTACACCAGATCCTAATGCAAACAACCAGCCAGAGTAAGGCTATGGTTTAAAAGGAAATTGAAAAATAATGAGGCTGATTTTAGCCTCATTATTTAAGTTGTCGGGGCATATTTCCGGCAGCCCTTTAATTTTTTGAGTGCTAAAAGGAGGCTGGACCTTTGGGTAAAAAGAAGAAAAGAAATATTATGCGCACTATCATTTTAGCTGTTTTAGCGGCGACAGTTGGCTATACGCTTTACGTTAATTTGACCAAAGAAAGCCGCGGTATCATACAAGAAAATGACAAGGCACCCGATTTTCTTTTAACAGATTTGTCAGGTGAGGAGCAGCGATTATCAGATTATAAAGGAAAAGGGGTATTTCTCAATTTCTGGGGCACCTGGTGTGAACCATGTAAAGAAGAAATGCCATACATGGAAAAAATGTCGCAAGAATACAAAGAAAAAGGCGTTGAGATTTTGGCAGTAAATGTAGGAGAGTCGGATTTCCAGGTAAGGACATTTGTGGAACAATACAAACTTACCTTCCCAGTTGCTATTGATTCCGGCAAGGAAGTTCAAAAAGCTTATGGAGTTAATCCATTGCCTACAACCTATATGATTAACCCAGATGGTAAAGTAGAAAAAATTGTTGTTGGCGGACTGGTTGAGGAAGATCAGATTAGAGAATTATTTGAATCGGTAAAACCATAAAACCACAAAAGTTGAAATAAACTAAACCAAGTCAGTTAAACCCAAAAGTATCCTTGGAATGAAAGCTGAAGAATGTCAGGGGAAGTGTAGTGGGCGAAGAAGTCGAACTCCTTCTCTTGGAAGTACAGAAACGAATAGATCCCAATGCAGAGTTAAAAGTGAAATTTTGAGACCCCAAGTCGTTCACGACAGAAATCAAATGGAAGGAGGGTGTTGAAAAATGTTGAGTGGACCGAAAAATGTTGTCGATTCTAGCATTTTAGACCATCTGGGGCGTGAGGTGACAAACGTTACGGACCAAGCAAGGCTTGTTGAAATACTCGATTACTTTTCTGACGGCACATCAGAAGAAGCTTTTCTAATTCAAAACGAAAATAACCTAAACCATAAGGGGGTTATTGTTAGTGCAGAATACTTTGCGGAATTGCTATCTTACAAAGAAGCCATTAAAGAAGTTTTTGATTATCTAGTTGAAGAAGAGAAGGAAGAGAAAAACAAATACAAATAGGCCAGTGATTAGACAGTATTCTTGCTCGTATTTAAAGGAAATACATGTTTGACTGGGTTTGCTTTTATGTACTCAATAAAATGAAAAACAGCTTATATTTTTCGCGAAATTTTGACTGCTTTTCATTTTCTATTTAAGCAGCGTGAAGAAAGGTACATGAGATATCTATTTATCATGGCATCATTTATTCTGTCTTTTTCTTGCGAGAAAAATATCTGTACTCATCGCTCAGCCTTATAATCAAAAGGTTTTATAATGTTAAAACGATGATTTTCTTACTGCTTTTCGTTTTAACACGTCTCAATAATATTTAAGGCCTTGAGAAAAGGAGGGAATAATATGAAATCAATTATAGATAACAAGAACCTGCTCAACAGACCGTTCATCTTATTTTCGTTAATTGTTATAGCCTTTTGGATAAAAACATATACAGTTTATCAAATAGAGTTCTCATTAGGTATTGAGAATGGTCTACAACAATTCCTGCTATTTATTAATCCTGTTAGCTCTACTGTTTTCTTTCTGTCCTTTGCTTTATTAGCCAAGGGGAAAAACAGAAATTTCGTCTATATTGTTATAATGTTTATTTTATCTCTCGTCTTATATGGAAACGTTGTATACTATCGTTTTTTCAACGATTTCGTTACTATGCCCGTATTATTGCAAACACAAAACTTTGGCCAGTTAGGCGGAAGTGCCTTGGCACTAATAAAGCCATTTGACATCCTTTATTTTTTAGATGTAATAGTTTTAATAGCATTGATATGGTTGAAAATCGTTAGACCCCAAATGGAGCTGCCGCGCAGAGCATTTATTGCAGGACTGTCAGCTGCGATTTTAATCTTTACAGGAAACCTGGCTCTTGCTGAATCAGATCGCCCGCAATTATTGACGCGTACCTTTGACCGGAACTATCTTGTGAAATATTTGGGTGTTCACAATTTTACTATTTACGATATTATTCAGAGCTCAATGTCAGCATCTCAACGCGTAGCAGCAGACAGCAATGATATTACAGAGGTAAGAAATTATTTAGAAACATCTTATGTAAAGCCTAATGAGAAATACCTCGGGGCGGCAGAAGGTATGAATGTGATTTATATTTCAATGGAATCACTTCAAAATTTTATTATTAACTATAAATTGAATGGACAAGAAGTAACCCCGTTTTTAAATTCATTAACACGTGACAAAAATACACTATACTTTAATAATTTCTTTCACCAAACAGGGCAAGGTAAAACGTCAGACGCAGAGTTTCTTATGGAAAACTCTATGTTCCCCCTGCCAAAAGGGTCTGCATTTACAGTCAAAGCAACAAATACGTATCAAGGTCTTCCGGAAATTCTAAAAAATAATGGATTTAACTATACGGCAGCTTTGCATGGTAATTCTAAAACGTTTTGGAATCGTGAAAATATGTATAAAGCACTTGGTTACGATATGTTCTATGATTCCGCATATTACAATATGACGGAAGAAAATACACTTAACTATGGTTTAGAGGACAAGCCCTTTTTTAAAGAGTCTATTCCTTATTTAAAAGACATGCCACAGCCGTTTTATGCAAAACTTATTACATTGTCAAATCACTTTCCTTATCCGCTGGATAAAGAAGACCAAACCATTGAACCTGCTACAACAGGTGACAAAACTGTGGATCGCTACTTTCAAACAGCTCGTTATCTTGACGAATCACTTGAACAATTCTTTAATGACTTGAAGGCATCGGGATTATATGACAATACGATGATTGTCATGTACGGTGATCATTATGGTAATTCCGAAAACCGTAAACCAGCTATGGAAAAGGTATTGGGGAAAAAAATTACACCCTATGAGCAACAACAGTTACAGAAAGTTCCACTGTTTATTCATGTTCCTGGCGAAAAAATACAAGGCGGTATAAAGTCAACGTACGGTGGTCAAGTAGACGTTCGCCCAACCGTACTTCGCTTGTTAGGTATTGATAACTCAGAGTACATTGAATTTGGTTCTGATTTATTATCTACTGAGCGCCGTCAAATTGTGCCTTTTATAAACGGCGACTTTGTCACGCCAGACCAAGCTTTTATCGATGGCCGATTATACAGCAGTTTGACAGGAGAAAGAATAACGGAAGAGATTGAAAATAAGTACTACAGTGATTTTGTGAAGAATCAGCTAGATTTTTCAAATAAAGTCGTTTACGGTGATCTACTCCGTTTCTATGAGCTAAAAGGATTTCAGCGAGTAGAGCGGTCAACATTAGATTACTCGCAAGAGAAGCGATATAACAAACCATAAAAACATGTAGAACAATACTCTTGATGATTTATCTAAAGTTAGTTACTTTTTACTTTTAATCCTAAATGGAGTGTGGTTTTACTGAGGACGCATATTGATCGGGGGGATAATTGTGGCTATGCCATACATTGTACTTTTTTTTTAGGTTTAATTATAGGGTTTGTCTTATGGTCGTTTTTTGAAAGAAAAAAATGAGTTGGTCAAACAAAGCTATTAAAGATTAGACACCTATAAAATGATGAAAAACCCGCGGCCTTAGAAGTTTCTTTTTAAGGTGCATATACGGAGAGTATTGATGGCTTCTGAGCTGATTAATTAAAGAGACAAATTTATCGTAAACCTAATGCTGTGATTAAGGCTGTCGACAAAGTCGGTGGCCTTTTTTTATAAACAATCACAAATATGCATATGATAACACTTAATAAAAGGAGACGATATGGAGTTTATTCAAATTGCTAATTTGACGCTTCCGGTTCAACATCCAGCAATCGTTATTGCCTTGTTTGGTGCCTGGCTGTATGCACGGATCCAGTACGGAAAATCATTTGCGGACCAGTTCAGCAATGCTGCTTTTTTATTCGTGATTGTCTGGAAATTGAGCATCATTCTTTTTCAATTTCAACTTGTCTTGCAGGCACCGATGTCGATTGTCTATTTTAATGGAGGCATATACGGATTCTGGCTTGGATTGGCCGCCGCACTTTTATATACCTATGTGAAAAAAATGTCGTCTCTTGAAACGGCAAGAGCGTGGGCTGCAATCGTTGCCCTTTATCCCCTTGCTTTGTCTGCCCTTACAAGTACGTGGGCAATCTGGGTTATTGTGCAAGCAGCAGGAAGCATCCTCTTTTTCTTTGTAGCCAAAGAAGGTCTCGAACGTGCACTCGTATTGCTGCTTTTCTGGCAACTGCTCTTTTTATCAGCAGAAGGTCTTCTTTTTGGAACGGAGTCGCTTGTGTATATAATTGTTACGGCTTATCTCATTATTTGGAGGAAAAAATATGAGTAAAAAATGGTTTGGCGTTTTATTGCTGGCACTCTTGATCGGAGTTGCTGGGTTCAATTTTTTCAACGATCGGAAAGAAATTACAGCAAGCGTAAACACAGGGGCGGTCGTTAAAGATGATGTAACAGGTATTGCAAAAGGAGAAAAAGCACCTGATTTCACCGTGAAAACGATGGAAGGTAAAGAAGTGAAGTTGTCTGACTACGAAGGGAAAAAAGTGTTTTTAAATTTCTGGGCAACGTGGTGTCCTCCATGTAAAGCGGAAATGCCGCATATGCAGTCTTTTTATGACGGAGAACCGGAAAACGTCGAAATTCTTGCAGTTAATATAGAAGAAAGTAGCACAACAGTCAGTGAATTTGCTGAGGAGTATGGTTTAACGTTCCCAATTTTAATGGACGAGGATGGAACGATAACGGAAACATATCAAGTATATACGATTCCAACGACATACGTATTAAACGAAGAAGGCATCGTTCACCAAAAAATTGTTGGTCCAATGGATAAATCCATGATGATTAACTTACTAAAGTGAGCTGTTTATTAAGAGGGAACCAGGCTGTCGGCAAAATCGGCAGCTTTTTTTAGTTTTAGGTCTTGTTAAAGTTTGTCGCGGAATTTCTGAGAAATTCGAAAAAATTATCTCATCTATTTCGGCCAACGGCATATTCATATACATCTCCCCAACTGTACAGGCATTACTCGGTTATTTCCTCGAAGATGGGGATACAGTCAAAACGCTCATAAAAAATGCAGACACGGCGATGTATCGTGCCAAAATCCAAGCGAAAAATCAGTCTGAAATTTTAAAGCTGCTCTGAGAACTAACAGGAAGCAGTAATCTCCAGTAAAAGATGTTGAAAATTAATATTGGATTTTATTATGCTAAAGGTGTGTTGATCTAATAATAGATGATAAAAAGGACCAGGTTGAGCTGCATCTTCAGTTGTTAGCGTGTCTAACAATTGAGGTACAATTCAGTTTGGTCCTTTTTGACTTTTCTAAAAAATCAATACGGAAATAAATTAATTAATCATTTATATTCAGTACTAATACGTCTTTCGAAATTCTTTGAAGTACGGACACATCATTTCCAAATTTACACATAGCGTCACAATCGCACCTTAAATCTTTAAATAATATATACGAAAAAGAATCTAGTGATTTAAATGATGGCCGCAACAATTGGGCTTTAATTTCCTTCTCTCTTTTCTCTGGAGCTACTAAATAAAAGAAATTTTGTCCTTTGTTTATGGAAAGAGCTAAATCATTTAATCGAAGTATACCCGAATAAATAGAAGTGCTTTTTTCTACCTCAAAACCACTGACAATATTATTATTGTTATCTAACCAAAGAACATCAATAAGTGATATTGTGTCAAAAACAGCAGGCGTTATAAGTGGCAAACGTAGCTCTTTCAAGGAAAGTTCTCCAAGCTTTATTCCATCCCATGATTTTTTATGATCGTTTCTTGCTATCCAGACATTATATCCTAATGCTTTGCCCAACCGTGCAAGGTGATACTGCATTTCTGAATGGGCATTTTCCTCATGCTCATCGTCTTGAACCTGTTTATGTCTTTTTCTTCTTGCTTTATCTCTTTTTTCTTCTTCCACTTTAATTACTTCTAGGGCATTCCCTTCAACCACTAAACGCTTACTTCCAATTTCAAACAAAAGCCCGGCGATTGCACCTAAATCTTTAGAGAGTAAAGAACGGTGACGGTTATTATAATCAATCATTATTTCACGTATTTCCAAGTAGGCTTCCCAAGAACCTAATTTTTTCTTTTGATTAAACAGCGAATTAAACCCATTTAATATTGCCGTGTTAAACGGTGGAAATAACGTAGGATGTAGAAAATAAAGAATGTTCGCAACTGCCGGTCCTAGCCCCTTGATTTTTAACCCATCTAATATGTGAATTTCAGATAACACCTGCTTTTCGTTTGTTGCTTGCAGACATGCTTTTAAAAAACGCCCAAACGATTTCTTATTGTCCTCGTTTTCATAAATATCTGGGATTCGAAGTTTAGGCTTCCAAAAGAAAGCGTGGGCTGCACCTTCAAAGACTTGTTTCTGCTCAGAAATAGCCGTGATAACTGTTTCTAAACTTGATCCCTTAAAATCATTTCCAAATGTTTCATTCTCGATTTCCATAATGACTCTTACTAAACTTTTTCTTATTGTACGGAAAACTTTTAGTCTTTCATCATTGTTTAAGAACCATGTATGATAGACGGACTCAGAATCTCCTTTAAAATCTTTAATGAGCTGTTCCATTACTAAAGTTGCCCCCCAATCAGGTTTTGAAAATTTCTATAAATATAAAATTGATTACTCCTTTATCTTAACAAAAACAACCAGTACTTTTTTTAAAACAGAAATAAAAAAAACGTCCAGTTTCTGTGCAGAATGAAGAGGAAATGTCTTAGAGTCACCGAGTAATCGGCGTTTCTTGTTGATGCAAATTATAAAGGTTCTTTTTTGTCTCGCCTAATTCTAATTTTTGTGTATAAAGCAAGGGAACTGTTACCAACATAGTATTAAAATGCGTATAAAAAGGTGGACAGTATGAGGAAGATGAAGAAGTGGAAGAAATATATAATTATTTGTATGACAGTAGGGGCTTTATTTGTATTTGGGTTGCGAGTCACAACACAGAACACAGGAGCATTTTCACCACAAGTTATTCAACGGGGTGCAGAGGGGGATGACGTGATTGAACTACAAGCCCGGCTTCAATATACAGGTTATTACCGTGGCCAAATAGATGGCGTATTCGGATGGTCCACATATTGGGCGCTTCGTAATTTCCAAAAATCCTTTGGCTTAGAAGTGGACGGTCTTGCTGGTGCCAGTACGAAGGAAAAACTTAAAAAAGCCTCAAAGTATGATGAAGCATATGTGAAAAACCAAATTAGAAAAGGTCGATCTTTCACATACTATGGAGGTGCTAGAACTACAGCTCAATCAGTAAACACACCGCCCGGTTTTTCCCAGAATGACATTCAGCTCATGGCTCAAGCAGTTTATGGAGAAGCCCGAGGTGAGCCTTATGAAGGGCAAGTTGCTGTTGCAGCCGTTATATTAAATCGAATACAAAGCGAAAGCTTTCCAAACACTGTAGCTGGTGTTATTTTTGAACCGCTCGCTTTTACAGCGGTCGCAGATGGACAAATCTGGTTAACACCAGATGAAACAGCTAAAAAAGCGGTGCTTGATGCGATAAATGGCTGGGATCCGACTGGTGAAGCATTATATTATTTTAATCCCGATACTGCAACAAGTAGATGGATATGGTCTAGGCCCCAAATTAAACAAATCGGAAAGCACATTTTTGCTGAATAGGAAAACAGCAGTTGTCATCCCAAATGAGCCCTTTTTAAACATACAGTTTCCTATATAAGTTACTGGGCCCCTTGCTGGATGATTAATCGGGTTATTAACTAGAGATCCTAAATATATCTGCGTTCTACGAGCAGCAAGGTAAGACAATACTCACTTTGATGGGATTACATTATCTGCTTTAGACGGGGGATGAAAACCTTTGAGGCAGTATGGGAAAGGGTTGGCAAGGATTTTAAGAAACAGTTGACAGCCTTGCTAATCAGCTAACGAAAAAATGGCTATGTTAAATCCAAAACTTAGACGTAGTTTTTTTATAATAGTATACTGTGATGCAAGGTCAGCCGGAAATTACTGGTTGATCTTTTTTAGTGAAGAATAAAATTTAGAAAAATTTTAGGCATTAGACAAAACTCCTTTATTTCATTAATGTAACAAAGGTTACATTGTTGTTACATTCCTCCATTAGTACTCCTAAAGGGTTACCTTCAACCGAAATAAATAAAAGAGAATAAAAGAAATAAATATCAAAAAACATCCCAGACAAATAAGGAAAGAGGCAAAAATATGAAGAGAGGTATTACTGTTTTTATTCTGGTTTTTTTACTAACCATTTTACAATTAGGCATCAATCTTCCCGCGCAGGCAGCAAGTTTTACAGATGTACCAAGCCGCGCAGCAGATGAGGTAAATTATTTAGCCGATGGAGAAATTGCAAAGGGGTCATCTAAAACGTCTTTTAATCCTCATCAAGCCATAACAAGGGCTGAGGCTGTTACCCTAATTGGCCGCGCTCTTCAACTAAACGGTGCACAAAGGAAAACAGTATTCTCAGATGTTGGAACGGGTAACTATGCTTCCGGTTTTATACAATCTAGTGTGGATAAAAAAAATATTACTAACTCTTTATCTGGGGTAAGTACAGGCCGTTTTTATCCGAATAAGGACGTTACGCGCGGGGAGATGGCCATTATGATTGCGAATGCATTTGGTTACTCGTACGGGGGTACAACCTCTGGAGCTGCAAAAGCGTTGATGGATCGTGGTGTTGCGAGTGGAACAGGCGGGGGCACATTTGGTATGAATTTAACTATCAAACGTGCAGATTTTGCTGTCTTCTTGGCGCGTGCAATTAATCCGGCATTTCGTACCAAACAATCCACAAGCTTTTCAAAAACATTCTGGACAGACGTTGAAAATTTAAACATTCGTACAGGTCCTTCGACATCCTTTGTTTCTAAAGGAAAGATTGCAAAAAACGTAAAAGTGTTAGGTGCTCATTCAGTTGGGGGCTGGACATATATTAAAACAGGTAGCACAGTTGGTTTTGTCAGTACTTATTATTTGCGTAACTCGGCAACAGGAGACGGTGGCAACATTTCCGCGCCACCTGCTAGAGCAGATTCGCGTCTCTCCGGACAAACAATAATCCTTGATCCAGGGCATGGTGGCAAAGATCCCGGTTCAGTTGGATTTGGGCTGAGGGAAAAAGATGTTGTGCTTTCTACTAGCCTGAAAGTAAACAACTTGCTGAAGAAGACACCTTTCAACGTAAAAATGACCCGCTCTTCAGATACATTTGTTTCTATAAATGCGCGTCCTGATTTTGCTATAAAAAATAAAGGGAATGTGTTTGTCAGTATTCATGCAAATGCGGCGAGCGCGAGCGCGACTGGCACAGAAACATTCTATTATTCGGCTGGCACAAACCCATATGTGTCAGACAGCAAATTGCTGGCAACCAAAATTCAAACGAGAATGATAGCTGCCTGGAACTTAAGGGACCGCGGGGTGAAGTCAGGAAATTATGGTGTTCTCCGCGAAAATAATATGCCGGCTACGCTGGCAGAACTCGGCTTCATTACGAATAAAAGCGATAATGATAAACTGAAGTCAGACTACTGGCAGACCGTAGCAGCCAAAGCCATCTATCTTGGTATTTTAGACTACTATAAAGCCAAAGGATTTAACGTTGAGACACTTTACAAAGTAGCAAGTTAATAGAGAGAAAGACCATTTGCATGCTAAATATATCTCTTTAAAATGTTAAAAAGAAATCGAGAGGCAGCCTTGAGGCTGCCTTTTTTGCGTTATCTACAAATTTGACGGGAGGGTTGCGAGGGACAGGGAAGTCGGCACTCTAGGACAACAACAAATAAGCCCATTATTTTGATAAATATTAATTTGGTTTACTATCGCGTAAATAAAGCTCAATTGCTTTCCTTTTTTATAACAAGGAGAAGATGAAATATATCATCTTTGTTTTTAATATGTTAATTTCGCAACAACTCTATGCAAAGTTGTATAAAAATAGATATTTACTATGACTTATTAAAGTTTTCGAAATACTTTTTACAACAATAGAAATTACTTTACACAAAATTAACCAGACCTGCGCAGAAAACACAAAATTAATCGGTAATGTACAGGGTGAAGAAAGATTAGTTACCTTTAAAAAAGAAGGGGAGGATGCGTTGTTTAAAAAAAATATCTTTTCTAATTTAGGGACAGGAACATGGCTGATTATCCTTATTCAGTTCGTAGCTTTTTTTACTTTTTTTATGTTTGTCCCTTTCATATCAACATATTTTGTTAACCATCTAGGATTTTCATTGGCTTTTGTCGGTATTGTCCTTTCGGTTAGAATCATTAGTCAGCAGGGCTTAATGGTATTTGGCGGATTTTTAGCTGATCGTTTTGGTTATAAGCAGCTAGCAATAGCGGGATTTGCTTGCCGTGGGGTAGGTTTTGCAGGTTTGGGTTTGACAGATCAGCCTTTCCTAATTGTTATCGCGGCCATTCTAAGCGGTCTGGGTGGTGCAATGTTTAGCCCTGCACTAAAAGCAACGCTAACCATGCTTACACCTGCCGAAAATCATAAACAGGCCTTTTCTATGATGAATATTGTTGAGAATGCCGGAACTGTGATGGGTCCTTTAGCTGGCCTATTCTTTAAACCGGAAGACTTTCTTTTCCTGTGTCTCATTTCCGGTGCGCTATTCTGGGTTATTGGGTGTATCGTTTTATTTCTTCCGAACCCACCATTGTTAAAACGGCATTCTTCCTGGATACAAGACACAGTAAACATTATGCGGAATAAGAGTTTTATACTGTTGGTTTTTAGCTTAATGCCATTCCACTTCATTTACCAACAGTTATATTTAACGTTTCCTGTTATCTCAGAAAGGTTGACTGGATCTTCAAGCTGGATTTTCTCTCTTGTTACAATCAATGTTATTTTGCTCCAAATGCCAGTTTTACATTGGTTTAAAGACCGTAGTATGAGCTCTATTTTTGCTTTGCCTTACATACTTATCGGCTTTTCTTTAATGATATTAGGATATTCGGAACACATAATAACGCTGATCATAGCGCTCATTAGTATTTCATTTGGCTCTATGTTGCTTCTTCCTTTTTTTCAAAATTATATTGCGGATATTGCCCCCAAGGAATCATTAGCTGGATATTTCGGCTTTTCTAATTTGGCTGCAGGTATAGGAGGGTCATTAGGCAACCTGTTAGGAGGTGTTTTGTATGACTGGCTAAAACCTGAATGGTTTTGGCTGCTTCTAAGCTTAATCTGCGCTCTTCCTATAATAGGAATTGTGAGATTAAAACAAATAAACCCGAAGAAAATTACACCGCAAAACATTTCTGCAAATGAATAAAGATTTGAAATGTATACGTGATTAATGTCAGCCTGATCGTCCTCCAAAAATGGGAACGAAAATTTTGGCATAAGATTCTTTACTCTAGATCTATCTGTTTGAAGTATTGCTTATTAGAAAAGGGAGGAAACTTACCATGACAAATGTAGGCCAAACACTTAACTCAGACATAACAAAATCTATTCAGAATTGTATCGGAAATACACCATTATTCCACCTGAATAATTTGTTTCCAGCATCCAATATTAATGTATATGCTAAATTAGAGCTGATGAACCCTGGTGGAAGCATGAAGGACAGACCGGCTGAATTTCTAATCAAAAAAGGATTTGAAGAAGGGAAAATAAACAACGAAACACATCTTATAGAGAGCTCTTCCGGTAACCTGGGAATAGCGCTAGCTCTCCTATCAAAATTTCATAATCTCCAATTTACTTGTGTTGTTGACCCTAAGATTTCTAAAACAAATCTTAAGATAATTGAGTCTATGGGAGCGAACATAAGTATGGTAGAGGAACGGGATGAAAGTGGAGGCTACCTGCAGACAAGGATTAAAAGAGTACATGAACTCCTAGCAACTACACCTAATGCATATTGGATTAATCAATATGCAAACGAGAACAATTGGAAGTCACACTATTACGGAACCGGGAATGAGATTGTTGAACAGCTGGGTGGGAAACCTCTTGATATCTTAATTGCCCCTGTTAGTACTTCAGGAAGTATTATGGGAATAAGCAGAAGGCTACGCGAAGCTTATCCAAACCTAATGGTAATAGCAGTAGACGCAGTAGGATCTATTATCTTTGACTCCCCCTCTGCACCAAGAGAATTACCTGGAATTGGAGCTAGTCGTGTTCCTGAATTGTTAAATAAAGATGAAATTGACCAGGTCATCCATGTGAATGATTATGATTCAGCAATGGCCTGCAGAGAGGTATTGCAAAAAGAAGGAATTTTTGCTGGGGGATCTTCCGGATCTGTTATAAGCGCCATAAAAAAGCTAATTCCTACTCTTTCAGAAGATACAAATATTGTTACTATTTTTCCGGACCGTGGTGAGCGTTATTTAGACCTGGTCTATGATGACCAATGGCTAAATAAAGTAAAGGCGATGCAGTAAAGCACGTGCATATAGAATTTAAAAATCCTCATATAGATAAAAATTTATAACAGCAATATAGAAGCAGCATATGAACGAATTTTGTTCATATGCTGCTTAGTTTTTCATCTAAATAAACAGTGGTAATACAAAGAACCGTGTATGAATGCAAGGAAATTAGAAGCGATAATTACTTGGGCCTTCACGGGCAATAGCCGTTGCAACGATAAGTGAATAACCCAAAGAGAGGATGTAATTGCTGTGAAAATAAAACGATATACCGTCAAACCATGCAATCTTTTTGATATCTTTGCCAGATCCACGAATAGGTGCAGAGGAAAAAGCGGTTTGCCAGGGAAGCCTGGGCCCTCTTATGGGTAAGGCTGGTTGTGCTAGTCGTCAACATTGTGGCTGCTTCCATTCTCGTTAAAAAACTGCTTCATTCGGAATAGTCATTATCCATGCAAATGGGGCGAGCGCGAGCGCTACTGGTACAGAAACATTTTATTATTCGGCTGGCACAAACCCATATGTGTCAGACAGCAAATTGCTGGCGACAAAAATTCAAACGAGAATGATAGCTGCCTGAAACTTAAGGGACCGCGGGGTGAAGTCAGGAAATTATGGTGTTCTCCGCGAAAATAATATGCCGGCTGCGCTGGCAGAACTCGGCTTCATTACGTATAAAAGCGACAATGATAAACTGAAGTCAGACTACTGGCAGACCGTAGCAGCCAAAGCCATCTATCTTGGTATTTTAGACTACTATAAAGCGAAAGGCTATGAGGTAGAGTCGCTTTTTAGTGTAGCAAAATAAAAACAATTATTAGTTAATGACGGATTGTAATATTAAGTGCAACACCTAGAAAATAAAAAAAGCCCATGGCAGCTTCGTGTAAAATGTAAGTTCCTACACAAACATTCACGGAGGGCTGTCATGAGCTACCAACATCTTAGCACATTTGAGCGCGCACGCATAGAAACATTAAAGGAATCCGGCTGTTCCCTCCGGGACATTGCTAGAAGAATTGGCCGGTCGGTTTCTACCGTCTCACGTGAGCTTACACGGAACAGTTCCTCTAACGGGCTGTATAAGCCCGAGGCTGCACAGCACCGGTATGAACAGCGGCGCAAAAATTGCGGCTGCCGTGGAAAGTGGTCTTCCACTGTAGCTGAAATGATTGAAGAAAAACTGGATGCCACCTGGTCGCCAGAACAGATCGCCAACCGGCTGTTTAAGGGGGCAGTCTGCTTCAAAACGATTTACAGATGGCTATACACTGGACGGCTCAGCCGAAAGGCTGCGGTTCTCCGCCACAAAGGAAAACGCCAGAAGCCCCAGGAAACAAGAGGCCGATTTAATATCGGCACACCGATTGCCGAACGCCCGGCTGAAGTTAAAAAGCGTCAGTCTTTTGGCCACTGGGAACTGGATACGGTTGTGTCTGGACGCGGGAAAAGCAAGGGCTGTGTCGCCACCTTTGTCGAGCGCAAAACCCGCTGGTATGTAGCGGTCAAGATGACAGATAGATCGGCAGATTCGATGGAATGGGCCATCCGGACTTTGTACAGCCGTATGCCAAATGAGGTCTTCAAGACGGCAACCACAGATCGCGGAAAAGAATTCAGCTGTTATTTAGTGCTGGAAAAAGATACAGGGATTATCTTTTATTTTGCGGACCCGTATTCCCCCTGGCAGCGTGGAAGCAATGAAAATACCAACGGCTTGTTTCGTGAGTTCTTTCCAAAAGGCACCGATTTCAACAAAGTGACGGATGACGAGCTGGGCCGGGCTCTTCAGCTGCTGAACAACCGGCCGCGCAAGTGCCTGGGATGGCGTACGCCATACGAAGCGTTTATCGACGAAGTGTTGCGCTTAATTTGACAAATGATCTAATATAAAAAAAGAAAGCTGGATCTGATCTGAACCCAAAAAGTTAGACACGAATCCCAGGCAGCTTCTAGAGCATGAATCCGATATTGAACCGGAGTCATGCCCTTTACTTTACTTTTTTCTTGATTCGTTTCTGGTTATAATGCGTCATGTAGCCTTCTAACCCCTCAATGGAATCATTCATGCTCTGAAACTCTTGAGATAAAGCATCCCTTTTTCAACAGTCCAAAAAAGTCTCCATACGCAGGCGCTCGATTTCAGCGAGCAGCGTTTCCTGTGATCCTTCTTCAGCCTGTTTTTTCTTCTTGTCTTTTTTCATGGACGGACGCCCCTTTGTTTTGACTTTAAGAGTGTCAATCCCGTTTAAGAATTGAGGGGCAGATCAGTTCAGTGGCCACTTAATTAGGTAAGGTATATGGGAGGGTAGGGTTAATCAATATGAAAGCTTATTTACGATAAGTATTAGTATTGGAAAAGTGAAAAAGCAGCTATTTGGTGTTATAGCTGCTTTTTAGACAGTGCCCATTAAAAGAAGATAAAACAAAGTTGCCATTGGTTAACCAATATATGCCCAGTTGGGTTATTTAAGTACCATCTCAGTTTTCAAGGGATTTGTTACATTAAACACCGATAAACTAATCAGGCAAGAATTAACGCATATAAGCAGATGATAGACGGAGGAGGCCCATTCCAAAACTATGTAACATTCCAATACAATCTCCATTTAGTTATTTGCAGAACTAATACTCTAGTTTTAAATTAGTTGACGTATAAAACCAAAACCTCCTTATTGTGCAGGCTTGGATTGTATTTATGCATTAACTGCACAAACGCCATATAATTGTCGAAAACATAGAAAATAAAGACCTATTCACAAGCAACAAGTCTCGGTAAAATTAAGGTGGTTATACATGCAAAGAGGTGTTTTCTAATGAGATTTTCAAATTTTTTTATTCGTTTCTTGTTGAGTTATTCTTATCTTTTTACCGGTATCATTATTTTCGGGATCAGCACAGTACATATTCCTGATTTTTTCTTTCATCCCTTCACAGTAATGTCTATTGTATTATTCATTGCTGGATGGATCTGGATTGCAAAAACCTATCTTGGTTTGGAAAATAAAACATTGAAGGTATAGTTTTCTATATTTCCTTTTCATTAAGTCAAGAAGAAAGTATGTTTTTATTCAGCATTAAATGTGTTCTAAGGTACAATTTAAGAATTGAAGTTTTAGACTATAGACAAAGTGGCTCTCAAACAGGAGGAGTTGAGAACCACTTTGCTACAGTCTGATGGCTAGCTCTTGGCCTGTCGCCAGAATATTATGAACTATCATCTGTTTATAAAAGGGATGTATTTATTAATTAGTTAATTTTGCCGAAATACCTTTGAAAAATCCAACCCCTGCCACTTTAAGGGAGATCTTATCCTTTACTTTAATATTTTTTTGAACATATATAGAGAGATTTTCTACTGTAAACTCGTTATAGCGGTGCAAATCCTTTGGTTTTTTAGGAATAGTCATTAGATCTTGTACTCCTGCTATACAACACCCTTTTACCTCAACAGTATTAACTGTAAGATGTTTTCCTTTGGATTCAAGCCAGCTTTTTGCTTTTTGATCAAGTTCAAAATGCATATCCTCACTCCCAAATGTTTTACAATTTTCGAGTAGCTACTCTCAATATAAAAAGAATATATTGAAATGTCAAACAAATATGGGGATTCTAAATAATTAGAATCATAAGATAACTAGTTTTTTATTCTTAAATTTTTGATATTTGTTCCTTGTCTAGTTATTTTGTATACTATAGAGGGGTAACCTATATGTTGTAATTCATCTTTAAAAATATGATTGAAGGGATTTTATTATGAATGAAAAAATAAAAATGGCTGTTAACGGTGGTATTGATTTTGGGTCAAGACTAAATGCTGCGCAGTTGCGTACCATTGCTAAATACATGGATGATGAAGAGAGTATAGAGGTAACGACATTTCAGCAATTGTACGTAGAAATACCAAAAGATAAAGAGGAAGAAATTATCGAAGAATTTAAACGTGTCGGATTAGTTTGTTACCCTGTCGGAAATTACGTGAAAAGTTTAAGAACCTGTAACTTCTGTAAGGGAGAAGAACAGGAAGGAATGCCTGTAGCAAAAGAATTAAACAACCGGATAGCAGGAAAACCAGTACCTTTTACATTAAAAGTTGCGTATACAGGGTGTCCGGTAGGGTGTGGAGAGCCAATGCTAAGCGATATTGGTGTAATGAAAATGAAAGATCATTACAATCTTTATATAGGTGGAAAGGCGAAAGGGAAAGATGCTGAGGTAGGATTTCTGTTACTTGAAAATCTTACACCGGATCAGCTATATAATGCAGTCGAGCAAATAATTGATCTGTATTCTGAAAATGGAAAAAAAAGAGAGCAGTTCTATAAGTTTATAAAAAGAGTAGATAAAAATCTTATTTTGGAACAACTTGCGATTTAAAAGTCAAAAGGCAACGGCATCTACCTTTTCGGCTTTTTTATTTCGATTATTCGATATCATTATCTATTTTTTGTTTCATTTTCTTTTTAGACATACACTTTTTCATTTGGATTATAATCGCTATGCAAGCTCAACAATGAAGAATGTATGTTAGAAACCGATACAATATTCTTTTTATGACTAATAAAGCAAGGTGCCTACGATAACCCGGTCAGAATTTACACAACACAATAGTGAAACTGGTTTATCCATTTCTATTTTAAATAAATGAGTATAAGCTTTCCTTGTCCATCGTATAATTCTCTTACAAAGGTTTCGCCATCCTTTTGTGATATATTTTTTTACACATGTATCACGGAAAAGCAGCTGTCCTCTTGGGAAAGAGACAGCTGCTTTTTCAATTTTTGTAACGCTTTTAAATGTTGCATTCGAAACAAAAAAGGCGGCTGCATTGTAGTGCACTGATGATTAGGACAGGAGTATGAATATACAGGCAGAAATTGCTCTACGGCTATCAGCTTACGCCTGGTGTGAACCTCTCCACCCGAATCAAAGATTTTGATGGAGAGGTTCACAATAAGGAATATGTGCCGGGAAGATCTATGATTTTAAATGTTTCGGTTTTATGGTGATGATAGCCGGACGCGAGATTCACCGTTTTTCCAGACCAGTTTCCGGTATGCTGCTTAAGGCCTGTTAATGCATTAAATAATGTGCTTTTCCCTGTGTTTGGATTTCCTGCAAGTGCCACAGTAAAATACTTCACAGATCGATCACCTTTCCAAAAATGAGTCTTCTTTCTTCTTTTCTTAAAGCGATGAATGTACCTGCTACCATGTATGATATCGGGTCCCCTAAAAGACTTTTCTTTAAGATCTCAACGGTTGACCCGGGAACAAATCCCAAACCCAGTAAGCGTCTCTTTAGTTCTCCTTTGATTTCCACTTTCTTTATGAAGAACTCTTCTCCGGTCTTGGCTTGATACAGGTTTTGTTGTGTTTTTACTTTATACATAAACTTTAGCCTCCTGCTAATGTGTTGGTTATTATCTATATTTTTGCACTAAGGCAATTTTTTGAAATTATATTATGCGCCTTCGCTCTAAATTGTCAATCAATTAATTCAGTAAACCTTCGTTCAAAACCTCAGAATTCATGATCATGTATGAACAGAAATATTTTTCAAGATAATGTCTCAATCTACACAGATTCTTCAAGATATTATGTGATACTCCAATAAACTTTAAAAATTAAGATGGAAAGGCATTATTAAGAATGAATAGAAGAAAAAAACTCATCTTGCTGTCATCTATTGTGATTTTTATCGTTCTAGGTGTGTCCGCTATTCTTATGGAGGCTCATACCCTAAAGCCAGTTGACCATAATGAGAAGATCAAGCTTACAGATCATGGAATGACAACAACTCTTCGTTCAAGCCAATTTAACAAAACAGGAATTTCTACTTCCCAAGAACGTATAATGGTTCGTATTTCATTCAACTCAATTGAACAAGAATTTTATCAGGCTCTATATCACAAGATTAAAAGAATGAATGGGGTAAAAGAGGTTTACCAATATTTGACGGCGAAGAATGATTACGGAGAAATATTGGGGATCGATGTTGATAAAGACTTTTTGTTCATCCACGAGGAAGTTTCTGTTGTTCCGAAAAGTATCGAAGGCCGGCTGCTTTCTAGGAAAGATGATGGGGAGTTGGTCATGATGGTCAATGAGACCTTTGCAAAAAATTATAAAACCGAAGAAGGGAAAATGATTCTTGGAAGCCTAGCGTACCACCCTAAATCCTTTCGGCTTGGCAAAGATAAAGTCAGTGTAGTAGGGATTGTGTCTCCTGTCTCAAGAAATAAGAATGTGATGGTCATGCCATTTACAACTGCAGAAAAATTGCTTGTAAGAGAAAAAGAAAGCCCGAGTTATGAATTGTACATTTGGGTGAAGCAGAAGGCCCAGACCGATCAAATTGTACAAAAGGTAAAAAAAGAAATGGCAAATTTAAATGATTTTCAAATCCAAGTTATAGAAAGTAAAACAACAAAATTATTTCATCATTAATCTGGAAGACCTGATCCAAGATTTTTTTTCAGAAAATAATATGAAATATTAATTGTTAAGAGAGGAAAAATGATGAATTCTCAACAACAACCACGGATAGATTACGGATTGATATTAATTTTGATGATGATGTTTATTGTTAGCTGTGTGGTCATTTATAGTGCCCAATCTACAGGTCAATATCAAACAAACTTTGTCATTCGTCAGGTTGTTTGGTATTTGGTCGGTGTCGGAATTATTACCCTTGTGATCCGCTTTGATTCCAGTCAATTACACAGCATGGCCTGGTACTTATATGGATTCGGAATCATTCTTCTAGCATTTCTCGTTATCGCTCCGCCATCAATCGCTCCCGTGATAAATGGGGCAAAAAGCTGGTTTCGGTTTCCTGGCATTGGACAAATTCAACCATCAGAATTTATTAAAGTTTTTCTGATCTTGACACTGTCACGCATCCTTGTGAATCATCATGTAAAATACACGATTAAGACCGTTCAGAGCGATTTTTTCCTGCTGTTAAAACTGGGTACTGCTACTGCGGTGCCGCTCCTTTTAATTATGCAGCAGCCTGACCTGGGTACTTCGCTTGTTCTAATTTCCATCTTACTTGGAATGATTTTTGTATCTGGTATAACATGGCGAATTTTACTGCCGCTGTTCGGAGGTGCCGGTGCCTTAGCAGGGTTCATTTTTTATCTTGTACTCTGGAACCCTGCCTTTCTCGAAAAATATCTTGGCGTCAAACAGTATCAATTTGGCCGTATCTACTCCTGGCTCGATCCTTATAGTTATGCAAGTTCCGAAGGGTTTCAGTTGACTAGGTCTCTCCTTGCTATTGGATCTGGCCAAACGACAGGGAAAGGATCCGGCTATAGGCAAGTTTATTTACCAGAAAGCCATACCGATTTTATTTTTAGTGTTATTGGGGAAGAATATGGATTTATTGGTGGTTCAATTGTTATCAGCTTATTTTTCATCCTCGTTTATCATATTACCAAACTTACTGTAAAAACTAGGATTCCCTATTACTCTTATATGGGCGCTGGAATCGTTTCTATGATTACCTTTCATGTATTCCAAAACATTGGTATGACGATTGGGCTTTTACCTATTACTGGTATTCCGCTTCCATTTCTCAGTTACGGGGGCAGTTCATTAATGGGGAATATGTTTGCTCTTGCGCTTATATTCTCTATCACTTTCAATGAACGTCATTACATGTTTTCCTCAGAGAATAACTAAAGATCACTATACACGCATACCCGCTAGCTCCCGATAGAGCGGAGTTTAAAGAATTTTTTAATTTTCAGCAGAGCATAGATGGAAATGGTCTAAGTAAGGAATTTTTAGGATGGATCGCTATTTATAAACATTTACATTTATTTTTCAGCTGATTTTAATTTTCATGGGATTTTGACGGCGAGGGAGCTTTGTTTACTAAATAATCACTTTATACATACAAAGATTTTTTTCGGTGTTTAGTGATTTGGAATATGGGAACGCTACAACTGTAATTCGAAAATTTTTAGGAGGAATGTAAACATGCATGAGAAGTTTAAAGAGTGTATTGAGGAATGCCTTGCTTGTATGACGGAGTGCAATCACTGTTATGATGCTTGTTTAAAGGAAGACGATGTGAAAATGCTTGCGGAATGCATCCGGTTAACCCGTGAATGCGCGGACGTGTGTAGCTTTGCGGCATCTGCTATGGCGAGCGGCAGCCGATTTGTCTCTCAGATCTGCCAATTGTGCGCGACTATTTGTGAGGCTTGTGCCGCTGAATGTGAAAAACATGCCAGCCACCATGAGCATTGCAGAAGATGTGCTGAGGCGTGTAGGAAATGTGCGGATAAATGTCGGGAGATGGCTAGCTAAGAAAAATACATGCTGGAGTTACAGGAGATATGCATTAAAAACAGATGGAGACATGGATATTTATTCCAGATAATCAAGTGCCTTGTTTTTAATTACCTCAGGTACAAGTATCCTCGTGTAACCTGCCAGAAGGATACAGGCATGTATTGAAGGTTAGACATCTTTAGTCAAGCATTAATCTTCAAAGGCGCTAAGTTTATATTGGTTGACACAGGCGGTTACTGTTAATTAACAGTAATTTAAAAGCAGTATTCTTCCTAATAGAAGAATACTGCTTTTTTAATTCATATATAGTTTCATCATAATTTCTACACATTTTTTATTTAACATAACCATAGAGGAATGACACTAGTTTTAAAGGAGGCTGCAGAGATCAGTTGAAAGATCATTTTATCGCCTAAACCAAATTCAGTATGTAACCAGTATAATTCGAAGATGAAAACACTCATCATCTAAATGGAGGTAAGTAAACTAATGGTACATGTAGCAAACTCAGTAGCGGATTTAGTGGGTAAAACACCCATTGTAAGATTAAACAATGCAGTAAATGAAAACAGTGCAGAAGTATATGTAAAACTTGAATATATGAATCCGGGCAGCAGTGTAAAAGATCGAATCGCACTTGCCATGATTGAAGCAGCTGAAGAAAAAGGCAATTTACAGCCAGGTGGTACATTAATTGAGCCGACAAGTGGAAATACTGGTATTGGACTTGCGATGATTGCAGCTGCTAAAGGCTATAAAGCGATTCTTGTTATGCCAGAAACAATGAGCATAGAGCGTCGCAACCTTCTTCGCGCATATGGTGCGGAGCTAGTTTTGACACCAGGATCCGAGGGAATGGGTGGTGCGATCCGTAAAGCGAAAGAGCTTGCGGAAGCAAACGGCTATTTCATGCCACAGCAGTTTGAAAATGAAGCAAATCCTGAAATTCACCGCCGCACAACAGGTAAAGAAATCGTTGAGCAGTTCGATGAGCTTGATGCATTCGTATCTGGTATTGGAACTGGAGGTACAATCACGGGTGCAGGCCAGGTGATCAAGGAAAAATGGCCAAATGCGCAAATTTTTGCGGTTGAGCCAAAAGATTCACCGGTCCTTTCAGGTGGTAAGCCGGGTCCTCATAAAATTCAAGGGATCGGTGCAGGCTTTGTTCCAGCGATCCTTGATACAGAAGTTTATGATGAAGTCATTCAGATTGATAATGACACAGCGTTTGAAACAGCTCGTCGTGTTGCACGTGAAGAAGGGATTCTTGGCGGCATTTCGTCAGGTGCAGCAATCGCTGCTGCCGTTCAAGTGGCTGAAAAGCTTGGTAAAGGAAAAAAGGTTCTGGCAATTCTTCCGTCAAACGGTGAACGTTATCTCAGCACACCGCTTTACCAATTTGATTAAAATTATCTCAAACAGACTGCACGGAGCAGTCTGTTTTTTTATATGGAAATCTAGTTGATCTTTTGTTCCTTATAAAAATCACTGGATAATACTATTAAATTTATGTGTTATAATTGCGAAAGCGGTAACACTCTTACTTTTAAAAGAACTTGATGTAGAGTAACATCTCTTTTATCAAACATATTATAAATTCGTAATGGGAGAAGAATATTAATGGAGATTAGTTTTTTATCTGTCTTAGCTTTGGGCTTTGTTCTTGGAATTAAACACGCAATTGAACCTGATCATGTAATCGCAGTATCTACTATTGCGAGTCAGAGTAAGAAATTATCCCGTTCCTCTCTTGCTGGAGTGTTTTGGGGGATAGGTCACACTGCAACATTACTAATTATTGGTTGTATTCTGATTTTAATGAAAGGTGAAATACCAGAAAAATGGGCAATGTCATTAGAATTTTTAGTAGGGATAATGCTTGTTTATCTTGGAATTACAACGATCCTTTCATTCAAAAATATCCATGTACACAAACACCAACATAAAAATATTTCTTATTTTAAATCTATGCTGATTGGTTTAATACATGGTCTAGCTGGAAGCGGGGCCATGGTTCTCTTAACTATGAGTACAGTGAAGACTGTTTGGGAATCGGTTATTTATATTCTTATATTTGGTGCAGGAACGGTTATTGGAATGCTTTTCTTCACTACAATTATTGGAATTCCATTTGTCTTTAGTGCGAAAAAAATCAGCATGAATAAAACACTCACCCAAATTACTGGAGGAATTAGTACAGTATTTGGGATTTACTATATGTATAACTTAGGTATAACAGAAGGACTATTCAAACTTTGGATACAGTAAAATGTAAGGGCTGGCAATATGACGATGTTGATGAGAGGACTATCATTCATGTAATGAAGATGTCCTTCTTTTTTTGCTTAGAATACCAGAACCCACTGCAACGAATAAATGCTGCAGGGCGGCAAGGGTAATATTAAAGCGTTAACAGAAATATTGAAAAAAGACGCCAGCCCCTCCGCTCACCTTCCGCATAATTTTCGGTAACCACTTACTTATACAGGCATCTCGTTACAGGCTCTGTGCACCCTCTATCTACAATATTATCCCAATAAAATTAGAAGCCTCACATAAAGGAAATGGTGTGTATGCAGTCAATAAAACCTTCTTAGAAGAGGGTTTTTATAATATTATTGCACATCATGCCAAAATACAGGTGACTGTTGGTCGATAGAAATACCAACGCCTTGAACAATGTTTTAGGGCATGGGATTTTGAATTATTTCAATCAAACACTGAGAGGTATGAGAAGTCTACAGTTATTGACATAGAAATAAGCCAGTTCTTTTTTGTTAAAAGGAATCTTATTTATGTATTAAGACAAAGTTGAGGTGATGTAATGGGGGCTCCAAAATGGCATGAGAAAAACAGCAATGTGCTCCATTGGCATATGCCAGGAGAAGAAATGCCGATTTCTGCAGCAAAGAAAAAAACAGCGTTT
The DNA here is from genome assembly GCF_000966195.1 of Domibacillus robiginosus. Lineage (GTDB taxonomy): Bacteria > Bacillota > Bacilli > Bacillales > Domibacillaceae > Domibacillus > Domibacillus robiginosus. The sequence continues at coordinate 13,525 of NZ_LAHL01000020.1, read as the reverse complement.
ATCCATCCAGCAATTGTAACGGGTATTGTGACTTTAGCGCTTGGTGTCGGTACGGCTTTTGGCGTAATAATGATCAACGCTATTGATATAGAGGAAAAGGCACAAAAACAACAGGCTGTCAGCGGGAATGAAAGATCTGTGCAGGAAAATAAGCCAGCCGATGTAAAAGACGTGACAGTCGCCCTTATTCAAGGAGGTGTTTTCTCAACGGCAGAAGCTGCAGAAAAAGCCAAACCTAAAAATGTTCCGGCGACAGTCGTTCCCGCAGAAGGACAGTTTCTCCTGGTGTTAGGAGCTGCTTCAACAATAGAAGCGGCAAAGGAATTAGCTGAGCCGATTCAGCAAAAAGGAATGGAAGTATATCTAAAAGAATTACCCGCCCCGATGACGAATGATATTAAAAAACAGTTTTTATCGGAGAAAGATCAGCAAAACGCACTTGATCTGTTAAAAACGGCATTTAATTAACCTGCCTAATGCGTATAGCACATTTGCGGTGTAGAGTCGCTTTATAATATAACAAAATAAATACAACGATTAGTTAATAAATAAAGAAGGCTGAGAATCTAGCCTTCTTTATTGTTCTATCAGTTGGAATATTCACCTACATTCGATGCTTTTAATTGCAAGTTTGCACTTTTTTTTGCGGCTTTTGTCGATGCGTTATGTCCTTTAGATTATAGACGTTCAATAGCCGTGCGCTTTATTGGATGAATACAAAGGTCTTCTTTCTTTAGTTTTAGTAACTAAACAGTTTTCCTCTCTTGTCCACGCATTTTCTGCTTGAATTTGAATTACACATATATTGGGGTACATTCTTTGTACCGGCAAGTATACTCGGTTCTAATCCATAACAAATCTTTGTTTTGGTTTGTTTCGTCAAATCATCGCCAATTGCCAACTGAATCGTTTTTTCCATATGAATCAGTTGGCAAAAGCAAGCAGTGACACTAAAAGTCTCAAAAGCATTCTTATTTTTGTAGTGGTTAAGTTCCTTTCAAATTAAAGGTGTATAAGAGGACGGACACGGAAAATAAGCAGATATTATGCAGAAAGATTTGGGGTTTTTTTTGTATAATAAAGATTAATATTAGGCCTCAATTTTATTAAAGCCCAGGTGACAGAGAAATAAGGACTAAAGGATAATAAGTCACTAATTTATTGAGGAGTGACGCTCATTGTATGACAGTATGATCAATCAGTTTTAACACTAGAATAATGAGTATGTGGAGGGACTTTTTCTATTATGCTTTCTGTATATGAAAATGACCTGAATGAAGTATGGCTGTTTTTACAAAAGAATGGAGGGACACACACATCCCATTTAAGCTTTTTAAATGACAAGCTTTTTTATTGGTCACAGCAAAAGCAAGTCTTGATTATCTATCAAAAGACAGGTAATACATTTGTCATATTAGGGGACCCGATCGGAAAAGAAATATTAATTCATGGGGCGATTCAAGATTTTCACCAATATTGCCGGCGGCTTAATATAAAACCAGTTTTTTATCAGGTATCTCTTCGTTACATGACGGCATATCAACAGATGGGATACCGTGCCCTTAAAATAGGTGAAGAAGCAAAAGTTTACCTGCCAGACTTTTCAATGTCAGGAAACAGTCGAAAACGCCTGCGTACCTGCAAAAATAAGTTCGAGCGTGAGGGATATCAATTTTCTGTTTTATTTCCGCCGCATTCTAAAAAACTGCTTGAAGAACTAAAAGATATTTCAAATTCTTGGCTGGGAAAGAGAAAAGAAAAAGGGTTCTCAGTCGGTTTCTTTTATGACGGCTATGTAGCAAAGTTTCCGCTTGCCATCGTGAAAAGCAAGGATGGCGATATCCTTGCTTTTGCAACGCTTGCTTATAATCAGCCAAAAATTGATCGTACTCTTGCGATTGATTTAATGCGTTACCAGCCGGATAAAAGCCCAAATGCAACAATGGATTTCTTATTTATTTCTATATTTAATTGGGCAAAGGATAATGGATATGAATGGTGCAGCATGGGGATGTCGCCATTAGCTAATATGAAAGACCCTGAACAAAGTGGATTTTTTGAAGCTTTGGGACAGATGATTTTTGACAAAGTAAATCACTTTTATAACTTTAAAGGACTGTATCAATACAAAAATAAATTTCAACCCGAATGGGAATCAAGATATCTTGTTTACCAAAGTAATTTTTTGCCAATCCTGTTTTTTCGTATCTTTCGTCTTATTCATAATAATCAAGAAGCTAAAAACCGTAAATTTGTTTTAGTGAGGAAAAGGTTTTGATGCGAAGAATCTGTATAAAAAAGTAAAGGAGTTTAGGAACATTATCACCATACCCTAAAAAAGGAGGCTGTTCATACAGCCTCCTTTTTTTACCTATGTAAAACTTAATTTTTTGAATATTCAATTCTATTACATTTTGTTTTCTAAAATATGCAGAGTTCATCAATTTTTGATAGATAAATTATGTATTGTTACATAAAAATGTTAAATCAGATGATAAACGACAATTTGTAATGTAATCTTAAAACTATTTATGTTTAATTTTGTTATGATTAATTCAGTTGAGAAAAATATAGAAAAAGTGCCAAATAGAGAAAAATTAAGATCGTGGGAGGAAAATGGTGAATCGTTTTAAGAAAGTAATTGTAGTGTTTATGGCAGCGGTAATGTTCTTAACACTTTCCCCGCTGGGTTCTTTTAAAACAGAAGCAGCATCCACTGGGGAATCGATCATTACTTATGGGAAAAAGTTTATGGGTGTACCTTACGTGTGGGGGGGGACTTCTCCGAGTGGGTTTGATTGTTCAGGGTTCACTCAGTATATCTATAAAAATGCAGCAGGTATTTCTATTCCGCGTACAACAGATCAGCAATATAAAATTGGTACAGCAGTAGCTAAGAGTGACTTGAAGCCGGGAGATCTTATTTTTTATAAAAACACGTATAAACAAGGGATTTCTCACGTTGGTGTATATGCCGGCAATAATATGGTATTAAACGCAACGTCAAGCGATGGTATTGATCTTGTATCTATGGACAACCCTTATTGGGGACCAAGATATGCGGGTGCAAAACGCGTGATAAAAGAATCGGCTGCACCGGTGGTTCCAGAGTGGTTTACAGATGTACCGAAAACAGATGCAACATACACAGCGATTAAAACGCTGACAGATAAAGAAGTCATCAACGGATTTGACGATTACACATTCCGCCCGGACTCAAAAGTAACACGCGGACAGGCAGCGGCGATCATGAACCGTGTACTTGACTTGAAGCCAGAAGTTATGAGCCACTTTACAGATGTACCGAAAACATATCGTTTTGCTTATGATATTGCCGCGATTCGTGAAGCCGGTATTATCACTGGATTTGACGATAAGACGTTCCGTCCAGAGGAAGAAATGACACGTAATGAAATGGCCGCTATTATCCAGCGCGCCTTTGACCTGAAAATGACACAAACAGCAGCTGCGAGTGTGAAGTACTCTGATATTCGTGCAGATCATTGGGCTTACGAAGGCATTATAACAATGGCTTCAATTGACAAAACAGGCCTTTTCAAAGGCGATAAGTTTTACGGAACACACCTTGCAACGCGCGAAGCGTTTACGGTTGGCATCTATAATGCTATGAATGCAAAGTAATAAAAAGGAAGCTCCAGTTCAATTGAACCGGAGCTTCCTTTTTATCTGTGCTCTATTTATTCTTCCATTTGCTCTTCAGCAAACAGTGGATAAGAATTTTTAATTAATTCTCTTAAAGTAATGGACAATTCTTCGATATATTGCAAGATCATCTGAAAGTCCAGGTTGTTTTTAGCGTTTATCACTTTTCCTTGAACTGCTTGTTCTAAAGCAATATTTTGAACAGTATCGGTAATTGTTTCTACCGAATCTGTTAACATTTTTCCTATTTGGTCTAAAATAGCATTAAATTGGTCAGCATTTATATTGTTTTTAATTTCATTATGCAAAATAATCTCCTCTTTTCATACGCGGGCTAATTTATTTTATTCTAATTGATTGCAGAAGTTTCATTTACCTGCCGTGGTATAAGCCGAAAATAAAATCTGTCAAATTGCGCAAGGAAATTTAAAAATGCCCTTGCTAACTGCCTGCGCAAGATTTTAAATTATTATGTAAAAATATTTATGTTGTAAATCGAAATCATTCTTATTATAATAACTGTGGAATTTAGCATGTTAAAGGAGAGGAAAAGAAATGAAAAAAAAGCTGGCTGTAATTGCTATTACAACAAGTATCTTTTTAGCAGCTTGTGGTAATAAAGAGTCATCCACTAATGAAAAAGCTGGAGATAATGGGGCAGATACCCTCAAGGTATATACCACTATATATCCATTTCAGTACTTCACTGAGCGAGTAGGAGGAGAATATGTTTCAGTTGAAAATATTGTTCCTCCGGGATCTGATGCCCATACAGTTGAAGTGAAGACAAAAGAAATGATGGAATTAGCTGAGGGGGATGCATTCATATATTCTGGAACAGGCTTGGAACCTTTTGCTGATGCAGTTATAGATGCGGTAGAAAATGAAGAAGTTCAAGTTGTAAAGGTCACAGAAAACGTTGATTTTATCGATGCCAAAGAAGATGCTCATGAAGAAGAAGGAAACGAACAAAGTGACACAGAAGAAGAAAGTGTTGAGGAACATGGCAGCGAACCTGATGTAGACCCTCATGTCTGGTTAGACCCTTCAAGATCCATAATAATGGCTCAAAACATTAAAAATGCACTGGTGCAGATTGACCCAGATAACAAAAAAGCTTTCGAAGAAAATTTCACAGCTTTGAAAAAGGACTTGGAAGCGTTGGATGCTGACTTTAAAGAGATGGCAGAAACTGCGGAAAATGAAACATTCCTCGTATCCCATTCTGCTTACGGATACTGGGATGACGCTTATGGCTTACAACAAATTGCTATAACGGGGTTGTCTCCAACAGATGAGCCTTCTCAATCAGAACTAGTTGAAATCATTGATTTGGTGAACAAAGACGATTTGAAGTATATATACTTCGAACCAAATCTTACAAATAAGATTGCTGAAACGGTTCAAAAGGAAACGGGGACGAAAACACTGACGCTGTATAATCTTGAATCCCTGACAAAAGAGAACATTGAATCAGGTGAAGATTATCTTTCTGTAATGAAAAAAAATATAGAAGCCCTGGACCAAGGTTTTAGTGAGTAGCACCGCTTCAGTAATAAAAAAAGGGACAGCATAAAGTAAAGCAGTAATATATCCTAAATTTTAAACGAAAAATTAGTGCCTACCTGAAAATCAGTTAGGCACTAATTTTTTTTATAAATATATCAGAAATAATGCTACCTCCACAGATTCTTCAAATTTAAGGTCTATAATCTAAATAATCGTTCAAACGTATATGGATTACTGGGTTTTTATACATAAAAACGACTTTCTCAACCTCACGACTCAACTGCATGGGTGGCTGACGGATAGGTTAGTTTAAAACATTTATATTTTACAATCACAGCAACTTAAAAACTAAATACGTTCCTTGAAAGGAACTAAGCGTTGTAAGGAGATGAATTATGTTTACAGGTTTGTATAATTTGATCGTAGTAGCAGGAATAGTAATTTTAACATTATGGAATTCTGCCTTATTTATTACTCAATTTCTTAAGGAATGTAATACGGGCAAGGTAGCTGAAAGAGTTAATGCGTTTATTCAGTTATTTTTAATATATACCAAGCAGGCAGTACTGGCTGGTTTTGGGGTAATGGCTTTAGCTTTTAGTACAGAGGTATTCCAGGAGAATTCAATCGGCACCTGGATCATAACCCTTGCCATACTGGGATTTTCAGGGTCAATGTTTTATTATTTCTATCCCCAATTTGTTGACTTTGATGAGGCTGAAAAAAGAGAAAGTGTCAGCATTCACACAAAAACAAAACATCTTTGATTGAATTTTTAACCTGGGCATTGCCATAGTTATTGCGTCAGACTGCTGATTTTATCGGGTGTTTTCTTGAGATAATATATCAGGGTATGCTGGCTGTAACTTGTGTAATGAGAGGAGATGTCGATGGAACGATGATGAAACAAAATACCTAATTAATAAAAATACCCTCCATGATTATGCAAGTGTGCAAATTCAAAAGGGTATAAGGTGAAAGTTACTCTTAAAAGTGTGGCGGAGATAATTCAGGCTGTCCAATGCACCTACACCTCTGAGTTTTCTGGTTTATCGAAGTGGATTGTGGCAAAGAGCCTATTATATAGAAGGGTAAGCTTTTCATGATAAGGAGGTATTTGACCAATGAAAAAAAAGAAACATTGGATGTTTTTTGGATTCTTAGCTTTAATTTTTATTCTTAGCGCATGTGGAAATTCAGATAATGAGGAAAAGACGTCGGAGAATATGGATAGCATGAGTGAGGAAGAAATGGAGAATATGGATATGGAAGATTCTTCAGGAACCAATACCTCTTCAAATGAAGTTTCAGGCGAAGAAGTAAGTGTTGTCGCTTCTAACTGGAAATGGGAAATGTCTAAAACCGAGTTTAAAGCAGGGGAACCGGTAACTTTTTCAATTAAAGGGGAACAAGGCCTCCATGGTTTTGCGATACAGGGAACAGATATTGATGAGCAGATCCCTGAGGGAGAGACAATAAAAGTGACATGGACACCGGAAAAAGCAGGGGAGTACACCTTAGTCTGCAGCATCGCCTGTGGATCCGGGCATGGGGATATGGTTCAAAAAATTATAGTTAATTAATGATAGACCCTTGTTTTAAAACGTTCTGCCACCGGGGCAGGACGTTTTTTCAATAACATCTCTATTCGGTTACAAGAGGTTTCCTAAATTTTATTTTTTAAATCCTTAAGTAATACTTTTTGTTATCTACTAACACCTACCAGTATTTTTTTAAAATCCACAGATTCTTCACATTATGCTGATACCTTTTAATTACATACTTCTAATGTATTCGCTCGTAAAATAAAAAATGGAACAGGCAGGTGGATTGAATGTGCGGATTTGTTGGCTGGGTAAGTGCGAAACCTTGTGAAATAAGAGAAGAGACAAAACAGAAATTAAAAGAGATGAATAGAGCTATTACACACCGTGGGCCTGATGATGAAGGGTTTTTTATAGATGAATTCGTTCATTTTGGATTTAGAAGATTGAGCATTATAGATATAGAAAGCGGGCATCAACCTCTTTCATACGAAAACGATCGTTACTGGATTGTTTTTAATGGAGAAATTTATAATTATATCGAACTTCGCCAGGAATTAATCATGGATGGGTACGAGTTTACGACCAATTCCGATACAGAGGTCATTATTGCTCTTTACAGTAACTTAAAAGAGCAAGCTTTGGACAAGCTCAGAGGAATGTTCGGGTTTGTCATTTGGGATAAAGTCGAACAAACATTATTTGGAGCCAGGGATCCTTTTGGTATAAAACCTTTCTTTTACTTGGAGCAAGAGGAAAAGACTTATTTTGCATCAGAGAAGAAAAGCATTCTGTTAGCACAGAATGATCCGTTAAACAGCGATTCACTGCAACACTACTTAAGCTTTCAGTATGTTCCTGAACCGGATACACTGACAAGTCGAATTAAAAAACTCTCTCCGGGCCATTACTTCTTGAAAAAACCAGGGCAGGCCATGAAGATTCAATGCTATTGGAAACCCGTTTTTCAGCCTGTACATTTATCTGAATCAAAAATAATTAAAGATATACGCAGTGCTTTGAAGGATTCTGTTCATGTGCATATGCGTAGCGATGTGCCTGTTGGCTCATTTTTGTCGGGCGGGATTGATTCCTCTTTTATTGTTTCCTTGGCAAAGCAGGTAAACCCAAAACTGAAAACATTTTCTGTTGGATTTGAACGAGATGGTTTCAGTGAAGTAGATGTTGCACAGGAAACAGCGGAAGCACTTCAGCTGGAGAACATTAGCTATATTATCTCCCCTGAAGAATTTTTAGAAGAACTCCCTAAAATTATTTGGCATATGGATGATCCATTAGCCGATCCGGCAGCTGTTCCGCTTTATTTTGTCGCACGTGAAGCGAGCAAGCATGTAAAAGTTGTATTATCGGGTGAGGGCGCAGATGAGCTTTTTGGGGGCTACAATATTTATCGGGAACCCGAGTCATTGCGGGTGTTCAACCAAATACCCAACCCAGTGAAAACACTTTTGAAGGTACTCAGCTTTATCTTACCCGACGGGTTTAAAGGAAAAAGCTTCATTCAGCGTGGTACCACACCGCTAGAACAACGCTATATCGGAAATGCAAAGATCTTTGAAGAAAAAGAAAAGAAGATATTGCTTAAAAACTATAAACGAAATATGGGGTATACAAACGTTACCAAGCCTATATACAGCAGTTCAATGGGATATTATGATACGGTGACAAAAATGCAGAATATCGATATTTATACTTGGCTCAGAGGAGATATTTTATTAAAAGCAGATAAAATGACAATGGCCCATTCTCTTGAACTACGTGTGCCTTTTCTGGATAAAAACGTTTTTGAAGTGGCCTCAAAAATTATAACAGATCAAAAAATTGCACACAACACAACAAAATATACGCTTCGAAAGGCTGCGGAAGGCATTGTTCCGGATCACGTAGTGAACAGAAAAAAACTAGGGTTTCCTGTGCCGATCCGTCATTGGCTAAAAGATGAATTATACCCGTGGGCTGTTGCTTTAATACGTACGAGCCAAACAAGTTATGTATTTAATAAAGCTGAAGTCCTCCGGTTATTAGAGGACCATGTGAAAAACAAAAAAGATAACAGCCGTAAGCTTTGGACAATTCTTGTTTTTATGGTTTGGCATCAAGTCTGTATAGAAAACCTTTATGATTTTCATCATTCACATGAAAATGAAGACAAAGCAGCACAAAAAGGGCAAGTCAGTCATTCATAAAAAGGAAATCTATCTATTTAGTGGCTTTTTTCTGAAATCTTTTTTTAGGTATATACAAATGTAGATTAAAGACAAAAAAATTCACGGATATTTCTGGAGGGGTGAGAAGTGGGTCTGGTGTGATGCACATCAGATCTTTTTTTGTTAGTGAAAAGACTTTAAATAGGTTAGGGGTTTTCTTTAATGGAACATATAAAATGCGGATGCGGACATATCAATCCACATGGCACAGTTTTATGTGAGTCATGCGGTAGGGGATTGACAAGGGGGGCTGAAGAGAAAAAGATTTTAGACATGCGCTACGAAGGAAGTGCACGCCGTTCACAAACCTATAATTCAACAATCGTGGATAAAATATGGAATTTCTTTTCGTCTGTTAAAGTGGGAGTTTGGCTTATCTTGATAACATTGATTGTCTCTTCTTTTGGTACAATTTTGCCACAAGAATTTTACATTCCAAATAATGCAGATCCCTCTGTTTATTATGAAAAGACATATGGAATTTTCGGAAAATTCTATTACATAACGGGTTTGTATGATTTATACAATTCTTTCTGGTTTATTTTACTTATCGCTGCTATAGGTGTTTCTTTGGTGATTTGCAGCCTTGACCGGGTCATACCATTGTATAGAGCATTGAAAAATCAACGCGTGGACCGGCACGAATCTTTTTTGAAAAAGCAGCGGTTATTCGCCGAAATGGATAGTGATTCAAAAGAATCAGATATCCAGCTTGTGCGTGAGCGGCTGCGAAAACAGAGGTACAGCATTCGGGAGGAAAATGGTGCACTGCTAGCAGAAAAGGGTCGTTTCTCCCGATGGGGTCCGTACGTAAACCATATAGGGCTTATCATTTTTCTGATCGGTTCCATGCTTCATTCTGTAGAAGGCTTGTATGTCGATGAACTGCTCTGGATCCGGCAGGGTGAAACTCTTCAAATCCCTGGAACGAAGGGCGAATACTATTTGAAGAATGAAAAATTTATACTTGAAAACTATGAAGAAGAAGGCAATGCGGGTGTCTTTGATGAAGCGCTTGAGCGAGTGGGAACCGTCGCAAAAAACTACCAGACAGATGCTATTCTGTATCGAAATGAAAATAATGAATTACCCGGGGCACAACCACAGCTGACGGAATTGGCAAAGGATGATATTCAAGTTAATGAGCCAATGAAATTTGATCAATTTTCCATCTATCAAACAAGTTACCGTCAGGATGAAATGAAGGCAATGTATTTTGCGCTTACGAATAAAGCTACAGGTGAAGAACTTGGAGAGGTGAAAATCGATTTATTTAAACAAGAAAAATCGTATGAACTGGAGAATGGTTATATAGTAGAACTGCTAGGCTATTATCCTGATTTTGAGGGATTTGATAAAGGCGGGGAACCCACCTCCAAATCACCGTTGCCAAACAATCCGGCCTTTTTGTTTAATATGATTTCTCCAGCAAAACCAGACGGTGAGGTGAGCTTTGTACAGATCCAAAATACCATGGAGCCGTTTGGTGAAAACATGTATAAAATGGCGTTTAAAAAACTGGAAACCCGTGATGTATCAGCTTTGACCATACGCAAAGACTTAACAATTCCACTTTTAGGTCTTGGGGGCGTTATCTTTATGATTGGAGTCATTCAGGGTTCTTATTGGAATCACCGGCGTATCTGGATTCGTGAAAAATCCAGCCGCCTTTACGTTGCCGGACATACAAATAAAAATTGGTACGGTTTAAAAAAAGAACTGGATTTAGTTCTAAAAGGAACCTCTATATTGAATCCTGAAGATCAAGTGGAAAAAGAAAAAAAGTGAGCTAAGAGGAGGAAAAGAGAGTGGTACTTGCTGGTTTAAGCAGTAACTTATTATATACAGCTTTTGTTTTGTACCTTTTTGCTACATTCTTTTTCGGAGGGGCCATCCGTGATAAACGGAGCCAGTCAAATGTGAGCGGATGGGCGAAGCTTGGATTCATTTTGACTATTGTTGGGTTTATTACGCATACTGGCTATTTTATCATTCGGTGGATAGCGGGAGGTCATGCACCTGTCAGCAATCTATTTGAGTTTATTGTCTTTTTTAGCATGATGCTTGTTGGCGCCTTTATTTTACTTTACTCCATCTATCGAATCAGTATTCTTGGTTTATTTGCTATGCCAATTGCAATTTTAATTATTGCCTATGCCAGTATGTTTCCAAGGGAGATTTCTCCTTTGATTCCGGCTTTACAGAGTGATTGGCTTCAAATTCACGTTACCACAGCAGCACTTGGGGAGGCCATCCTGTCCATTAGTTTTGTGGCCGGGCTGATTTACCTTATTAAAGCAATTGACCAGACGAAAGCAGGGAAGAAAACATTTTGGCTAGAGTTTATTTTATACAGCCTCATTAGTGTAATTGCCTTTGTTTTAGTCATAACGTCATTTAACGTACTTGGTTACGAAGCGAAGTTTTCATATGTAGACCAAAGCGGGATACAAACAGAAGAAACGTATCGTCTCCCAGCTTTAATTGGTCCTAACCAAGGCCAGCTTTTAACAGAGGAGCAAATGGAACCGATTGTTGATATGCCAGCCGCCATTAATGCCAGAAAGTTAAATACACTCTTATGGTCATTAAGCACGGGAATCCTCCTCTATGGCTTAAGCCGGCTTATCTTTCGAAAACGCCTAGGTGCTGCCCTAAAGCCAGTCGTTCATAATGTCAATTTGGACTTGGTTGACGAAATTAGTTATCGTTCTGTTCTGATTGGATTTCCTGTTTTCACGTTAGGTGCACTCGTTTTTGCGATGATTTGGGCACAAGTAGCCTGGACACGTTTTTGGGGTTGGGATCCGAAAGAAGTGTGGGCCCTTATCACCTTTTTATTTTATGCGGCATTCCTGCACTTGCGTTTGTCAAAAGGGTGGCATGGTGAGAAGTCCGCATGGCTGGCCGTAATCGGCTTTGCGATTATCATGTTTAACTTAGTGGTGGTCAATCTAGTGATCGCAGGCTTACACTCCTATGCTTAATGAATAAAGATCATTTTTAGCCAATACGATTAACTGTATTTCGGTTCAGCATTCCTGATCGTCATTTATGAATTGAAGGGTGAAGAGTGTATGGAGAATCTTACAATTTGGCTCGCATTTGGGGCAGGATTTTTATCTTTTATCTCCCCGTGCTGCTTGCCTTTATACCCGGCATTCCTTTCTTATATTACGGGAGTATCGGTAGACAAAATTCAGCAGGAAAACGTGATGATGCAGCGAAAGGCATTACTTCACACGTTATTTTTTCTGATTGGATTTTCGATCATTTTTATTGCAATCGGCTTTAGTACCTCGCTAGCGGGAGAATTTTTCGCAAATTACCAGGACCTGATCAGGCAGCTTGGAGCTATTTTCATTATTGCTTTTGGCCTTGTCAGTTTGGGGATTTTAAAGCCAGTTTTTATGATGAAAGAGAAAAAATTCACTTTCAAGAATAAGCCGGCAGGATATGCAGGATCAGTGTTAATTGGCTTTGCTTTTGCGGCTGGGTGGACGCCTTGTACCGGTCCTATCTTATTTTCAGTTATCGCGATGGCAGCTACAAACCCGGATTTGGCTATGGTTTATATGGTTGCGTACGTATTAGGCTTCTCTGTTCCTTTTTTCGTCATGTCTTTCTTTATTGGAAAGCTGAAATGGATTAGAAAATATAATGTTCTTCTTTTAAAAATCGGTGGCTTTATTATGATCTTCATGGGCATTATGTTGTTTTTTGATTGGATGACCAAAATCATTTCGTTTCTTACGCCATTATTTGGAGGGTTTACTGGATTCTAACGAATACCTAATAGGAAAGAGGGGGTATATCAATGAATCAATAAAATATTGTGAACCTCTCCACCTAAATCAAAGATTTTGATGGAGCATCCCTTATCTTGAATACAGTACAGCATCAGCGGATTAAGCTTCCTGCGGAAGCCCGAGTGCATGATGAAGACTAATGAACGAAGACAAGGTCTGCGATGTCCTTATTGCCAGCTCAGGAACGTTTGCCTGAAGAGACAACCATTTCGTTTCCGACATGGATTTTTGAAAAGCCCGAATGAAATAACGGGCGCCGATATTATATGAAGCGGATAAATCTGCATGATAAACTTTGCCCGTTGAAAACACGGTAAGGTCTTTTTTCGGGTTTCGTTCCACTTTTCCAGAGCCGTCGAACGCCAGGATGCTGGTGTTTCGCGGATTGATCCGGGATATGCGCATGCCCAGGTAATGTGCCATTTCTTCCACTTTGTTCTGGATGCCTGTTTTTCGCCATCCGTGAAGCTTGAAACGAAGTTTTCTGGCTCCATAGAACCCCTTTGGAATTTTCAGTCTGCCCAGGTATTCGAATACGATAACGTCACAGCCATGCTTTGAAGCAAATTTGATAATTTCATGGCTTGTGTGGCGGACAATATGCTGCTGGTACCCATTGATCTGCCGCCAAAAATGAGGCGCCTGAATACGGCCGCTTATCCGCTGGGCTTTCCGCAATTTGTTTGTTAACGTCTGCAGACGGTCTTTTTCTTTAGGCTGGTTAATAAATGTCCGGCCTAAGACAGTGCCTTTTGCATCGATAACCGAACAA
>NZ_LAHL01000002.1 GCF_000966195.1 Domibacillus robiginosus | reverse complement strand
GAATACAGTACAACATCAGCTGGTTAAGCTTCCTGCGGAAGCTCGAGTGCATGATGGAGACTAATGAACGAAGACAAGGTCTGCGATGTCCTTATTGCCAGATCAGGAACTTTTGCCTGAAGAGACAACCATTTCGTTTCCGAAATGGATTTTTGAAAAGCCCGAATGAAACAACGGGCCCCGATATTATAAGAAGCGGATAAATCCGCATGATAGACTTTGCCCGTTGAAAACGTGGCAAGGTCTTTTTTCGGATTCCGTTCCACTTTTCCAGAACCATCGAACGCCAGAGCGCTCGTGTTTAGTGGATTGACTCGGGAAATGCGCATGCCGAGGCAGTGCGCCATTTCTTCCACTTTGTTCTGGATGCCTGTTTTCCGCCACCCGTGAAGCTTGAAGCGAAGTTTTCTGGCTCCATAGAATCCCTTTGAAGTTTTCATTCTGCCCAGGTATTCGAATACGATGACGTCACAGCCATGCTTGGCCGCAAATTTTATTATTTCATGGCTTGTGTGGCGGACAATATGCTGCTGGTACCCATTGATCTGCCGCCAAAAGTTCGGCGCCTGAATGCGGCCGCTTGCCCGCTGGGCTTTCCGCAGCTTGTTCGTTAACGTCTGCATCCGGTCTTTTTCTTTAGGCTGGTTAATAAATGTCCGGCCTAAGACAGTGCCTTTTGCATCGATAACGGAACAAACCGCAGAATTCGTTAGTCCAAGGTCTACTGCACACACTTTTTGCTTGTTAATAGGCGTCTTGTTTAAAGTAACTTTATGTTCATAGCTGATGGAAAGGAAGAATTTCTTTCCACGTTTAATCAGCTTAGGGTTGTTCTCTTTCCATTCCCAGACACCTCGTTTATAAAGGTTCTGCCCTTTACATTCGATATCTGTCCATACCCAGTCATTCTGATGGAACACCTTGATTTGTGCAGTCGTATCAGATGTTCTGTTGAACATGTTCCCTCGATAAAAAACAGGAAATTCTTTATGCTCCGCCTGCAGGCGGGGAGGCTGTTTCCTGAATTTTTTTCCTTCGGAAAGAGCGTATTTCTGCTCTTTTTCCCAATTTTGATAGTTGGAGCGGAAGCTTTTTACTTTGCCAAAAGCAGAAGCAATGGCACTTCTGCGGAAGTAAGAAGGAAACTTGTAAAAACGCTCGTTAAATTCTTTATATTTCGGAAGAGGGTTTGATTTGGTTGCGTGAATCAGTTTTTCTACTGCAGGCACAATCGACTTTGTTGTTAGTCGTTCAGTATCATTAAATTCTTTGTTAATGACCTCAATCACATAAGCCAAAGCATCATTGTAAATATCCAGCGTAGCATTGAAGATGTCAGTCTGGTTTATAATTTTGTGCTGCAGCGACTTCGCAACTTTCATGATCAAACCCTTCTTTCCATTTTCGAATCCTTATGATAGGTAGAACGTATCAAAATGGAAATCAATTGTAAAACGAAAAGAGAATCAGTGTAAACGATGATAAGTAGGGAGTGGCAATCGGTATAATAAAAAGAAAGAAGAACAATAAGAATAAAGACCTTAGCGCCTAACCCCCACTAAATCGGAGATTTTGAAGGGGAATGTGGCGCTAATTTTTTGTTCAAAGTTCTGCTCTTCATATTTAACTCGGTAAAGCAAAAAAGCGTCAAAGAGGCAAAACAGTAAAGCGGTTATGCAGTTTATTGCATGAAAATGAATTTATCCCTATAATGACCGGAGTGAAAGGAGACGAATTACATTGTATCAAATCAAGCAATATTTATTTTTAGTCCTGGGTACTTTTATCATTGCCCTATGTTTTAATTTACTGCAAAGTCCGAACCAGATTGCTTCTGGCGGATTAACCGGCGCCTCTCTTGTTTTAGGTGATATATTTCATCTTTCGTCAGCTATTATTCTGTGGGCAGCCACACTGGTGCTGCTGATCGGCGGCAGCTGTTTTTTAGGCGTCCATACCATCTTAAAGAATATTATCGGTTCTCTTTTCATTCCTTTTTTCGTTTATGTCACAAAAGAAATTCCTCCGCTTACACATGACCCGCTGCTTGCCGCTATCTACGGCGGATTAGGGGTAGGGTTTGGCCTGGCTGTCGTTTTTCGGGCAGAAGGAAACACAGGCGGGTTTACCCTGATTGCGCAAATTCTCCACCAGAAAAAAGCAATTAAACACAGCACATCCATTTTGGTGATGGATGCAGCGGTTATGATTGCAGGAGGCATCGTTTTTTCTCCGGAGAAAGCATTGTATGCATTAGTCGGCGCATTTGTCACCCGGTTAACGATGGATTATGCAGTGCGAGTTCAACAGAAAAACTCTAAAGTGGCTTACATTATTTCTTCAATGGAATTTGAGAAGCAGATCAGCGAATCCATTTTAACGGAATTAGATCGAGGATTAACAAAGCTCTCTGGATCAGGCGGCTACACCAATAACGAAAGAATCGTGATGGTGACAGTGCTGGCTCCTTCAAAAATCGCGACATTAAAAGCTCTGGTTCAACATGTTGATCCGCATGCTTTTATTATTTTATGTGAGGCAACGGAAGTATTCGGTGAAGGATTTACTCAGCCGGTTTCTCCTCCTAAGAAGCTTGTTTCTTCCAATGCCATCTAAATACCTGCGTATGCTTCCTTCTCTCTTCTCTTCTGCTTGAATAAAGCAGGTTACGGCAAAAACGTGGTTGATCGTTATGTTAGTTTGAATACTAAACGGGTAACGAAAACTATTGAGGTTCAAACATATAGGGAGGAATGGAATATGGCAGATAAGAAATCTCGCAATGGATTAACGGTTGTCATAGCTGGCGCTTCGAGCGGACTTGGAAGGGGAACTGCACGCAGACTTGCTTCCGAAGGGGCAAACCTTGTACTGGGTGCCCGCCGTGTGCAGCTTCTTGAAGAATTAGCGGAAGAATGCGGTCCGAATGCAGCAGCTGTCGGGATGGATATCGGAAAAGAAGAAGATGTAAAGAAACTGTTCGATACGGCTATGGAGAAGTTTGGCCGTATTGATGTCTGGATGAACATGGCCGGCGTCGGATTAATTGGCCCTTATACAGAACTTCCAACCAAGGACTTGCAGCGTATTGTGCAAACGAATATACTCGGCACGATGTACGGGAGCCATTATGCCCTGCGCCAATTTAAAAAGCAAAAATCCGGCACGCTGATTAACATGGGCTCCATCGCAAGTAAAATCGCTTTTCCGTACTACACAGCCTATACGGCAACAAAATATGCTGTGTCCGGCCTGAGTGCGGGTCTGTATCAGGAAATGGAACTCGAAAACTATGAGGACATCCATGTATGTATGGTCCATCCATGGGCGACCGATACACCCTGGTTTGATCATGCTGGGAACTACTCCGGGCATAGAGCGCAAATGAAGCCGATGGACGATGCCGAAAATGTGGTAGATGCCATTGTCGATTTACTTGATAATCCGCAGGAAAGCGTCGAAGTGGGTGTGAAAACAAAAGGCTCTTCGGTTTCAAGCAACCTTATGCCGGAGCTGACTGAAACACTGAATGCCAGGTATTTAAATAAAGTGATTCAGGATGCTCCCCCTGCCCCTCCAAGCTCGGGCTCCCTTCATGAACCGATGGAGCGCGGCACTGGCGTTTCAGCCGGCCTTCGAGAGCGGATGAAAAAAGAGCAGTAAAAGATTTTTTCAAACTTCAGTAGAAAGTCCCGCCTGTTCTCATAAGCCGGGCTTTCTACTACCATCTAGTTGTTAACCATTTTTGGCACTATCTATAATTCCCTGCAATTCTGGTGTAAAACCCTTGATAGCCCGGTTTTCCCATACGGTCACCGGTACGCCTAAAAAGCCGAAACCTTCTACTTCCTGCTGGTACTTCTCACTTGCTCGTACATCTCTTACTTCAAACGGCACTTTTTCTTCAGTCAGCACACGCTTTACAAATTCGCACTCCACACAGTCATCCATTGAATATACGATTACTTGTTTTGTCATAGTCGGGCTGCTTCCTTTAGTACATTTATGCTTGATCGTTTTTTCATTTTCTCTTTATCCCTCTGTCTTCGCTGGATTTTTTCTTATTGCTGTTATTTTATCATATATTGATCGTTAGAGTTTTGACCAGGTTTTGAAACGTTAAAAACGATTCATCATTCTGCCCATCCCTTTTTCCGATTTCTCATATTCTACTGAATTGTTTTCGTTGCTGCTTTCGCTTTTGTTTACTCTTAGCCGCTTTATCAGCGTCTTCAAAAACCAGATAATTTTTAATATTTTTACTTACTCACACTTCCCTGTGATAAAATTTAAATGCTCTTTTTTATAGTTTGCCCGGAGAGCCATCATTATGCTAAAGTCCAGCCAATACTCAAGCGTTACTTGCTCCTAAAGTCATTTTTATGTGAAAGGAAGGAATACATATGCACACAGCAGCAAAACCACAGCAAGTACAGCCCGTTACCATGTACCGTATTCTCTTTATCATTAGTTTAGGGCATTTTTTAAATGATTGTATGCAGTCTGTTGTACCGGCACTTTTTCCGATTCTTGAAAAGTCGATGAATTTAAACTACACACAAATCGGCTGGATCGCTTTTGCACTTAATATGACCTCATCTATTATGCAGCCAGTGTTTGGAATAGTCGCGGATAAACGTCCTTCTCCCTTTCTGCTGCCCATCTCTATGTGCTTAAGTATGATCGGCATGGTTGGTTTGGCAGTCGCACCAAACTTTTATTTCGTTATCGCTTCTGTGCTGTTTATTGGATTTGGGTCAGCTATTTTTCATCCTGAAGGCTCTCGTGTAGCGTATATGGCTGCCGGTCAAAAAAGAGGTCTGGCACAATCGATTTATCAGGTGGGCGGCAATACAGGCCAGTCCATGGCACCGCTGTTTACCGCATTTATCTTTATCGGGCTTGGTCAGTTTGGGACAATCTGGTTTGTTCTGTTAGCGGGGTTTGGTGTTTTTATTTTATACAGCGTTTCCAGGTGGTACAAGGGAGAAATCGCCCTGCGCAAGCAAATAAAAAAGAAGCAAACTTCTGGATCTCTTAAAATGAACAGGGAAATTGTTTTTGCCATTAGCCTTCTTATTTTTCTAGTGTTCGCTCGCTCATGGTATGGTGCAGGCATTTTAAACTTTTTTCAGTTTTACGCAATTGAGAAATTCGATTTATCAATAAAAAGTGCACAGCTGTATGTATTTTTATTTATGGGTATGGGCGTGTTTGGCACATTTTTTGGAGGCCCGTTAGCCGATCGTTTCGGGAAACGAAATATTTTGCTTTTTTCTATGCTCGGCGCGGTGCCGTTTACCCTGTTATTACCCTACGCACCTATTGCATTCATTGCGCCACTGCTGATTTTGATCGGCTTTATTATCCAATCAAGCTTTAGTGTCACAGTTGTTTATGCGCAAGAACTGCTCCCCGGCAAAATTGGTCTTGTTTCAGGATTAATTGTGGGCCTTGCTTTTGGCATGGGAGCTCTCGGTGCCGTGGTTTTTGGAAAGCTAGCTGACGTATACAGCCTTCAATTCGTCATGCTGTTTTGCAGCTTTTTACCGATACTCGGCATGCTAACCTGGCTTCTCCCTAGCGATAAGCGTGTAAAAGAAATACATGAGATGTCTTAAAATGCCCTGCTTGACAAGGTTGAAATGTGGAATGAATCTTTGAAAATGATAAAGGAAGCTGGTGTTTGTCCAGCTTTCTTCAGACTGTAAACAAATGGTTGATAACTGTCACATGAATAGGATAAATCGATGTCAACAAGATTATACAGAACGAATAAGGTCGTATTTTTTAAAAGAGGAAATGTGTATCCAATCCCGGGCTGATTGATCTTCAATACCACTTAGTAAAGCCTGCCGGACGTAGACTCCTGCGGGAAGTACAGTGAGTCGGGAGATCCAGCACTGCCCTAAGGTGTGCGAAGTCCGGCAGGCTTCACTTATCGGCTCTTTTTTTGATCAAGAAAGATTTTGTCTACACACTAAAGAAAGCTGGACTTTTGTCCAGCTTTCTTTTTATTAATTATACTTTACTTTTAATCCAAGAATAATTAGCGCAAAAAACAGGGTAATCGAATTGGCCAGTATAATTGGCAGATCGTTCGTAAAAATCCCGTACACAACCCAAAGAGCCAGTCCCGCCGCAAACATACTGTACATCAGAAGGGAAATGCCTTCTGTATTTTTTTCTTTGAGTGTTTTAAGCGTTTGAGGCAAGAAAGATAAAGTGGTCAGGCTGGCGCCTAAAATACCAATGATTGTGAAAAGACTCATCATTCATCTCTTTTCCTGGCCATTATTTTTTTACCTGGTTTACAGGTTCTAACTGTTTGCCGTTTGTCGCAATGACATTTTTGTACCATTCAAATGAATCTTTCTTGAAACGTTGCATTGAACCGTTTCCTTCATTATCACGATCTACATAAATCATGCCGTAACGCTTCTTCATTTCACCTGTTGTGAAAGACACAATATCGATAATTCCCCATGGTGTGTAGCCCATCAAGTCAACGCCATCGTATGTGACGGCTTTTTCTAATGCTTCGATATGTGATTTCAAATAATCGATTCTTTGTGTGTCATGAATCGATCCATCTTCTTCTACTGTATCAATCGCACCAAATCCATTTTCGACGATAAAGAGCGGAACTTGATAACGGTCATAGAAACGATTCAATGTGTAGCGCAGTCCCGTTGGGTCAATAGCCCAGCCCCAGTCGCTTGATTTGATATACGGATTTTCTACGCCATTCGGCAGCCCGCCGTTTACGATATCTCCTGCATTATCCTGTTCCACATCACTTTTAACCGTTGTAGACATGTAATAACTGAAGCCCAGGTAATCGACTTTACCGTTACGTAGAATTTCTTCATCCCCGTCTTGGAGTGGAATGCTGTAGCCTTCTCTTTCAAATTCTTTTAGTGCATAGCTTGGGTAATAGCCGCGAACTTGTACATCCGCGAAGAAATAACGCTGTCTCATTTCTTCTTCCGCCAGCATTACGTCTTCTGGATTAGATGAGTAAGGATAAATCGGTACGTGAGACACCATTGCGCCGATTTGGAATTCCGGGTTAATTTCTTTCCCTTTTACGACCGCCAGTGCGCTGGCAACCAGCTCATGATGCCCGGCCTGATACATGACTTCTTTTGCATTTTCGCCTTCTTTAACCACCACGCCGGAGTTTGTCCACAAGAATAACGGGTTACGGACATCCATTTTATTGTTAATTTCGTTAAACGTCATCCAGTATTTTACTTTGTTTTTATAACGCTTAAAGCATACTTCTGCAAACTTGGCAAAGAACTCAACCACTTTCCGGCTTCTGAATCCGCCATATTCCCGTGCCAGATGAAGCGGCATTTCAAAGTGAGACAGTGTAATAACCGGTTCAATGCCATGCTTTAGGAGTTCATCAAATAGATCATCGTAAAATTGCAGCCCTTCTTCGTTTGGCTCCGCTTCATCGCCTTTTGGGAAAATACGGCTCCAGCCGATTGACGTGCGCAGGCATTTCAATCCCATCTCCGCAAAAAGGGCAACATCTTCTTTGTAGCGATTGTAGAAATCAATTGCTTCATGGTTTGGGTAAAACTCATTTTCTTCAATCGTATCGGTAATTTTTCTTGGCACTCCATGCGCACCTGCTGTCATTACATCAACGACACTTGGTCCTTTACCGCCTTGATCCCATCCACCTTCGAATTGGTGGGCGGCTAATGCGCCGCCCCATAAAAAGTCTTTTGGCATGTTTGTCATTGTTTTTCCTCCTTATTTTACGACCGTAAGCAGTCTGTCACTTAATGTACTTGTTTGAATTTTTTCAACAATTACTTCTTGATACGCACTTGAGTTTGTAATGATAATCGGTGTGATCGTTGTCAGTCCTTTGCTGTGAATGAAGTCTTGGTCAAATTCAATTAAGGTATCACCTTTTTTGAATTTGTCACCATCAGCTACCTTCAGCGCAAACGGCTCCCCATTTAAGTTAACCGTATCAAGTCCAATGTGGACAAGCAATTCCACTCCTGATTCTGAACGAAGACCGATTGCATGCTTCGTTGGGGCTACCATCACGACCGTTCCATCAAATGGAGCATGTAGCTTGTTGTCTGTTGGCTCAATCGCCAGCCCCTCTCCCATTGCGCCTGAGCTGAACACTTCATCCGGCACTTCAGAAAGCGGAATCACTTTGCCGTTAAACGGAGCGTATATGGCTTCTTCATTGTTATCAGGATTCGTTGATAGTGCGGCAGCTTCTTGTTGTCCACCTTCAGCTGCAGGTGCATTGTCTGCTTGCTTGGCTGTATCTTCACCGTAGCCAAAGATTTGAACCAATACGATCGGAAGTACGATCGCAATTGCAGCACCGAGTAAAATCCCCCAGATAGACATTGGGTACTCTGAATTGATTCCGTTTACAAGCGTAAGCGGTCCTGGAAGTCCTGCATAAGCAAAGTAATAGGGATTAAAGAAACTTGCGGCAACCGCACCGATTGCACCGGAAATACATCCGAAAATAAAAGGCTTTTTAAATCGTAATGTTACCCCGTAAATGGCTGGCTCTGTAATACCAAATAGCCCTGTTACACCAGCTGAAATGCTGACTTTGCGTGTTTCCTGGCTTTTTGCTTTTAAGATGACACCCAGTACTGCACCAACCTGTGCAATAACGGCGATCGTTTGGTATGCCTGGAACGAATCACGGCCGTATAAATCATAGTTTGCCAGTACCATTGGCGTAATGCCCCAATGAACGCCGAAGATCACGATCACCTGCCAGAATCCGCCGATGATGGCGCCTGCTAGAGCCGGTACATTTTCAGCTAAGAAGTTGTATCCATTCGCAATTCCAGTCGCACCCGCTGTTGTAACAGGGCCGATCAATAGAATTGTCAGCGGTACCATAATCACTAAAGATAAGAATGGAACAAGAAGCGGCCGGACAACTTCGTTGATGTTTTTGTTTAAAAATCTTTCAAGATAAGACAAAATCCATACTAAAAACAGCGGCGGCAGTACAGACGACGTATAAGTCGTTGGTGATAATGCAAGCCCTAAGAAATCCATGCCGTTTCCTTCTGAGATTTGAGCTGCGATTTCTGCCCAGGTTGGGCTTACCAATGCCGCACAGCAGGCAACGGCAATATACAAATTGGTTTTAAAATGATTGGCTGCTGTAATCGCGATAAAAATCGGCAGGAACGTAAATGGTGCCCATGAAATAAAGCTAAATACTTGATAAGTCCCTGTTTCGGCAAAGCTGGGAAACAATAAATTTATAATGATGAGCGCACCCTGCAAAATACCCGCTGCGGCCAAAACGTAGATAAATGGCGCGAACACGGCCGACATGGTCGCAATAATGCGGTTTACAACCGTGCCTTTGTTTTCATTTTGTACATCATCGGTTGTCTGCAGATTTACCAATCCAGCGAACTTCTCGTACACTTCTCCTACGTGCTGGCCAATCACAACCTGAAACTGGCCGCCGTTTTCCACTACGGTAATAACGCCTGGCATAGAGGCTACTTTATCTTTTGCTTTTGGATCTGACCGCTTCAGCACGAGTCTTAGCCGCGTCGCACAGCGTGTCGCTCCAATCACATTTTCTTCTCCGCCAACTGCTTCTAAAATATCTTTTGCAAGCTGAGAATAATCTCTCACTTTTCCGGACATTTGAAACCCTCCTTTAAATGCGTTTTGTTTTGTTAATACGCTTTCATTATAATTGTACCGGTATAATTAATCAATACCTAAACAAAAAAATTGTTTATAAATAATTTAAAATGAGGGTTGTTAGTGAGTTTATGCTATAATACTGTTATAAATAAAGTAAATAACACCAAT
The DNA here is from genome assembly GCF_000966195.1 of Domibacillus robiginosus. Classification (GTDB taxonomy): domain Bacteria; phylum Bacillota; class Bacilli; order Bacillales; family Domibacillaceae; genus Domibacillus; species Domibacillus robiginosus. The sequence goes on along the minus strand of NZ_LAHL01000002.1, from coordinate 41,316 downwards.
ATATAAACGAGGACGGACTATGTTAAAATACCAGCAAATCGCGGAGGAAATTGAGAAATACATTGAAGAGAATGCGCTCCAGCAGGGAGATAAACTGCCTGTATTAGAAACATTAATGACCCATTTTGAAGTAAGTAAAAGCACCATTACAAAATCGTTGGATCTGTTAGAAAAAAAAGGAGTGGTTTTTCAAGTTAGAGGCAGCGGCATTTTTGTAAGAAGGCACAAAAGAAAAGGCTATATTAGCCTCCTGTCTAATCAGGGGTTTAAAAAGGATTTAGAGGATTACAAAATTACGTCTGAAGTGATTGAGCTAGAAGTAAGAAAACCTACACAGGAAGCGGCCCACAATTTAAACATCAGCCTGGATGATGAAGTGTATTATGTTAAACGGGTCCGGTATATTCAAGAGCAGACGCTATGCTTAGAAGAATCCTACTACAATAAATCTATCGTTCCTTATTTGAATAATGAAATTGTAACTGAATCGATCTTTAACTATATCAAAGAAGGCCTGGGGTTAAAGGTTGGCTTTTCCGATATATACCTGCATATGGATAAGCTAAGCGAGGAAGAAGCAGCATATCTAGGGTTGGAAAACGGTGCCCCTAAACTTTTAGTGGAAAGTATTTTTCATTTAACCAATGGCCAGCCATTTAACTTTTCAAAAGTAACCTATAATTACCAGCAGTCACAGTTCTTTATACAAGCAAACAGCCATTTTTCATAAAATGGCTGTTTGAGCGTGTAGACAAAGTTAGAAAGCACGCTGATTGAAAACGTTTGGCTTTCAAGAAACGCGACCGGCTGTGACGCTGAAAGTGAGCGTTTATCAACAGCCGGAAGCAGTGATTTTCTTAAAATGGCTGCTTGCCTAGTTTCTTTCATGTGAGATTAGCCGGCCTCACCGTGACTCGTTAATCTATCTAAACTCAGCATTTTCTCTTCTTATAGGGCAAACAGGGTGCCCCCGTTCTTCAAAGAAATAAAAAAGACCACTAAAAAGTGATCTTTTACAGTAGAATATCGTTGTTTTGTATTTTCTATCCACCTCTTATCCCTCGGCTTTTTCATCGGAAAGAATGAGCGATCAAAGTTTCAATTTTGTTCATTTCTGATATCTTCTTCTGGCTTCGTGTGTGGCTAAATCGGCATATCTTGTTGTAACAGGCAGACGGCTTTCCTTTTCCACAAAATGCATGGTTATCTTCACCGCTGTATGTAAGTCTATCCAATTTCCGCCTGAGACAAAGACCGGCTTCACATCTGTTCTTGTTCTCAATGCACGTCCATATACTTCTCCGTCGATTACAATATCGGTATATGCGCCTGCTTTATTTTCCGGCATCGTAAAGTCGGTATTATTACCTATCTTCAAATAAGTTTTGGCAATTCCGATTGTTGGTTTCCCTAAATCAAATGAGGCTTGTGTTGCAATGCCCATATGCCGACTATGCAAGTAACCATTTCCGTCAAACATATAAAGGTCCGGACTTGTTTTTAACTTCTCAGCTGCTTTTAAAATAAATGGGAGTTCCCGAAACGCCAGATAACCGGATATATAAGGAACTTCAACTTCCCCTGCATACTCAGCTTGTTCAATGACTTTCTTCGAGGTATAATCCAATACTTGTATACAGCACACACCGTAATTCGCCTTCTGATCAGACCAGTAAGCCAGATCTACTCCCGCCACTAAACGGATTTCATCTAACTGAAACGTATTTTCCAAATGAATCTTTGCTTTCAATGTATTTTGTATATAGTCCCATTTTTCTTCACATTTTTTATCCAATAGCTTTCCGCCTTTCCACATATAATAAATTTGCAGCGAAAGAATGAAGACCATCAATACAACTCAGCTAATCTATTGCCGCCCGTGACAACACCTTATTCCACATTTTCTCAACTGCTTCTATGATTATTAACCCTACAAAATAAAGGAGAAACGGAAGCCAGAGAAACACACAGAAAAATTGAAAAAAAACTTCTTTCGGTCTTATAACCATAACAACGAAAATACCAATGCCAAGATAAATCTCAATAATGTTTAACATCATATCTCTCATAAATATCACAACTTTGATTAAATATGTAGGATTCTATTATAATGTAAACCGCCATTTGTATTGACTATCATAACACACAAAAAAGACAGCCAGATAAATGGCTGCCTTATTAAAAAATGTTATAAACAAGGATCTATTGATGGCGGGCTTTCGCCTGAATCCGGTCCTAGTAAAGAAGCCTTCTTTGATTAGTTGACTTCTAAGAGGTAAAGAGCCTCCCGGCAATCCGGCCCATTCACCGTTTTTTTCAGATTTCGCATGTCCCCATAATAAGTAAGCGGCGGTTTATCATTGGCAGTGACGGTAAAGGCATATTTCTTTTTTGTTTTTTGAATTTCTGAATAGCCATCCTTTCCTTCAACTCGAACAATGGCTCCTTCATTTACCGCTTTGATAGCTTCTGTCGGGGTGACAAATTTTTTCTTAGCTTTCTCCATAGTACCCTCCTGTTATAAAAATTAAGTACTAGTTGCTGCCATCGCCATACACATCACGCTGCTGCACTTATCTTTAACTTGTTCTTTACCCATCAAAATTCAATATAAACAGGATTTTTTTTAAAGTGGGGAATACATCAAAATAAGTGCAGTCTATTTTGGGGCGTAAGCATAAAAAAACCGGTTAAAACCTTGCGTTTTAACCGGTTCCATCTTATTTTATCTAAAGTTGATTCGATTTAAAATTTTTGCTTTCTGATAATGAAAAATAGACTGAGACAACTCAAAAATCGTTCCGTTCGTTAAACATACTGTATAGGCTTTGCCCTTTGTTATAGTTCTTCTCCTCTCGTTTCAATGATTTGCTTGTACCAATGAAACGACAGTTTTTTCTTTCGGTTCAAATTGTCCTGATGATCAACGTAAATAAATCCGTACTGCTTTTTAAACCCATTTAGCCAGCTCAGCAGGTCAATGACAGACCATGCGTAATATCCTTTTAAATGAATGCCTTCTTCAATAGCACGTTTAATTACTTTTAAATGTTCCTCAATGTACTTAATACGAGGAACATCCACGATTTCACCGTCAATGATCGGATCCTCGTCCCCAAGACCGTTTTCTGTTACATACATTTTAATATCACCATAACGATCTTTTAACATATGTAGCCCGTCCAAAAAACCTTGAGGGGAAATTTCCCAGCCCCACTTTGTATATGTTTTATCTTCCATTTTCACCGTCCGATAAAACCCATCAAATGACGGGTTACCAGGAGCCAGGGTAGATGTTTCTCTAGAATGATCCATAGAAGAGACAGCCTCGTGATTTTTTTCTACACGGATAGGCTGATAATAATTAAGACCGATAAAATCATTTTTCTCTGCATTTCTTTTTAACGTATCTAGCTCGTCTTCTGTCCAGCCTGGTGTCCAGCCTTTTTCCTGCAGCTGCTCTACCACATAAGATGGATATTCACCTTTTAAAATCGGGTCGTAATACCAGAAGGTTTCATACTCATTTGCATGCCGGGCAGCAAGGATATTTTCCTGCTGACCATCTACGCTATAAGCTGGTAGGAATACATGTGTAATGCCGATTTCACCGTATTGATTGAGCTGCTTATATAGCTCTACCGCTTTTGCATGGGCATAAAACACGTAATGTGTCGCTTGAAAGTATTTTTTTTCATCATTCTGGATACCAGGCGGATGCGCCCCCTTTAAGTAGCCTAATCCGCAAAACATAACTGTTTCATTGAATGTAATCCAGTGTTTCACACGATCACCGAACGCACGAAAACAAATATCCGCATACTTAACGAAAGCCTCGGCTGTCCGCTTGTTCGTCCAGCCTCCGTCCTCCTCAAGTGTGTTTGGCAGATCCCAGTGGTACAGCGTAACAAAAGGGACAATACCGTATTTTAAACATTCATTGATGACATTGTTGTAAAACTCCAGACCTTTTTCATTTACTTCTCCGTCGCCTGTGGGCAAGATACGTGCCCACGAAACCGAAAAGCGATACGACTCAAGTCCCATCTCTGCCATTAATTTAATATCTTCTTTGTAGCGATGATAATGGTCGATCGCTACATCTCCGTTTGTGCCTTCAAATGTTTTTCCCGGGATTTTCGAAAAGACGTCCCAATTTGTTATTCCTTTACCATCTTCATTCCATGCTCCTTCTACCTGGTAAGAAGCAGAAGCCGCTCCGAATAAAAAGTCATGCGGAAATCTCATATAATATCCTCCATTTGCTGCTTATTTTTAATTTATTGTTATGTATTTCATTTATAGGTACAAATAAGAAGCCCATTATATACCTCTTTGCGCCCTTTGACTACCTGGACTCTATAACAATCAAAAACAATCCTACATAAAAACCAGAGTCAGATACCGCCCTTTACCAAAACTAGCGTCCAACATCACTATGACCGAATAGGTATCACGTATATTTCCAAAAAACTCGGCTGAACAGCATTGGCACTTTTTCAAATCAGGGTGCTGCTTCTTCTCTTCAATAGGCTTTCAATTAAAAAAGTGTGCCATTATTATGGCCCCTGGCAGCAGAATTTATCTATTCTCGTTGTAAACAGAGAGGTAATGAAAAAACATGATCACGGAGATCAAGCATACATTAAGCCGGTTTATTAGTAGCCCAGAAGCAGTATGAAAATATTTGACGGCACAAGAACAAACGGAACGTACATTTGTTTTTCAGCAGACAAACGAAAATATGTTTGGTATACTAAAGGATGAATGTGCCAAAAGCAGGAGAGTATGATGAAAAAAAGAAGAAAAAAGAAAAAAACCGTTCCTTTCTGCTTGTATGCAATGGCAGTCACGGTTTCTGTAGTCGGAAGTAAGCTTGTTTTTGAAAATTTCACAGAAGTACGGGATTTAATATTTGTTATCTCGGCCACCCTGTTTGCTGTTTATTTTACGACAAAAGCGGCAGAATAACGCCTGTTTCCTTCCCTCAGACTTAATGTCTCTTTGTTCGCCGCTCAACCGCTGAGACTGCAAGCCTTTCTCTTTATATGAAAGAAGAAAAATATAGTGCCATTCAAACATCCACTCCGCCGTGTTGGCAGAGTGGATATTTTCTGTCTCCTTAAACCTATATCTAAAACAGCAAACGCTATCCTGGCAAAATGGCGACTGGCTTTATAGTACAGAAAGATGATTACTATTGCAACAAACGTATAAAGCAAAAATTGGCTGGAATGAATTCGGTTCAATACCGCCTTCACACTAGCCAATTATCTGCTTAGTATAAAATCTGACCTTTTGGGGTCATATCCGTTTAACGTCCTGCTTCGCTTTTACTTTGAATGGCGGCTTCACTTATTCCATCAAGATTTTTTGACTCAAAGTTATCGAGCAATGCACGCGCTTCATCAGTTGACGCTGTGTTCATTAATTGATTTCTTAATTCACTCGCCCCTCGAAATCCTTTCACATAGATCTTAAAAAAGCGATGAAGAGCTTTGTACGGACGCAGCTCTAATGCTGAATATTTATCATGAAGATCCAGATGCAGCCTTAAGAGATCAAGCAATTCTTTACTGCTGTGATCCTTCGGCTGCTTTTCAAAGGCAAATGGATTGCTGAAAATACCGCGTCCAATCATAACCCCATCAACACCGTATTGCTGAGCGAGCTTCAAGCCCGTTTGACGGTCAGGGATATCCCCATTGATCGTCAGAAGTGTATCTGGCGCCACCTGGTCACGAAGTTTTTTAATCTCCGGGATCAGCTCCCAGTGAGCATCTACTTTGCTCATTTCCTTTCTTGTACGCAGATGAATGGAAAGATTAACAATGTCTTGTTTTAAGATGTGTGTCAGCCAGCCCTGCCACTCGTCTACATCCGTGAAACCAAGTCTTGTCTTTACGCTTACCGGCAATCCCCCTGCTTTTGCTGCTTGTATTAGCTCTGCTGCAACCTCCGGCCGGCGAATAAGGCCGCTTCCCTTCCCATTCTGTGTCACATTAGGCACAGGACAGCCCATATTGATATCAAGACCCTTAAACCCGAGCTCCGCCATACCAATACTCATTTGCCGAAAATATTCAGGCTTATCTCCCCATATATGGGCTACAATTGGTTGTTCATCCTCTGTAAAAGTCAAACGCCCACGCACACTATGTTTCCCCTCCGGGTGACAATAGCTCTCCGTGTTTGTAAACTCCGTAAAAAACACATCAGGTCTAGCTGCTTCACTTACGACATGACGAAAAACAACATCTGTCACATCTTCCATTGGTGCCAGTATAAAAAAAGGTCGTGGTAATTCACGCCAAAAATTATCTTTCATATTCAAATTCAAATCCTCTCATTCATTAAAGGGATACCTGGACAACCTTATCCCAACATTAAAAAGCAAAATGTCTCTGCTTCCTTTACACTTATACCATGCTTGGGCACTTTTTATCAAACTGATCTTACATGTTTATTTTAACTTTAAAATTTCTGTAAAACCAAAATAATCTCCTGGAATCAAAAAAACGCAAACCCTTATACATCAAGGATTTACGGTTTTAAACATTGACGATTCCTACTGGGTTCAAACCAGCGACCTCTACCCTGTCAGTGTGACATAATCCATATGATTAATAACAGTTTGAGGTAGAAAGTATTGTTATAACAGGCTCAAAAGAATTTGGCAATATCACTTTACTTTCCCAAAAAGCCCTCTTCTTTTTTGTTCTGGCTGTTCAGATATAGCTTTAAACAACAGGCTGCTTGTTCGTCGGACTTCGTATATGATCACATTAAGATGATCCATATTACGTTTAACTTCTTTTTTTAATTCTGCATTCTCTTTTTTGATAGCAATAAATTCGTCCATTATAGCAGCCAATACGTCATTCGACACGGCGGTGTTGTTTGGCACTTCAACTTCAGCCGTTCCGCCTAAAGGTACAGAAGGGGGTGCGCTCAGCATACCGGCTATATCGTTAACCGGTAATTTGGATGAGGCTCTCAGCTCTTTCATCTGCGTTAACGTTGCAACATCTTGCTCCACAAACACACGAGATTTCTTTGGTTTCGCGATTACGTATCCATGTTTCTCAAGTGCGAGACTATAATTTCGCACAGTACTCTGGGAGATACCTACGATCGCAGCCACTTCACTTGTCGTATAGGCTTTTACGATTTCTTCATCCATAACATGAACTCTCCAAAATTTTTATTATTAACTGTCGAAATAAGCTGTCGAACGCCGGCAATTAAATGATCTAAAAAATAAAAAGAGCTCGAGCGTGTTACAGGATAGCACTAACCATCTGTAACCGTCCATCACGACTCAACTGTGATAAACACCTGCTCAAGCCTTTAGTACAAACTATTTTATGGCGCTAATTTTATCGTATTTTGGCAGCTTTTTCAAGAGGTTTCATTTGTCTTTTGCGGTTAAATAAAGAACTTAAAAAAGATACGAGGGAGCAGCTAGATTCCTTATTCCTACGAGGTTCGAACCAGCGACCTCTACCCTGTCAAAGCGAAACAAGCTACATAATTAATTTCAAATATGATAAGGTAGCACCTAACTTATCTAAAGAACGTTAATATAGAGAGATTTGCCGAAATATCAAATAGTCCAGATTGTATCTAATAATTCGAATGGCACCATTTCGGCACCAAAAACGGTGTAACAAAGTCCCCTCTAAACGCTGATATGGCAAGCTTCTTCTATTGCTGCGGAGATTCCGCGGCTTTTTTATATCTTCATGGTTAATTTGATTCCTCTTCAGGTTTCTCCATAGTCAATCATTCAACCAGGTAAAAACATGCGCAGAAATCTGATTGAAACGTATCACACACCTTCACAAAATCTTATCACCAGCGGTCCATAAGTTAAAAACAAATAGGTTATTGAACATAGAATAATGAACAGAATTTTGTGACAAACAAAGCATTAAAAAAGCGCCTTTTTTAGAACCTGACGATCTTGTTCAGAAAAGAACGAGTTTTAGAACAAAAAAATCACAAAATTTACAACAAGAAATAGATACTGCTTCTAATATTAAAAAAGTAAATCAAAAGCATATAAATTTTAGGTACTGAAAAAGAGAGAACAATTTCTCTCCCTTTTTAAAAAACATTGCTATTCTGATTTGTTACAATACATTTGAATCCCTTTTATTGTTATATTCTTGATATTTGAAATAAAAGCTACGCTATACCTTACTCTTGTGACTGCAACATAAAATTTATCTAAGATGATATTATCCAAGTCTCGCTCACCAGTTTGTAAATAATGAATGCAGCCAGGACTGCGTCAAAATGTCAGTTCTTAATCTTAAAAACCATAAAACCGTTTTATAAATTGTTCTAAATTGTCTGCCACATACTCAACTTTACTGTTTTCATGAGACCAATAAACAATCGGAGCTTCATTTTCTAAAGGATCCAGATCAAAACAAAAATAGTTGCCACCCTCATCACTCATAAAAGGGATTACATTGACCGGAAGCCTTTCCTTTACTGCTTGATAACTTGACCAAATATCTTCCGGCTTATCGCTTTCATTAAAAGACAGAAGTGATTTTGCGGGGATTTCTTTTGTATTTTCTGCATCAATAAGGTATGGTTCAGGACGAGCAGCATGATGTTGCTCAATTAGTTCTTTAAACTCTTGAGGAAAACCTATTTTATAAAGCTTTTCGAATGTTTCTACTTTTTGTTTTTCTTTTAATTCTTTCTTTAAAATCCATTCCATAACTATTTCCTCCTAGATTACGTATTAACGGAATTCTTGCCCGCCACCCCAAATTGCTCGACCGCCTGTATGAGGTGTTCTATCATGAATCTCTTTATCAACTAATTGTAGTACGCCTGGTTGCTCTGAGTGATGCCATACATAACCGTCAGGTGTACGTCCACGTGAAATCTGCTCAAGTTGCTCGGGTGTAAATTTCTCTGCCAACTCCGGATTAGCATCAATAGCCTCTTTAAGTTGATTTGTAGCTTCTCTAAACTGGCGGCCATCTGAATCTAAATACTGCAATTCGTCTAGTTTCGCATCAAATGTTGATTCAAACTCTGGAAACACCCCATCAACAACCTCGCCATTTCCTAAGTCAACTTCTTTCCTTTCATAGCGGACACCTGTTTCCGGATGCTCTTTTCCTTCTAAATCTGAACGCCTTGTTTGAATTTCTGTAACAGGTGTTTCTTTCACTGTACTTATTTCACTATTTTTACTGATCTCCGATGTTGCTTCAGCAATCTCTTTCGATGCTTCGATAAATTCCTTAGTTATCGCTAACACTTCACCTATCATAATTCAAAACACCTCTCTTTTAGATTCATATACTAACCATTCATCATACTGGGCTTGAAAAGATGGATTTTGCTTTAAATAAGCCAATAATAGGCATTGAATCAATAAAGAAGCATATTTTTGTTCTTTAAATTTCACATGAAGTTCAAGCGCTTTTAACATTTTGTTTCTAAACTCTTTCATATCACTTGCTTGTTGCGCATAATAAACCATCGAATTTGGATTGATAAACGAGCTAATTATACCCGAAACAAGTTTTAAACCACCCTGTTCCCAGTACTTGAATGTACCTGTACGTTTTAACCGATCAATCTCATTCTCTAGCGTTAATCTGATATGTTGTGGCATTTCTAAAGTAGCTAAACTCCCTAAACCTGCTTCGATGTTGTTCGTATTAATTGATTGATTAGGGTAAATATAACCATAAAGCAACAATTCAACGACTGCAGTTCTATGATCACGAGCTAGCTTTAATTGTTGACGACGTTTATCTTCCATCACAAAGGGTTTTTCATTTGCAAAGTGGTGAATTGAGCACAACACAGGCTCAAGCCAATTATTTTGATAAATGATCGCAACACCTGTTTCAAGTTTCGGAATTTCATCTAATTGTTCTTCGTTTAAACTTGCAGATGCTCCGACTTCCTCTCGATCTGCGCTATCTGGTAAACGCATGATAATTTTCGTGTTTGTATTACGGATAACAGATGTATCTAATAAGTTAGGCGATTGGTCTGCAATAATGAAACCTTCACCATATGTGCGCATTTCCGCAATAGCATTCGTCAGCATTTCTACAGATTTCCCCTGTAAGTTAGCACCTTCGCTAGATTGTGTCGTAGATGTTTTACGTAATAAATGATGTGCTTCTTCTAAAACGGTTACATGTTTCAATGGTATATTCATGCCATCTGTATATGCCATACGGTGCTCTTGCAAGCGCATGAACAGAATACCCATTAACAACGATTTCGTTTCCGCAGACCCTACACGACTTAAATCAACGATACAGTTTTCATCAAATAAAATCGCATTATCCACTTCTAAATCCGAGAAAATATTAGCGAAAAGTCCTGAAGTTAAAGATTTTACACGCGTAACGAGGGCACCGACATAGTTGCTCTTCACTTCTTCTGAATAGCCTGACGCTTCAATAACACGAGGCAATACAGTTACTAATTGCTTTAATGTCGGGAAAACCGGCTGATGTTCAAAATGGTATGAGTTATCCAAATCCCATCCGGCTTCAATATAAACACGCTCAATAGATTCACGCAAAACTGCTGGCATAGCAGCTGACATTTCCCAACACGCATTAAAAATTTCGACTAAACGTTCAATATGCTCTAATACGTGAATATTGTTTGGGAAGCGAAAAGGATTAATCTTTAAAACAGGCGCAAACTGTGGATTCGTGCCAAATACGTGCACCCCTTTATAACCGCCAAAAACCGATTTATATTCTCCCTTGGCTGGCTCAATAACTAAAAACTTTACCTTTTGGTTGTTTAATTGATCCAGTATACGATAAATTGCATTGGATTTCCCTGAACCTGTAGACCCTGTAATAAATGTGTGCTGCGCCAGGCTGTCGATATCCAGGTGAACATCTGTTTTTTCTTTTTGCCCCATATAATAAATGTGGCCAAGGCTAAACGTACGATGATTTTCTTTTAAACCAACCTGGTGTACATTACGGCCAAATTCCGCCATTTCAATGACCGGTATCCCATTAATTGATTTGCGCGGCAAACCATAAGCAATGGCTAACTCGCGTGAATTAATTAATGTTCCTGCAGATAAATGTGGCAGATCCTGCCCGCTCGTACTTGGCAAATACATCTTGGGATGTGACAGCTTTTCCAGATACTCAATGACTTTTGGCGTTTGCGGATTACGACTGTTCCAATTGTTAATGCTCGAGCCTTCGAGTGCTGAATTGTCTCCCCGGATAATGGCTTGATAGTTGGTTGCAGCTATGCGTGCTGTTTGCTCATCCTCTGCCAAGAAGTAGCAGCTGTAATGCCATAATCCTAAATCTTCAGCCCTCTTCAGCCTTTCTAACTGTTCATCAATTTTCTCTAATAAAGATGTAATGGTTTTGTTCTCTAAATGCACTTGCATAGTACTTGATGTTCCCTGTGTATCTGTTGTATTTTTAGAGGTATTTGTTGAAGCAGCAGTAGAAGTACCTGACGTCGATGAACTGCCTGTCGTATTCGATTGATTTGTATTGTAATTGACCGTCGTACCACGAGACGAACCTGTTTTACCTCCTGTAAACCCAACGATTGTACTTTTTATAATATTTAATCCCTGATTATCTGTATGGCTTTGGCTGTTGCCTTCTGAGCTGCCTTCTGTATAACTTTGAGTCTTTGTAATGCTGTCATTAACTGTATTTGTAATACCTTCGCTAATGCCTTCCGTTAAAGACTGGCTATCATTTTTGCCTGTTGTCAAATCTGTTTTTTGGAAAGGAATAAGGCTCGTATACATCTCTTCATAACCCTGACGGACTTTAATAGCTTCCTGGCTTGAAATCGCATCAGCGATAAACATAGCAGAGAATGCTTCGCCCCTCATGGAATCAATCAGTTTTTCCAAACCTTGGACATATTCCTTTTTATCTACTTCTTTTAATGAAGGAATACCTGTTACACTGCAAATATTTTTTGCCTGCTTATTTGGCGCCTCAAGTATTTTGGACAATATGCTATCGATATCTTTCTTCATTAAATTCTCTAGTTGAGTCCCTGGGAAGTTCCCTTTAAAACTTTTTTCAAGCCCGTCTTTGGCCGCCACTGCATTATCTGAGCGATTCCCTATAAAGAGACGCACCTCTTCCCCATCGCTGTTAATGATCAGTGTCAAAGCGCTTCCCAAACTTCCAACAGCATTGAAAACACTTACTAATTTTTCTGTTACATCCTCATTCTTATCATAAACAATCTTTGTAATTTCCAGTAAACGAATATTTTTTTGTGTAGAGATTTGTGCTAATTGACTCGATAAAGGCATGACTTCATAATTTGATAATTCATGCAAGTGGCTGCGCTCTAAATATTGCTCTACCAATTGCAGCGATTGTTCTAATTTTTCCTCTGCTCGAACCGTTGTTAATTCCATTATGCACCTCATGAAACGAATACCCCTAGGCAGCAGTCATCTAGGGGTATTCGGATTAATGTTGTTCTTTATTTTGTTCAGCATGATTTGATAGATCCAGAATTCGCTTCCGTTGCGTCTCGATTTCCTGGTCTTTTTGCTTGATTTCATTTTTTAAAGAAGCGACTTGCATATAAAAGTCTTTTTCGCTCACGTGGTTCTTATGCTCCTCAAGTTCTGCATGCAATTCACGAATAGTCTCTTCTTTTTCTAGAATTTTAGCATTAAAAAGCGCTTCTTCTTTTTCAAGCTTTTTTATTTGTTCGTTTAACCTTGTAATTTCATAGTTTTCCTGACTATGAATCTGGCGAAGCTGGTCTTGTAATCCTTTATTACGCTTTTCTTCTCTATAAAGCTGCCGGTTTAATTCATCTAATTTATTTCGTAAAGATTTAATGGCACCCAAAACAGGAAGTTCAGAAGAAAAGGGAATTTTTTTTAATATCCCATCTATTTGGTCTATTATTTCACCGCCAGATAAATGACTACTCCTACCGCCAGAACTGTTGCTCCAGCTAACAGAAACTTTCCCATATCCGATTTACCGCCTTGTTGCTGTTTAATCGAAGGTTGTTGGGCAGATTGAGAACTATTTAATTCTTCACGATATGCATGACGACCAACTTTTAATGCATGTTCTAAGCATTCTTTTGATAAGTTTGTCAATAAGTGCGACTGCAACTCAGCAAAATATTCTTTCGTCCATTTAGACCGATCAGATAAAAGTTCTGTACCATCATGCGCTTGCCAAAGCTGAATTCCTTTTGCATCGACAGTTGCCATTGCTTCTTTTACTTTTCCGGACTTATCTAATGGATCAGCTGATAAATATGCTACGATTGCCGATTTTATCCCTCTAATATTATTAGATTGTATGGCCTCATTTAATTTACTCATTCTGCTACTCCTACTTTCTCTTTTAGTTCTAAAATATTTTCTAGTTTCATTGTAAAACTTTCTAACCATTGCTTTTGCTGTTTCTTCAACTCATTTTCTTCTTCAAGTAGCTCCGTTTGTTGCGTATGTTTTTTAATTTCTCTCACACGCTCATGCATTACTTCATCCAGACGTTCAATTTCACCAATGAAAAACGCTTGTAATCGTTTCAGCTCACCTTGCATAAAGACTTGAGCATTTTCAATGTTCTCAACAAATGAATCAGTGATTGGCTCCAAGAATGATTCGGCGATATCATTCATATCCACATATTCCACATTGCCATAAACGTCTTCTTCATAAGAGCTTGATTGGAGCCACGTCCATGGTTTAAACCATCTTTTATTTTCATTGGCTACCGTTCTTGTTCCAATAACTTCTCGTTCTGTATACGTGAAATCATTTAATAATTGATCAATATCCGGTGTATCTAATGTAATTGCCTTATTCCAATTACTCACCGGAATATCAGAACGATCAAATTCAATTAATCCGTCTACGTAGTTTTGATACTCTTCTAAATATGATTTTGCTGTGTCACGTAATGACATAGATAAGATTTTTTCAATATCTGTTATAGCATCATCTTGAATCATTAATACTTCTTTCTGCATTTTATAAAGAAGAACATCTGCCTCTCCTTTTTTTATTTTCCCTGTACGTAATTGTTCAGCTACCTTATTAATATCACGACCCAACACTTTTTTATTTAAATCTCTAAAATATGGTGTGGTATCGAAGCTCATGCCTCTAATTTTTTTCTTAAATTCACTAACTTTATTCCCTTGCGCCAACTGCTCTTCTATTTCTTCCATTTTCCTTGCAAGGGCTAAACGTGCCTCTTCATTCTCTGCAAGCTCATCCTGCAGATTCTGCATGAACTGCTGCTGTTCTACGATCCGTTTGAATGTATTTACGGCGTTTGTAATCTTAGAAGTCACAGCATATTTATCAAGATACTCATTGATGGCGGCTTCTACACTCGGAACTCCTGTATAATAGAGCGCTTCTGCCTGTTTATCTTCTTCATTTTTTGCTGCTTGGATTTTTTCATTAATTGAATTTTTTAAGGAAGAGCTTAACGGTGCATATTCATTTAAATGCATGGTTTCTTCTTCCAAGAATAAATCAATGCCTGCTAATGCATTTTTTTCTTGTCGTGTTAAGCTCTCACCTTTTTGTGCTTTACGGATTACTTTGGCCGTTTGTGCAGAAACTGGATAAATATTTGGATTTTTGATTCCCTGTTGTTCTAAGTACACCCGAACATTTTCAAGGGCATCGCTTAAATACTCGCCTTTTTCAGGATCAAATACATCTACTTTGTTTACCGCGAAAATAAAGCGGTCTTTTGATTGTTTCCCGCCTACTGCCATTGCATCTGCCACTGTACGTAACAAGGCAAAGTCATCATCTGTACGTAATTGTGTTGCATTAAGTACGTATAATACCATTGGTTTATCATCACTTTTAATGACCTTTAATGTATGCTCACGGTGAGATCCATCCATTGAGTTGTTTGGCCCCGGTGTGTCAACTAATACAAGATTCATTTTACCTGATGAAATTGACGGGATATTGCCTTCAATTTCTACCATCGCAATTTCTGGATCATTGTTAAATGCATCAAAGTCTTGTAATGATGCTTCATTAATCGATTTAAATGGTAGGTAGTATTCCTCACCTTGGGGACCCGTTTCCAATTTATGCGCAACTGCTGAGAATCCTGCCGCATTTGGCGTATTGCGAATTCGGGAAATTTTTGCTGTACATGCCTCGTTTTTAGATGGCATTAAATCTGTTCCTAAAAAAGAGTTAATTAATGTTGATTTCCCAGAACTCATTGTTGCAATAACCGCAATTTCAAATTCACTGTTTAGTGCCTTTTCAAAATTCATGCGAATTTTCGGATCACGTAATTCTGGAAAAGGACCTGACTGCATTAAATCTACTAACTCTTCTAATTCGGTAAATTTGTCTTCCGTTTCTTGAACCGGTATATAATTTAACGTAATTTGGCTATTTACATGCTGATCTGTATAGGCATTGCTTGCAGATACGATATCTTCAAAGTCTGCTAATGTACCTGTAAATGTTAATTCCAATACATTATCGTTAAGTACCTCGACCAGCAATGGAAAAAGCTCCTCTACCCATACTTGTAAGCGACTTCCCTGAAATTTATCGAATTTAGTTTCTGTTATGAAGTCCAATGAATCCATTTTTAGTACTGTCTCAACTTTGAAAGGGTTATACTTCATTTGAATAATTGACATGGCTAAGCTCCTTATAAACATTTAATGACTTCTACCATACCTGAGTGCAGTAAAAGCTCTTTTTGTTGTTCAGTAATATTTTCAGCAAATTGCACATTATTTTGTAAATAGCTTTCTGTATATTGCGCATATTGAGATAAGTCATATTCCTCTTCGAGCATTAATTCTCTGAAGAAGCGTAGTTGATTACGCTCTTTTCGCGTCATAGATAAACCATTTACTTCATTTTGTACAAGTTTTGCTGCTAAAGCTGATACAAATAACACATTTGGTTGTTCAAATCCTTTAGCTTGCAAATAGCGCAGTACATTTTCCTTTAGGACTTTTACTGATTCTGTTTCGTTGTTATCAAATTCATCGACTTTATTAACAATAAAATAAATCTGCTTGTGTGGTGCTTCTTTCAGTACATCTTGAACCAATTGCAGCAGCACTACATCATCATCTGTCCCTAACTGTGTACTGTTTAGAATATAGAATATTTTTTCGTATTCTCCGCCAATGGCTTGTTCCATTACTGTGCGATGGTTAACATCCATAGAATTATTAGGACCTGGTGTATCAATAAATGTAAGATTTTTATTCGTTTGCACCGCTGCCCGCGCTGGTCCTTGGATGTAAAGTGTATGACCCGGTTCTGAGTCATTCCAATGAGCAACGACATCGGAGGTTACTTCATCGAATACCTCAGGCTCACCGGTTTTCTCCTTCCACACTAAGTACTGGCTTCGATCAGTGACACTGTACTCAAATACTTTAGCTGTACATGCTTCATTTTTAGAAGGGAAAAAGTCATATCCTAATAGACTATTTAAAAATGTCGATTTTCCGGCACTCATTGTTCCAACAACTAAAATTTTATGATTTGGTTCCAGCACTTTAAATGCTTGCAACTGGAACTCTCTTACATATAAGGCTAGATCACTGTACTTTGTAATTTTCGTAAATACATCCGCGTACTGGTAAACTTCTGCCTTTAGTAAATTTGTGAACTGTATAATTTCTTCAACTTCTTGTGTATTCAGTTTTAAATTTATCAGTAGTTCGTTGTTTATCTTCTCACCAATATGGACAAATTTCGGTACGAGAAGCATGGTCTCTGTAAGCAACAAGGTGTTCCATGATTCACGCTCAATATGATCCGCACTCAAAATCAAACGTGGTGCACAAAAATGTTTAATTTCTTGTAATGTTTTCAAACTAGCAGTTTCAGAAATACCTAGTTTATTTGCAAAAATTTGTGCGTTTTCAACATGTGCCGGAGCAAGGTGGTTTAAAATAGCCGCCAAGGCTTCAACGTAACTTTTTCTGAACTCAAGATTTTTAGATTGAATTGGGTGATTTTTCAAATTCAAATTTTCTAAAAAACAAGCGTAATCCTCATTTAAACGATTAAACAAGCTGTTTTGCGCCATTTTTTCACATTTTAAAGAAAACCATTCGTTATATTTCTGAACATCAAAGTTCTTTAAACAAGCATTTATTTCATCTTCAGAAAGGGGTGACACTCGTTCAACATAATCTAATAGCTTGTTTAAGTGTCTTGATTCACTTTCACTTAATGTTTCTTTACGAAGTAACTCTATAGTTTCGGTCGCAAAATAGGCTTGAAGTTCAATTTTTTTTAGTTCTTTTTCAAGCTGGTGTCGTTTCATTATTGACATACGCTGTTTCAACTTGAAATTTATCAGTAGTGCAGATTTAAAGGCTTCTATCCATTTAATATAAAGCTGATTTTTAAAATGAAAAGAAGTGGCTTTATCTACTTTTTCATGAAGTATAACAGACAATTTGACACATCCTCTTTAATCAATTTGTTCTTTGTCTGGCCTTGCCGGCCTTTATCCCCGTAACTATGTATTAAAAAGTACACTACTGGCACCTACTCTTTTAAATTCCTCCCTCATACTCTCAGGCCTAATCACCTCCACATTCTCCCCTTGACTCCGTAGCCACATCTTAATTCCAGTCCCAAACACTTCTGCCTCAAATATCACACTGCCTTTATCTTGATCCACAATTTTAGCGGTCGGAAGCCGGTCTAGTACGGCTTGAGGAGACGCACCAGTGAAGCGGAATCTGACGGTGATGAGTTCGCCGGCATGCATGAACTGGACGCGCTTGCGAAATTCTCCTTCTTCAAAGCGGTGTGGTGTCTTGAAGTGTTCATTTGTAACATTGCAGCTGGTGACGCGGTCAATCCGGTAAATCGTCGGGAAACTGAGCTCGCGTGTGGCCTGGTAGGCGAGCAGGTAAAAGTAATACTCGGAAAACAGGATCCCGACAGGCTTGAGTGTACGTTCATCTGCTTCTTGTTCATTCTCTTTCTGGTAGCGGATATTGATGACTTTTTTCGTATGTATCGCTCCGGACAGCTTCCAGATGAGCGGGAACAGTGGCTTTTTATGCTGTAGGTCTACATACAGGTGTTTTTCGTTCCTCATTAATTTTTTAATAAAATCCTGGTTGGCGGGCGGTGCAAGTGCGGTCAGCTTGTCGATCAAGCGATGCATGTCGGACTTTGGAAAAGCGCGCGATTCAATCAGGATCTTAACAATGGCGAGCACTTCTTCATTGTGCAAGTGGGTATTGCTGCCCTGCTGGAGCTTGTATCCGTTTTGCTCACGATCATAGTCCAAGTATTCATTCGGCACATCTTTTTCAAGAAAACGCCGGATGCTGTCAAAATCGCGCTGAATCGTTTTTTCCGTTACATTGAAACGAACGGCTTGCTCCGCTTTGTTCAGCACATACCCTTTTTGAAGGCGGCTGTATATCTGTAAAATGCGCTCTGTTTGGCTCATTTTCCTTCCTCGCTTGTCATACGCTGTAGGGATCAGCTTATTACTTATAGTGTAGACCTCCAGATGGACACATTGTGTACATCTGTAAAAAAATAATGATTTTTTTCTTAATTCTATAGTACCAAAAAGCGTTTGTCGAATAATGTCGAACCATGAAAGAATAGAAGATTTAATATGATTATTTGTAATATGAAGTGCAATGTGCAGAAATAAGAAAACGCCCATGACGCTTCGTGTAAGATGTAAATTCCTACATAGACATTCACGGAGGGCTGTCATGAGCAACCCAATTCTTAGAATATTTGGGCGGACACGCCTAAAAACACTAAAAGAATCTGGCTATTCCCTCCGAGATCTTATCAGAAGAATTGGCGTTCTGCTTCTACTGTTTCACACAAGTTGGCATGAAAAGCTCTCCAGGCGGAATGTACAATTCTGAAACCGCACAGCGCTAGTATAAACAGCAACTGCCGTGGAAAGTGGTACTCCACCGTACTGAAAATCATTGAAGAGAAGCTGGATCCGCATAAAAAAACACGCCTCCTCTCGGATAGCGTGCGACATTTACGTATTCTCTTACACCTTTACCCTGCGGACAAGTCATAGCTATGTCACCGCAAAATAAAAAGCACCAGAAACGTCGATTTAACAAGGTTCTGACGCGATGTATGATTCCTACTGGGCTCGAACCAGCGACACCTACCCTGTCAAAGCGAAACAAGCTATATAATTAATTTCAAATATGATAAGGTAGCACCTAACTTATCTAAAGAACATTAATATAGAGGGATTTGCCGAAATATCAAATAGTGCAGATTGTATCTAATAATTCGAATCGCACCATTGCGGCACCAAAAATGGTGTAACAAAGTCCCCTCTAAACGCTGATATGGCAAGCTTTTTCTATTGTAATTTTATCATCTAAAAAAGGCATTTATTCGGCAGCATAACGGATAATATTATCTAGCAGGTACACTTTATTTGAACGTCGTTAGTACATTTTCACCTCCTACATGTGTTGAGTAGTTTTTACAGATGACGGATTGTAATATTAAGTGCAACACCAAAAAGCAAAGTATTCGATTTACAAATTATTATCTACAAACTCTTTAAGTTCTAAGACAAAGTTAGATGGCCCATAATTTTGATACCTATCATAGTAATCATAATACCATCCCGAACATAATAAATGAATTTCATCTTTTGCTCTAGTTAGACCTACGTAAAATAATCTCCTTGACTCATTTATCTTATCTTCACGAGCATTCACCCAAGGTATCCTTCCATGCTCCAAACCAAACATAATGACATACTTAAACTCCAATCCCTTAGAACTATGTAATGTATATAAATTTAAATGACTTTTAGATCCTACTTGTCGAGATAAAGAGGATACTTTGAAGTCTTTTAGTTGTCCATTTTTTGCCGATTCCATTAATTTATCATATTCTTTCACTATATCTGGCTCTTCAGTAAAACAATCTAATAATTCGGAAACAATACTATTATTAAATTCATCAAGCCAATCACTTAGTTTAAGTTCAACATCTCTACTTCGAAATAAAAATTTGAATAGATTTAATTTCTTGCTTTCTAGTTTTGCTTCTGAAATATTTGAATTTGAAAAAAATGAACTGAAAGTACGCTCAATTTCAGAAAATTGGGGACTTCCCTTTAACCATCCTCCAGAACACCACATTGCACAGTTTTCTATCCACACAGTTAGCTGATTTTTATTGTAAGGAGCATTTCCATCCACTCGAATATATTGCAGACCTTCTTTTACTACTTTCTCAGCAATTCGATCCCCATCATTTTTATCAATATACAACACTCCAATATCCCCAAGCGCACTTGAAGGATCTAAAGTAAGAATTTTAGGGATTATTTCTTTGCAAATATAATCACATTGCGCATCTATACCGTCCCTAATACCATAAAACTTAATACTTCCTTCTTCATCTCTGCTTGAAACAAAATCTCTTTCTTCTGATAACGCAGCAATCGATGCCTTAACGATATTTCCCTTTGATCTGTAATTCTTTTTTAGTCTAATTTTTAATACACCTGATTGATGAGCAAGGTCATTTAATAAACTAGGTTGAGCCCCTGTAAACCCATATATTGATTGATCAGGATCCCCAACTGCTAAAAGACGAGTGTCATTTTCTATACAGAGAACTCTTATTATTCTATCCAACGATGCACCTAAATCTTGATACTCATCAACTGCTATAACAGGAAACTTAGCTTGAAGTAATCCTTGAATCCATTGATTTTCCTCAATCATCCACAACCCATTCAAAACCATATCATCATAATCAATTAACCCTTGATGTCTTAATGAATTTTCGTAATTAAGAATCCATTCTGCTATATCGCTGTCGTTAGTTTTCCATTCGGATGATTTCCTCTCTATAAACGTTCTTCTATAAACATTAAACGCTGTTGACCAGCTTGAAGTATACCGTTCATTCTTTCCAATAGTTAAGTTGAATGTTCGAAGCATTGTTTCCCTTACTTCCTTTGAAGTAGCAACTTTAATTTCTTTTGGTAAATTAGTGTTTGCTAAATGTCTGTATGGTCTAATCACATGATTTAAACAAAAAGAATGTACAGTATCAATAAAAACTGTAGATGATTCAATGATTCCTAAATTGTATAGCTTCTCTTTTAGTTCTCTAGCGCATTCTTTATTGTAAGTTAAACAAGCAACTCCTTGAGGTGCTTCTATATCTTCATTCAAGATTCTTGCTAACTTTAATGTGAGAATTTTGGACTTTCCACTACCTGGACCCGCAAGAACGACACAATTCCCTGTAGAATCATAAACTTTTAGTTGTTCTTCGTTGTTTGATAAATCTTTAGAAGCTTCTCTATAAAGTACCTTGTCAAACTCTAGCGATGACATAATCTAAGGCTCCCTTCACATACTCAGGAACAACTGATGAATTTGTAAGATTAGTCGATAATCTCTGAGAAAATCTTCCTTTACCAATACTTTCTATGTCGGAAAGATAGCTTTTTTCATCTCCTTTAATGCTACTTGCTAACTTCCAGCCTTGTGCTCTACTGGTTGCCTTACCATTTGTTGTCAATTCAATTAACGTTTCTGTAATTTCATCAGGCATTGTATCAAATAGATCGACCTCTAAAGTGTGGCTATTTGTAAAAATACCAAATTTTTTTCCATAGGTAATTAGATCTTTAGTTTCTAAATCTTTATATTCATGTTTTTTATCTATAAAATTTAGCAATTTTATTAAGCGATTATGAATTAGAGGTAGCGTATCTCTTGGATCGTAGTCGGTAAGAATTGCAAAAGGAATATTTAATCCTTCACTCCCCAAAAGCTTAATATATGGAAGAAAATTGGTGCCAGATACCGAGCACACAGTGATTCCATGTTTATCCAGATCAATTCCATGCAATTCTGACAGTGAAGGTAACAGAAATTCTTCAGCATCTCCTTCAACTAATATTACCCCTTTAGAAAAAAGAACTTCCCCTCTTGTGACATTAGTGTAGCGCTCCAAATCTTTCACATCTTTATCATCTAAAGAAATTTTTGCAGTAGAGACTATTTTTGTGGATTTATCTTCTCCATGCGTTCCTTTTAATAAAACGATAGATTTTAATGGAGCAACACTTACAATATGAGGTGAGTGCGTTGTTAAAATATTAGAAACACTATGAATTTGATGTTGCTCTTGAGAACCTTCGACTATCAACTTATCGTGATTCAACAAATATTTGTAAAGTAATCTTTGTAAATGAGGATGTAGATGTGCCTCTGGTTCTTCAATAGCTAAAAAAGTATGAGCACGTTCATTTTGATCTACATATTGTTCTAAAGAAAGAAGCTTGAGCACTAAATAAAGCAAATTGGAAGATCCTAAGCTGGCCTCATTAATTCCTCTATTTCCATCATCAATAAACATCTTTATTGCACGGTAAAGTTTTGAAGCATCAGCAGGAGAAAAACCTAGGCTGGTTTCTATCGAATGTCTATCTCCTACAATGTTTTCTAATTGAGTATTTATTCTTTCAGTTAATGATCCAATTTCGTCCAATTCTTTCAAAGAATCTGTTGAACGAGTAATTTCCTCAGCAACATTCTCTAGTTCTTGCTTATCTGTAGTTTCGATTGCTCTTTCAATTAAAGGCCTTAAAGGAGATTTTCTCCAATTTGATAGATCACTCTCGGTGTCTCTTAGCCCTGATAACACCTCAAGTGGTAGCCATTTCCTTTGTTCATAACTAAAAATATTTTCTGTTTCTGTTCCATAAACTTTAAAATTATAAACTTTATTTCCGTTTTCATCTTCTGGAAAAAATCTATACGTTAAGCCTGCAGTTAATGGCGAAGCTTTCACTAAAAAATCAGAAAGGACAGATTTTAATTTATCATCTTGTTCAAACTCAGTAAGTTCAATATCTATTCTTATTTCTTCGTCGTTTAATGGTCGAGTTAGACCATCCCAAAAGTCTGAAAGCTGTAATAAACGGCTTGATTCAGATAAAGTTGGATCTAAAACCAATCTTAGCGCATGTATGAAGTTAGACTTTCCAACTTTATTTTCCCCAACAATAACCATTTGTTTTCCTAATTCAACTTCTGTTTCTTTAAAATTTCTAAAATTACTTATTTTCACTTTGCTGATATACATAATAATGGTTCCTCCCATATGTTTTTCCAATGTAAAAATCTTCTTTATATTTAGTATATCGAGCATGAACTAATATATCTAGCGAATATATAATTGAGCTATCTGTAAGGAAAGCTGTAAAATTGAATCATCCACTTCTTTATCCCTGTTCAAAGGGAATAAAAAAAATCTACAGCGATTGATAAAAATATTAATCACAGTAGACTAGTTTTAGTAAATTACTATTAAAAGTTATTTTATTATCGGAAGATACATCTATACCTCCCCAAATTCTAAATATGTCTGAAGTAAAGATTATAGGCGAGGTGGTCAAAATTGGATTAGATATTTGATCGTTATTCTTTTTCCTATACAAAGAAAAAAGTAACCATCACCAAAGGTGATGGAATATTTCTATTTTATTTTCTTTCTTGGTTTATCTTTCATTTTCAATTTTAATACTTTATTTTTTATTTAATTTATAGAGAAGGATTTTCCTTATCATTTCTCAAAATTTTTTTTGAAATAAAAGAAATTCCCTTAGTTAAGCTAAAAAAATTTGCTTGGCTAAGGGATTTTTCATTAGTGATTCTCAATTATCCGGAATGGATATATGAATATTATTTTTGTCCTTTATTACCTCTTCGATATAACGGAAGTAATCATTTTGTACCGCTAAGACATTAGAGTAACTTATGTCAGATTTAAGCCTTTGAATATAAGCTGTATAGTCTTTGCTTTTAACTATCTCCCCTATTCTGTGCTGAACCCCTCTATCACAAATAGATTTAGGCATGTTCGATTGATACTCTTTTTGGGCAGAATGTGTTAGCTCTGACATTATTAAATAAGGGTTTAATGGCAAAGGCCTTACATAATAATAATATCTTTCATTGTATTCATACACTTCTAAGAAGTTCTTTTCCTGGAGTTTCTCTATATTTGCTCTAACGGTATCAACCCCTATGTCGAGCAGACTAGATAGTGCCTTTCTCGTTATCGTGCTCTCTGATTTAAAGCCCATGGACATATAAATCTCCTCAAGCACAAGTTTCTCAGTAGGCGAAACTCTTTTACATCTTCTAATCGCATGTGGAATCGTTGAATATCCCTTATTATACAGCCAATCAATTTCACGTTCAGCTGGATCTAGCCCTTGTGAGAAATCCACTAAATAAGCTGCTACAGGAAATTTCCCTTCTACTTCTTCATAATAACTAAGTACGTTTACCATAATATCTCCTCCATTAATAGTAGGGATTCAACTAAGAATCCCCTCATTCCTTATTAAAATAATTCTCTGTTTTTGGCTCTTCTAAGTATGGCTAGGTTCTCTTGCTTTGAACTTTTCCGCATATAGGTAACGCCATCACGCACAAAGCAAAGAAATTCATCAGAATACCCTATTGCCTCTCTTACAAAGGACTCAGGCTGCCCTGTTTCTTCACAAAATTCTTCCACTGTAAAGTATTCTTCTCTGTTAAACACGAAAGGCTTTTCCTCCTTTCTCTTTATTTCTTGCTTGCGCTTCGGCAAACCGTACAAATAATTCATTTTCATGGCTAATATGCCTCCTACTATTTTGTTAAAGGTTAATTTATAACCCTTACACCTAAGTAGTCGCATCTCATTCTCAAAAAGTTGCACTGAATTTTAATTTTTTATTTTTCCTTTTCTGTTAACTTTTTTTCAGTAAAAAATTAGTATCAATGCCGGAAGAAAATTAGAACTTTTAATTAAGACGTACAAACTTATTTTTCAGATGGAATTCTGGATTGTCAACAATAAATCAGACAACTTCTTTAAGGGATGATCGTTTATATTCAATTGGGCTTACGTAGCCTAGTGTTCCATGAATTCGCAGCTTATTAAACCAGTGAACATAATCACTGAATTCAAGCGTAAGGTGCTCCAGGCTATCAAATTTCATTTGGCTGATAAACTCTGTTTTGATGATTTTAAACGTGGCTTCCGCCACGGCATTATCATATGGACAGCCTTTCATGCTTAAAGAGCGCCCAATCTGGAAGACGGCTAATGTCTCGTCGATTAGCTGATTTTTAAACTCGCTGCCACGGTCGGTGTGGAACATCTGGATGTCTCGCAGATCACCTTGAATAGAAGAAAAAGCCCGTGCGACAAGGCTCGCATCTTTGTTGGGTCCTGTGCTGAAACCAATGATTTCGCGATTAAAGAGATCGACAAAGATACATACGTAGTGCCATTTATTTTTGACTTTGACGTATGTTAAATCACTGACGACTACTTTTTTCGCTTCTGTCTGCTGAAACTCGCGTTTCAATTCGTTTGCCTGAGTTGACTCATTACAGGGAGTTTTCTGCGGCTTGAATTGTGCCATTGTATAGGAAGAAACAAGCCCTTGTTCTTTCATGATACGGCCAATACGTCTCCTAGAAACCTTAAATCCACGCTTGTGCAGTTCGACTTTGATTTTGCGCGTGCCGTAGGCACTTCGGTTTTGTTCGAAAATCTCTATGACAGCGCCTGTTACATCGTCTTCTGATCGACGTTCTTTGGCCTCATAGTAGTA
The DNA here is from genome assembly GCF_000966195.1 of Domibacillus robiginosus. Taxonomy (GTDB): domain Bacteria; phylum Bacillota; class Bacilli; order Bacillales; family Domibacillaceae; genus Domibacillus; species Domibacillus robiginosus. Next base: position 15,631 of record NZ_LAHL01000002.1, on the reverse strand, counting down.
CGTACTACGTGAGATTTGCAGGACGCTGCACATTGCTGATACCGAGTATTTGTCTTTATTTCGCTTAATGACATTTACTTTCGTCCCATGATCAGCGCGGCTTGCTTTAAAATATCGTTCTCCATTCTAAGCTGCTTTAGTTCTTTGCGGAGTTCCAAAAGCTCCTGCTGTTCAGGAGAACGATTGTCTTTCTCTTTAAAAGAACCGGAGGTTTCATCCTGGTTGATCCACCGGTCAAGAGAGGACGGAGTCAGATCATATTCATTAATAATAGCTCGTTTCGTTTTTCCATTCTGGTACAGCTGCACCATTTGCTTTTTGAACTCGGGCGTGAATGTGCGGCGTTCTCGCTTTGTCATAGTTAGAGCTCCTCATCTGTTTTAGGTCAAGTGTACGTGACCTTAATTTTTCTGTCCAGATAAGTGTAGACGCTCCAAGATGGGTCAAGTTGGTACTATACGACAGAGCTAGGCGTTGATCCTGTTACAGGAAAGCGCAAACGAAAGAAGCAGCGTGGCTTTAAAACAAAAAGGGATGCTGAAAAAGCTCTTGCTTTAGTAGAAGCTGATGTACTAAAGGGCACCTACTTTGAGCAATCTGCCATTTTGTTTAGGGATCATTTAGAGGACTGGTTTAAAACAAAGAAGCACAGCATCAATATCCAAACAGCAAAAACATATGACTCTTATATAAAGAATCGTATCGTTCCCAGGCTTGGATACGTCAAGCTGGCTCATCTAAGTCCGAAGCTTTTACAGGGATATGTAAATGATTTGATTGAGGATGGACTGGCCAGCAGCACGATTAAGAAAGCATACAATATAATCAAGTCTTCGTTGGATTATGCAGTTGATATGGAGTTAATCTCAAGCAATCCTGTGAAGAAGATACAGCTGCCGAAACCGAAAAAGGCGGAAATCACAGTATGGGAGTTAGATGATGTTCAAACTTTCTTGAAAGCCGCCTCTCCCCACCGCTGGTACGCTGCTTTTCATTTAGCCATTACAACGGGAATGAGGCGCGGGGAGATCTTAGGACTTCGCTGGAAGGATGTTGACCTAGAAAAGGGAATTCTGTATGTACGCCAGACCCTTAGTAAGGACGGGAAACAGTTTCTCACGGGCGCTAAGACCGCTTCAGGGGTAAGAAGTATCAAGCTTTCCAATGAGACTGTAGTGGTCTTAAAAAAGCATAGAGCAGCAATTGCAAAAGAGAAGTTAAAGACCGGCCCTTCATACCAGGATTACGATTTAGTCATTTGTACTGACTCGGGTACTCCTGTTAATCCGGAGAACTTGAAAAAGTCTTACAGCCGACTAATTCAGGCAGCGGGTGTTCCGAAGATCCGCTTTCACGATCTGCGTCACACTCATGCTACTATGCTTTTGTCGCAAGGTGTAAATGCGAAGGTGATTTCAGAAAGACTGGGTCACAGTAACATCAAAACGACTCTGGACATCTACTCGCATATACTTCCTAATATGCAGGAAGAGGCTGCAAATCAAATTGATGCCCTGTTCTCAAAATCAAAATAGACCGCTTCGGCACCAATATGGCACCAAACCAGTTTTTCAGTGATGAAAACAAAAAAAGATCACCTCCGAAGAAGTGATCTTTTCCGTTGAAACCCTTGTTCCATAAGGGTTTCCGTGGGTTTGGCACCCTATGATTCCTACTGGGTTCGAACCAGCGACCTCTACCCTGTCAAGGTAGCGCTCTCCCAGCTGAGTTAAGAGATCATGTTGATATACATCTAATTAATTGATATCAATGGATTGGTCACTTGATCGTAATCAATCCGCGCTATATCCTCAAAATAGAAGCCCTTCTCATTTGAGAAGGGCTTCTTGCTTTACTTTACTGCTTTATTTGCAAATGTTACGTTACTAATAGGATCATAGCTTTCAGAGTTAAATGCATTGAGTTTACCTGACACCGTTTCTGGCACCCCTACGTCACCTAATTCGCTAATATCAATTGTGACAAATCCTTTTGAGTTAGGTGCTACACTATCACTTGTTGTGTTGCCGGAAGTGCTAAATCCATTAATGGAGAAACTATCGTCTTGCACAGTCATTGCTATCGCTGTTTTGTTCTCTACTAGAAGTTTGGCATCCGTTCCATCCACTCCTGCAAAGCTAACTTTAACACTGTCGTCTTCAAACACTGGAGTAGGTGCTTTCTCAGCTGGTGCTGCTTCCTCTGGTTGTTCCTCTGTCTGTGCATCTGCTGTAGCGACTTCTTCCTCATTCTCTACAACTTCATTGACAGTTTCTGTTGAAGTATCCCCGCTTGGTGCTACCATGATCCCAAGGACAAATCCAATTAGTATTAGCCCCAATACTTTTAGTGTTTTTTTCATATTGCTTTCCCCCTGTTTTTCTATCTATGTATATAATACTATTGCATTTTACTTGTGATTTTCATAAAAGGAAACACCTAAAATATTTCCAGTACTTCTTGCTTTCATTCTTACACCTCCCCGGTATACTCGTTCGCTTACGCCCAGTATTTTAAAAGGTACTAGCTATTAAAGCTCCTGCAAAGTGAACTCCACAACTTCAAAGCGTTGGACATATAACGTCTAATTTTGCAGCAGACAATATAAAAGACGGGTTTGATTAATTTGTTTTAATAATAATGGTTTACATTAAGACGCTATATTCAACCAGCCGTTTCAACACTAAAAAAGCCCCAATAAGGGACTCTTCTCCGTTTAATTTTATTAGATATTAATTACTAACGGTTCAGTTTCCCTGACTGTTTCTTTACGAATTCACCTTGTTCTTGCAAAAATTCTTGGTGCCCAATCTTATATAACATCGTTTTCATGAACCCATCATCTTGTTCAATGGTTAATTTCTTGTCCTCATGACCAAATATATGACCAATGAAGCGGAGCGGATATAGGAGAACAAAATAAAAAAGAACCGCTTTGAAAGCAGTTCTTAATAACATAAACAGATTGCCTTTTTAATAAACAAGGTATTGTGATGATACATAAGCAACCTTGCCGTAGTAATCAACTTTTGCCCACCCGTTCGAGTACGTCCCATAAATATAAACGTCTTCATATTTCTGCAGTTGGCCGATCACTTTTCCTTTTGTGCCCGGAGTTGACCGTACGTTCAAGTTACTTGCGTTAGAATAACCCCAGTCCCGATAAGCATAAAAATAAACATCATTACCAGGCGAAGAGTTTGATCCCTGCTCGACCAGGTAGCTTGAAGCTACGTATCCAGCTTTCCCATTGTATTTGATTTTTGACCAGCCGCCCGGCTCCGTATTATAAACAAATACAACAGTTCCATTTTTAAGCGACCCTACTACTTTTGCCCTTGGGCTGGGTTTTTCCCGCACGTTTAATTTAGTTTCTACCTTTACTTTGTAGTGCTTGTTTACTGTTGCCGCCTCTGCCTGTATAGCAGGGGTTACCAGGCTCAAAAACAAAATAAAAACCAGGAAATATTTCATCAATCTAGCCATGTCCTCTCTCACACTCCTACTCCTTAATCGTTACTTTTCACTTACAAATTTACCATAAAATACATGGTGTGTAACTACTTATTTGAATAGATAACAAAAAATTCAAACAATTATCTGTATAATTGAGCCGTTTTCTCTCTAACCATTAAATACATATAAATGTATTAATACGTATAAAAAAACGGCCTTATGACAGTTCAAATCGGGTCTTTTCCTTATGCTTGCTGTTGAAGTTCTTTCGCAATAATAAGTATATGGATTTCCCATCCTGTATGTGCAGCAGTTATCATTTAGATGGAATGTTCACTGCTGATTAGGTATGTCTCTGACTGCCGGTTTTGCCAGCTCATGATTTTCTCTATAAAAAATGGCCCCTCCTACTGTAGAGTAACAGTAGGAGGGGCCGACAAATGGCAATTTTTATCCTATCTTACGGATATTGATTTGTTTTCCTTCTTTACGCCATTCTTTAAATTCAGCTGTTGCTGTGAAAAGAACGTCTGTAGACGAGTTAAGGGCCGTTTCAAATGAATCCTGTAAAACCCCGATGATAAACCCTACTCCAACGACTTGCATCGCAACATCAGCCGGGATACCAAATAAGCTGCATGCCAGCGGAATCAGTAGTAAAGATCCCCCCGCAACGCCTGAAGCACCACACGCGCATACCGCTGACAGCACGCTTAAGATAATAGCTGTCGGGATGTCCACCTGAATGCCAAGCGTGTGAACGGCTGCAAGTGTCAGTACAGAAATCGTAACAGCGGCACCGGCCATATTGATCGTTGCACCTAGTGGAATCGATACGGAATAACTGTCTTTATCCAGGCCCAATTTTTCACACAATCTCATATTCACTGGAATATTAGCAGCGGAGCTGCGTGTAAAGAACGCGGTAATTCCACTTTCCTTTAAGCACTTGAACACAAGCGGATAAGGATTTTGCCGGATCGCAGCAAACACAATGATTGGATTCACAATGAGCGCTACAAAAGCCATACAGCCAATCAGCACAGCAAGCAGTTTCCCGTAGCTGAGCAGTGACTCAAGTCCATTTGTTGTAATGGATTCAATTACGAGACCCATGATTCCCAGTGGAGCAAGCTTAATTACCCATGCAACCATTTTCGATACGGCATCTGAAAAATTTGAAATGAGCGTTTTTGTCGAGTCAGCCGCATTTCTTAGTGCCAAACCAAGCACGATCGCCCAAGCTAAAATTCCGATATAGTTCGCATTTACAAGTGCATTTACCGGATTATCGACAACGTTCAGCAGTAATGATTTCAACACTTCTGTTACACCGCTGGGAGGCGTTACTCCTTCAGCACCCTCTGCAAGCGATAAGCTTACAGGAAAAATAAAACTGGCAATAACAGCGATTAAACCGGCTAAAAACGTTCCCGAAAGATATAAAACAACAATTGATTTCATATTTGTTTTATGGCCGCTTTTATGCTGCGCGATAGCCGACATAACCAGGACAAGTACCAGCACCGGTGCAATGGCTTTTAAAGCACCGACAAATAACGTTCCTAAAATAGCAGCTGGCTTTGCTACTTCTGGAATTGCAACAGCCAGGATAATACCAATAACCAAACCGACAAGAATTTGTTTAACCAGGCTCACCTGATTCCATTTCTGCAGTATATTTCTCATATTTGTTCCCCCAATGGTCTACGATAAAATTATAAGATTGTCTCTATTAAGCTATTTCATTTTTATTCCACCTGACAAGGACAACTGTCTTCGTCATAAATAGTATTATAATATGTTTTCTGTATATTACAATACTATTTATATTATTAAAAAATGTTGTAATAATTAGAATATTTAAATAAAATCACCTCTAAAAAAATTATCTACCAAAAATTTTATTAGATGTTCTTTCTCGTCTTACCGTATTTATGGTTTCTTAATGTCGCAAACAGGTGTCCATCTCTACGAGACATAGTTTTATAATGATGAATGACAAAGAAAAGCCTTTCTTTTCTCGCTCAAAAAATGGCTTATTTTCTCAATAATCTCTTCTAAACAGCTCCTCATGAAACGACAGGTGTCCAAACATCCTTTCCTTCTCCGGGCAAACCTGTCAAGGAAAAACGAGCTCACGCAAAACAGCCTTCTAAGCGTGGCGGCACTTTGTTGCAGACTGGATAGTAGCCGGGTCAAAATTACTGGCAGTGCCATTTAACTTACCTTCAAACCCATATATAAAAATAAGGATTGTATATCCTCCAAAAACTCCTTTTAAACGTAACTTTATTAAAAAAAGCAAATAGATAAAAGAAAGTCGTATTCTAACCCCTATTTGCTAAATGAAGTTTACTATTTTTCACAAAGGCAATATAAACCAGTATAGACAACCACAGGTTGTACATGTGAAATCTTTTTAAAAGGAGTTTTTCAAATGCCAAAAAATCCATTAGAACAGTACTTTAACGGTAAATTCCCGGAACAATTTCAAGAGCCGCCCGGCCTGCAAAAAGAGATGAGCCCCCTTCCCGACTGCGGCGAAACCAGTTATAAAGGTTCTGGTAAATTAACGGGCAGAAAGGCGCTTGTTACAGGTGGCGATTCCGGCATTGGCCGTGCAGCTGCGATCGCTTACGCCCGCGAAGGTGCTGACGTGGCAATTAACTACCTGCCTGTTGAGCAGCCGGATGCGGAAGAAGTCAAAGAGCTGATTGAAAAAGAAGGCCGGAAAGCGATTTTGATCCCGGGTGATCTGCGAAACGAGGAATTTTGCCAGGACATGGTTGAAAAAGCCCACAGTGAGCTGGGCGGGTTAGATATACTGGCACTTGTAGCCGGTAAACAGCAGGCTGTAGAAGACATTATGGATCTGACAACTGACCAAATTAAAGCGACATTTGAAACAAATGTGTTTTCTTTGTACTGGACTGTAAAAGCGGCCATGCCTCACTTATCCGCAGGGGCATCGATTATTACCACAACGTCTGTTGAAGCTTTTACTCCGTCACCGATGCTGTTGGATTATGCAGCGACAAAAAGCACGATCATGAACTTCACAAAGGCCTTTGCCAAACAAGTAGCTTCAAAAGGCATACGGGTTAATTCGGTTGCACCAGGCCCTATCTGGACTCCTCTTCAAATTTCCGGAGGACAGCCAACTGCAAACATTCCCGATTTCGGTCAGGGTAATCCGCCTACACCGCTACAGCGTGCCGGACAGCCGGTAGAGCTGTCAGATGTATATGTGTTTTTAGCTTCTGATAGTGCCAGCTATGTGACAGGCCAGATTTACAGTGTAACCGGCGGTATGCCAACTGCTTAACAAGCTTTTCTTTTACAGTTTTTCTTCCGAACGATAGACAAAGCGGTGAATAAAGCCCGCTTTGTCTTTTTCTGTGTTAAAAAGCCGGAGGCGTAACTGAAAATAAAATGCTTACCTCGTGGCTGGTGGTATTGGACCACTTATGCTCCGTGTAAGCCGGGATTTTAACGCTGTCGCCTGTCTGCAGCTCATATTCGTCTCCTAACAGTGTTAAGCCAATCGGTCCTTCTACCACAAACGCCACTTCTTCCCCTTTATGGGAAAGCGGCTCTTTAGAAGAATGGCTGCCAGGTGATAAGCGCATAATCGCCGTAGCAAGCTGACTGGTAAAGTCCGGTGAAACCAATTCGTAATGAAGCCCGTCAATCAACATCTGCTTGCGGTCTTCCTTCTTCACAATAAGCTCTTTTGTATTAATCTCTTCCATGAGAAATGTAAAAACCGGCACATCCAATACTTTCGCCAGAGACTTCAGTGTTTGAATGGACGGATTGGCACTGCTCTTCTCAATCTGACTTAACATAGAGGGAGTAATCCCTGCTCGTTTCGCCAATTCCCTTAAAGAAAGATCCATATTTTTTCTTAATTCTTCTACTTTTTGACCAATGGAAAATTGATTCATTCTGCACCTCTTGTTTAATTAAAATTAACTTATTAATTTAAATTGTACAATACACTTTCATATGTTAAATTAAATTTAACATATTCAATAAGAACGAGCCATTCTTAAGGAGGGACCAAATGCTTGCTTTTATCATAATGACGCTATTTGTAGTAATGAGCCCGGGTGTTGATACTGCCCTGATTACAAAGCGTACAATGGCCGATGGACGAAAAGCCGGATTTCAAATGGCAGCGGGCATTACAGCCGGGTCTCTTGGACATACCATTGCATCGGCATTAGGCTTATCTGCTCTTTTAGTACAATCTGCTATCGCCTTTAACCTGATTAAATGGATCGGTGCTGTGTATTTGATTTATTTGGGGATCACTGCTTTTTTACCGAAGAAAAAAGGACCTGTAAATGAAAAGCAAGATCCTAATAAACAAAAATCCGCTTTCCGGGAAGGACTGCTTTCCAATCTGCTTAATCCAAAAGTGGCCGTTTTCTTTCTAACCTTTTTGCCTCAGTTTGTCACAAATCCAAATCATGCCATGCTTGACCTTTTCCTGATGGGCTGTACGTATGCCCTGCTGTCTATCGTCTGGTTTGTGGTGTATGTTTTCTGTCTTCACTTTATCCGCGAATGGCTGCTGTCTCCCACTGTACAAAACTGGATGGAAAGGGCAACAGGGGTTGTATTAGTCGGATTTGGTATCAAGCTTTTATTTACAAAAACAGAGGCTGGATAAGGATCAATAAAATTAAAAAAACCACTCGAAAAAAGTGGTTTTTTGCGCTGGAACCTTTGTGATAAAAACTGCAGAGATTCTTTGTATCATTCGTGCTGTTTCCCCCATAAGTGCATATTCAGCCCCCTTATTCAGCCGGTCTCGGACCCGGATCCATACCGGAGCTTTGCACAGTCATTACAGGGCGGATTGTCATATCCCCGTTCACTCGGACCTGGCAGGACAAGCGGATATTATCTTCTACCAGCCCTTTGTCGTCAAATGCTTTTCTTTCAATATTGGTTAAATCGTCAAAGTCACCTTCCAATATTTCTACACGGCAGGTTGTACATCGGGCTTTGCCTCCGCATCGGTGAAGAACGCCTATTCCATTATCTTCTAATGCCAGCACCAGCTTTTTCCCTGCATCTACTTTAAATGTATTTTCTCCTACTACCGTTATTTTCGGCATCATTTTACCCCTTTCTTTAACCAGCATGTTAATAGGAAACGAACAGCGCAGCTAAAAGTCTGCATTCCGTCTAACTTCTCACAGGCTCAGTATCTCCAATCAACGCTTCTCTTAAAAACAAAAAAACCTTTCAGCCGCTTTTTGGGTATATAATACCCGCATTCAGCTGAAAGGTGTTTTTTTCTCTTGCTTAAAAAGGTTCGTTGTGATACAGATCATGTTTAAATAAGGTCTGCAGTCATTGAACGTTTTTGAAGACTATCAGAACATACGCTGTAGGCGATTACTTTGTTATTATACTGCTTTACAACATCAACGTGGTCGTCGTAACGATAGACAAATAACCGTACGGCTTTGCGGCCTCTTTTCGTATCCACTACAAATGGAATCCCTCCATTTTCCGGATGCAAAAACAACGACTCATTTCCAGGAAAGATATAATATTTTTTTAGAACCGCTGCTTCATTGAACTCATGAATCACTTGCGCTTTTTCTTCACCTTCTAGGCGTACACCATCCAACGTAATGGTTGTTTTTTCTTCACTTAGTTTTGCATGCATTTCGTACTTGCGGATCAATCGTTCCACCGCGCCGGTTGGAAGGCATGTGACTAATATTTTAAACAGCCCAAAGAGTGCTGTTAGAATCAGAGCAGTCGTTGACATCTTCATCATCTCCATTTTTATTTTCAATATAAAGGTACCTTTTACTCCCTGTTTACTATCATACTAGATTTCTCGAAAAAAGAACCAGCCAATTTATCTCTTTTTAGGCCATCCAATTAAAAGAGCTGGCTTGTTTATGTTTGCGTCAAGGATTGAACTGCCTTTAGGGCTTCTGCAAACCGGACAATTCCCTTTCGGATGGCTTCAGGTTCTTCCCGCCCGAATGTCAACCGGACATAGCCAGTTTTTGAGCCCATAATGCTGCCCGGCACAAAAGCGACGCCTCTTTTCATAGACTCGTTTAACAGCTCGTATTCATTAACTTCTTCTTTTAATTTGCACCATAGGTGGATACCGCCCTGCGGCATGAAAAATTCAACCTGGTCTCCTAGAATCTTTGTCAGGGTTGATGTTATTTCATTTCTTTGTGCTTCTAATTTCCCTCTCAGCATGGCAATATGGTCGTGAAACTGCTCTGATTCTAGAAATTCCTTCGCCACCCACTGCGGAAAAATACTGTGGCCAAAATCAACCTGCTGTTTGGCATCAGCGAGCCGCTGAATAACCGTGCTCGGTCCAATTACCCAGCCGATCCGCAGCCCTGACGCGACAATTTTAGATAACGAGCTGACATATAGTACATTTCCATTTTCGTCCATTGATTTCAGTGTTGGATGCACTTCTCCATTAAAAGACGTTAAACTGTATGGATCATCTTCGATTACAGGAATACCAAATTCGGCCGACAACTCCAGCACTTTCCGACGTCTTGCCTGTGACATAGCCGTTCCACTCGGATTTTGGTGGTCTGGATTCAAAAAAACCATCCGGATCTTATGCTTTTTATGAAGATTCACCAAATCCTGAGGATTCATGCCCTGTTCATCGACAGGAAGGTGAAACGTTTTCAGCCCGGCAGACTGAAAAATCGGCAGCGAGTAACAATAAGAAGGATCCTCTATCGCAACAGCATCTCCCGGCTTCAGCAGGCACTGGATAATCAAATGGAGAGCCTGTTGGGCACCCGAGGTAATCAACACAGAGGCTGGATCCGCTTTAATTTTTTTGTGTTGCTCAACATGAGCACAGATGGCTTTCCTTAGAGATTCGTTTCCTTGCGGATGATCATAGCCCAGGTAACCAGTAAATGGCTTCTGGAAAAGAATCGCTTGAAATTCAGTATTCGGAAACAGCGCCTCGGTGAGCTCGCCGCTAGCCAGATTAATCAAATCGTTTTTGTATGTTTCTGTGCGAATACGCTGAACCATAGGAAGATTCGGTAAAAAAGAGCCGTCTTCTACATAGCGGCCCCAGTTCGGAACCCGCTTGTGGGCGATCCCCCAAATGTTTGTACTGACTCTTGTGCCGCTTCCCTTTTTTCGTTCAACCACGCCCAAAGACTGTAATTCTTCATAAGCCGCCACAACGGTACTTCTGTTCACTTGCAGCTCACTGGCCAAGGCGCGTTCGGAGGGTAGCAGGCTGTCAGCTGAAAACGTGCCTTCGGAAATTCCCTGCTCTATGTAATCTGCAATCTGCTTGTAGATCGGTTTTTTGTCCGTTCGGTCCGGTCTCCAGTCCATGTACATTCCTTCTTCCCTGATGTCCTTTTTCATCGTTTATATAAAAAGAGCCACAATCACAACCTTTTTATCACTAATGTTATTTTAAACCCTGAGCGATGTAATCATCCACTTTTATCCCTTTTCACCCTCCACTTTTGTGCTTTTGTATGTAAACAACAGGCTTATTTTACACAATTACCTTGACTGTTTAGCAAAAGAAAAAGTACCTTGTAAGATCCTTTAGCTGTCATTATTGAGCTGAACACCATCGTTGGTTAAAGAATATACGGAAAAACAAAGCCACAAAATGCTACAAACCAAGATGATCATCCATAAATAAAATCATCCAACTTACCTTCCATAATCCTTACACTAACCTGTTAGCTTTAGAAAAATTGTAAGTACAGTATTTATCTTATACCAGCTTCAGCAAAACAACACCAGCCAGGATTGATAAAATGGAAAAAAGCTTCCTTTTACTCCGCGATTCTCCAAATACGAAAATACCAAGTAATGCGGTACTTACAATCGTCAGCCCAGCCCAAACTGCAAAGACAACGCCTGTCTCTAAATACCGGGTAGATAATGACACAAAGTAAATGCAGATAATAAACAGTCCAAAAGCAGCGATTGACGGCTTGATCACTTTAAAACCATTTGACACCTTTACACATAACTGGCCTGAAACACCCAATAAAATGCTTAGGCCCAAGAATACATACCCCATTATAAACGTTCCCCTTCCAGCGGCGATTTTGTGTCAGGCTTCGTATTAATAGCCACGGCACCTGCGACAATTAAACCAATGCCAAGTAATTTAATCACGGATATACTTTCATGAAACAAGAGAATTCCCAGAAGAGTAACTAAAGCTGTTCCAGTTCCTGCAAAAACAGCATTCACGATTCCTACTTCACGATTTGCCGTAATGAAAATATAAATCGCAATAGATGAACAATAAAATAAAATGGCTAAAACCGTTGGTATAAAAACAGTAAATCCATCCGCGAGGTTAAGAAAAGTCACCCCAATGACTTCAAATAGGATGGAAAGGAGTAATAAGCTATAATAAGCCATAGATAAAAGCCCCATTTCAAGGAAGTGTATGTAGTTGAATAATCTTAGATCAATCGAATACTTTGTTGCGGTAGCAGAATACGGTACGCTGACCAAGGCAGCGCATCATCTTCACGTTACACAGCCTGCTTTAAGCAAACAAATAAAGTTATTTGAGAACGAACTTGGATATAAGCTGTTTGAACGCTCTCACCAAGGGATGAAGCTTACAGACAAAGGAAGAAACCTGTATGAGGATGTTTCTCCCCTGTTGCTTGCTTTGAAAAATAAAATGAAGGAACACAGTGTAATTAAAAACATCCGCTTCGGCGTCTCTCCTTTTCTGGCTACCTATTACCTTCCTGAGTTAGAAGCCGAACAGAAAATTAAAATAGATTTTACGGTCACACGGGAAGAATGCAGTGAATTTCTTCCTATGCTTGAATCAGGAAAAATCGATTCTGCTATTGTGCAGGATTATGCTTCTTACCCGGGCCTTTTTTCAAAGTTTATTTACGAAGAGGAGTTCCAGGCCGTAGTGCCTAAAGGGCATCCTTTAACCGAAAAAACATCTATACATATAAAAGACTGCCTGCGCTATCCGCAGGTTTTGCCGCCAGAAGACAGTCAGTTGTATCGTAATATTCAGTCATTCATAAAAGAAAAGAACATCGACCCAGTGAAAATTGTTTGTATGCGCTATCACACTATTACGGATTATGTAATGAAAGGATATGGGATCACCTACCTTCCTGCTCTTATGATTGAACATCTGTCTTACAAAAATCTGCAGTTTATTCGATTAGAAAACAAAGAGCTGATCAGAAAGCTATATCTTTTTGCAAATAGCCGCCACGTTTTTGATATAGTCTGGCAGCAGTTACAGGAGGAACATTCTTTGTAATTATTTTAGCGGCTTTGGGCCATCAGAAAAATTGACCAATCGATATAAAGGTATAACTTACAGTTATACCTTTATAGCCATTCTTTCTTGAAATTGGTTATTCGATAGAAAACTTCTAAATGCCCCTGCTCATTTGTTTAACTCAAAACCAGGGTAATTTTAAAAGATAAAAGACCATCTCTTGGCACTAGGTAATAACGGAAGATAATATGATATAATACAATGATCATGTTTGTATTTAGGAGGCAACTATGGACGATTTATTAAAATTAAAAGGGAAAACCATTGTCGTGATGGGAGTAGCAAATGAGCGAAGCATTGCCTGGGGAGTAGCAAAATCTCTTCACAAAGCAGGAGCGAATCTTATTTTTACATACCGGAAAGAACGTTCACTTCAAAAACTAGAAAAAGCTCTGGCTGCTACCAGCATAGAAGCAGAATTGATTGTTCCCTGTGACATCAATAGTGATGAAAGCATTCAAGAGGCCTTTTCCCGTATTGGAGAAAAAGCAGGCACTATTCATGGCGTTGTTCATTCTATCGCTTTTGCACATGCAGAAGACCTTAAAGGCGCGTTTATCGACACGTCCCGCGACGGTTTTGCCTTTGCGCAGGATACAAGTGCTTATTCCCTCATCGCGGTAGCGAAAGCAGCAAAACCTTTCATGACAGAAGGCGGTTCGATTATCGCGATGAGTTACCTTGGTGCTGAACGTGTAGTTCCAGGCTATAATGTAATGGGTATTGCTAAAGCGTCGCTTGAAGCTTCTGTCAGATATTTAGCGGAAGATTTAGGTGCAAGTGATATTCGTGTAAACGCCATTTCAGCAGGAGCTGTTCGTACCTTGGCCGCAAAAGGCATCCCATCTTTTAACGAGATCCTTCATCAAATCGAAGAAAAAGCACCACTTAGAAGAAATGTTACACAAGAAGAAGTGGGCGATATGACTTTAGCGATGCTTAGCCACCTTTCAAGAGGCGTCACAGGCGAGATTGTGTACGTAGACTCGGGCTATAACATTCTCGGTTAAATAATACATGAGGCCCTTTGCAGACACAGCGGGAAAGCTTATCTGTTAAAGCCTTTGCATGTCGTCTGGCTGCTTCTCATGCAGTTAAAATAAAACAAAATCCATAAAAAGTGTAACCAGCTGTTATACTTTTGTAGATGTCCGACTGTAGAAAAAATGGTTCTCAAATCTCTGATTTGAGGCCACTTTTTCTTTTTTATGCGTTTTGGAAGCCCTGCTCAAGCTGGCTGCACTGGTTTCCACGACCAGCTGGCCAGCTTTTTAAGATTCATGGCCGCAAAAGTAAGCATCGCTTGCGTGGAGAATGTGTATACCCTAAGAATAAAGTAAAAACAAGCCTGCCGGTAGAAAGCGGGCTTGTTTTCACTTCAATTCGAAGCCAATTTTCTGTAATGCTTTTTCCAAATCTTTTTCAAACACCATTTCTTCTAAATCTGCATTCATCTGAACGGCTTTCATAGCCAGATCAGGACGTAATCCGGTCACCGTGCATTTTACACCTACCAGCTTTAAAACGGTGGAGATTTTTAAAAGTGAGGCTACAACTGTATGATTTATATGCAAAATGCCGGACAAGTCCACAATAAGACACTCAAGCTCTAATTCACGACTTTTAAAAAGCGCTTTTTCGATAATGCTTTCTGCGCGCTGTTCATCGATATCACCTACAACGGGCAAAATCGCGATGCCTTTTGCGACTTTTACAACGGGTGCCGATATGCGAAATAACTGCTTGTTCGTGTAATCAAGCTCTAATACATAAGATAAGAGAGTAGACATCGTCTCAAACATCTTGATCTGTTTTTTTGTAAATGTTTGCTTTTCTGTATCAAGGCCGCAAATTGTTCCATAGTTTTTTCCGTCTTTATAATTAATCGGAATCGCAATAAACGTCCCGCCGCCAAGCTTCTCGGTAACATTCATGTTTTTTGTGTTTATATGCTGTTTTAAGTCTGGAATGACAAGAACCTGTTCGCCATGTTCTACACTTAAGCTGCAGTACGCTTCCGGAAGTGGGCGTTCATCCCCTTCATTCACAAGCTTTTCACTTTTGTTTAATACCTTTACCATACGGTTCGTTTTGCCGTCGTTACGGGCAATAAATAACGTGTTTACATGGATGAATTCCGCCATAATTTGAAGAACCCGGACCGCCGCTTCTTCAAAATCTTGAAAACGAATATCCAGGGATGGGTTTAATCTTTCTGTCATTTCAATATCCTCGATTCTATTAGATAACATCTTTCTTATGTATACTACTATGAAAACCAACCAACCCAAAAATTTTAATCTGCTTTTCAGGAATAAAAGTTAAGAGGGGATGCTGGAGGCAGTTTATTCGAACAAATATTATCTACCCTTTTTAAAGCAAGTTAAAACCTGTTGCAGTCTGCCTTTTAAAAGAAACAAGAGCCCAATGGCTGTTATTCCCCGATTGATAGACACGCGCAGCCCGTTTATGTATGTGTATTGACGCAAAAAAAGCGGCTGCCAATCGCAGTCCGCTTTCAAGAAATTTTGAGGGCACCACTTTTTTTATTAGTTTATGAATTTCTTATTGAATGTTCCGGTCACCTGCTCCTTTATATTGTTTTTAGCTTTTATTTTCTGCTTTCAGCCTTCTAGATATCTTTTTTTATCTATTTTCATGTTCGTGCACCTTATTAAGCACCGCCTTGGGCTAATTGCTTTTTGATTTTTAATTCATTCATTGACGAAATAAAAAAAGCACCGAATAAACACCACCTGTGCGTTTATTTAGTGCCCTTGAGATTTGTTTCTTCGGCTTTGTTTTTGATTGTTTTTTACGCACGCGAGATTT
>NZ_LAHL01000019.1 GCF_000966195.1 Domibacillus robiginosus | reverse complement strand
CAGTCCTTTTTGTGTTGTCCGCCATTCTTTCTTTTTTTATGTGCAGATATATTGGCGTAGTTCTGTATTATTTTTTCGCTTTTTTGTCCATACTAAACGTACGGACTTGTAGCTCAACGGTCAGAGCAGCCAATAGCTCCTTCCAAAATGAACTATTGTGTATCTTGTGGGTTCAAATCCCACCAGGTCCTTTTTATAAAAACAAATAGGATGCTGCCTTTTTTCAAAGGCATTTTTTCTTTAAAGAATCTCTGTGGATTTCTAGCCGTTTTGTTCACTGACGGAATCTCGAATCATTAACTCTGTATTTACAAAAATTTGTTCTCCTGTTTTGGCTGAGCTCTCAATAAGTGCCAGCAGCTTCTTTGCTCCTTGTACACTAATTTGTTCAATGGGCCGCTTCACGGTTGTTAAATGCGGTGTTGTATATTGAGAAAACCCAATATCATCAAAACCCACAACTGAAATATGATCCGGCACCTTTAAGTTGGAGGCGAAAATGGCATTCATTGCCCCAATCGCCATATCATCATTTGAACAAAACACGGCAGTAGGAGGATTCGGACATGTTAACAGCCTTTCCATTGCTTCATAACCACTGGGCATATCATAGCTGCCGCATTCAATATAAGAGCGTTCGAGTGGGATTTGATAATCAATTAACGCTTCCATATAGCCTTCTTCTCGCTCTACAGAAGATTTAAATCCTTTTATCCCTTTGATCAGCGCAATTTTTCTATGACCATTTTTTATTAAATATTCTACCGCCTGATAGGATCCCTCCCGGTCATTCGATAAAATATTAATAAGCTTTTGTTCCTCTACCTGCCTGTTTAAAACAACAAGCGGAATGTTTTGCTGTAGAACATGATATATAAACGTGCTGTCCACCTCACTCTGACTCATTAAAATAATACCATCAAAGCGAAGTTTAGTAATTGATGCATAATCTTTGTAATCATCAATCCCTCGTACAAACAAGTTAAATTCTTCACTGATTACACTGTTTACACCTTTTACTGTATCGACAAAAAAGCTCGGTGATGTTCCATTCGAAATGCTTGTAAAAAAAAGACCGATTGTGTAAGACTTTTTTAGCACAAGGCTTTTGGCACTGTAATTGGGTATATAGTTCAGCTGAGCAGCTAAATCCAGTATCTTTTTACGCGTATCCTCTTTGATTAATACGCTGTTGTTCAGCGCTCTTGACACGGTAGTATGGGAGACATTTGCGAGTTTTGCGATATCCTTAATCGTGACCATTTTATTCACCCTCTAGACCACAAAATTTACTCTCTTTCATAGTAACACAGCTCTTCCGGGCACCCTATATCCGAATTACATTTTTGCCTCTCGATCTTTCAGGATTTGTGTATGCTTCTCATCTGTAAATAATCTGGCTAACTGGCGCTCTATTTTCTTTTGTATGCTGCCACTTCCCGTCATTCTTTTTTGGGCGTTTTCAGGCTGAACAAAACGAAAAAAGCTGCCCTGCCATACGGGCAGACAGCTTTTTTCGTTATTGATTATTCTTCTATTACACTTCTTTACGGTTCCGGTATACTGCTCTTGTCGTTGTATGATGTGTTTCAAAGATTTGGTTGATTTCTGCTTCATGGTTTTCTTTGGCATCTACGAGCACCACAATATTTCCCTCTTTTAAATAGCGCTCATACTCTTTTGCTTTTTCTTCCGAAATACCAGCTCCCGCCAGCGCTCCAATAATACCGCCGCTTCCCAGTCCGACACCTGCGCCAGTCAGGCCTGCCACAATCGGGCCAGCTGCTACAATTGGACCGATGCCTGGAATCGCAATCAAACCCGCTCCAAGAATCGCACCGAGCGAACCGCCAAGAAGGCCGCCGGACAGGGCACCGATACCAGCCCCTCTTTCAGCATGCTCCAGGCGTTCACTGCTGTCTGTTGTAATCTCCGCATTGGTTTCATGTTCGATATCGCGGACATCCTTGCTGCTTTTCGCAAAAACAGAAATGTCATCAATACTGTATCCTTTTAGCTTCAACTCTTCTATCACTTTAATGACCGCCTCATGTTCATGAAAAACACCGCCCACAATCTTTAATGCCATGATTGGTATCCCCTTTCTTTACTTCGTCACTTTCTTATTACCCGGCAGCCCGGAAATTAATCGACTAAACGCATCGTTTCCGCCCCCCGCTAAAAAGCTTATGGCTCTATCACAGGAGAAGCAAGAGCGATTTTATTTTCAATAAAAAGCTGCACAATCGAGTGGCGCAGACGGCTTTCTACCTGCTCTTTTATTTCAAAGCTTGTAACTGGAATCTCTATCAAAAAGTCCATTGATCGGTTTCGTAAATCTACAAACCGAATATCGGGAGCAGGCGCCGATAAAATTCCATCCGTGCTTTCCGTGACCTTTTTTGCTGCTTCCCTTAGAATGTCCTCGACTTGTGTTGTGTCGGTTCCATACTCAACACTGACAGCCACCTGTGCCATCATTTCCGCTCCGGTCCGATTTTTAATAATTTGCTCAATAAAGTATTGATTGGGCACAATTAAAACGCCTTCTTTAGCTGTACGGACAACGGTTGAGCGAAGCCTGATTTTTTCTACCCGACCAATTTTTTGATCGATTTGAATCACTTCCCCCACTTCAACCGGCCGCTCAAACAAAATGATAATTCCGGAAACAAAGTTGCCAGCTACATTCCGCATGCCAAAGCCAATCCCGATTCCGAGCACACTAAAAAAAGTCCCAAGAGCGCTTAAATCAATGCCGACACTTGTAAAACTTATCGCAATGGCTACGATCATCAACGTGTAATAAATGATTTGATTGAAGGTATAGCCAAGTCCCCTGTCTATCCGGTAATACTCGTATACAGGTGTTAACACATATCTCATCATAAGCTTTAACAGCCTGTCGGCCAAAGACACAATCATAATCGCCACGATGATTAAAAAAAGAGAGACATCCACCCCACCATTGGAGTACAGGGGATAAAGCAGCCAGCTGCTTTTTGAAAAATAAAGTAAAAACAGAAGAATCAAACAGTAAAACGTCACCCAATTGAAAAGAGAGGAAAGAGAAGTAAAAAATCCTTTCTTCATCCCTGTCTTTTCGACTAACTTTACATTGAAAAAGCCCTTTAACGCCATATTGATCAGGATGATCCCCAGAAACAAACCAATAAACCATGTCAGCTGAAGCTCAGAAAAATGTTGTAACAAATCGGTCATTCGCTTTATCACCTTACTTATTTTTTTAAACCTCTTTTTTATCCATAAAAACAAAAAATATATTCTTTATGCATATTCCCTCTTCAGTAAAGCAAAAACTTGTTGAAAGGCCCCTTTCAGTTTGAAGCAGAGCTTCTTTTGGACAACTCTCTTGAGTACTTCGCTTATAAGAATAAATTGAAAAGAAACGTACAGAATAAAGCTGTTATGCAAATGCGATCATATATTCTTTTAAGGTGGACCTAAAATGAAAATTAAAAAGATCGAAACGTTTCCTCTGCTTCATCGCCTTTCTGCACCTTACGGGGATGCCAATGGCTTTAAGAAATATAGATCCTGCTACTTGATCCGCATTACAACAGAATCCGGTATTGACGGCTGGGGAGAATGCATCGACTGGCTGCCTGCACTTGAAGTCGGATTTAAGGAAAGAATTATTCCTTACTTAATCGGAAAATCGGCATCCGACCGCCTGCCATTGATCGCTGTCATCCAAAAGTGGCATCGACGGTCTGCCGCTGCAGTCAGTATGGCGCTAACGGAAATTGCAGCGAAATCGGCTCGGCTCTCTGTGTGTGACCTGTGGGGAGGAAAATGGCGAGATCTTGTACCGGTTTATGCCTCCTTTCAATCTTATTCCGATCGAAGCGATTGGATCGATCATTCCCTGGGACTTGTAGAGCAAACTCTTGCATCAGGATTTACTATGGCAAAAGTAAAAATTGGCGGCAGAGCATTTCAAGAAGATCTTTCTCATATTCAATCATTGCAAAGCATGACCGGAGAACGGATGCCGCTTATTCTGGATGCTAATCAGAGCTACGATACAGCAGCAGCTCGCAAATGGGAAAAATATCTATCAAAATGGACAAATCTTTTATGGCTGGAAGAACCGATGCCACTGAACAATCTGCCCGAGTATAAGCTGCTTCGTGCCAGTCTCTCTGTTCCTATCGCGGGAGGAGAAAATATAAAAAGCGCCGAGCAGTTTTTACCGCTGCTTAGCACAAACTCGCTTGATATTATTCAGCCGGATATTTTGCACGGAACGGGTATCGAGGATTTTCGCGATGCTATGCAGCTTGCCCGCCATTTCGGCGTTAAAGTGTCTCCTCATAGTTACGATGGGGCTCTTTCACGGCTGTATACGCTATTTGCCCAGGCAAGCTTATCGCCCTGGACGAAAATGGATAAAGAAAATATTGAACCTGTTGAGTGGGACGTTATGCAAAACCCATTCTCAGAGCTTGTGCCGCTAAAGCCTTTTGGCGGCCATGTATCCCTTCCGGACGGCATAGGAATTGGAATTGAAATCAACCAGGATCTGCTTGACCGATATCGCTGGGACGGTTCATCTTATTATGAGTAGTGTCAGCATTTTATTCCTTCTTTTGTTTTTCCTCCATTAGAAAGCAGGTGTTTAGGGTCTCTAAGCATTTCAGTTTGTTTTGGCTGGTTGGACTGTTACGATAGATGAGAAACTTCATCGAGAAAGGATAAAGTAGAATGTCAACGATACAAATACCCGTTTCGGTTTTAAATTTAGCTCCAATCCGTAAAGGACAACAGCCAAAAGAAGCGATCGACTCCATGATCGATTTAGCACAGTCAGTAGAAAAAATGGGCTACAGCCGCTACTGGATTGCAGAGCATCACAATTCACCTACACTTGTCAGTTCGGCTACACCTATTTTAATTAAACATACACTTGAGCACACCAATCAAATCCGTGTTGGCTCCGGCGGCATTATGCTGCCGAATCATTCGCCCCTGGTCGTTGCTGAACAATTCGGTACAATGGCTACAATTTATCCGGACCGCCTTGATTTAGGACTTGGACGTGCCCCAGGTACTGATATGAAAACAGCGAGTGCTTTGAGACGTTCCCAGCACGATTCGGTTTATACGTTTCCAGACGATGTGAACAGCCTGCTGACATACTTCGGCCCGGAAGTACTGCAGAGCGATGTTAAAGCGTACCCGGGTGTCGGAACAAACATCCCGATTTATATTCTCGGCTCTTCAACAGATTCTGCTTATTTAGCCGCAGAGCTCGGACTTCCTTACGTATTTGCCGCTCACTTTGCACCGCGTTATCTTGCGGAAGCAATTTCCATTTATCGTAATCGGTTTAAGCCATCCGATTATTTGGATGCTCCGTATATGACAGTCTGCTTAAACGTGATTGCAGCGGAAAGTGACGAAGAGGCTCAATTTGAATCTACAACGATGCAGCAATTTTTCTTAAATGTTGTACGCGGCTCCCGTACACCGCTTAGTCCTCCTGTTGAAAACATGGATGATTTATGGAGTGAGCCGGAAAAACAAATGGCTTCTTCTATGTCCAGTGTGACTTTAATGGGAAGCAAGCAGACTATTCGTGAGCAGCTGACAGGCTTCCAGAAAATGTACAATGCAGATGAGATTATGGCTGTTTCCTATATATATGACCAGGACAAACAAAAACGATCGTATGAGATTTTAAAAGAAGTGACCGATGGAAAATAAAGACACGATTATAAATAGCATCCCGGCAGTCCTCTCTGTCCCTGTTTACAGGCTGCTGTTTGTTTTCATCAAAAAGTAAGCTGCTCTAGGTGGTGAATGAAATGAAGCTAAGTGTACTTGACCAATCTGTTATTGCAGCTGGCGAAACAGGAGCTGATGCTCTGAGAAAAACGGTAAAACTGGCACAGGCGGCGGAAAAAATGGGGTATAACCGATTTTGGACAGCAGAGCATCACAATACAAACGGAATGGCCGGTTCATCTCCGGAAATTCTCATTTCCCATCTTGCTTCACAAACAACCTCTATACGGGTTGGATCAGGAGGCGTGCTTCTCCCGCAGTACAGCCCCTACAAAATTGCAGAGAATTTCAAAGTGTTAGAAGCATTGTTTCCAGATCGGATTGATTTAGGTATTGGCCGCTCCCCTGGCGGTTCTGCCCATACCCGTCTGGCCTTGACCGACGGGGTGCGAAAAAGTCTAAATGAATTCCCGAGACAGGTGAGAGACCTGCAGCGTTATTTGACAGATAAAGACCAAACCGTACAAGCATACCCGACAACGAAGAGCCTGCCAGAAATGTGGATGCTCGGCATTACTCACCGTGGTGCCAGAGTTGCAGCCGAAAACGGGGCGGCTTTTACGTACGGTCATTTTATCAATCCATATAATGGCCAAAGAGCACTGGAACAATACCGGCGTGATTTTCAGCCGTCCTCTCTGCTGGCTCGGCCAAAAGTAAATGTGTGCATCTTTGTTGTATGCGCATCTTCTAAGGAAAAAGCAGAAGAAATAGCCCTTAGTCAGGATGCATGGCTGCTGGCAGTTGAAAAAGGTGGCGATACACGCATTCCGACAATTGAGGAAGCCAAACGGAGAATTGTCACACAGGTGGATAAAGAAAGAGTCAGAGACAACCGAAAACGAATGATTGTGGGCACCCCGCAAGAAGTAAAGGACAAGCTTTTCGCTCTGAGCGAAGCTTATCAAACCGAGGAATTTATGGTCATTGCCAATGTACACAGCTTTGAAAACAAAGTAGAGTCCTATGCCCGTTTAGCCGAAGCACTATTATAAATAGCCCGGCTGCTTTTGAGCATAAAAAGACCCTTCCTATTAACAGAAGGGTCTTTTTTTTATGAATAGTAACGCTTTTCTTTGCGTCTAAAGAAAATTTTGCGACTGATCGCGATTACAACCACGATCGCCAAAACGTTGACGAGAAGGCCCAGGATTGAACCGAGCATGCCCATACCGCTAAACAAGCTGCCAAACAGTAATCCGGCAAGACCTCCAAGCATAAGTCCTTTCATCAATCGGCTTGAGAAAAAGCCGTTCTTTTTCTGTGTGGAAAAAGTCGATTTATTGCTTGAAGTCGAATTTGCTTTTTTATTTTGGAACGTTGAAGTGGAAGGACTGTTGAAACCGCCGTTCATACTTTTGGAGCCGCCCTTGCTACCTCTTGCTTCTACTGTTGTAGATTGATCATGAAACACGGCATTTCCAACTGGTGAAAATGCAATTGCTGCTGCGAGTATAGCCGTGATAATTTTCTTCAAGTCTCTATCTCCTTCATGCTCGTAAGCATGGTATTTTGTAGAAAAGCTTATCTCTTACACTCATATTATAGCATTTCTGCGGTTACTTTGAAAGCCAATGAACTCGGGGAGGCAGCCTGGTCAAGCTCATATCTCTTGCACATCAAGCTTAAGAGATTTGCTTCTATTACAGATGTCGGCATAAGCACTGGAAGATAAAAACAATAGACTGACAGAAAAAACTTAAAAAGCAAAAAGCCGTAAATCCTTGAGTATCAAGAATTTACGGCTTTGAACATTGATGATTCCTACTGGGTTCGAACCAGCGACCTCTACCCTGTCAAGGTAGCGCTCTCCCAGCTGAGCTAAGGAATCGTTTACTGACAATTTATATTTTATTCAATCGGGCTGCTGTTGTCAACAATTTTTATAGTATTGTGTTTAGCTCCTGCAAAATGGAGGAAAATTACTGTCTATTCAGCCAATTTTGTATCACTTTCACCCTTTCTTTTATTGTTTGGCTGCCTTCTATCCTTAAAACGGGACAGGAAAGTTCCGATAGCCAGTGCTCATGCAGTGCCCGGCTTCTAACCTCCATTCCTCCTGTTTCATAGAAGGACGCCCATTTCATAAACGTTTGATGCTGCTCAAACAGCGGGCCGCCTGGAAAGATATCATTCCCGTACCGCTGGATCTCCCGCTGTTTCAGCCGCTCCATCCGAATGGAATCCGGTACAGAGAGAAAAACGACCACTTCAAATAATGGGCTGAGCTCTTGGCCCCAGCCGCAAACAGCACCCGATAAAATCCACTTGTCCTGCTTACCCAGATCACGCCGAATATGCTTAATACGTACAGGCACTTCTGTTTGCTGCGTGTACTTTACTGCCCAAAAATATCGGTATCAAAGTGGGCATGCGGCAGCTCCTGCGCCAGCGCTCGTCCAAGTGTTGTGGTGCCAGAGCCGGCCGCACCCAGAATATGAAGTCGGTTCACGTCTCGCTCTCCTTTCGTTTCTTCTATTTTATTTTTCGCCACATTAAATATAGCACGGTCATAAAAAGAATGGTCATTAAAAACGCCGTAACTAGCGCAATAATATATGTGTTTGTTCCTGAAATCGGCGACTGGTTGCCCATCGAAACAAAGATACCAGCCATAATAATGCTAAAAGCGAGCATAATGACACTTAAAACAATGAGTGACGCCATCCGCTCCAGACGCCTCATCATATTGTTGTCAGCGGTCAGGTGCATCTTCAGCTTTGGCTGGCCTCCCTCCCATTCGTTGAGTGTTTCGTTTAAAATGCTCGGCAGCTTGTTGGCAGCCATTTTAAATAAGCGTAAAAACGAACGGGACTCACGTATCATCTCCTTTGGATGAATACGTCCGAGCAGCACCTCCTTCGCCATCTCGCGCACCATTCCAGACAAGCTTGAGCCCGGGTCAAGAGCAATGACTGTTTGTTCTACTTTTAAGAAAGCCTGTCCTACCTGAACAAAATCTTTTGGGATGGAAATATGATGCCGGCCTGCGACAGCGAATAGCTCCTGCAGCATGGCACCCATCTGTACCTCAGCCAGCTCGATGTCCATATAGCCTGCCATCCATCTGCTGATGTCACGCTGAAGCTGGCGGCGTTCAATTGGTTTTCGGGCGCCAAGCTCGAGTACAAGCATGGATAGTGCAGCTGCATCCCGGTCGGCAAGGGCAAACAAGCAGTCTGACAGCAGGTGTCTCATATCATCCGATAATCGCCCGGTGTTTCCAAAATCAATCAGTCCGAGTCGTCCATCTTCAAGAAGCAGCAGATTGCCCGGGTGCGGATCGGCATGAAATACACCATCAATAAACACCTGGCGCAGCACCGTTTCTGACAGTGACCGGGCAAGCTCCCGTCTCCGCTCCACGTGCATTTCTTTAATAATGTCTCCCCTTAATGATTTGCCGTTTACAAACTCCATTACGAGCATTCGCTCAGTCGTCCATTCCGGAAAAATACGCGGCACATAAATACGCTTATCTTTCATTGATTCACGCATACCTGCAGCCTCGGTGGCTTCAAGCCGGTAATTCATTTCCCGACCAAGCGCAGCCGCAAAGTCATCAATGATCGCTTTTAAGCTGATCTGACGTGCAAGTTCAGAATTTCGCTCTGCGAGACTTGCGAGCTGTCGCAAAATCGAAATGTCGTTTCGAATAACGGGCTCAATACCCGGCCTGCGTACCTTAATGGCCACTTCGGTTCCATCCTTTAGGGCAGCACGATGTACTTGTCCGATAGATGCGGCACCGAGCGGCATTTCTTCCATGTACATTAGCCAGTCGTCAAGCGGCTGTCCCACCTCTAATTCAACAATTTTACGAATAGCATCAAACGGCATGGCCGGCGCACTGTTTTGCAGCTTTGCCAGCGGATCGGTCCAGGAGAGTGGCAGCAAGTCGGTTCGTGTGGATAAAAACTGCCCAAGCTTCATAAATGTTGGACCGAGATCTTCAAGCGCCCGCCGTAGCTCTTCGCCTTTTACATTCTGCTCTTTGGCGGCCCAGCGCGTAAATGGAATTTTTTCCGCCAGCCCAAGATCTTTAATGTATCCAGCAAATCCATGCTTTGCAAATACAGCTACAATTTCAGGTGCGCGCCGAAGTGTTCCAATTTTCCCCACAATGTCACCTTCTTCATTTCCAGTTTTATTCATCATACCATATCCACTGCCGTCTCTGCTGTAAAAAGAACATTCATTCCCTTTTCGTCATGATACAATAAGCTGACTACATTTTTACAGGAGGCTTTACTATGAAGCGCGGAACAATTCAGGATCACCTTATTCATTCAGCCGAGTTGGGAGAAGATGTTCCTTTTTTGGTATATGTGCCGGCAAACTTTTCCCCTATGTTTTCGTATACGTTTTTGATCTGCCAGGACGGCAAGGACTTCTTTCAGCTTGGGCGGCTGCCGCGTATAGCGGATGAATTGCTTGAAGCAGAAGAGATTGAACCTGTTATTATCGTTGGTATCCCGTATCGTAACAAGCATGACCGCCGTGAAAAGTATCACCCGGACGGTTCTCAGCAAGCTGCATACATACGCTTTTTGGCAAACGAACTTGTGCCGTACCTCGACGGCCAGTTCCCTGGACATGGAGACCGTTTCGGCCGGGCGCTTGCAGGCGATTCGCTCGCCGGAACTGTATCTTTTATGGCCGCGCTAAAACACCCGGATTTGTTTGGACGTGTTCTTATGCACTCACCGTTTGTAGACAATAAAGTGCTCTCTCTTACCCAGTCGGCAGCGACTCTTCCTTCTCTTTATCATGTGATTGGTACAGAAGAAACAGATGTGCTTATGACCAATGGTGAGCGTGCGGACTTTTTAACGCCAAACCGTACTTTTTCCTCACTCCTGTCTCGCAAAGCAAACGATTATTTCTATGAAGAGTTTGCTGGCAATCATACCTGGACATATTGGCAGAAAGACATGAAGCGGGCACTTTTAAAAATGTTTGAGTGAGCTCTGTCTCCCATTCTGTATTTTTGAAAACGTTTGGTATACTAATAGAGAAAAGGTTATTTCAAAGGAGTGAATGAACATGAACTACGGTGTTGTCATTTTTCCATCAAAATCTTTACAGGATAAAGTAAACGGTTACCGTAAACGGTACGATCCACATTACGCGCTTATAGCACCGCATATCACTTTAAAAAGCCCGTTTGAAGCGGAAGAGCAGGATATGGACAGGATCGCTGAACAGCTGCGCCGTATTGCATCGGCTCATAAACCTTTTTCGTATCATGTTAGCAAAGTAAAATCTTTCGAACCGGTCAATAACGTTATTTATTTTAAAGTAGATCCGAACGATACGCTTACTTCTTTGTACGATATGCTGCATGCGAAGGAATTTCCAGGTGAAGAGCCATATCGATTTGTTCCACACATTACCATTGCCCAGCATCTGTCTAATGATGAGCATTCCGATGTATACGGATCGCTGCAAATGGAGTCCATTGATTTAACTGAAACGGCAGACCGGTTTCATTTGCTTTATCAGCTTGATAACGGTTCCTGGACGGTTTATGAAACATTTTTACTCGGGAAGGATGCATAAAACGTGAAGGTTGTAAAAACAACAGACCTCGATCAGCGGGAAGATGCGTATTCGGTACGCACAACCGTTTTCGTTGGAGAACAAAATGTTCCACCTGCACTTGAAATTGATGAATTAGAAAACGAAGCCGTTCATTTTATCTTATATAACGAAGAACAAAAGCCATGTGGCGCCGGCCGGTTTCGCACTGTTGGTGAATTTGGAAAAGTAGAGCGTATTTGTGTGCTCCAGGAAGCAAGAGGGCGGGGAGCAGGTAATTTAATTATGGAAGCAATTGAGCAGCATGCCCAAACGGTAGACGGCGTGACGACTTTAAAGCTCGATGCGCAGTTGCATGCGATTCCCTTTTATGAAAAACGCGGCTATACCGTTGTATCTGGTGAATTTTTAGATGCAGGAATTTTGCATAAAACCATGACAAAACCTTTATAAGAAAAAAGCGTATTCTCAGCAAAGAGAATACGCTTTTTTGCGCTTCACAGTTGTTATTAAGCAAGATGGTCGATTGTGACCCCTCTTCCACTGATTTGCGCCATATGTACACGGAAGGCCTCATGCTCGCTTTGCCGTTTTTTTCTTTGTTCTTCGATACTTAACTGTGTCTCTGGCTCTGAGCGATCCCGCATCACTTTTTCAAATGTTACTTTTGAAGCCGGGTCGATCGGTGCATACCCCGCAGTTGTTTCGTTTAAAACCCGTTCTCTGTAATCATTGTATTGAAATTGCGGAATTGGAAGAATATAGCTCATCTTTTTCTCTCCTTTCTGTAAAATGTGCGTTAATATCCATGTTTATTCACTTTTTCCTCATTTATTCCTTATGTAAACGTTTTATATCGAAAAAGGACCATATGACCTGCATAAATAGGAAAAAGAGCAGCATTTCTGCTGCTCCCGATTTAGTCTTATTTGATCATTTTCGTGATCGTATTCATATCAAGCTTTTTGCCGTC
Source organism: Domibacillus robiginosus (assembly GCF_000966195.1). GTDB lineage: Bacteria > Bacillota > Bacilli > Bacillales > Domibacillaceae > Domibacillus > Domibacillus robiginosus. The sequence continues at coordinate 4,094 of NZ_LAHL01000019.1, read as the reverse complement.
TTTTAAAATGGTGCGGACGATCTCATCCTCGACCTGCTTCGGTACTTTTTTTCCAGCAAGCGCGGCTGTTTGTGCTACAACTGCACGAATCGTTCGCTCGTCTTTGAAATCAGCATATTGAAGAGAGTCGACAAGTGCAAATACATCACTCATTCGCACACCGGTCTTTTTTTCAATATTGCCAAAAAATTTATCGTTCATTGTCCGCTCCTCCTTCTAATGCATCAATAAAAGCTCGCACCGACGATGATGAGCAAAATGAACAGAACAACAATTAATACAAATGTGCTTGAGCCGCCATAACCACCGTAGCCGCCACCATAGCCGCCGCATCCATACATTGCCATTTATTTTTCCCCCTTTCGCTGTTCTCTCCCTATCATATGAAAGAGAGACAAAAAGGGATGGGCCTCGTTCACCCTTTCGGCTTAAAAAAAAGAGCACCGATAAATCCAAAAACGATTGCAGCAGAAATACCTGAGCTTGTTACTTCAAACATGCCGGTCAGCACGCCAACCACTCCATGCTTCTCAGCTTCCTGCATGGCCCCTGCTACAAGAGAATTACCAAAGCTTGTAATAGGCATGGTTGCACCAGCACCCGCAAAATTAACGAGCGGCTCATACAAATCAAAACCGGCAAGCAGCGCCCCTACTGAAACAAGAATAGATAATGTATGCCCTGGTGTCAGCTTGCCAAGATCCATCATAAGCTGACCAATGACACAAATAAGACCGCCGACAACAAATGCCCAAAAAAACATTGCAATCATTTTTTTCTTCCTTTCTTTATGCCATTTCTTTTTTCAATGTGATAATTTCCGCTAACCGTTTATCTGCTTCTTTTTCCGTTAAGTGACCCGCTTCCATATCTTCTTTTAAGCGAACCGCTTCAAGAAAAATTTTGTAGTCACTTGATACGACAATTTCCACTTTTTCGTCCTTTGCCATTTTTTCAATATGTTTATCTAAATTTTTTTCAATTTTCTTCATACCGAACCGTTCTAGGTGACGCACTTTATAAGCTACCAGCAGCTGCTTTGTTCCTTTTACGACCGCTGTATCATAAATTTCATCAAAGGAATCCGCTTCTTTTTTAATCTCTGCTGCAAGTTCGTCATTATGTCCATCCAACTGGACAGCATGAGGGTCAGCCCGCTCAATCATAGCCGTTCCGTCGTGCTCAGGTCCGCATCCTGCGAGCAGGAAGACCAAAAAAATACATGCTGTTTTTTTCATGCCCCGCACCTCCATTTTCGATCAGTATGCGCGAAACAAAAAAAAAAAATTCCATTCAACACGGCATTTGTCCATGCCTTTTTGAATGAAATTCATACTGTAATAATGTACCGATATTAAAGGAGGAATGCACAATGGGATGCCACAAGCATCGCGATGATGACAACGTTGAAAGCTGTGTATGTGAAGTCGTCCGCGCGATCCGTGATATTCAAGATGCACGGGAAGATGAAGAATGCCGCGATTGCAAAGACTGCTTCGCTGAGCCACTGGGCGACCTGGATGGACCACGCCGCCGCAATGCAGACACACGTGTATTCACACTGACAACAAAAAAAGGAAAGCCGTTTTTCGCTTTCTTTAATCCGGATGAAGCTGATCATTGCGACTCCGGCTGTGTATCAATCTATTTCCGCGTAGAAGATGTGTTTGACAGCTGCTGCGCGCGCCTGCGGGTGCTTATGCCGCTTGATGATGATCATGAGCCGGTTAATCTTGCCAGCGATGAAGGGATCAGCTTGAAACACGTGTGCAAAGTCGAACATTTTGACAAAACACGCAGCTGCGTCACTGTCGATTTAAATGAATTTATTGCTGTTCAGTGCATTAAAGACGTCGACCTTGACATTTGCCGTTAAAATCCACCGCCTCCAATAAAGAGGCGGTTTTTTTTATGTTCCAGCCAGACGGATGTAAACAATTTCAGAAATGGGGACCTGCACAGGTGTACGGCTTTCCTCATCCAGCACCCATACATTTGTTTCATCAAATGACTGGATGGTACCGCGTACGGTAGGACCACTCCACTCAAATCGACATGGAACAGGAATACGCCGCTGAGCCAGATATATCACTTTTTCGGCCGTGCTCATTTCCCGAAATGGCTTCAAGCGGCCGTCTCCCCCGCTTTCTTCCTTTTTTTCAGCTGAAGACTTTGTCCGCGACTCCTCTATTTCCTCCATCACTGGTTCGACCGCTTCTAAAATTTCTCCCTCTGACTCTGCTTTGGCCACTTTCTGCATAACAGGCTGAATGGGCTCCAGATGGGGCTGCCCAATATACAGCAAAGGTCCAGGTGTTTTTTTCATAGGAAGACACCTCCGCTTTTTGTCCAGTATATGCAGAAAAACCGTCCAATATGGACGGTTTTTAAATTAGTTTCCTGTAATGTGATAGCCGGAATCTACATGAATGTTTTCACCAGTAATGCCACGGGACATATTACTAAATAGGAAAACAGCAGTATCGCCTACTTCTTCCTGTGTTGTTGTGCGGCGAAGCGGTGCACGTTCTTCAATTTGAGTCAGCACCTCATTAAAATCACTGATACCCTTTGCAGCCAGTGTACGAATCGGCCCAGCAGAAATCGAGTTCACACGAATGCCGTCTTTGCCAAGATCAGCAGCCAGATAACGCACGCTTGCATCAAGGGAGGCTTTTGCGACGCCCATAACGTTGTAGTTTGTAATCACGCGCTCACCGCCGAGGTACGTCAGTGTTACAATGCTGCCGCCTTCTGTCATAAGCGGCTTCGCATATTTGGCTACCGCTGTCAGCGAGTAGGCACTGATGTTGTGGGCAAGCATAAAGCCATCGCGGGAAGTATCAACAAAATCACCATCCAAGTCTCCTTTGTTGGCAAATGCGATGCAGTGCGCTAAGCCATGAATCACACCTGTTTCTTCTTTGATCGCGCTGAAGCATCTTTCAATTGCAGTGTCATCTGTTACATCACATGATAAAATGAACGGATCTTTTTGATTTTGGAGTGTGGCTGCCAGATCACGGACATTTTTTTCTAAACGTTCGCCAGCATATGTGAAAACAAGACGCGCTCCTGCCGCGTCCAGTGAGCGTGCGATCCCCCATGCAATACTCCGTTTGTTAGCTACACCCATTACGACGAACGTTTTTCCTTCAAGTGAAAATGACATAAATCCGTTCCCCCATTTATACAAGTTATTAGTACCTAGTGTTAATCTTAACATGATTGTAAAAAAAATCAACGGATATCATGGCAGCTTTTGCCCCGCTTTTAAATTTTCTTCAAACGGATTATACTAGTGCAGTAGACAAAAATGAATAGGGAGCGATTGAATGAAGCTGGATATTATCGGAGACATACATGGCTGTTTCGATGAGTTTCATATGCTGACACTGACCCTTGGGTACAATTGGGACGACGGTATCCCTGTTCACCCAGATGGGCGGGGGCTTGCTTTTGTCGGTGATTTAACGGACCGGGGTCCAGATTCAGTCCGAGTGATGGATGTTGTCTGCCGACTGTTCGAAGAGCAAAATGCCCTTTATGTGCCAGGCAATCATTGCAATAAACTGTATCGGTATTTTCTTGGCAATAATGTACAAGAAACACATGGCCTGGAAACAACCGTGGCAGAGCTCGATTCCATGCCGGCCAATGAATACCGCCTGCTCAGAAAACGATTCCTATCCATGTATGAAGAATCACCGCTTTATCAGGTGCTTGATGACCGCCGGCTTGTGATTGCTCATGCCGGCATCCGTGCTGACTATATCGGCCGGTTTGATGCGCGTGTGAAGACGTTTGTGCTCTATGGTGATATTACTGGTGAAAAAAATGCCGATGGCTCTCCCGTTCGGCGTGATTGGGCAAAGAGATATGCTGGAGATGCTTATGTAGTGTATGGCCATACACCCGTCAGTACGCCGCGTGTAGTCGGCAATACGATTAACATTGATACTGGCTGTATATTCGGCGGTCGGCTAACCGCGCTTCGCTGGCCGGAGCGTGAAACCGTATCAGTGGATTCACAGCAGCCTCTTGTCGAAGAAAAATTCCGCTCATTCAGCGATGTTTCATAAAAATACCCGGAT
>NZ_LAHL01000018.1 GCF_000966195.1 Domibacillus robiginosus | reverse complement strand
TTGGGTATTCCTCCAACTTACTATATAGAAATAATTGGTGGAGCCTAGCGGGATCGAACCGCTGACCTCCTGCGTGCAAAGCAGGCGCTCTCCCAGCTGAGCTAAGGCCCCATGTAAAACGATCGGGAAGACAGGATTCGAACCTGCGACCCCTTGGTCCCAAACCAAGTGCTCTACCAAGCTGAGCTACTTCCCGTCTAAATGACAGATCGTTATGTATGAAATGGCGCGCCCGAGAGGACTCGAACCTCTAACCGCTTGATTCGTAGTCAAGTACTCTATCCAATTGAGCTACAGGCGCAATCATTTGATTGTAAAGTGGTGCCGAGGACCGGAATCGAACCGGTACGGTAGTCACCTACCGCAGGATTTTAAGTCCTGTGCGTCTGCCAGTTCCGCCACCCCGGCAAGGGTAATTTAATCGTTCATTGGAGCGGAAGACGGGATTCGAACCCGCGACCCCCACCTTGGCAAGGTGATGTTCTACCACTGAACTACTTCCGCAAAAGTGCGGGTGAAGGGACTTGAACCCCCACGCCTTGCGGCGCCAGATCCTAAGTCTGGTGCGTCTGCCAATTCCGCCACACCCGCATATATATGGTGAGCCATGAAGGACTCGAACCTTCGACCCTCTGATTAAAAGTCAGATGCTCTACCGACTGAGCTAATGGCTCGGTAAGTGGTGCCGGCAAGAGGACTTGAACCCCCAACCTACTGATTACAAGTCAGTTGCTCTACCAATTGAGCTACACCGGCATAATGGTGGAGGATGACGGGATCGAACCGCCGACCCTCTGCTTGTAAGGCAGATGCTCTCCCAGCTGAGCTAATCCTCCATATGGTGACCCCTACGGGATTCGAACCCGTGTTACCGCCGTGAAAGGGCGGTGTCTTAACCGCTTGACCAAGGGGCCTAACTTATATTTGATAGAGTGTTAAAATGGCTCCGCAGGCAAGACTCGAACTTGCGACCGATCGGTTAACAGCCGATTGCTCTACCACTGAGCTACTGCGGAATAGAAGTAATTAGTGACAACTATGAAATAATAGCATTTTTCAAGTTATTAATCAATATTTTTTTGAAAAATAATGTCGTTTTTTATGTATGATAATCATAAAAAAGAAGCATCTATTATTCATTTGCCAGGCGGCGTCCTGCTCTCACAGGGGGAAACCCCCAACTACCATCGGCGCTGAAGAGCTTAACGGCCGTGTTCGGGATGGGAACGGGTGTGACCTCTTCGCTGTAGCCACCTGACTATGAAGTTTGAAAGAAGTGTTCTTTCAAAACTGGATAGAAGCTTGCATTGTATGGGCAAAAACCTTTCGTTTACACGCCATGTGTTGTCCAGCCTCGGGTGCGATCAGCTCGTGTCGCTTCGGCCTGTCTGATGAGGCCAAAAGCGCCTCATGCAGCCATTCCTCCAGCGCGTGTCGCTGATGGACACG
>NZ_LAHL01000017.1 GCF_000966195.1 Domibacillus robiginosus | reverse complement strand
TTACTCACCCGTCCGCCGCTAACTTGAACAGAGCAAGCTCCGTCAAGTCCGCTCGACTTGCATGTATTAGGCACGCCGCCAGCGTTCGTCCTGAGCCAGGATCAAACTCTCCAAAAAGTGTTTGACTTGCTCATTTGTTTCCATTAAAACACGGGGTGTTTTTAATAGAAGATAAAAATTAAAACGTTGACGTTTTTATTGATTTTGTTCAGTTTTCAATGTTCAATTAGTTTGGAGCGGGTGATGGGAATCGAACCCACGACATCAGCTTGGAAGGCTGAGGTTTTACCATTAAACTACACCCGCATAAAATGAAGATCGGGAAGACAGGATTCGAACCTGCGACCCCTTGGTCCCAAACCAAGTGCTCTACCAAGCTGAGCTACTTCCCGTTAAATAAATGGCGCGCCCGAGAGGACTCGAACCTCTAACCGCTTGATTCGTAGTCAAGTACTCTATCCAATTGAGCTACGGGCGCTTATATATTTGGTGCGGCCGAGAGGACTTGAACCTCCACGGGGTTGCCCCCACTAGGCCCTCAACCTAGCGCGTCTGCCATTCCGCCACGACCGCATAATAGCGTTCCGTGCACCAAATTGTCGCTTACCAACAAGAAAATATTTTACACGTCTTGAACTCTTTTGTCAACATTTTTTTCAAAGAAATGTTCTAAAGAAATGGTGAGCCATGAAGGACTCGAACCTTCGACCCTCTGATTAAAAGTCAGATGCTCTACCGACTGAGCTAATGGCTCGAAAAATGGCTGGGCTAGAAGGATTCGAACCTTCGCGTGACGGAGTCAAAGTCCGTTGCCTTACCGCTTGGCTATAGCCCAACATTATTTTAAAAATGGCGGTCCGGACGGGACTCGAACCCGCGACCTCCTGCGTGACAGGCAGGCATTCTAACCAACTGAACTACCGGACCAGTATATAAAATGGCATAAAGAAGGGAAACCGGTGAAGCCGGCTTCCCGACGATGACCCCTACGGGATTCGAACCCGTGTTACCGCCGTGAAAGGGCGGTGTCTTAACCGCTTGACCAAGGGGCCTTAAAAAATAATAATCTGGCGGAGAAGGAGGGATTTGAACCCTCGCGCCGGTTACCCGACCTACACCCTTAGCAGGGGCGCCTCTTCAGCCTCTTGAGTACTTCCCCCTATGGCTCCGCAGGCAAGACTCGAACTTGCGACCGATCGGTTAACAGCCGATTGCTCTACCACTGAGCTACTGCGGAATAATGAACATCATCTTATCGACACTTAGTATTATAACCAATTCATCTACTTATAGTCAATACTTTTTTATATTTTTTATATTTTTCTTTTGAACTGATTATAAAAAAAAGCTGCTCAATTAAAATATCAATTGGAGCAGCAATTGTCAATACGTTTATTCTATAATTTCTTTTAAAACTCCCCGACATGCACCACATACATATTTTGAAGTATTTATACGCCGTTTTCTTTTATATTTCAGTCTACATGCTGAGCATTTGTAAAAAAACGCCTTTTTTTGCTTTAGTACTTCTCCCTGTTCTGGAAGCGGCCGGCAATGACGTGGCGAACCCGTTGTTTTCAATAACTGTTTAAAATCCTGATCGCTATGCTTGTAGCCTTTTCCTTGTAAATGGAGATGATAATGACACAGCTCATGCTTTAAAATCCCAATAAGCTCTTCCTCACCAAATGCTTCAATATATTTTTCATTTACTTCAATGTTATGAGATCCAAGCAGATAGCGGCCTCCTGTCGTCCGAAGTCGCTTGTTAATGTATGCACGATGCAGAAAGGGTCGATGAAAAAATCGATGTGACAATTCTTCTGTCAACTTTTGAATCATTTCATCATTCGGTTTCATTTAAACTCATCTTTAACCATTGTCAATGAAATTCTCCCTTTTCCAGCTTCTACGGCATCCACCCAAACGGTCACAATATCACCAACAGACACAACATCGAAAGGATTTTTCACGAATCCTTTTTTTAATTTTGAAATATGAACAAGTCCGTCCTGCTTTACGCCGATATCTACAAATGCGCCAAAGTCTGTTACATTTCGAACGGTCCCCTGAAGCTCCATACCTTTTTGAAGATCCTCCATTTTCAGGACATCTGTTTTTAAAAGCGGCGCCGGCATTTCGTCACGCGGGTCGCGCCCTGGCTTTTGAAGGGAATCAATAATATCTTTTAGTGTCAGCTCGCCAATGCCAAGCTCCTCAGCCATTTTCTCTATCTTAATAGAGTGAAGAGCGGATGCCAGCTCTTCTGAACCGATATCTGTCGTTTTAAATCCAAGTGATTTCAGCAAAGCGGTTGTTTCTTTGTAGCTTTCCGGATGAATAGGTGTCCGGTCAAGCGGCTCCTCTCCATCTGTAATACGCAAAAAGCCTATACACTGTTCAAAGGTTTTCCCGCCAAGCCTTGGCACTTTTTTAATAACGGAACGCTTCTTAAATTTACCATTTTCCTCACGAAACTGGACAATATTTTTAGCTACCGTTTTATTTAATCCGGCTACATGTTCAAGAAGTGACGGTGAAGCCGTATTTACATCCACTCCAACGCGGTTTACAGCGGTTTCTACAACGAAGGCGAGAGAGCCTGACAATTTTTTTTGGGATACATCATGCTGATATTGGCCTACTCCTATTGATTGAGGGTCAATTTTCACAAGCTCCGCCAGCGGGTCTTGAATACGGCGGCCAATCGATACGGCACTCCTCTCTTCTACCTGTAGCTGCGGAAATTCTTCACGCGCAATGTCAGAAGCGGAGTATACACTGGCCCCCGCTTCATTCACAATAATATAAGCGGCTTTTTTTTCGAGATCTGGCAGCATTTCTACTACAAATTGTTCTGTTTCTCTTGAAGCCGTTCCGTTCCCAATGGCAATAATGTCTGCCTCAAACTCATCTGCAAGCTGTTTAAATAGTTTCTTCGCTTCTTTTCTTTTTCCTTCTCCTGTGTGCGGATACATCACTTTAATCGCCAGAACTTTCCCGGTTTCATCTACAACCGCCATCTTGCATCCTGTTCGGTATGCTGGATCGACTGCCAGAACCACTTTTCCTTTTAACGGTGGCTGAAGCAGAAGGTTTTTTAAGTTCTCCGAGAAAATATGGATAGCCCGTTCTTCTGCCGCTTCTGTTAGTTCATTCCGCACTTCTCTTTCTACAGAGGGGCGAATAAGACGCTTGTACGCATCCCGAGCCGCATCTAATAAAATCGGGGCTGCAGAGCTTTGTTCATTTTGAATAAATTTCTTTGTTAAATAACGGATCACACGCTCTTCATCAAAAGAAACCGCTACTTTTAATACCCCTTCATTTTCACCACGATTAACGGCAAGCGTACGATGGGGAGCCATTTTATTGATTGGCTCCTCATAGTCATAATACATTTTAAAGACTTCTTTTTCATCTTCACCTTTTAAGTTCGTTTTTATTTTTCCATATTTCATCATATCGAGTCGGATTCGCTGACGAACAGCAGCATCGTCTGCAATAGTCTCAGCAATGATATCCGCTGCGCCGTGAAGAGCAGCTTCTATGTTTTCTACTTGTTCATTTATATATTGTTGAGCTTCCTCATCGATTTGTGCGTCCTTAGGACAGGATAAAAGCCACTTAACTAAAGGCTCTAAACCTTTTTCTTTTGCAACGGACGCTTTCGTACGCTTTTTTTGCTTAAACGGACGGTAAATGTCTTCTACAGCCTGCAATGTTGCTGCTGTCTCAATGGCTGCTGTGATCTCAGGAGTCATTTTTTGCTGTTCAGTAATCGAACGGACAACCTCTTCTTTCCGCTGCTCAAGATTTTTTCGATATGTATATTGCTCTAAGATTTTTCGGATTTCTACTTCATCAAGTGATCCTGTCATTTCTTTTCGATAACGAGCAATAAATGGAATTGTATTCCCCTCTTCTGTTAACTGAATAACAGCTTTTACCTGCTTTATACTGCTGTTTGCATCTGCCGCAGTTGCTTTAATTAACTGATCCTCCATACCTTTGCCTCCGCTTCTTTCTTGAATACTCATATTGTAGCAAAAAAAGAAAAAACCCGCTGATTTACAGCAGGCTTCCAATTAAAAAGGTTGCATCGTCATTTGATTTTATGGCTACCGTATCCAGTTCCGCTGCGATCTGGTCTGCACTCCGATAACGCATAAGTTCCTTCGTATTGAGTAAATTTACTCCATCCGAATGAATAAGAAATTTACTTCCGGGTTCATACGTAAAATGTTCCATTCTATATCGTTGCGGCCGACCAGACAAATAACCGGTGACAGGTAGAGGATATGTGAGTTTTCCATCTTTTGCATATAAGTAAAAGCGTATATTACCAACACATGTATATTCAAATTTGCGCTGCTTAAAATCAATTTTAAACAACGCAACCGCTGCTCCACGCTTTTGAAACATAGCCATATTGATTAAATTCATCATTCCCTCGACCGATTCTGCCTGCCAATCCCGCTCCACAATTTCTGCTGCAGCTTGTGATGATTCATAGGCGTAGCGGCCGCTTCCAAGGCCATCTGCAAGCAGACAAACAAACGAATCTCCATCTTGCGCAAAATAATATGTGTCTCCGCAAAAAGAATTGCCGCCCTTCGAATGTGTACCTGCTATGAGTTCTAACTGTTCAGTTTGTACTTTCTTCATTAAGAAAGGTGCTCCGTTGAATAGGCCTCAGCATGAATCGCTTCTTTCAACTTTTTAATAGCCCTTCTTTGCAGCCTGGAAACATGCATTTGGGAAATACCTAGCTTGTCCCCTGCATCTTTCTGGCTTAAATTTTCTAGATACGTAAATTGTATAATTTGTTTTTCACGGTCGGATAAAACATACAAAACTTTTTCAAGTACGAGACGCTGGTCGACTCGCTCATACCCTTGCTCACGATTACCCACAATATCCAAAAGCGTTACAGTACTTCCGTCTGAATCAGCTTCAATTGAATGATCTACTGACAAAGCCTGATAGCTTTTTCCCATTTCCATCGCTTCTAATACTTCTTCTTCCGAGATATCGAGATAATGGGCAATTTCATCAACACGAGGCGATCGTTGGAGAGAAGTAGTTAATTCTTCGTTTGCCGACTTGATTTTAGGTCCTAATTCTTTTATACGTCTTGGCACATGGACACTCCATGTTTTATCGCGTAAAAACCGTTTAATTTCTCCTACGATAGTAGGGATAGCAAAGGCTTCAAAGCTTTTGCCAAAAGAGTCGTCATATCGACGAATTGCGCCTAACAAACCCATCATGCCTACCTGTACAATATCTTCGTGGTGAGAGCGTCCTTTTGAATACTTTCTGGCAATGGACTCCACCAAGCCATGATAATGTTTTACAAGCTTATCCTGGGCATCCCGGTCTCCATTTTCCTGAAAGGCTTTGATCCATTCGATCGCTTGAAGCTTTGCAGCTTGGTTAGGTCGAGATGGTTTCTGCATCCCTCTCCACCTGCTCTCCTTCGAGATACTTTGTCATAAACAAAGTAATCCCTTCATTTTGGTGTACTTTCACTTCATCCATCAGTGTTTCGATCAAATAAAGCCCCAGCCCTCCTTCACGAAGGAATTCAACTGACTTTTCTGTATAGGGCCCTAGTGCCTCTTTTGTTTCCTTAAAGTTAAAGCTGTTTCCACTATCCGAAACAACTACTTCTAAATGGTCCTCATAAAGGCGAAAGCCAATCAGCACTTCCCCTTCTTCACCCTTATAAGCATGCTGAACGGCATTTGTAATTGCTTCGCTTGTAGCAATTTTTAAATCTTCAATGGTATCGTAGGAAAAACCCATCCGACTGGCAATACCAGAAAGCGTTAGTCTTGTAATACCAACAAATTCTGGCTTAGCCGGGATCTTCATTTCTACATAATCAGCATACGTCATTCTTACACGCCACCTTCTGATCCAGAATTAATGTTCATGATGTCCGCAAGGCCTGTAATATCGAAGAGACGCTTTAAGCGATCAGATAAACCCACTAACTGCATGGTTCCGTCATTCGCATTTAAGCTTTTGAAAAGGCCGACGAAAACGCCTAGGCCTGTACTATCCATATAGGTTACGCCAGACAAGTCAACGACAAGGTTGGCTTCTTTTTTTTCTGTATAAGGAAATGCCGTTTCACGCAATTTAGGTGCCGTGTAGGCATCAATTTCACCTGCAAGTGTAATCGTTGTTTGTTGTTCTTGTTCTTGTACGTCAATTGAAATATTCATCTGGGATAAACCACCTTTAACATATTAATCGCTTCAATACTCAATATCCTGTTTATACCCGCAGTACATAAAGACTAAACCCTATTAAGACGTTCTTTTCAAAATAATAAGCGTAAAATCATCACGAAGCTGAAAATCCTGTAAATATTCCAGCTCCTTGTACACTTTGTCCGCAATATCCTGCGCATCAAGATGTATGTATTTTTTAATATACCCAATTAGCGTGTCTACCTCTAAAAAACCTTCTTCGGTCCGACATTCTGTTACGCCGTCTGACATAAGCAGAATAATGTCACCAACTTCTACTTTCTGTTCGTACTCTTTATATTTTGTTTTCTTGTCTACACCGAGAAGCAGCCCTTTTGCCTGCATCTCATCAAATACTCCTGTATCTGCATGATAAAAAAAGCCTGGTTCATGGCCGGCAGAGGAATAAGAAAAAATATGTGTTTCCGGATTATACAAGCCGCTGAACATCGTAATAAACATTGTTGGGTCCACATTTTGTTCTACCACACGATTCAGCCGCTCAAGCACGTCACCTGGAGCCTGGCTGTCTTCCGGCATACTGTCCATTGAATACTTAATCATTGACATACAGAGGGCCGCCGGGATTCCTTTGCCAATAATATCAGCAATGGCGACACTAATGGCGCCATTTTCGTGCGACACAAAATGATAATAATCCCCGCTCATTTGCTTGGCTGGCACACTGATTGCCCCGATGTCCATAGAAGGAATGCGGGGAATCTGCGTGCCAAGAAGTGTCTGCTGCATGCTCGCGGCCACTTCAATCTCATTGATCAGTTCTCGCTGGATCGTGCGCAGACTTTGATGTTCACGATACGCTAAGCCATAGCTCATCATTACTTCAAGTAAAATATCGAGTGACAAAAGAAGTGATTCCGAAAGTTCCGGCTCCAGCTCCATAATGGATGTTTTATGAAGACTGATCATTTCTTCCGGCGATATTTTATACTCGATTGACTTTCGGCTGAATTTTTGGCTCATGTATAAAGCCTGTTCAGTTTGGTCATTAATATACGTCTTTAATATTTCTTTGTATTCATCGAGCATCGTATCTCTGAAATTCATCCTTGTCCTCCTAACGGAGCCACTTCACCGACTGAATAAGCGTACCTTCTCCTGGTGTAGATTCAATTGAAAACTCATCCATCAGCCTTTTTACACCCGGAAGTCCAGCTCCAAGTCCACCCGAAGTTGAAAAACCGTCCTCCATGACTTTTCGAAGATCCGGGATACCCGGTCCTTCATCACGAGAAACAATGGTCATTCCTTTTTTTGCTCCATTCTCTACTTTTTCTATTGTTATTTCTCCCTGACCTGCATACAAGTAGATGTTACGGGCCAGTTCACTGATCGCAGTCGTTATACGAGCCTGATCAACGGTACCGAAACCAAGCTCTTTCGCTACATTTCGGCCGAGCTGTCTCGCCGCTACGATATCCCATTCATTTATAATTTTCACACTAGAGTCCATCATGTCAGTCCCCCAGTTCCCGTTGAAGTTTCTCCAAACCTTTTTCGAGATCCAGTGCGGTCATCACTTCCTCTAGGCGAATACCAAGTTCAATCAATGTAATCGCAACAGCGGGCTGAATGCCTGTGATCACTACTTTAGCGCCCATTAGCTTGGACATACTGATTACATCGCCTAGCACTTTTGCAATGAATGAATCAATGAAATCGATGGATGTGAAATCAATGACAACTCCTCTGGCACTCGTTTCATGAATTTTATGAAGAAGGTCTTCTTGAAATTGCAAAGCTGTCTGGTCATCTAGCTCCCATTGGATCGAAATGAGTAAACAATCATGCAGCTTTAAAATCGGGATTCTCATATTCATTCTTGTACCTCCACAATTTGTCTTGACGTGGCCGCAAGTGCCTGCTCTACGCCTTTTTTCATTGTGCTTGTTGTTGTAACATCCTCCAGGTTAATGCCTAGATTAACAATCGTTTGGGCAATTTCTGGACGGATGCCGACAATTGTGCACTTTGCGCCTACAAGACGGACAGCTTCCGCCGCTTGAATAATATGATGGGCTACCATTGTATCTACAACCGGCACACCGGTAATATCAATCAGCACTACTTCCGCTCGATGACTGACGACCCCTTCAAGCAGATTTTCCATAATTTGTTTCGCCCGTTCTGTATCAATTGTGCCAACAAGCGGCATGACAGAAATTTTTTCAAAAACCGGAATCAGCGGGGCAGATAGTTCCTGAAGGGCTATTTTTTGAAGAGAAACAGTTCGTTCCCATGACGTGGTATACGCTTCCGTGATTGTTTTATACATCGGGAAAATCCAGCTATTTATCTCCGTTGTAAATTCGATATAATCCTCGAGAGTGATTTCACCTGATTCCTTCATGCCCTTTTCAACAATCTTGCTAAAAACACGAAGTCCGTCCGTAATCATGGCCAAAGGCCATCCAAGACGAACAATTTTTTCTGAGAAATCGACAGCACGTTCTTGAAATTTTTCTTCCGAATCTGAAAAGTTCGACATAACGAGTTGGATAAATTCTGAGCTTGTTTTCACAAACATGTGGTCCGACATAGCTTGAACAGCACGTTCATCTGCTTCCACACGCATTAATTCAATCCACTCATTTAATATGTCATCGTTATGAGATTGTACGTATTGAAAAATCTTTTTCCTCATTCAGTTCTCTCCAATCATCGTTCCGCTCCAAATCTGCGGTTTTCGTCAAAAACGTTCATTATTTTTATTATAAAGGTTATTGGGATAATTAAAAAGCCGTATCATCTGACAGCCGTGAAAAATTATGGTTTAAAGAAAAAAGCACCTCCGTTTAAACGAGAGGTGCTTCATTAAAATTGTATAAGACCCAAACTGATTTGCAAAGCATCGTCCACTTTCTCCATCATTCCGTCGTCAAGCTGCGTGATCTTATCTGTAAGCCGCTGTTTGTCGATGGTTCGAATCTGTTCGAGTAAAATAACGGAGTCTCTTTCAAATCCATACCGCTCCGCATTAATTTCCACATGCGTCGGCAGTTTGGCTTTTTGGATCTGAGCTGTAATGGCTGCGACGATAATAGTGGGACTGAACCGATTCCCGATGTCGTTTTGAACGACAAGAACAGGCCGGACGCCGCCTTGTTCGGAGCCGACAACAGGGGACAGGTCTGCAAAATATACGTCACCACGTTTTACGATCACACGGTTTATCCTCCACTTACTAAACGTTCGACTGTGTTTCCTGCCTCAAATTCGGCCTGCATCGCTTCTGATGCAATAGCAAGGTTGATTTTGGCCATTTCCATATAACCACGCCGCATCGATTCTTGAATATGACGTTTTTTTCGCTCGCGTAAATACATTTTTGTTGCGCGGTAAATGAATTCACTGCGGCTAATTTCTTCCTGTTCCGCAAAACAGTCAAGTTCATTTACAAACTGCTTTGGCAAGTTTACTAACACATCTGTTGTCGTACCGGATTCAGACAAGAACTACACCTCCACCAATCACTGCACACATCTCTTTGCTTATTACTGTCCCACTTATCATACCATTCACTGAAAGGGTTTGGAAGGGCATTTTCAAAAAATGTTACACAACAGGACCTTTGACAGTGAGATCTATTACAACAGTGAATTGGCTACAGATACTTTTTTTCCGTTTTCCATATACACTCTTGGTACACGGGTGGTAATCACACATGGAATTTCGTAATTAATGGTTTCTCTTTTTGCAGCAATTTCTTCCATTGAAATTTTTTCATTTTGCTGCTGTCCAATGAGTGTTACCAATGTTCCAGTTTTATATTCCTTTGGAAGACGCACCATACATTGATCCATACAAATTCTGCCTACAATCGGCATCCGCAGACCGTCGATTAACACATCCTGCCCACTTAATTTACGTATCCAGCCGTCTGCATAGCCAATTGGAAGTGTACCGATCCATTCATGACCAGACGCTTCATATGTGGCTCCATAGCTTACTTTTTCGCCCGGTTCAAGTTTTTTTACATGCACGAGCTTTGACTTCAATGCAAAAGCTGGTTTAAGGGGGAATGGCAGCAAGGGGGATATTTCAGTTGAAGGCGTTAAGCCATACATCGCAATCCCAAGACGGACTGCATTAAAACCTGCTGCTTTAAACCGAAGTGTAGCCGCACTGTTCGAGCAATGAATATAAGGCGGCTTCTCCGTTAATACAGTTAAAAGCTGATGAAAGCGCGCGAGCTGCTCTTCCATGTAACTTGTTTCTTCTTCATCAGCCGTTGCGAAGTGGGTGAAAATTCCTTCTAAAAACAACCGATCTGATTTTTCGATTCGGCTAACTGCCTGTAAAAGCTCTGCCTCCGTTTTAAAGCCAATCCGGCCCATTCCTGTATCGCACTTTATATGTATATTCAATAGCTGTCCTTTATGAACAGCAGCTCTTTCCAGCCACTCCTCATTATGAACAGTCAGCGAAATCCGCCCTGCTGCTGCCAAGTGAGCGTCTTCTGGACGGCTTGCCCCTAACACGAGAATCGGCACTTTAATTCCTGCTGCTCTGAGCTTCAACGCTTCATCTAAAAAAGCGACTGCCAGTCCTTTTGCACCGGCTCGAATAGCTGCCCGGGCAATTTGTACATCGCCATGCCCATATGCATTCGCTTTTACAACTGCATAAAGAAACACAGAAGAATCAAGCTGTTCTAATGTTTTTTCAACATTCCATTTTATTGCATCTAAATTAATTTCTGCCCAGGTGTCGCGGTAGAATTCCATTAATGTCACTTCCTAGTTTGTTGTTTTGCTTTCTTATTTTCTCCAGCTGTTACCTATACGTACTCTTATGCGATGCCGTCTAGCTTCCCGTATTCTCACCGTGATCCTTGTAATTCATTAAACCTTGTAGAATAAAAGCAGCACAGATGTTGAGGAAAGCCTCTTTATTTTTAGCCTTGGATTTTTCTTGTCCCAATTAGAAAGCGCCAGGCGATACAGCGCTAAACGGGATCCTTACACATTTCTTATTGTCCAGCTTCAGTATCCCACCGCTTTCTGTTCTTCGCCCTCCTCCTCGCGATAAGTCAACATCGATTCGCTGACGCTCTTCTTGTTTCCTTTATCTTCCTCGGAGTGCTCCAGACCATACAGCGCTAAACGGGATCCTTACGCATTTCTTATTTTAAACAAAAAAAAAGCAGCGGTAAACTGCACCGCTGTTACTTATTTTACTGATTCTGGCGTAATAGAAGCGGCAATGCGTGCCATTTCGCCCTCGGACAATTTTTCGGATGCCAGCATAAATTCTACGCCATTGTAAACCCAATGAAGCGAGCCATCTTCTGCTTCTCCGGCAGCAAAGCCCATGTCAGCCAAATCACCGGAAGCACGAGCAATCCCTTCCTCACTGCCGACAGCAGGCTGTTCAATCAGTGTGAACGGCTTACTGCCCTCATAGGTTAAAATAACACGATTATCGATTTGAGTTTCATCTGCCAGCTCTGCCCCCACTGTCTCTGTTGGGTAATGAATCGTAAATTCTGAAGGCGACGCGCCCGCTGTTTCTTTGGCAGCTGCTTTCTTTTCGCTAAAATCATCTTTTGCAAACTTCGGCTTTAACTCCATCTTTTTAAATACAACCGAGATGACTACTTTCCCCTTTGTATCCATTACTTTTACAAGTGCCGGGGTAAAGTTCTTTTTGTGAAAGGAAATTTCCTGCTTCGGAAGCATTTGACTATTTGTATAGCGCGTTTTTGTCTGAAAAATGTAATAATCCTTTGTTTCTTTAAAAGTCGCTTCCCCATCTGCCTGGATATCCGCAGCTAAAGATTCGAACAGGTAGGACTGGCTGCTGTTTTCAGGCCAATTGTTTTCATACCGAAAGCTTTTTCCAAGTGATGGCGTCATTACATAAATACCTGATTTGTTTTTCACAATGGTCTGACTATGCTTGTTGGTGACTGATGAAAGATGAACACGGTAATTTTTATGACGCTGATTCCAAATATCCACATTGTACGTTTGTTTTTCTTCTCCTGCCTGCACTTCTAAAATGGCTTTCGCTTTATAACCGGCGGCATTTCTTGCTTTGTCTGAAATTTCCTTTACTACATCCTCCTGTGACGGTGATCCGCACGCAGACAAAAGAAGCACCATCAACAGCAATCCGATCCACTTTTTCATGCCCGCACCCCTTCCTCACTAGCACTATATGAGGGGGCCTGTACAATTATGATTCAATGATAACAACTGCTGCTGCGTAATGCTGGGTGTGGGTAATCGTAACATGGACGCCTTCACTGTATGGACGAATTAGTATCGGTTTCCCTCTTTCATCCGACCCGACTTCAATATCCTGAAACGACAGCTCCCTGCCAATCCCTGTTCCGGCGGCTTTTGAAAATGCTTCTTTGACCGCAAAGCGTCCTGCTGCGTATTCCCAGCGTCGTGTACCGTTTTTCTCATGAAAAGAATCCATTTCACCAGGGGTCAGCACCCGCTCTAAAAACTTGGGCTGCCGGTCGATTAGTCGCTTGATCCGGTCGATTTCTACAATATCCATGCCAATTCCTTTGATCATGACAATCATCCTTCCTTTTAAAAAAAGCCGTTCCGGGAACCCGGAACGGCTTTTTTTCATAATTAGTTAGATGAATATTTACGGCGTCCGCTTCCTGATCCGCCTTTGCGGTCACGGTTTCCGTAAGAGCGTCCGCCTCCCTGGCGTCCACCTCCGCCAGACTTGCGGTATCCGCCTGAGTTTTTGCTGCGGAACTTGTCACGTTTTTGTGGTAGTGCCGCTTCATTTGTAATGTGAACCGGTGTACGATCCGGCTCTTTTGTAATTAGCTTCAATGCTGCCGCGACAACATCTTCTGCGCTGTACTGATCAAGCATATCCTTTGCGAAAGAACGGTATTCTGCCCATTCGTTTTTAGCAATTGCTTCTTCAAGCTCTGTAACAGCCGCTTGCTGCAAGCCGCTGAGCGCATCATCCCAAGACGGAGCTTCCATTGGATTCATGCGTTTTTTCGTTGTACGTTCCACTTCACGAAGATAACTCATTTCACGTGGGTCAACGAGCGTAATTGCCATACCTTCTTTACCAGCACGTCCTGTACGGCCGATACGGTGAACATAGCTTTCAGGGTCCTGTGGAATATCATAATTATAAACGTGTGTAACGCCGGAAATATCAAGACCACGCGCAGCAACATCTGTTGCTACCAGCACATCAATTTTCCCTGCTTTAAAACGGTTTAATACCGTCAAACGCTTCGCTTGTGTTAAGTCACCATGAATACCTTCCGCCTGGTAGCCGCGCAGGCTAAGCGCATTTGCCAGCTCATCAACACGGCGCTTTGTACGACCAAAAATGATCGCAAGCTCTGGTGAATGAGAATCCATCAAACGGGCAAGAACGTCGAATTTTTCACGCTGCGGTACTTTTACGTAATATTGATCAATGTTTGAAACCGTCATTTCTTTCGCTTTCACTTTGATCATTTCCGGATCTTTCATAAAGCGCTCAGCGATCGCACGGATTGGTCCCGGCATTGTCGCAGAAAATAGAAGTGTCTGGCGCTCCGGAGGAACATTTGAAAGGATCGATTCAATGTCCTGGATAAAGCCCATGTTCAACATTTCATCCGCTTCATCAAGCACAAGCGTTTGGATATTTTCAAGTTTTAATGTACGACGGTTAATATGGTCAAGAATACGTCCCGGTGTTCCAACGATAATATGCGGGCGCTGTTTAAGCGCGCGAATTTGGCGTTGAATGTCCTGTCCGCCATAAACAGCCAGCACGCGAACACGTTTGCCGCTGCCGATTCGATAAAGTTCTTCTGAAACCTGAATCGCAAGCTCACGTGTCGGTGCAATGATCAATCCTTGAATAGCATCATTTTTCGTGTCAATTTTTTCCACCATCGGAATACCAAACGCTGTTGTTTTACCCGTTCCTGTTTGTGCCTGTCCGATGATGTCTTTTCCAGTTAAGCCTAAAGGAATCGTTTCAGACTGAATCGGCGTCGCCTCTTCAAAGCCCATTTTGTCAATTGCTTTCAGCGTTGCTTCGCTTAAATTTAAATCTTTAAATTTTGTCAATAGTTTCTTCTCCTTCTATGTTAAACTGCCATCCGCACAAAAAAATACCCTTCTACATTTATGCGAAGAGCAACATGTCTTTTCCATCTTATCATTTCACGTCCGAATTTTCAATGCGCATTTGTATAACTTTACGTTATTCGGAAAGAAAAGTAAAGACTTTCTTAAAAAGCTCTTCTGTATTTCCTGTATGGCAAATTAAATGCTTCGCGTCAGGTGAGTAGTATAGGTGCCGTTCAGCCGATGAAAGACGGCGGTAAATGTACGCAGCACTTTTAACAGGTACAATTCCATCTGCTGTTCCCTGCGCAATAAACACCGGAATATTAATTTTTCTTAATGCCGGCCGCGCAAGCCCAACTACTTTTTGGAACTGACGTGCTGCACTCGGCGGAGTCATTAACAGCTTCTCCCGGTACCTTAAAAACAATTCATTTTCATGGAGTTTTTTCTCTCGTAAATCCTGGACCATTTCCCGTATATCCTGTTTTGCCTGCGATGGATTCAAATACTTAGCTGCTGCACTGAGCATCACAAGCTTCCGTACAGGATAACGGGCTGCCAGGTATGCAGCGATCAGTCCCCCCATGGAAAAACCGATAAGATACACCGTCTCACATTCCTCTAAAAGCTCAAGCAAGGCGGCTTCTGCACAATCAAGCCACTCATTGCAGGAAACTTTTTTCAATGACAATGTTTCGCCGTGCCCTGGCAGAACGGGCACGGCGATTTTCCAGTCTGTATGGTCGCGCAGATAATCAGCAAGCGGCTGTACTTCATATGGAGATCCAGTGAAGCCGTGAATGCATAAGCATCCTTTCATGATGATCCACCGCCTTATTTAGTGTGAAAGACTTTCCACCACTTCTTCAAGCTTCATGCCTCTCGAGGCTTTTACAAGAATTAATTCGCCGCCCTGAAGCATTTCTTGAAGTGACTGCACCAATTCGCCTTTTTCTTGAAACGAAAAAACACGCTCGGAACCAAATGAACTTTTTGCACCTGAAGCAATAAACTGACCAAGTGCTCCATACGTGAACACATAATCAATTTTTTCTGCATCGATGGCCTGCCCTGTCTGATAGTGAAACAATTCTTCATCAAGACCAAGTTCCAACATATCCCCAAGGACAACAATTTTTGGAGATGAAGACGGCAAATCTGCTACAAGAGAAACGGCTGCTTTTACCGAGGTTGGGCTGGCGTTGTAAGCATCATTAATAATTTTTATCCCGTTTTTGCCTTCTACCCATTCCATCCGCATTTTGGTCAATTCAACTTTTTTGAGTCCCTCGGCAGCTGCTTCGAATGGCACATCAAACAAAGACGCTACCGAAATAGCAGCAAGCGCATTGGTTACATTGTGCTTGCCAAGAACAGGAAGCTCAAACGAAAGAGCAGGTGCTTGATTCATGCTAAAGCGGCTGCCTCTTTCTGTTTGCTCTATAGCGGTTGGGTGCATATCGTTGCTTTTATCCATTCCAAATGTTTTCGCCTGGAAATCCGCTTCTTCTGTTACGCGTTCTGAAAGGAGCGGCTCATCTCCTAAATAAACAAGCGTACCGTCTTCGGTCATGCCTGCCGTTATTTCCAGCTTTGCATCTGCAATGGCTTCACGCGAGCCCAAGTCCTGCAGATGCGCTTCACCGATATTGGTAATAATCGCAGCATCAGGAGAAGCGAGCCTGGAGAGAAGTTCAATTTCGCCCCTGCCACTCATTCCCATCTCCAGGATTGCAATTTCTGTATCTTCCCGAAGAGAAAGCATTGTCAGGGGCAGACCGATATGATTATTGTAGTTGCCTTCTGTTTTTTGCACGCGATACTTTTCTGCAAAAACGGAAGCTGTCATATCCTTGACTGTTGTTTTACCGTTGCTTCCAGTGATTCCTACCACTTTCACTTCCAGGGAATCACGATAGGATTTTGACAGCTGCTGCAGGGCAAGCAGCGTATCTTCTACTACTAGTATAGGCAAATCCTCCGGCATACCAGGCACGTCTTTTTGCCAGAGTGCTGCACCTGCCCCGCTTTCAATCGCCTGGCGTACGTACTGATGCCCATCTGTATGTTCTCCGGCAAACGGAATAAATAGGCGGCCGCCTTCTACTTTGCGGGAGTCAATCGAAACACCTTTAATTCTCTGGTTATACCATTTTGTTACATCATTTTCGACATTGATCATGCCTGTTATTTGCTCGACTGTTTTTTCAATCATGAGCGCCCACCTTTAAACCGTATATTTAATCGATTGTTTTTCTGTATGGCGTTCAATGCCAAGCTGAATCATTTTTTCAATCAGCTGTGGATATTCAACGCCTGCTTCTTTCCAAAGAAGCGGAAACATGCTGAATGGCGTAAAACCTGGCATTGTATTTACTTCATTAATAAGAAAATCACCATTTTCAGTTAAGAAGAAATCTGCTCGAACAAGACCAGAACAGTCAAGTGACTGGTAGGCGCGAATAGCCAGTTCTTTCATCTCTTGCTGCTGAGCTTCCGTAATTTCCGCCGGGATAATCAATCCGGTATCCCCATCTTCATATTTCGCTTTATAATCGTAAAAATCCTTTTTAGGTATAATTTCCCCAATTACGGAGCATTCGGGATCGTCATTGCCGAGGATACCAACTTCGATTTCACGAGCGGTTACCCCTTCTTCAATAATGACTTTCCGATCAAATTGAAAAGCTTCTTCCATCGCTGTCATGAGCTGTTCCTGGTTTTGGCATTTACTGATACCAACGCTTGAACCAAGATTGGCCGGTTTTACAAAGCACGGCCAGCCAAGCTCTGCTTCAATATGCCCGCACGCTTCCTCTTTATCCTGTTCCCATTTCACTCGTGTCATATGTGTGTATGCTACTTGCTTTAAGCCGGCTTGCGCGAACACATTTTTCATTATAATTTTGTCCATTCCTGCTGATGAAGCAAGAACACCATTTCCTACATAAGGAACGTTCAATACCTCTAAAAGACCCTGAACCGTTCCGTCTTCCCCATTTGGCCCGTGCAAAAGAGGAAACACAACATCATATTTATTTTGTGCAAGCATGGATAAAACATGCTCCGTGCCGCCGTTGCCTGTTAGTTTTAATGCTTCTGTTGTTTCGGCAGGCCCCTCGAGTTTTTCTCCTTCTGTCCAAGTACCGTCTATTGAGATGTAAATAGGGTATACATCAAATTTATTTAAATTAATTGCCGCAGTAACAGCTTTTGCTGTTTGCAGTGACACATTATGTTCTGCTGATTTTCCTCCGTAAAGCAATCCAAGTTTTGTTTTCATAGTCATCCTCCAAAAAAGTCGGTCTCTCTTATTCTACCATGCTTTCATTTAATAAGCAGAATCTTTCCATCCGACTTCATACTCAATTTATGTATATGCACAACCCTCAAAAGAAATAACTCTCTTTCATTCCCTGCTTTGGGCACTTGCAGGCAGAAAGTAATTTTGCCTAAAGCGAAGCGGATTCTCAAAAAAAAGAGAATCCGCTTGTTCAGGAGAAAACGCTCCATTCATGTGTTTTTTTGTCAAATACAAACTTTGCGTTCGGCGGTGTCCGAAAGCTTGTCATGTAGTCATCAAATACATCATCCATGCTCGTGTGATCTCCAACGATCCATATGGGTACTTCCACTTTAAAACGGCTTTGTTCCGCTTTGGATAAAGAAATAACAATTCCTTCTTTCATGCCACTGCTGAGTCTCGCAATCATATCAGTCGGAATGGGCGGAAAAGCGGAGCCTTTTTTCAAAGCAAAAAACGCCCGCTCGCTTCGAAATAACCCGAGCTTTAAGGAAATAAGCTTGCCCAGCACTCCATAGAAGTCCTGCATATTCCGATAATAGGTTTTGTTAAACCATTCATCATCATGTGACAAGTACGCATAACGGTTATTCAGCTTACTGTAAAAAGGGCGGCGCAAATGCTCTTTACTGTGCGCCAAATAAAGAAGTTCGGCAATTTCGGGTCCTTCCATTTCATTTAATCCGTCTGAATCCTCAAAATCAATCCAACAGAAATCACCATACTCACCGACGTCTTCTTTTAACAGCCGGGGCAATTCTTCTGCTTCAATATAATCAAACCGGGTATGCATATTAAAGTCGCTGCCTTCAAATTTATGTTTCAACAAAAGCAGATGAGGCGGCGTTTCCGGAAGAGACCTCAAAAATTCCTGGAATTCAATTCCATATGAAATCACATACTGGTTAATCGGATGTAAATGTATATAAATGAGCTCTTTCATGTTTCCGGGATTTTTCAATCGCCTTACCTCCACATCGTGACAAAGTACATAGCTGAAAACAGCTTTTTTTGCTATACTGTTATCTTATCAAAATTCACCTCACTGCGTATGTAAATTTATCATGAACTTCATAAAACAATGATACTTTTTAAAGAATTTCGCTTTATACTGAAGAAGCAGCTCAAATTTCACACTAAAGGAGGGGATGCCTGTGATCTCAAACTTAACTGAAGATCAGCTGACCCTGCTTGTTATCAAGCATTTAAAAGAAGGCAAGAAAACGGACTTGCAGCAGCTGATCGATGAACTCCACCCTTATGATATGGCGGCTATTTATCGGAACCTTCCGAACAAGCATCAAACACGCTTTTTGCTTCATTTAACGATTCCAATTTTAACCGATATGATTCAGGAGCTTGAACATGACGAGCAGATGGCCGTCCTGAAAAAAGTTGGAAAAGAACGCTCCCGTAAAGTACTTGATGATATGGACAATGATGACCTGGCATCTCTTCTTGATGATATGTCCCCGGAGAATATGGAGCAGTTTTTATCCGGTATGAAGGAAGAAGAGTCAACCATCATTCATAATATGATGAGCTATCCGCCGGAAACAGCCGGACGGC
Source organism: Domibacillus robiginosus (assembly GCF_000966195.1). Taxonomy (GTDB): domain Bacteria; phylum Bacillota; class Bacilli; order Bacillales; family Domibacillaceae; genus Domibacillus; species Domibacillus robiginosus. The sequence goes on along the minus strand of NZ_LAHL01000017.1, from coordinate 16,070 downwards.
TTATGACGAACCGGTTTGTTTGGATTAAACATTCCTACACCGTGCGGGAAGCGGTAGAAAAGCTTAAAACGTTCGCTGAGTTTGCGGAGACGATTAATTACCTTTATGTAATTGATAATCAGAAAAAGCTGGTTGGTGTTGTATCTTACCGGGACATGCTCCTTGCCGATACACATGAAAAAATTGCTGATATTATGTTTGGCCGGGTTATATCGGTTGATGTATATACGGACCAGGAAGAAGTTGCCCGCTTGATTGAACGGTACGACTTTCTGGCGATTCCAGTTGTTGATGACGCCAGTGTATTGGTCGGAATTGTTACATTCGATGATATTATTGATGTCGTCATTCAAGAAGCAAATGAAGACATCGAAAAGCTTTCTGCTTCCGGGAAGTCGATTGATTTTGATACAAAAGCAGGCATTGCGGCTTTCAGGCGTCTGCCCTGGCTTGTACTGCTTCTGTTTATCGGACTTGTGTCCGGCAGCATTATCTCCGGCTTTGAAAACACAATCAATCAAGTAGTAGCACTCACCTATTTTATGCCCATGATCTCCGGCATGACCGGAAATACCGGCACGCAGTCTCTGGCTGTTGTTGTGCGCGGACTTGCTTCGCGGGACATCGATATGCGGACTGTTCTTTCCCTGGTCGGCCGAGAATTTGGCGTTGGATTGATTATCGGCGCAGTGTGCGGTATTTTGATTTTCTTTATTGCGTTTTTCTGGCAGGGCAGCGCCGTTCTCGGATTTGTGGTAGCATCATCTCTTTTACTAACACTGATCATCGGAACCCTGTCAGGTACAGTGATTCCGCTCGTTTTATATAAACTAAACATTGATCCGGCGGTTGCATCCGGGCCGCTTATCACAACCATCAATGATATTTTCTCACTTATCACGTATTTTACGATTGCTTCCTGGTTTTTAACACATCTTTTGTAAAGGTATAACAGTTTGACCGAATTATCTGTTCTTATTATAATAAGATTAATAAAAAGAGCGTTGGAAAGAAGGTGATCAAATGGGACATTGACAGTAACTCGTTTGTCGGACACTGCCGTTTTTTCAAATTTGATCATCATATTTAATAGGAGGTGACTTCTTCTTTCGCCACTTGCGGAAGAAGAAATCTGATTGGACATATGGATTGGGCTTATTGCTGTTATCCTTTTGGCGTTGTCATTTACAGCCATTCGTTATGTAAAACGCAAAGAAACAAATGAAACCGGAGAACCCCCCTCGGGAGGGCGTTCATCCGCTCTTCTCGCTGAACTAAGCGGGATCGGGCATGAAAATCACTTGTCGCAATTGAATAACCGGGCCGCCACAGAAGTCATGGTTCCTCGAACGGAAATGGTCTACTTTGATAAGGAAGACGCCGTTCGCGACTGCGTAAAGTTATTCCGCGAAACGAAGCATACACGCTATCCTGTGGCTGACGGTGACAAGGACAGAATCGTAGGCTTTGTAAACTTCAAGGAAGTAATTGCTGAATACGTGTCAGACCCTGTTGTCGGTTCAAAAAGTATTAAACATTTCGTTCGTCCTATTACACGCATGATTGATTCCACTCCTGTTCACGAGCTGTTGACGAAAATGCAGGCAGAACGGACTCAAATGGTCATCTTGCTGAATGAATACGGCGGCACGGCCGGGATTGTAACAGCCGAGGATATCGTTGAAATAATTGTTGGTGAGCTTTATGATGAATTTGATGTAGCCGAACCACCTGTTATTCAGCAGATTGGGGACTTACACTTCATTGCCAGCAGCAAAATGCATGTTTCTGAAACAGCTCAATTGCTTGGTATCGATATGAACGACGAAGATGTGGATACACTGGGCGGCTGGATTTTAACGGAGAACTATGATATCCAGCCGGGAGAATCAATTGAACACAATGGTTTTTTGTTTACTGTTTTACAAATGGAAGATCAGCAAATCCGTCACGTTGAAATCCAGCGTTTACCGGAGAAAAAAGCTATAGAAACCAAGAATGAATCTCCGTCCATTACGGTTATTGAACCCTATAATGCTTAATACAAAAACGCCAACAGGCGTTTTTTTTGTATTCATGCTCTTGATAAGCTCCTGCTCTTAATGTCAGTTGCCGGTTGTGCAGCATATGACATTAAAAAGCGTTACTCTGCTCTCTCGTCCACCTTCTTGGAAAGACAAGATTTTTTTAATCAACTGAATTTTATATGAAAACACAAAACCCGCCGACAGGCGGGTTTTGTGTTTTCTGGATAGGGCAATTATAATAAAAATAAGATGATATTGTGAAATGGAGCTTTTAAATGAAAAAGTTGTTAACAGCTGGACTGCTTCTTGCTGCTTCATGGACTGTTCTGCCAACAATTTATGCACGGTCCTGCGCAAAAGCAGTGAAAAAGCAAGGGCCTGACCGCCCAGAAATTGCCCTGACCTTTGATGATGGGCCAAACCCCGCTTACACACCTCTTCTATTAGACCTGTTAAAACAATATAATGTAAAGGCTACGTTTTTTGTTATTGGAGAAAAGGCGAAACTTTATCCAGATTTGATTCGTAGAATGGAAAAAGAAGGCCATGAGATCGGGCTTCATAACAACCGTCATGTTTCCAGCTGGCTTCTTTCACCTCTCGGGCTGGAGCAGGAACTTGCAGAGGCTGCCAGCTGCCTTGCAGCTATTACCGGAAAGCGCGCGGAGCTGTACCGGCCGCCATGGGGTCATTTTAATCCATTTACCCTGCAGAAGGCACATGCCCTGCAGACGGTTATGTGGACCTCTATTCCAGGAGACTGGAAGAAAAAAATGTCTCCTGAAAAACTCGCCCAAAAGCTGCGGCTTGCCCGGTTTAACGGAGCCATTATTACCTTGCACGACAGCGGCCATACATTTGGTGCTTACGAAAAAGCGCCGATGGTCATGCTGGAGGCATTGCGCCTTTTTTTAACGGATAAAGAATCAGCTGCTTTTTCATTTGTAACAGTGAGTACGTTGTATCGTTCTGAACCGTAGAGTAAGCTGCTTCGTTTTAAAGTGAGGGATTAAATGGAATCATTAGTCATTACCTATTTAGCGAAATATGGATACGCTATTTTATTTGCGGCCGGCATTTTCGGCATCGTCGGCATTCCTGTGCCTGAAGAAAGCTTATACGTGTATGTAGGAATGCTTGCCAAAAACGGCTCTATTTCCTTTCCTCGTGCTTTTGCTTCTCTTTTAGCAGGTACATTAGTCGGAATGGCAATCAGCTATACACTCGGCCGGATTGTGGGCCAGCCGCTTTTGGACCGCTACGGGAAATATTTAGGTGTCACCAAAAAAAGACTTCGAAAAACCATTATGCATTGGGATTTATCACGCTCGCTTTTAGCCGGTTTTTTTATACCTGGCGTTCGCCAGTTTAATCCATATTTCGCCGGAATCGCTAGATTTTCCATCCCTGGTTTTCTTGCGCTCTCTGTTTTAGGCGGTTCTGTGTGGGTACTTTTGTATATGTCAGCAGGTTTTTTAATTAGTTCTTACATTCAAATCAAACCAGAATACCTGGCAATTGCTGGTGCTGTCTTTTTTGTTTTGTTTGTTGTTCACTTTATTATGAAATGGAAAAAATCGTCACATTCCCGCCGTTAAAGGAGTCAAGTTGAGATGAAAATTATTGTGCTTCCTTTATTTCGTCTGTCATCGGGCCATCACAAAGCAGCCGAAGCGGTTATTGAACACATTAGTATGGTTCGGCCGGATGCGCATATTCAAACTGTAGATATCCTTAGTTATTGCCATGAGTCGCTGGAATCTGTTGTCTCGAAAATGTACATGCAGTGGATCAGCAAAAAACCGGAATCGTACAGCAAATTTTATAAATCATTTATGTATACGCCAGACGGCAGAAGAAGCAACCAAATGCCTCTGCATGTGTGGGATAAATATTTTGAGTTTCGACTTGCCCGACTAATTGAAAAAGAGCGTCCCGACTATATTATCTGTACACATAGCTATCCATCAAAGCTGCTGAACCACTTGAAGCGCCAGAAGAAAGTTAGAGTCCCTGTGATCAACGTCTACACAGATTTTTTTGTCAGTGACGTATGGGGAAAACGCAATATAGATTATCATTTTGTGCCTCACCTGGAAGCCAAAAAGTGGCTTATAAGGCTCGGTGTTTCAGCAAGCCGCATTTATATAACCGGCATTCCGGTCCATCCTTCTTTTGCAACGGGACATGTCCGTTCAAAACATCGATCTATTCTTGTTGCAGGCGGAAACAGCGGCCTTGGACAGCTGGAAAAGCTGCTGCATCATTTGAATGAGCGTAAACTTTCTTATACGTATAAGGTACTGTGCGGTCACAATGAAAAACTGCGCGCACAAATTGAACAACTTGAAAATCCGCGGATTAAAGCCCTTCCTTATACAAGCAGCCGTGAAGAAATGAACCGGTTTTATGAAGAAGCGTCTGCGATCATTACAAAACCAGGTGGTATTACCGTTAGTGAAGTGCTTGAAAAAGAGCTTCCCGTTTTTATTTCTGACGCCCTGCCCGGACAGGAAGAGTTTAATGCCGATTATTTAAAAAAACGGGAGCTTATTTACGAATTAACAGACGATCTTCCTGTTGAACAGCAAATTACGTCTATTATCGACAGTGATATTGAACGAGGAAAATGGAAAAAAAGGCTTGATCAATATAGTTTGGAAAAAGAACAAACGCTCACGACTACATTAACAGCCATTTTTGGGAAAGCCTCCTCGTCTGTTCCGCTTTAAAAGCGGGACGCTCATTTTAGTGGTGAACGTGTAACGACGCGTGCTATAATGTCACCCGAGACGAAAAACTTCTTCACGGAAAGGAATACTATGGAAAACTGGATTATTTCAATGATGGAGCAGTATGGACTCTGGGGCATTTTTTTCTTGATTGCACTTGAAAATATATTCCCTCCGATTCCGTCAGAAGTCATTCTTACCTTTGGCGGTGTGATGACCGGCCAAACCAATTTGACTGTTACAGGCGTCGTCCTGGTGTCCACAGCCGGATCGGTTGTAGGGGCTGTCATTTTATATGGTATCGGCTTAATACTCGATGTAAAAACAATGGAGAAAATTGTGGCTCGTTATGGAAAGTTTCTGCGTGTCAAAAATGAGGATATTCATCGGGCGGACGCCTGGTTCGATAAATATGGCGTTTGGACGGTGTTTCTTTGCCGTATGGTTCCGCTTATTCGAAGTTTAATTTCGATTCCAGCCGGTATGTCCAATATGAATTTTCTTTTATTTCTTTTGTTTACGACTGCCGGAACATTGATTTGGAATACAGTGCTCGTTAATTTAGGCGCTGCTTTTTCAGATTCCTGGCATACAGTCGTTGATTACATGGATGTTTATTCAAATGTTGTTTACGCGATTTTGGCTGTTATTTTCATTGCAGCGGTCATTTGGCTTATCCGTAAGTTCCGCAGTCGTTCTGTTTAAAAACGGACAAGCTCTTCTTCACCCAAAAAGCGTCCTGCCTTTTTTCAAGGGGGACGCTTTTTATGGTGAACCAATAACTTGAATATGCCTTTTCTTAATGCCGCATACAGCGGGTGTTACTGCGTAAACTTCTCCGTCCATATCAATCTGCATCGGGTGATTGGTTTGAATCGTGAAGGATTGAACTTGATGATGTTCAAGATTCGCTGCGTGCTCTCCGGTCTCTTTAATTTTCCTTGTTTGAAGCACTTCCTTTACAAGCGGAAATCCAGAATCTTTTACAATGATAAGTTCTAGATAACCATCTTCGTTATCCGCTTTAAAAGGAAGATCAAAGGCCCCGATATAATTTCCATTTAATGCTACAATCATCGCTGCCTCACCTTCAAGTTTCATTCCATCTGCTTCAATCATATAATAAAAAAAAGATGGATGGCGCACCATTTCAAGTGCACTTAAATAATAACTCATCTTGCCGAGCATTGTTTTCTTGGCTGGATCAATGTTTTGTGAAGTGTCTGTAATCATGCCGATCCCCAAAAAATTTGTAAAAAAACGGTCGTTCATGGTTCCAAGATCTATGGTACGGACAACGCCTGTTTTTAAAAGTCGGCAGGCCCCTTCTAAATCTTCTGGCACGCCGATCGCTCGACTAAAATCATTGCAGGTTCCTCCCGGCAGCACGGCAACAATAGGTCGTTTGTCCAGTAGGGAAATACCGTTTATACATTCGTGAACCGTTCCATCCCCGCCGTAGATAATAACAAGATCATAATCAGCAGCATTCATATAACACATTCGTTCCCCTGCTCCCGGCTCATTAATAATCTTCTGGTCAATACGCCCAACCGTTTCATGCAAAACGGAAATAACCTGCTCAATCACTGGCTCCTTCTGACTTCCAGCATGCTCGTTGTATAGTAAAAGCCCCCTCGCAAAACGCACAAATGGCACACCCCTCTCTTATCCTGTGTGGCAGGAAGTAACCGCCTTCAACGGAACTTTTGCTTCTCCACATTGCAGTGCACTCCACAGAGCTGCTCTTGACTTTGTAACAGTTGCTTTTACACCAAGCCTGGCAAGATTATCGACAATCTGTCTTGTCCGATCTGTACTCTTCATGATTATCCATCCTTTTCGCTTTTAATGGTTTATACGTTCCTTCTATAAAAGTGTTTCAATTTTTTATAATCTTTCTTTATGTTCCCCTTTTTTCCTTTTTCAATCCGGATATTTATGACTTTTTCGTGTATAGTGAAAGTGACTATTTTAATTGAACGGAACGGTGATAAACGTGATCATTGAATTGCATTTTTTCCCATGGATTGCTTACGTATTATTTGCCCTGAATCTTGCGCTTGCTTCAGCTATTATTTTTCTTGAACGGCGTGACGCAGGTGCAACCTGGGCCTGGCTGATGGTCTTGTTTTTCCTTCCGCTTCTTGGTTTTATTCTTTATTTGATCTTTGGACAGAATTTAAGCAGACAGCGGTTATTTGATTGGGAAGACAAGAAAAAGATCGGCATTGAAGAACAAATCAGCCATCAAAAAAGAGCCATTAAGCGCGGCATATATCAGTTTGCCAACCCGCACACTAAAGAAAATACAAAACTCATTTCCATGCTGCTAAGCTATAATGATGCGGTTTTATCCGAGGATAACCAGGTGTATATTTTCACAGATGGTGCTGAAAAATTTGATGCTCTTATGGATGACATGCGCAAAGCAAAAAACCATATCCATGTTCAATATTATATTTTCCGAAACGACCGGCTTGGTCAGGAAATTATTACTCTCTTAACCGAAAAAGCACTTTCGGGTGTAGAGGTTCGTGTTTTGTATGATGATATGGGTTCTAGAACGCTCCGGCGCAGACATTTTCGAAAACTGATTGAAGCAGGCGGTGTAGTAGAAACCTTTTTCCCTTCTCGTATTCCTTTGATTAACCTTCGGCTGAATTATCGAAACCACCGAAAAATCGTTGTAGTTGATGGACAAATTGGCTACGTTGGCGGCTTTAACGTCGGTGATGAATACCTGGGCAAAAATCCATCCTTTGGCTATTGGCGGGATACCCACCTGCGAGTGGAAGGAAGCGCCGTACACGCCCTGCAAACACGGTTTATTTTAGACTGGAACCAGGCATCTAAACGATATGACTTTATGTATGAAGAGCGTTTGTTTCCAGTCCCGGATGTAACAGGTGACACGGCGATGCAGATTGTAACAAGTGGTCCGGATTCTGAATGGGATCAGATTAAGAGCGGCTATCTTCAAATGATCTCAATAGCGAGAAAGTCTATTTATATCCAGACTCCTTATTTTATTCCAGATGCAAGCATTTTAGACGCACTTCGCATTGCCGCTTTGTCCGGAATTGATGTAAAAATTATGGTTCCCAACAAACCGGATCATCCTTTCGTCTATTGGGCCACTTATTCCTATGCAGGCGAGCTCTTAAAAGCAGGTGCTAAAATTTACATTTACGATGACGGCTTTATTCATGCTAAAACCATTGTGGTAGATGAAAAGTTAAGCTCCGTCGGTACAGCAAACATTGATGTTCGCAGTTTCCGGTTGAATTTCGAAGTAAATGCTTTTATGTACGATTACGAAACAGGAAGGCGGCTGGCAAAAATTTTCTGGCACGATATGACCGTTTCATTTGAACTGACACCTGAGCTGTACCAGCAGCGTTCTAAATGGATTAAATTCAAGGAATCTATTTCCCGCCTTCTATCACCCATTCTTTAAAGAAGCGTTTATCGCTTCTTTTTTTGTTGAAATTTCGTAAATAGTTTTTGAACATTTAGTGAACATATGTTAAAATGTATTTACAAACTATTTACGAGGTGATTGATATGGATCAACTATTGATGAGACGATTAAACAAACACGGACTTATTTTCGCGGCGGTCCATACGGTGTTTTTCTTAAACCTCGCTGTTGAATTTTTGATTTCCCGTTAAATAATCGAAGCTGTCTGTTCTATACAGACAGCTTTTTTATTTGGTAAACTAAAAGAAAAAAGGCGGGTTATCAATGAACAAGTTACAAATTGAATACAAAATTAGAGAGTTAAAAATGGACTATATGCGTGTACAGGGAGATATTGAAAAACTAGAATCTACCGGGCATGGCATTTTAAAAGCAGAAGAAAAGCTTGTTGAAATGGAAAAGGAATTAAAAGAATTGAACGAGCTCCTACTTAACGCAGAAAAATAAAAAAACAGCTTTCTTATCATTTAGCAAATAGAAACTTAAATGAATGGTTATCGATAAAAAGAGACTGACTCTACTTTTCTAGTTTACATCCAACACATTTGTGGACGTTTAGATCTCTAAGCAGTATGGGTCACCGTGCTTGGCCCTGGCGTAGAATAGGCGGCATCCACGGGGCTCCACTTTTCGCGGGGCAGCCGGTGGAGACTCCAATGGGACGAGCGGACAGGTGAAACAGTCGGCACACAGTGGCGCTGGTTCAGCGTTCGCCCCATAGGAAGGCGGAATCGGCAGACCGCAGCCCCTGACACTGCTTCTCAAAAAAACAGCGTGCTTCTATACGCCATGAAAAAATACAATTTTAGCCAAAAAAAAAAAAGAAATATCCTCTTGACGACTCTATTTTCCAACACTGTGAAAAGAGCCGGCTCCTGAACAGGAGCCGGCTCTTTTTATTAATAATAACGCCATGATTTTTCATATACTTCAATTAAATTTGGACGAATCAGTGTATTTGGCTCAATGTTTATCCCATCTTCCATTTCTGCATCCTCGTCTTTTCCGAACTTTGTTAAAGCAGGCAGCAAATCCGCCGTTAAATAACGCGTATCTTTCGTTAAAGACAATTCCTCTATATCAATGGCTTCTCGGGATGCCAGCACATACCCCCAGCCGCCAAAGCTCGGAATGTCTGCATGCAGATTTTCCGTTTTTAAGCCGGCTGCCTGAATGGTCCGGTCAATTGTCCAATATACCCGAGGAGCGAATACGGGACTTGTTGCCTGCACGATCATCGCTCCATCTGTTTGTAAGTGATTCCGAGCAAGAGAGTAAAATTCCTGCGTATACAATTTATTCAGCGATTCATTATTCGGATCTGGCAGATCAATAATAATGACATCATAAAAGCCGGCTGCTCTTTCTAAAAATTGAAAAGCATCTTCGTTTACAACTTTTACCCGCGGATGATCAAGCGAGCCTTTGTTTAAATCTGTTAACAAATGATTAGTGCGTGCCGCCTCCGTCATGGCAGGATCAAGATCAACAAGTGTGACCTCGCCAAGATCATCGTATTTCAGCAATTCTCTTACAGCCAGCCCATCTCCGCCACCAAGGACTAAAACGCGGTCATGACGGGCAGCAGCTGCCATCGTTGGATGAACAAGAATTTCATGATACCGATGCTCGTCCGACGAGCTGAATTGAAGCTGCCCGTCCAGATACAGCCTCGTATCCCCCTGTTCTCTCGTCAAAATAATTTTCTGATAAGCAGTTTGTTCAGAAAACACAACGGGATCTTTGTACAACTTCTGTTCAAAGTGAAAAGCTGCTTCCTCGCCGACCAGTGCTCCTGCAATTAAAACCATCAAAAAGATGATTCCTGCTGCGGCATGCAGCCCAAATCGTTTTAATTCATGTTTAAATTGAAAAACAATCCATAGTGCCACAGCTGTATTAATCATCGCCACAATAAAAGAGGTTTTCACAAGGCCAAAATAAGGACGAAGCAAAAATAAAAACAGCAGGCCGCCCACCAGCCCGCCAGCGTAGTCAGAGAACAGCACTTTGGCTGCGCTTTTTTGAAGAGATACACCAATCTCGTTTGCTTTCCGGATTAAAATCGGCAGTTCTACACCCGTCAATGTACCAACGATCAGTGTTACTCCGTATAGGAATAATGCATCTGTTCCATCTGGCAAGTAGGCTGTGACTCCAAACAAAAGCAGGGCAGAAAATCCACCAATGATCCCAATTCCATACTCAATCCAAATAAATGAAGCGATTAAGTGGCGGGTTACTTTTTCACTTATATATGCGCCAATACCCATTCCGGTTAAAAAAAGGGAGATGGTGAGCGTATACTGCTTCACTCCATCTCCTAAAATGTACGAACCGAGTGCACCGAACAGTACTTCAAAAATAATGCCGCATATTGAGACGATGCCCGATGCATAATAAATGGACCGGCTTTTCTGGATAGAACTTTTTTCAATCATCGAAACACCGCCCTATGAAATCGAAGCGCCAATAACAAACGCCAGCCCGACTGAAACAGAAAAAGAAACAATTCCTACTGCAAGATTGCCTGCTTTCAGCTGCTCTTCTACAGAAAAGCTTCTTGTCAGCAGTTCAAATAAGATATACGCTACAAGCTGCAGCACCATACCGAATAAACCCCAAATGATTGTTTCTGTAATGGTATCGTTGTGAAAAATAGAAAAAGTGATAATAATACAGATTCCGATAATCTTCCCACCGATTGATAGAGCCACCGCTGCATTGTTTTCTCTTATTTCGTCCCAGTCTTTATACTTTCTTGTGATTTGTTCAAACACAACCAGTCCAACTACAACTACTGCAACAGCTACTAAAAAATATAAAAGTGTCAGTAAAAATGGATTCACAGCTTCATTCCCTCATTTCATTTCATTATTTTCCTTCTCCCGGTCCGCCGCCGCGGAATGTCGAGCCACGGCCATACGAGCCGTTGGAAAATGTTCCTGTTCCGTAATAACCGCCGCCTGAATAGCAGTCGTCATTATTGTTTCGGCACCGATTTGTCTGCGTCCGCTCCCAATTTGAACCAAAACGCCCATTCAGTAAGGAGCCAAGGAGCATCCCTGAGAAAAAGCCGGGATTGTAGTGAGTACGGACAAACTCGTCTTCTGCTACTTCCACAAGCGTGGAGCCCGGATTTTCCGGATCTTCTGTTAAAATAATAAATTCATTGTCATACACAAGCACCTGGCGGCCATCCACTTCTTCTCCAACTTTCTCTGGCTGTTCTACATCGATTAGCTCGGATGCAGTATCCGCTAAGCTTTGATTTGTACGGTAAGTCATGGCTCGGTCGTTTGTATTTGTATTACTTTGTACGGCATCAACAAAAGTGTAGTTTTCATCAATGTAATCGTCTGCTTCCTGCAGGCCGCAGGCGGCAAGAAGAAACACTGATGCAGTCATCACAATCATCCATTTCTTTATTTTCATATGAAAACACTCCAAATGAACAGAAACGGTCCGCCGCAACAGGCGGACCGCGGTTCCTTATTCTTTTCCGAGTTTTTGCTTAAGGGCGGCAAGTTCGTCGTCTACTGCACTGTTTTTCTTTAAAGCAGCAAGTTCATCATCAAGGCTTCGTGAACCTGCACGTAAATCCTCTGACGTTTCTGCTTCTGCTTCATACTGCATTACTTTTTCTTCCATCCGTTCAAACCCGCGTCTTGATTCATCTCCGCCGATAGAAGACATGGCACGATTCATTTTCGTACGTGTTTTTGCTGATTCAGCACGTGCTTTCAGTGAATCTTTTTTCAGCTGCATTTCTTCGTACTCACGCTTCATTTCCGACAGCTTTTCACGCAGAGCGGCTACGTCCTCTGCTGCCTGTTTGTGTGCTTCCTTCATTGACTCCGCTTGTTTGGCGTGGTTATTTTTATCTTCAAGCGCCCGGCGTGCAAGATCCTCATTTCCGGCTTCAAGAGCATCAACCGCCTGCTGCTGGCGCTTTTCCACCATACTGTTTGCATCATCATATTTCTTTTTAAGCATCTTCTCATTTGCAAGCTGCTTGGCAACAGCCGTTTCGGCGTCGCGAATATCTGCTGACATTTCCCGCATAAACTGATCAAGCATTTTTACTGGATCTTCCGCTTTATCAAGTGCTGCATTCAGTTCAGAACCTACATATGTTTGTACGCGCTTAAAAAATTGAAACATGTTTTCTCCTCCAATGTTGGTTAGCTTCCCGCTAAAATAGTGATTTCATATTCTTCAATTTCGTATCCATAGCTGACTTCCACATCTCCGCCCCACACTTCTACAGACAAAAAGTGTTCTTCTGAATCGTCTGTATAGTCGTAGTAATCGACATTCTTGCCGTGGACATTTTCACTCCGGCCTTCTGCTTTTACATAAGCACGTCCGCTTTCTTCAAGATAATAGGTACGCTCCTCGTAGGTTATTTTTTTCGATCCCGGCTCTAAGCCAGGAATACGGACGGTTTTATACATGCCAACTTCCAGCTCATCATCGAGCTCGACACTCAGCCATAGTGTTTTTCCATCCGCAGCAAGCTGATAAGCATCCCACGTATAACCGCTGTCGTTGTAATGAATTTTCCCTGTCACCTGGTAATCCGCCAGGTCATAGGTGACAAAATCACCGATCCGCAAATTCAGCAGTGTTCGCTCCCTCGCTTCTGGTACTGTTTTATCGCCGCCTCCGAAAAGCTTTTTCCAAAACCCCATTTTCTCACCTCATTCTTATGTACGGAACCAGAACCGAACAGTTTCATTTTTTTGAATATAATAAAAAAATTTTAAAAAAAGAAAAACAAACGAACGGTTATTTTGTTACTATATTCGCTTTATGGAACAAATATATTAATGTGTCCTTGCAATACCTCGAGACTCAGCGGAACAGCACTTCCCATATCACCGTCTACATTTGCTTTCAGTTCTGTTGTAGAGCGGATATTCAGTTTTGGAGACCGAAAATACAAGACATCCGGATCTTCCTGCAAGTCCCCTTTTAATAAATTTGTGCCGATGCGCAACAATTTTGGCAATGCCACATCTTTAACAATAAAACAGTGAAAAAAGCCGTCCGATGCTTTGGCATCTGGTGCAAGCTTTTCAAATCCACCGACTGAATTTGTGAGGGCAGCCAGGAAAATAAGCGCTTCTTCCTCATACACCCTGTTCGTTGTTTCGATTGTTAGAGGAAATGGCGTTTTGTCCCGCAATGTTTTAAAGCCTTCTACAAAATAAGCGAGCGCACCCAGTGTTGTTTTTTGAGAAGACGTTACTTCCCCTGTTGCTTCTGCAATCCCACCAATGGCTAGAATATTTAAAAAATAACGGCCGTTCACTTTGCCAATATCAGCCGGCTTCGTTCTGCCGCCTAATACGGCAATAGCTTCCTCAGGTTCAAGCGGAATATGCAGTGCACGTGCAAAATCATTTACAGTACCGAGCGGGATAACGCCCATAGTGGGACGATGTTTTTGTTCAGCCAATCCATTCACTGTTTCATTCATCGTTCCGTCGCCACCCATTGCAATAACCGCGTCCAGCTGCCGTTCACAGGCCTCTTTTGCAAAAATCACCGCATCGCCTTCACCAGTAGTTAAACGTGTTTCCACTTCGTATCCCGATGCTTGAAGCTGCTTATAAATATGGTTAATATATCCTTCCGCCTGTTCTTTCCCGGAAGACGGGTTGGCAATAATCATCGCTTGCTTCATATTTCCTCTGCCTCCTTGTTTGCTCGATCGACGGTTACGGTAAAACTGCCCGGTGCCGAGTTCATCGTTTAGCAGCAGCTCCATCCTCTCCAGGTCCTGTTTATGGACCGGCGGATCCTGCTCTGACCAGTTCACAATGTAGATAAAATAATATTTGTGGATAAGCCGGAAAATGACATTCGACCGGGGAAATTGATCAAACACTGCCTTGACGTTATAACGCTTTGTATAGGTCCAGCTAATTAATTTCATAATGATTCACCTACCGGTTGTATACCCGGATTTTGACGAAAAGAACATGGCCGACTGCGCTTTTTCGCCAAAAGTAGTGGAAGGAAATCGGCGCCCTGGAGAGAATGGGTTTAAGAAGAATGTAAAGGAGGGATTTTCTGTGCACACTACAAAAGAAGCGGCCGCTGCTTTAAACATCAGTCCAACTACCTTAAGCAAATATGTGATTGCTCTTGAGGGAGCGGGCTTCCGGTTCGAGTCTGGACAACGGAATGCACGGCTGTTTGATGAAAAAGAAATGGCTACGCTGCGCCAGATGATCGAAACCGCCGCCTCCGAAGACCTTCCTCCCGGCCAGGCCGCCAATATGATTGGACAAACCGCCTACCTATCCTTGATTGAAGACCGCCTGTCTGCTATTGAACAGCGCCAGGAGCATTTGATGCATTTATATGATAACCTTTCTTCCCAGCTCGCACGCCTGCCTGCCCATCACATTCCCGATTATTCACCACCTTCTTTTTTTCTTTTACCGCGCCGAAAAGCAGGATTTTTGAATTTTTTGTCGAAGTAAGTAAAGAACTATGCTAAAAAGAAGGAGAACGTTACGTTGAAAAAAGCCGTTTTTTTTGATCTTGATGATACCCTGCTGGATGACAGAAAAAGCATCCAAACCGCATTTGATGTAACTTGCGGTGAATTAGCCGAAAAATACGAAAAGGAAGCAGCCGAGATAGAAAAATACGTCCGCGCGGCTGCTCATGCGCAATATCAAACATATGATTTTTACCCAGTCACTCTTTCCATTGGAATCAATCCATTTGAAGGGCTTTGGGGTAATTTCGGTGATGTTCACCATAATGGCTTTCGCTCCATGGGTGACCAAATTGCCGATTATCAATTAAAAGCATGGGAAAATGGCTTAAAGCAGGCTGGCATCCCCGCTTCTGAAGCAGAATGGGCACGCGAGCGTTTCCGTAACGTCCGCCGCAAATCTGCTTTTGTATACGAAGAAACCTTTGATGTGTTGAATACATTACGCGATAAAGGAATTCGCCTTCTGCTGTTAACCAATGGAGCTCCTTCGCTTCAATTGGAAAAGCTGACGATGACGCCAGAACTTGTTCCTTACTTTGAACACGTACTGATTTCCGGCCATTTCGGCTTTGGAAAACCGGAAAAAGCGATTTTTGATCATGCCCTTCGCTTAATGGAGCTTGAGCCAGGTGATGTTTTAATGGTAGGCGACAATCAAGGGACAGATATTTTAGGTGCGACACGCGCTGGTATCGAATCAGCCTGGATCAACCACGGAGAAGGAAAAATAGTGGAAGGAGCCAATCCTGTACACACATTGGGTCGTTTAAAAGATATTCTCTCATTGATTGAATAGGTTTATCCTGATAAAAAACGGGTAAATAATATTGAAAAAGAACAGTTACCTGTTTAGAGGAGAGACTTAAATGGAAAAGCATTTTGAACCATCCAAGCTGGATATTAAAATTTTTGATAAAAAAAACAGCCGCCCATTTGCGGAGGCGTCGTTAGACAATAAAGAAGTGTATGAGCTGCGTGACGATACGATGCGTACACCGATCGAAAAAGCAGAGGTTTTCGAACAGCTTCTTCAAACAGAAAACGCATGTGAATTATGGATTGTTCCTGTAACAGAGGCTACTTCCTCTTTTACTCAGTCCTTATCAGAAGAAAAAGCATCTGCCCTGTTCGGCATGTTATCGTCTTTTCGCGAAAACGTACAGCGTGACCGGACGTTCCTTGTAGTAGGGCCGGACTGCTCTGACAGCATGAAAAGTAAAGTGAAAGATCTCGGATATACGATCCTTCCATGCGAAACGGATGACCTTCAAGAAGTAACAGTAGAATATTAAAAAATATCCCGCCGG
>NZ_LAHL01000016.1 GCF_000966195.1 Domibacillus robiginosus | reverse complement strand
TCTGCCTAGTACCACGCTGGAAGTGGGGTCATGTTTTCCTTATGCTCTTTTCTTGCTATTTAGCTTTCCACGGTGATTTTTTCGTACATAACAGGCACTGTTTTTATTTCTAGTTTTTCAGCCACAATATACCGCCTGTATCCATCGGTTAACACCTTGGTTTCCCGATTAATCGTAATCGGTTCATCCAACATGCCGGACTGTTTTACATGGTCAATCACCAGCTGTGTCTTATACGGATTCGGCTGATACTTCAAAAATTCTTCTGGCACCTTGATCTGCTCTAGCTCTACAAAATCTTCAGTGCCCTCCGGTGCTTTTGGCTGCTCTTCTGCTTTCACTTCTTCTTTTTTCTCTGGCTCTTTTGCGAGCTTTTTCTCTGCCTTCACTTCTTCTTTTTGTTTTTCTGAAATTACAGAAACCTGAAAGCATGTAACACCGATCTCGCCCGGACAGTCATCCATGGGAACGTCCAGTGTAGGTTCTCCCTGTACCATAATCTTCTGATTTTGAATGTTTTCTTCTGTTAATCCGGCTTTTTTTAACTGCTTCTGGTTAATAAAAATGGTATAGGTAATCGTTGAGCTTTTCGGGAGACCTTTCGGGGCTGCTGGAGAACCCTTTTCTTCCATATCGAATGTACAGAAATCCTTTTTCAACCGTAATGCACTTACCGGCTTGCCTGTTAGTGTGATTTTATGTGCCATTTTTTCTTCTCCCCTTTTCCTGCTGCATGAATTTCTTTGGTTTTTATACTTCATGTTCATTCAAGGTCTTTTCAACAAACGCTGGAAGAATGTTCGAGAGTTTTTTCGATCTTCTGTGGACTTCGCGAGACTTTCTAACAGCAGTTGATCTCGCTTCTCCAGGGATTCTTTTATGTAGGTGTCTTGTTGATCTAATCTTTGAATCAGGGCCTGTTTAAATAAATCATCTTCTTTTGATTTCGCGAGTAATTCTTGAACCATATCTTGAAGAAGATTTACTTTTTTCTCTAGTTCTGATTGAACAGCAAGTGATTCCATTTTTATTTCGTTGCCGTTTAACCACTGCAACACCATCTTATAACTCCAGTTTTGTTCCTGGATCTTTTTCTTTATGTCTACGAATAACTCAATGTTATCCTGACTGTATCTCCGGTGATTCCCTTTCGTGCGTTGTATGTTCAAATTGAATTCTTTCTCATAAAGACGAAGCAAATCAATACTTAATCCGGTCAGACGCGAGGTCTCCTTTGTTGTGTAGGTCTGGTCATGTCGCTCTTTTTCTTCCAGGATTTTTTCCATGATCGTCACCTCCAGATTCTAAAAACTAGAATGGATAAAAACGTTGATTTTTATGAGTTAAATACGATTCTAGAACTAGAACACTCTAGATTTTCCTCTATATTTGAACCTTGAATTTAATTCTAGGTTATCACTCTAATTACTTCAAGCGCGCAAGGTTTATTATTGAAATTTGCACATATATTTAAATTCAAATAAATCAACTTTTCAGACAAACTACTGAGTAAACAACTAAACTCGTGTTATAATTAAGAATCAAATAAATACACGGGATCCCTTTAGACTTTTTTTAGTCACTTTCCTTTGTTAAGGAAGGGGACTATTAAATGTCTTTAAACCATATAAAAGAAATGTTAAAAACGCTGTGTTACTACAATACCGTTGAGATTACTCATACATTTAGCAAGAATGGACAAGATTTTCTAAAAGCTAGCTGCAAAAAAAATACTGAAACAATACAGTTAACCTTTGTTGAATGCCAAACGATTGAATATTACGACGATGTAGAAGAAGCCGCATCGGTCATTGAAAAACTAATAAATGAATAATTATTTGCATGAAAACCTCTAAAAGTTTTAGAGGTTTTTTTATTGCACAGTTTTGGTCTACTATCGATTAAATTTCAGGTCTATTTTTATTCGTAAATACTTTTATCCGCTGATTTTCAAGCTGGCTTAAGCCAGCTTATTTAGCTTCAGCTGACCAAACTGAAATTTGGCTACGTTTTGTCTTTAAAGTGAGAAAGAGCATAAGGAAAACATGACCCCACTTTCCGTGTGGTACTAGGCAGAGCCTAGTGTTTTCGTGGGTACACGAAATTTCCGTTTTGGCAAAAAATTTGACACTCAAAATAGGGGTACTGTCAAATTTTTTGACAGCAAATTCAGCCAAATGGCAAATTTTTTGACACCTAAAATAATGCATCACTGTTCAAAAAAGAACGACAAAAAACAGCATTTGCTAGAAAAAGACACGATTCTTTTTCAAGAAAAGACAGCACCAGCTGAGTTTACTTTCTGGCTTCCTGCAGACAGATTTTCTCTTTTTTCTAGCAACTGTTTTGGTTTATTCAGTAGGGAAGTTCCTCGATCAAATCATCCAGATCCCGTTCTTCCTTCGCCATTAATTCCTGAATTTCTGCGCGCCAGTTTTTCGTGCTGCCTGCTGATTTTTCTTCCTGGTCTTCAAGCCAATTAAAGATAGACGGGTGGCTAGTAAAAGTCTCCTGGCGCTTCTGGTATGTAAACATTTTGAGCAGGGTTCCGTAGAAATAGCCTTTAAAATCCTTCCGGATCTTCCGATGTTTATAGGCGTAGATCGTCTGTTTCAGCGCATCAATCACTAATTCCGTGTACTGTTCCAATTCGTGCAGCAAATCAAACTGGCGATAAACAAGAGAAGCTTTTTTCCAAAGATCATAAATATCTTCTGCATCATCAAAGAAAGGCTTCGCTGCTTTCACAAATTCACCGGGTACATTCTTCGGTGTAAAAGACGAATTCAGACGATCCTGCTTACGTAAGATCTTTAAAAGATTTTTATTAAAAGATAAATACTTGGTAGAAACGATTTTCGGCTGTTCTTCCTTACTCTCATAAGGCTTTTCAGCGTTTTCGTTTTGGAAATCGTTCTGGAAATCATGTAAATCCAGCATGTTTTGCCAATACTTAAAGTACGGATGCGCCGTAAACAAATGGACGGGAGCCGTCCGGCAATTTTGCGTGCTGGACCGGCGATACACAGTGAAGATTATGCCGGCTTCCCGTAACTCCTTCAACACATTCCGAACTGTTTTGGCCGACACCTCGTACCGATCAGACAGGTACTTGTCCTTCGCAAAAACAAATCCTCGCTCCGATGCAAACCAGCACAGCATATCAATCGCTTTGCGTGTACCTTCTTTCAAGCGCCAGTAGCGTTCGCCATACGCTTCCTCTACGCCTTTTAAGAGTTGCAGCTTCATGGATTGCTGCTGGTTATGATTCTCCGCATACACCTTGTAGCTCATCATTTGTTTAAATTCATCTGGGGTTACAATTCTGCTTACAGTCATAGTCCTATCTCCTTTTTGGGAAAACAAAAAGACGCATTTACCGTAGAAAATCGGTAAACACGTCTTTTGCATGACTGTAAAAGATAGACTTTCCCCTTGAAAATTAGGTTTAAATGCCGTAAAATACAGGCAGATTAACACTAAGAAAAGGTGAAAGCAAGTGTTTACCGTGCCTGAATCACGGTGGACGGTTATAGGTGGCGCCAACCACACTATAACGCGCTTTTGCCTTTTTGCTTTTCCGCTCGATTTAATTGATTCTATTTATAGCAAACTTTCAGAAATTATACAAGACATGGAAGCAATTGATGTATTTTCTTTTCACATTTCAAAAAGAAATAATCTAAAAAAAACAAAAGGCAGACAGGATTTCCTGTCTGTCTTTATTTCCTAATAATCCCCTCATCTGTCATCACAAAATTATGAGAGCACGTTAATGAACGCTGGAGCGACTCAGTCAACCGATCGGCATCATAGGCACAAACAGACAGTAACTTCATTGAGGAAACCGCCTTATTTGCTTCTTCTTCAAATTTTTTTATTTCACAAGAAATTTCTTCTGTATCTCCCCATTCCACATGGGCCCATGTCCTGATAGATAAATTATTTTCCCGGTAACTACCGATAATTTTAGAAAAATATGAAATAATGGAAGTTAGATGAAAATCTCCGCGAGAATAATAAAAATCGTAATTATTTACATGATGTATTCTCTTCAGCTGCTCCTTTGTTAAAAGGGATTCTAGTTTTGTGCGCAATAAAGAAAAATACCGATCATTTTCTATGAGCAGTACGCAGCTTCCTTGCTCAACCCCAGAAGTAATGTAGGTGATCGCATTTTCTATATATCTTTCTTTTTCTTGAAAAGAATAAAAAATGTGCCCTTCCTCTCCTGGTAATTCTTTCATTAGTAACGAAGTAGTCCCCTTCAAATAACTTCCTACCAAAGATCCCTTATATTTTTTTGTTTTATAAAGAAAAGCTTTCCAGTACTCGATCTACCATCTCATCATTAATACCAATGTATCTCAGGGTCACAGAAGGCGCCGAATGGCCAAAAATCTGCTGCAGCATGGCCACGTCTTTCGTCTGCTGGTAAAAGTGGTAGCCAAATGTTTTCCGCATCGTATGCGTCCCAATGGCTCCTTGAATACCACACGCTCGTGCAGCCCCGTTAACAATCTTCCAGGCTGTTTCACGTCCAATTGGATCTTTACCCTTACGGGATGGAAACAACAGGTCAGAATCAGCCATCTGGCGCGTGTATTTCTCTATTTCCTGTTTCAAAGCACCAGTCATCCGAATTTTTCGGATTTTCCCTGTTTTTTTCTCTTTAATTCGCAGATGTTCTGTGTTCCGTACATCCATCACTCGAAGCCCTACGATGTCGCTGATGCGAAGACCTGAATTAATACCAAAGGCAAATAAAAAATAGTCCCGATAAGATTTGTGAAGCAAGTATTCTTTCATTGCCCGGATTTGTTCTGGATCTCGAATAGGATCAACCGTATTTTGTCCTTGCTTAGCTACCAAAAAAGACCCTCCTGTTTTTATTCTTTATATTGCTTTCAACGTAACTATACTATTCAATATGTAGCATTGAAAATCCTTCTTCCTAACTAAAACAGGCTGCATCCCTTGATAATCAAGGAATGCAGCCTGTTTTTTAATATGTTTATGAATGCAACATAATTCCCTTTATGTTGCATTAGGAAAACAAATTTTGTGGTCCACTTATTCAACTAACGCCCCCGATAGTTTAAGTAGATTTGTTCACAAACTTCTATATATTTACACTTAATTTATTACAGTAATACTGCCCCATTAGTTGGATATAGATAATATTAATATTAAAACTGGCGAGCACTACTACTGTTCAGTTTGTTAACTAATAAAAAGAACTGCAAATAAAGCCAGTTCTTTTTATTGCGATAAGTCTACCAAATAGTTATTTATCCTCGCAAAATTAACTGGTTTTTAATATTTTATAATTGTTCTTCCTAAATGCTGACCATTTTTAATCGTTTCAATTGTTTGTGGTAATTCGTTTAGTGTAAGCTCATTTATTAGAGTAGTTTGAGAAATATTCCATTCATCAGCTATTTTCCCCCAAATATAACCACGGTTATTAATTGGTACATTTACTGAATCAATTCCTAAAAGGTTAATCCCTCTAAGTATAAATGGCAAAACTGTTGATGTTAATTTTATACCACCTGCATTCCCACACATACTCATACTTCCACCATAAGAAATTTGAGGAATTAATACAGAAGCAACCTCCCCACCAACAGTATCTAAGACAAAGTCAAACTTTTGTTTATTAAGTGGCTTATTTTGTTCTCCTAACTCACTTACAAAAACAACATTGGTTGCTCCTAAAGATTTTGCTACCTCTTCCTGATGTTTTTTTCTAACCAATGCAGAGATATTTTTGTAGCCAATTTTAGCTAGAATTTGGATAGCAATACTACCTACTCCACCAGTTGAACCAGTGACTAATATCCTTGGATTGTTATTTATATCCATACCTTTCTCTTCTAGAGCTATGATGGAAAGTGCTGCTGTAAATCCTGCTGTTCCAAAAACCATCGCATCTTTAAGGGTTAAGTTAGCTGGTAACGGAACAATCCACTCTGCAGGAACTCTAGCATATTCTGCAAACCCTCCTGTATGGCTCATCCCCATATCAAAGCCTGTAACAACAACTTCTTGTCCTTCTGTGTAGCGATTATCCGATGTATGAACAATAGTTCCACTTAAATCAATTCCGGGAATCATTGGATAATTCCGAATAACGCCTCCATTTTTTTGAACAGCCAGCATATCCTTATAGTTTATTGAAGAATATGCCACCTTAATTAAAACCTCACCCTCAGAAAGACTGTCAAGATTAACATCCTCTAATCCATAAATTACTTGTTCTTGGTTTTCTTTTACAACAATCGCCTTAAATAAATTCATAATTATCCTCCCCTTTACTTTGAAACAAAACATTTTTGTACCAAAAGTATTTCGTAACAAAAACTAACATGATATTATAGGTATTGTCAAATGGAGGAGATAATATGGAATTAAAAGATTGTATGAATTTCTTACTAAGCGTAAGTCAGAATAAAGTTTTTAAATATTTTAGCAAGCTTCTAGAGGACTACGGAGTAACACCAGCTCAATATGGTGTGTTGAATTGTTTGTGGAAAGAAGGACAATTATCTCCTAAACAAATTGGAGAAATGGTACATTTGGAAGCCCCTACTGTATCAGGGATATTAGACAAAATGCAAAAAGCTGATTTGATAGAACGTTCGGTAGACTCAAAAAATCGTAGGAATGTTTTAGTAACTGCTACTTCAAAATCTCATGAAATTAGAGAGAAAGTTGAATTTGCAACAATTACCTTGAATAATAAGGTTCTTCAAAACTTATCAGATATTGAAAAAGACGAACTAAAAAAAGCATTAGAAACCATAATAAATGCTGATTTTTAATTCTTTATAATGATATAACCAAATACAATAAAATTCTTTCTTTTTACCAATGGATAAGATATTGAGAGAGTTAAAAAGAAATTAATATCTCAACCTCATCATTTTATTTTGACGGGGTTGAGACGTTTTTTAAGTCCGTTTGATGTCATCACGTTGTTAAACTAAACTGCCCTGTTAGTTCAATAAAACGCATTATAAAAATCTCCTCATGATTATACTAAAATCGAAAAAACGCCCCGAATTCTAAAGATCCAGGGCGTTCTAAATACAACATAATAGCATTTATGTTGCATCCAAGATAAGCAGAGTACCTTTTATCTGTCCTGGTGCAGATTCTAAAGCATATCCGGTCCAATAAATTCTTACCTTCTGACCTTCTTCAAAGTCTGTATTTAAGACTTTGTTTATCAAGGGTATATCGTAAAACGTTCCTGGTGATTTAGAGCTTTTAGCTTCTAAAATAGATATGATTTCTGCTTCTGTTTTCCCTTCTACCTCAGTGTCGCTCATTGGTATTACCCAAATCCTCGAATCATCTACTGATAAAATATAGCCTTCGCTTACCCTTTGATTGAAAAACCAAATAATCAAAATAATAAAAAGTAAAATAACTACTCCAAAGACTACTTTTTTCATTTACTTCCCCCTTTTTATTCTTCCTTCTCCTCTAAATCTTTTATTAACTTTTTCATTTCTGCAATTTCTTTGCGTTGCGTTTTGATAATGTTGTCCGCAAGTTCTCTTACACGTGGATCTGAAATGTTTGCACGTTCACTGGTAAGAATAGCAATAGAGTGATGAGGAATCATTGCTTTCATCCAAGAAGTATCTTCAACCGTGGCTTGGCTACGCATGAGCCAAATAGAGAGGCCAAGCACAACAGCACTGCCAGCAAGAATAAACGTATTCACACGGCGCTTATCATACATTTTCCACATAAACAGCATCATGATAATAGCCATTACAGATCCCATCATTAGTGCCATATAGGCTCTCGTTTCACTGAAAAAAATATGATCTAATTGAAACACATTGAAATACATAAAACCGTACATCAGAACGGTTGAGGTGGCGATCATAATGCCAAATTTAGCATATTTATTCATTGGTGACTTCCCCTTTAACTCTCAATTTCTTTTACGTTCATTTTTAATACTGCACTCACAAAAAAGGAAAGCTGGACGATTGTCCAGCTTTCTTGAGCCTGAAACTTAAGCCATGCGGCGGCATGCTTCTGCACATTTAAAGCATGCTTCTGCACAACGCTGGCAGTGTTCCGCACTGTGTTTTTTACACTCATTGCCGCACGCTTCACAAATATCTGCACACAGCTGGCAGATTTGCTTGGCAAATGGACTGTTGCTTTGCATAGACTTGGCAGCGAAAGCACAAATATCTGCACACTCGCGGTCAAGTCTAATACAGTCTGCCATCATCTTTACATCATCTTCGGACAAGCAGCTGTCAAAGCAGTAGTTGCATGCCTCCATACATTCTAAGCATGCCTGAATACATTCCTGATAATTTGGATTCATATTAAACTCCTCCTTTATAATAGCTTCTACAGTATTTACATTACCTGCCCTTTTACGATTAAACGTAAAAAGCCAAATTCCATAGAATCTGCACAATTTATCTGTAGATGAGCAGGATTTTGCTTCTTCTCTCTGACTTGCAACAAATAATTTCCATGAAAAAACCAGCATCAAATTAATGCTGGTTTTTAAACTGTATAACTTTGTATTTTCTAAAGTGATTTAGTACGAATACAAAACAACTACATTTGTATTACGTTAAAATACAACAAGCATTGAACTGTCATGTTCAGTGACAAATAAGCATTTTTAGGTGTCATACTGAATGACAAAACGGCTTTTTCAAGTGTCATGTTGTGTGACAAAATCAAAATTTCGTG